>NZ_JAEQMG010000041.1 GCF_016680995.1 Ruminococcus difficilis | reverse complement strand
AATACCGCTATATCAAGAATTGCCCTACGGCGTCTCACGATGTTTGCTTCTTGACATATCGCTATTCTCTCCGCTTTTGTATGCACCGTAAAGCCCATACGACGACGATTTATACGAATTTCAGAAATACAGAAAGGTCAGGTGATAACAGCATAAAACTGAAAATCGGGTTAAGTAAAACCCACCAACTCAGAATTACCGAATATTCAATTTCAAATCTTAATCAAAAAGGAGCAAAACACAATGAAAATTATCGTAGTAAAACCCTTTCAGAATCCAAAAGTAATGGAAATCGAACACACCTTAGAAGCTATGCAGAAAATCGTCGGAGGGTACATCGAAGCCGTTTATCCGTTCGATGACCCCGATGTGGCTCTTGTCTGCAACGAGGAAGGCAAGCTCGAAGGTTTAACCCCGAACCGCTTTTTACTGAATCGTAACAATGGCATTTGTGATTTCATTTGTGGCGACTTTTTCCTCTGTTACGCCCCTGCGGACAGCGAGAACTTTGAGAGCATGCCCGACAATCTCATTCAGAAGTACATTGAAAAATTCAGCGCAAAGGGGGTCAGAATATGAGATATTTTACAGACTGTAAAACCGCCGAGGAGCTAAAAAAAGCATATCGGACGTGGGCGAAGAAGCTACACCCCGACCTCGGCGGCAACGCCGAAGAATTCAAGGTTATGCAAGCAGAATACGAAAAGCTGTGGGAGCGGCTCAAAAATGTTCACCAGAACGCGCAGGGAGAGACCTACACCAAAGAAACGGACGAAACGCCGCAGGAGTTCATCAACATTATCAATACCCTTGTCAAACTGAACGGCGTACACGTTGAGTTGTGCGGCTCATGGATTTGGGCAAGCGGAAACACTCAGCCTTACAAGGACGTTTTGAAATCGTTAAAATTCCGATGGGCGCACAAAAAGAAAGCATGGTATTATCATTCTGAGCCGTATCGCAAGCGTAGCCATCGAGAGCTAACACTTGATGAAATCCGTGATATGTTCGGCAGTCAGAGCTACTCAGCCAAAGCCGAGGAAGAAAAGAAGCTGAAAGCAGTTGTATAAGGTTGAGGGAGCGAAAGCTCCCTTAATCCATATTCTCGCCCGCCGACCCTCGCAATCGAGATTGCGACTTTTTTGTTCTGTCAGTCGTTGCATTATCATCAAAAACTGACCCTTGTATTCTTTGTAATGCTTGAAATCTCTAGTGATCCCATCCCGATCGCACGCAAGCGTGCGTCGGGATGGGATATAAATGTATGCGCGCACGCGCGTATGCACGCATGAAATACTATATTATATTACTTATATTTTTATAATAAGGATTGCTTTTTGGTATACTTTTGTGGTATGATTTATTTGCTACATAATTACATTTTAATATGCAAATACTTTTGCTATCGTTATGCTTCATTTTTCTTTGGTAAAAATGCAAGCTCGCTTTTCAATGCCGTAATGATAGCAGTGAAATGTAATTGTGTAGCAACAAGAATGAGCTATGTGTTTTTCGGCGTGGCTCGATTCGTTGAGCTACGCTTTTTTTATTGCATTTTCAATAATCTTGTGATATATTGGTCTTGCGACACAATTTTATAGATTGTATCACTAATATAGTGTGTGTTTTCTTTTTAAAAACACACGCTCTATTCCACTTGCTATATTAGTGATTCGGAAATTGTGTCGCAACAATCGGAGCTGTGTTTTTGGCGCAGGCTTCGGCTTGCGCTTTTTTATTTGTCACACACAGCAAGTATGCGTGTATATATATTTGTAAAACATAAAAACTTTTCTATTCTTCTAATCATCTATTTCAATAGAAAAGCCCAAGAAAGGAAGATGAAAATGAAGAAAAAGCTATCCCTGTTTCTCGCGGTTCTGATTGTGGTGCTCACGGTCTTGACCGCCCTGCCGACTGCCGCCGCGAACTCCGACAATCTCGCCGACAGCGGCGCGGATGTTTCACAGCTCGCCGACAGCGGTGTGGACGCTCCGACAATCACTAAGATAGAAAACCGCAGTAACGGAATCTATCTGGAATGGTCGAACGTCGGCGCGTATCAGTACGGTATTAATATATGTACTGCCGACGATGTTGAAACGACCTACACCACCTCATGCAGTCTGCTTTACAAGAACGTCAAGGTCGGCACTACCTACTATTTTTATGTGTTCGGCGCGGACAAAAACAAAGACCCTGTCACCGGTTATGGCGACACCTTTATCAAATACTCGAATTCCACTCAGCCGACGGTTGCTCCTACCACAAAGCCCACAACAGCTCCGAAGCCGACGGTCGCGCCTACCACAAAACCCACCACGGCACCCAAGCCGACCAAGCTCAGCACCCCCATGATTACCGGCTTTGACAGCGTTGACAGCGGCGTGAAAATCACTTGGGGAAAAGTATCGGGCGCAGAGGTATATCGCGTCTACTACAAGAGCAGTGACGGATGGACGAAGATAGGCGAAACTTCTTCTAATTCATTTGTTCATCCCAATGTTAGCTCGGGTACAACCTATACCTATACCGTTCGCTGTATGAACGCGAAGATGACCGAATTCACCAGTGATTTTTATTCTGCGGGATGGACGTATACATATAATATGGACACGCCCCAAATCACCAAATTAGAGAGTATGACGAACGGTGTTAAAATCACATGGGGCAAGGTTCCCAATGCCGCCAAGTATCGTGTGTATTATAAGAATGGCAACGGCAACTGGGTCAAGATGACCACTACCGCCGCGACCTCATACCTCGATACCGATGTAACCAAAGGCACAACCTACACCTATACCGTTCGCTGTATCAGCGCTGATGAAAGCCGCTTTACCAGCTCTTATAACAATAGCGGTTGGCGGTATGTTTACTCGCCTGTTCCATTGGGCGAATCGGCGATTTATACCGCGGGCGACACAGACCTTGACGGACAGGTCACCGTCATGGACGCTACCATGATTCAGTATGTTCTTGCCAACCTCAAAACCGATACCAACAACGCGGTCGCTACACTCGGCAACGTGAATCCGTCCGATGATTTCGATATCTCCGACGCAACCTTTATAATGAGGAAGGTCGCGTCTGTCGCGATACCGTCCACCGTCACGGTCGGCAAGAAAAATGTCACGCTCGCGCTCCCCGAATCAAACAACTATTCCGCTCCTGCCGTAACCGCCGCTTCTGCCGCTGACGGTATCAAGCTGTCATGGAACAAGGTATCTGGCGCACCGCTCTACCGCGTATTCCAAAAGTCGGGCGGCAAGTGGTACCACTTGGCAGATACGACCGCTTTGTCTTATACTGACACGAACGTCAAAGGCGGATCGTCATACAGCTACGCCGTCCGTTGCGTGACGGCTGACCATCAAAAGCACCTTTCGCCGTTTTCTTCCCTTTTAACTCATACCTATTCCCCCTCAGTGCCTCCCACACAGGCTCCCACTCAGCCTGCCACACAGGCACCTACCGTAAAGCCTACGGAACCGACTCCTACCGGAACCGTCACTCCTACTGTTCATGTCTATGACGGCAAGATTTCCGTATCATGGAGCGCCGTAACAGGAGCTACGAAGTACGTTGTTAAGACTTACTTCGCGAGTCAGGGTATTAACAATCCCTTTGACACGAAGACCGTTACAACGACCTCTACTACGATGAACCACGTGTTCACGAAAAAGGCAAACCAGTCTTACTACGGCGAGACGTTCCTCACGGCCGTCATCGCGTATAAGAACAACACAGCTGTCACAACTGCAAAGCCTGTCAGTACAACTACTGTGCAGAAGGCTATCAGCCGCAGAGGTAACGAACGTATCCGCACTATCTTTACTGTCAACAGAGACATCAACTTCTGCAATGTCTGCAGTAAATGGATGAAGAACGCATACCAGACTAATCTGATGGGCAAAATCAGCCCTGACGAAGCTTGTATGAGTCATCAGCCTTATCACAAAGGCGCAGACAACTGCCCGGCTTCAGCTTATAGATGCTGGCGTGTCAACTGGCCATCCGGTCTGATGAATTACGAACAGAGTGACAATGCTAATTATTATCAGTATTGGAGTATTGTCGATACCAACTGGGCGTATGATTACTATCCCACTGTTACAACTGCTCCGAGCATCTCTTCTATTCAGAAGGTAAGCTATACGAAGGAAATCCATCCTCAGCAGTTGGATAATACTATGCCGGCAAGCGAAAAGACTGACCCTGCTCCGCTTATGCAAGCGGACGGTGCTCTGGAAATCTCCTTCAAGCCTGTTGACAATAATATCAAAATCTATGATATCTGGGTCAAGACAACTGACGCGAAGTCTGTCAATAAGCTCACTCAGATTCCCAATGAGGGAGATAAACACAATCATGTCCCCATGTATAACTGGTTTGACGGCAGATGGACTTATGACGAGAAATACAATGACTGGGCGGTCATCGGTTTCCTCCTCGTGACAGATAAAGGCTATACGAGCTACAGCTACTACACCGAGAACAAGACGGTTGCGATGGTAAACAAAGCCGTCACAACGACTAATCTCTCCACTCTCGTATACACTCTGCCTAACTGGTACGGTAACGAGTACAATTCCTGCTATGACTGGAACATGCTTGATAACAATACCAAATACGAGTTTGCTATTCAGCCCAGATTGGACAGAAGGGCCAATGACCCGTCTGCAATTGCATCCGGTTCTGCAAACTCTTCTTACTCCGACACTGTCCCGGCAGCGCCCAGAGGCCAGACCAAGTCCTACACCTGGACCGGTCGTGACTATGAGTATTATACAGAAAACAATGCTTACTTCCAGGGAGCGTCTTTCAGAGACGACGGTATCAAAACCAAATCTCTTGAATTATATGCGGAACAGAGAAATCTCAACTGGAAAACTTGGGGTGATTTCGAATTATTCCAGATTGGTCATGATGACCGTACGGGCAAAGACTATATCAAAGACTCAGTAAACATGTCCCTTGTCAACGGTTACCGCATTCCCGCTCGTACCAACTTCCAACACAATGGAAGTATTTACGAATGGAAAGGTTACAATAAAGACGGTAATTATGCACTAAGCACCAGAAGTGCGGTAATTAAACACTCAAGCACACATCATGAAGGAAACACAGTCAATATCACCATTGCGTCAAACGGTGTTTACGCAAGAACGTCTATGTATGACGTCTGGTCTAAACGTAATAATTATGGCAAACACATCACGTTGGTTGACCATAAAATTCCGTATTATGACCCGTTGTGCTATGAATTCACCATTGACGGTCAGTACAGATATTACTATGAGAATATCGACGCGAACTTCGTGAAGCAGAGACCGTCTAACTACACGCCTGCGGTACCGGATTCGAAGGCTACAAGAAAGAGTACGAATGAACACTTGTATGAAAGTGAGATTCGTCCGGACCTGTATAAGAAGTAATTAGGTAAACCAAACAACCCTAGGACAGGTAATTTTCCTGCCTTGCGGCAGGAAGGTAAAAGGTAAAAGGTTTTCCCAAAAAGTTAACAACCAGTACATCAAATTCACCTCGAAAAATGGTATAATTCTATTAGAATGTATCCCATTGAATCCGAGGTGAATTTTTGTTTATGGCTGAAAGCCTTATGTTTACAAAAGCTCGAAAATTGGCTCCTAAAATTGTGATTCTCTCAGACTTTATCCGCAAAAGGTACGGCGAGAAAGATATGACCAACCAACTGAAAAGAAGTGCAACGAGTATCGGGGCAAACCTCGCCGAAGCCCATTACGCAGAAAGCACCGCCGATTTGCTTCATAAACAGAAAATAGCTTTGAAAGAAGCGAACGAAACAAAGTATTGGCTCGAAGTGCTTTATGAAAGCGGCTACCTCGCCGAGGCAGATTACAAGGGTGCAAGCGGAGCCGTCGAGGAAATCATAAAGATAGTAGCAAAATCCGTCAGCACATTATCGAAAAGGTCATCTTAAATATGTGAAGAAGAAAGCCCACGTGACACGCGCAACGCGCGTGATCACGTGGGATTTTTTGTTTGTATGCAGTATATAAAGTACAAGGGTAGGATTAGTTGAAAGGCGGTTGCCGCCGTCGGCTTTGCCTCGACGATACAGTTTGCGGCGGTGCGGACGATGTTGTATAGCAGTATAAACCCTATGCTTTAAATCTAATATTAATTATATATATAGTAAATATCGCGCGCACGCGCGCGGGTACATTATTATATTTATGCGCGTATGCGCGCACGCGAGAATTAACGCATGAAAACCCTACATGCATAGGTTAGAAGATAGTGTGTAACGCATTGTCGTACCGATCAGGCGGTGCGGACGATGATGTTTCGCGGCGTGCGATTCTTTTGGCGACCTTTTAAAATGCGGAATAATTATAAAAACCTTAGACATTAAGCCGTTTCTGGTAGCATAGCGACCTTTACGACTTTTATTTGCTATATCTATTTATATAATATAATTTTTAGTTTTCAATATTTATAGAAAAAAAGATAGTAAAGGTCGCCAATATCGAAAAAACTCACATATACTCACGTTTTTTCTTCCGATTTTGTAAAAGAAAAGGTCGCCGAATAGTCGCAAAAGTTGATAAAAGTCGGTTGCGCTTCAAGGCGGTACTGTGAAACCGCAAGTCAGTGTTATAACAATATGTTGAGTTCCACTGAATTGTTTGTTAAATTGTGATTTAATTCTAATTTAGAATAAAATACACATTATTATTCTATATATGATATAATAACGTCGAAATAACACAATATATTGTAAAAAATTTCGTGCACGCTATTGACAAATGTGAAAAATGCGCTATAATGTGTTGTGTAATGAGGATTTGCCTTGCGCAAGTTCTCATTTTTCTTTTTTCGTGAAAAATGTGATACATCCAAAAAAAGAAAGAAGGTAGTTATATGGCTAGAGCCATAGGAGAGTTATACGAAAGTGTAGCTAAAAGGTCAATCGAGAAGTATTCCTCGAAAGGAGTTCCGCCGCCTGAGAAAGCGCGGCAGGAATTGCTAGGCGAAATACAGACAGAGGTGATTATGCATAATGCGGCGGTTGGTTCTCCGCGCTTGCGTGTGCCAACTGAATTACCGAATGCGATAATTTCGGCAATGATACGCGCTTTTTATCCTGTGCGCATGATTTCTGTCACAGGTAATGTACACGCAAAGCGAAAGGATTGCATTTTATGTACTTATTGTGCTACTGGCGAAAATGAGGGTATCTACACCCAAGACGACGATGAGTTGTACGCAATCGCTAAAGCATACAAGTTTGATTTGACCTCTAGAGATTTCAATGAAATTAGAGCGGACTTGGAAAAGACAGCTTTGAAAGCTGTACCAGATAATCGTTACGACTCGACAATTGTCGCAAACGGAATATACAACTTTACTACCGGAAAGCTTGAGAATTTCAATCCAGACCGTGTATTCCTTTGCAAACCGAACATTTGTTATAATCCCTATGCAACAAATATTTCTATATCCAACCCTGACGGATCATCTTTTGATGTGGATTCATGGTTAGCCGAAATTGCCGACGACCCTGAAATCAACGACTTATTTTGGGAAATCATCAACGCGGTAATTAGACGCGTTTCGTTAGACGTTATGATATTGTTTTATGCTCCGTCTGGGTGTAACGGCAAGGGAACTTTTCTTACCCTACTGAGAAACATTATGGGTGAGGAAAACTGCGCGTCCATTTCTCTGGAAAAATGGGCGGAAAAATTCGACACGTCTATGATTATTGGAAAGTCAGCAAATTTTGTTGACGAGAATGCAGTTAAGGGCTACGCCGCTTCTATTGATGGGCTTAAAGCATCCATCACAAATGACGTTTTGACGGTGCAGGCTAAGTTTAAAGAGCCGGTTGCTATTCGTTTTCGCGGCACACAGATTTACTGCGTCAACTCCCTTGTCCGCATTGGCGACGGTACGGAATCCGCGTATCGTCGAATGTTGACCGTACCTTTTGAAAAATCGTTTACAGGCAAAGAAAATAAAGCTATAAAGCGTGATTATCTCTGCCGAAAAGAGGTACTTGAATATGTCGTAAAAAAAGCCCTAGAAATGGGGGCTTTTGACGAATACACAGTTCCCGCAAAGTGTGAGGAACTAAAAAAGAAATACATGCAGAACAACGACCCGATTCGCGACTTCCTAGCCGAGATTTTAGGGCAATGCAAATGGAAAATGCTTCCTAACTCATTCCTATATGAGTTATATAAAAGTTGGTACATGAAGTATTGTACTGGAAAGCCGCAGGGGCGAAACACATTTTTGGAAGGCATGAGGAGAATCATACAATCCGAATATTCAAATTCATGGCGTTTAACGCGCAGTGGCGGAGAGAAACGCAATGGTTTAATGGATGACGCTGAACCCCTAATTATGGAGTATAACCTACAAGATTGGATGAACCCTTATTATTTTGGTTCCGACCCCGGCAAGAGATGTTTACCCTCACTTCGCGAGAAGTATGAAGGAATTGTAAAAATATAAGTGTTGGATAAAACCATCTATTGTATTTTTCTGCGCGCGCTCAAAAGAGCGCGCGCACCCCAAAAAATTATTATTTGAATGCTTAGAATATTTATAATATGAAGGAAGAATTTGTAATGAATAAGGAAAATTACGTTCCTCGTATGAGGACTATCGAAAAGGCGTATCGAGAGATTTTAAATAGCGACCCGCAATCATGTATTACCATGCGTGGACTGCGCAGAATTATTGATGAACAGCGGATTAACTCCGTTAAAATCGGCACAAAAACATGGCTGAATTTAGATGAATTATTTGCGTATTTTAGTAATTTGTGTTATAATAAAGGTGATGAAAGTTATGACCTTTTTTCTTCCTTGCAGGAGGTTAAAAAGTAATGGCTTCAATGAAAAAGCATATTAAGAAGAACGGTGAGATTAGCTATCGCATTCGCGTACTGGCTGGTACACGACCTGACGGAACACAGGATGTCAGGTCGTGTACATGGGTCGCTCCCAGAGGCATGAGCGAAGCGAAAGCAGATAAGGAGGCAGAACGACAAAAAGCAAAGTTTGAAGATGATGTATACAATGGCAGAATTGCCGAAATGCACCCGAAGTTCTCTGACATGATGTCTGAGTATATTAAGCATTTGGAAAAGCTAAACAAGCATAGTGAGGGAACAATCGACACATATTGCGGATATCAAGAGCGAATCAATGATTCAATCGGTGATATGCGTGTTGATAAAATCGAGATTAAGCACGTTCAGCAGTTGATTTACGATTTAGCTGACGGAAACAAGAAAAAAGGATTCAAACCACTCGGTGAAAAAACGGTTAAGAATTATCGCTCTTTTGTGAAAAGAGTTCTCGATTATTCGTACCGCACAATCAATCTCGCGAGAATCAACCCTGCTCCGTATGCTGAGATAATCGGTAAACCGTCTCAGGAAAGAGAAGGATATAGTATTTATGAGGTCAAAACTATTCTAAATGCTATTTCAGAATCCAGTCTAGCAACGAAATACAAATTGTTCATTGTAATTGCGGTGTTTTGTGGACTGCGCATTGGAGAGGTAGCCGGAATACGGTATTCACATATTGATGGAAACACTGTGAATATCGAGAAGCAATTGAGGAACACCAAAAAAAGAGGTAAACAAGAGCTTCGAACCAAGAGCCCGAACAGCGTTAGAACCATAGTTTTACCTGGGATTGCAAATGAATTGCTCGAACAGCTAAAGAAAGAACAAAAAATTGAAAAAGTTGTTTTGGGTGAAGCATGGAAAGATGATGATTTTGTTTTTCATAATAACCGTGGTGATAAAATTCACCCCGATTATCCGCGTAAAGTTTTATCAAAATTCTGTAAAGATAACGGTCTCCCCTATAAAGCTCTCCATAGTTTCAGACATACATTTTGTTCTGAGTTGGTGGAAAATGAAAAGGCAAGTGAGATATCAATTAAAGATATTTCAAAAGCGGCAGGGCACGGCGACACAGCAATTACTGAACGTTGCTATGTGCATCGAAATAAAAAGCCTGTATCAAAAGCCTTTGAAGTTTACGAACGAATTTTAGTCAGTTGACAAAAAACTTGACAAAATGATTCTTCGCAAAAGAGAAAAGCTCAGAAACAGCTTATTCAAGCCATTTCTGAGCCAAGATAGTGGTCGAGGTGACAGGATTTGAACCTGCGACCTCTTCGTCCCGAACGAAGCGCGCTACCAAACTGCGCCACACCTCGATAAAACAGCCCCGAAATGTATTCGGGGCCAATGGCTGCGGAACTAGGATTCGAACCCAGACATACAGAGTCAGAGTCTGCTGTGCTACCCTTACACAATTCCGCATTGCACTTTTACTATTATAATCAAAAATTCTGATATGTCAAGTGGTTTTCTTATATTTTCTTTTTGATTTTCATTTCATCTATTTCTTAGCGGTGCGGATATCCTCACCGATGAAATCCAGCCTGTCGCATGAACCGATCAGGCGTGATACAAAGCGCTGGGAGTAGGTTGTGATCAGTTCTTCTAATTGCAGATTGGTGCTGATGATCATAGGTTTGTTCGCCAAGATCCGTGAATTGAACAGATTATAAACACAGGAGCGTGTGAAATCCGATACAAACTCCGTGCCCAGATCATCTAAGATCAACAGATCGCACTTGAGCAGGGAGTTGAAGGTATCCTCCTGCTCATTATAGCGATAGTTGAAATGCTCGCGCTCGAGCTTGGAGAGGATCTGCGGAGCGGAGGTGTAGATGACGGACACGCCCTTTTTGATGACCTCGTTGGCGATGGCGAGGCTCAGATGGGTCTTGCCCAGTCCCGTACCGCCCTTCATCAACAGGCTTTTGCTGTGCGTATTGAAGGTGTCGGCGTAGTTGATACAATACTGATAGATATTAGTCATCCTGTTGTACGGGATCTTGCCCATCGCATCGGGTTCTTTGCTGTAATACTCTGTGCTGAAATTCTCGAAGGTACACTCACTCAGCGGCAGGTCGGCGCTGAGCTGTTCACTCGCGACGTCCGCCATGAGTTTTTGCAGGCAGTCGCACACAGTGGTACGATTATCTTCTTCGATGTAGCCGGTATCACCGCATTTGGCGCAGTAATAATGAGGCTCCAGGATCGCTTTATCGATATGATGCGCTTCGAGCAGCTTTTCCTGATCATCCTGTAATAGCAGGCTTTTCTCGCTGAGCTGTCGGAGCTTGTCGTTCTCACCGGGTGTATTGGTGACGACAGCCTTTGCGATCGCCGCGCCGATGCTGAGCAGCTCGCTGTTGATCTCACTCAGCCGCGGGATCTCTTTGAAAAGCTGTTCACGGTTGAAGTCCGCCATCCGCAGCGCCTGTTGACGGCGTTCGGACAAGCGTTCTTTTGCGATATGATAGATTTCCTGTGAATAAGGCATGATGTTTCCTCGTTACTTTTGTATGATGATTAGTCGTCGAATAAGGATGTATCCTCGTATTTCTTGACGTCAAAGGACGCGCCCTCTACCGAGAATACGGAGCCCTTGCCGCTCTTTGGCTTGGACTTGGGCTTTCTTTGCTTGGCGCTTTCTTCCTTTTGGAGCGTGTCGATGGATTTGATCCCTTTTTCATACCAGCGTTTGAGGATCGCATTGATATAGCTGATGTTATAGGTACCCTTGGTGTTGACACAGCGTTCATACGCTTCGGTGATCATCTCGTCACTGAACTGCCATGTGTTGAGCCAGCGATCGGCGTTTTCCATCTGCGCTTTTGTGGGATTGCCGACATTGCGGATGCCGAGCAGCTTGGACACACTCCCCCATGCTTCACGCGAAGCTTTCATGCGGGCAGTCTCCTGACCGGCTTCGTCAACGGTTTTGATCCCTTTATCCGCCCATTGGATGCCATAGCGCTCGATCGCGCGCATATTGGCGCTTCCGATCGAATCCAGATAAGTCAGGAGCATCAAAATCACATCGCAGGGAAGTCCGAAGGAATCGTACAGCATCACGATGGTGGCGGTATCTCCCGGAGATAACGGCTTGTTCAGGATCCTTTGTACTTCATCTAACAGTTCCGCTAAGATGGTGTTTTCCTGCAATAACTTCGACACAAAAATCGGATCGGGACGCTGTGCGCGGGAGATCGTCGTGCGAGGCTTTTTGGGAACTTCCTCCGCGAAAACGGGCTGAGTAGTTGTGACAGCAGGTTGAGATTGCGGCGCGGACGCGGGAGCCAGCCCGTCATTCTGTTGTGTGAGCAGATCGCGCTCGATCCAGAAGTCAACGGCATTTTGCACTTCCTCCGCGGATAAGCGCAGCGTGTCGCCGATTTGTTCGGCGCTGTTATTTTCATCCGAATGACGCAGCAGATACAGCAGTACCTTGAGCTGAGATTCGGAGGCGATCTTGATATGTTGATCGACAACGGACGAGGGTACGGCGAATACGCTCTTCCACTGACCGAGATTGATTTGAATTGACATTTCTTTCACCTTAAACGAAGATTAAAAATCATTATAGCACAAATTATACGGAAATTCAATTTCTATGAGAAATATAGAAGATATTTTGTCAGCTTGCTTGACGAATCCGGTTTTCCGTATTATACTATCAGGTAGATTCGCGGATGTAGTTCAATGGTAGAGCGCAACCTTCCCAAGGTTGATGTTGCGGGTTCGAGTCCCGTTATCCGCTCCAAAGGTTCGCTCAGGCGAGCCTTTTTCATTATTGATGAATTTGAGGTGTTACATATGAAATATACCTATATCCCCCGTGGTGTTTGCTCACGCATGATCGAACTGGAGATCGAGGATGACGTCATCAAGAGCTGTCGCTTTTTAGGCGGCTGTAACGGCAACTTGCAGGGCATCGGCAGACTGGTGCAGGGCATGGAGGTCGATGAGGCAATCGAGCGCTTGGAGGGCATCGACTGTGCCGGCAGAGGCACTTCCTGTCCCGATCAGCTCGCGCACGCGCTCAGAGCGGCACAGGAGTCATAATGCAAAATGTACTGAGGATCATCGCGATCGTGATCGAGGTGATCTTTCTGCTGTGGTTCCTCTTGCCCATTCGCTTTCACATCTTCAAGGCGGGCAATCTGCTGGGTGTCGCCATTTGCCTGATTGCGCTGTTTCGGACGGCTTTAAGCTCAGTGTACCATCAACTGGACGCGTTCATGCTGCAAAACCCGATCACCAAGATCATCTGGCTCATCATCAAATACGGCTGTATTTTGTTTGCGGTCTACGCCGTTATCGTCAGCATTTGCATGATCGTCGCGATGAAGATCAAGCCAAAGAAGAACGCGACCGCGGTCATCTTAGGCGCGCAGGTAAAGCCGTGGGGCGCGAGCAGACTGCTGTTACAGCGGATCAAAGCGGCGGAAAACTATCTTGATCAAAATCCTGCGGTAAAGGCGATCGCGAGCGGCGGTCAGGGAGATAACGAGCCGATGAGCGAAGCGGCGTGCATCTTGGAGAATATGCGCAAGGACGGCGTCGATCCGGACAGGATCATCGTCGAGGATCAAAGCGTCAACACCGAGCAAAACCTGCTCTATTCCGTCAGGATCCTCAGGGAGCGTCAGCTCGGCGACAGTATCGCGATCGTATCCGACAGCTACCATCAATTAAGGGCGCGGATCATCGCGTACAAGATCGACCGCAAGCTTTCTGTCGGCGCGGTCAATACCGTCAACACACGTTTCGGCTGGTTCATCTATCCGTCGTTCTTTGTGCGGGAATGGATCGCCATCCCTGTCGAGATCGTAAAAAAGCTCGGCAGACCCGCCCGCCATCGAAAGTTTTAGGGTCATATGTGAACTTACCGATTCCAATAACAAAAAACAGCCTTCCCGATTCGGGAGGGCTGTTGTAGTATTCGGGTGTTATCCTTCCAGCTCGCCGAGAGACAACGCTTTGAGATAAGCGTTGATAAAGCCGTCGAGGTCGCCGTCCATCACGGCGTTGACGTTACCGGTCTCAAACGAGGTGCGGTGATCCTTGACGAGGGTGTACGGCATGAAGACATAGGAGCGGATCTGGGAGCCCCAGGTGATCTCCTTCTGCACGCCCTTGATATCCTCGATCTTCTCGAGGTGCTCGCGCTCTTTGATCTCCATCAGCTTAGAGACCAGCATCTTCATCGCGACGTCACGGTTCTGATACTGAGAACGCTCCACCTGTGAAGCGACCACGATACCCGTCGGGATATGGGTCAGACGTACCGCGGACGAGGTCTTGTTGACCTTCTGACCGCCCGCGCCGGACGCGCGGTATACATCCATCTTGATCTCCTCGGGAGGAATCTCGACCTTGATATCGTCATTGATCTCGGGCATGACCTCGAGGGATGAAAAGCTCGTGTGTCGTCTGCCTGCGGAATCGAACGGCGATACGCGCACCAGACGATGTACGCCCGCCTCACCCTTGAGATAACCGTAGGCGTTTTCACCTTCGATCAGGAGCACGGCGCTTTTCAAGCCCGCTTCATCACCGTCGAGGTAGTCGATCTCCTTGACATTGAAGCCGTGCGCGGCAGCCCAGCGCGTATACATACGATAGAGCATCTCCGCCCAGTCCTGCGCCTCGGTACCGCCGGAGCCGGCGTGGAAGGTCAGGATCGCGTTATTCTTATCATATTCACCGGTCAGCAGGGTTTCAAGACGCTGACGGTCGATATCGGCACGGATGCCGTCGAGCTCCTGCTGAGCTTCTTCGATCAGACTCTCATCCTCTGCCTCATCGCCCAATTCGATCAGCGCCAGCGCGTCCTCATAGCGCGCTTCGAGCTTCTCATACTTTTCGACCTTGGCTTTTAGGTTGGCGGTACGCTGGAGAATCTTCTGTGAATTCTCCATATCATCCCAGAATCCCGGCTCAGCGGCGCGGTTCTCGAGCTGCTGGATCTCGCTTCTCATCTGACCGAGTCCCAGCGCGGACGCCAGATCATCTATCTCAGGCTTCATCGCCTCTAAATTCAATTTCAGTTCTTCAAATTGCAGCATAAAATTCCCTCATTATCATTCATCCGTGTACCATGATAAAGTAACGCGTTACCTGATACAGCAGATACAATTATAATACAAAGGCGGTGGAATGTAAAGATGAATATTGCATAATTCATCCATTCCTCTCTGTATAATTATTGTTCTAAAAAAATAAAGTTGCAGAACGGCTGAATATTTGGTATAATATACTGACAAATAGATTTGATATATAACTTGAGCTTTCGGGAGGAGGTGATCCTCCCCTGAGATAAGGAGAATTTATGGATTATATCGGTAAAAAATGTCCTGTGTGTCAAAAGTATTTCCACGCGGATGACGACGTTGTCGTATGCCCCGATTGCGGTACGCCCCATCATCGGGAGTGCTACGAGTCACTGGGTCACTGCAGTAACGAAAACCTGCACGATCAGGGCTATGATTATCAGGAAGATAAGGAAAACACCGCCGAGACGGACGGTATGAAGATCTGTCCCTCCTGCGGCCACGCCAATGACAACAGCCACTTTTTCTGCGGACAATGCGGCGCTCCCCTGTCCCCCGGTCAGGCGCCTCGTCAACAGCAGGCTCCCCCGCAGGGCGCGGGTATCCCGTTCGGTCAGCAGCAGAATCCGCAGGGCGGCAATACGGCTTTCAACATGCCGTTCATGGATCCGCTCGCGGGCGTCGACAGCAATACGGACTTCGGCGACGGGATCACTGCCGGGGAAACAGCAAAATACGTCAAGCAGAATACGCCGTATTTCATTCGTGTGTTCCACAACATCAAGACGATGAACAAGAGCAAATTCAACTTTGCCGCGGCGCTGTTCACCGGCGGCTATCTCTTGTATCGAAAGATGTACAAGATCGGCGCGGTGTTCGCCTTTATCCAGCTGGCGCTGATGGCTGTCGAGTCATACTTAACGATCGCTTACAGCTCCCTGTATACGGAGTTTTTGAACGCCTATTCACAGTCGTTGTCGTCCGGCAATCTGACGGGCGGGATCACAGAGTATATGCAGGGGCTCGACGCGATGCAGATCTTGGTGCTGTATCTGCCCACACTGGTCGAGGCGGCGCGGATCGTGATGATGATCGTGTTCGGTATCTGCACGAACCGCATGTACTTCAAGCACTGTAAAAAGCAGATCAAGAAGATCAAGGAAAATGCGACACTGGGTGAGAATCCCGAAACCGTCTTACAGACAAAGGGCGGCGTCAACACCGGTTTGGCGATCTCGCTGATGATCACCTATCTGGTCATCATGTATCTGCCCAATATCATTATAGGATTTATGTAATTCTGATGTTTCAGAGAAAGGATAGTAACATGAAAATCACAAAAGCAGTTATCCCCGCTGCGGGACTGGGCACCAGAGTGCTCCCCGCTACCAAAGCGATGCCCAAGGAAATGCTCCCCATCGTCGACAAGCCCGCCATCCAGTACATTGTCGAAGAGGCGGTGGCGTCCGGTATCACCGACATCCTGATCATCACCAACCGCGGCAAAGGTATCATGGAAGATCACTTCGATAAAGCCCCCATGCTGGAAGAAACCCTCGAAAAGGCGGGTAAAACGCCTCAGCTGAACGCGATCAAGGATATCCACAAGCTCGCGAATATCCAGTATGTGCGCCAGATCGAGACCAAGGGCTTAGGTCACGCGGTATCCAGAGCGCGCAGCTTTGTCGGCAACGATCCCTTTGTCGTCATGTACGGCGACGACGTCATCATCGGCGATATCCCGGCTACCAAGGAGCTGGTCGACGCGTACGGCACTTTCGGCAAGGGCGTGCTGGGTATCAAGCCGGTCTCCGAGGAAGCGATCAAGAAGTACAGTTCCATGAAGGTGGAGAACATCCATGATAATGTGTTCAAATGTACCGATATGATCGAAAAGCCGCAGCGCAAGGAGGATATCTTCTCCCTCTACTCCATTCTCGGACGCGTTGTCCTGCCCGCTGAGATCTTCGAGATCCTCGATCACACCAAGCCCGGCGCGGGCGGTGAGATCCAGCTGACCGACGCGATGGCGGAATTAGCGCGCAGCAGCGGTATGACGGCGGTCGAGTTCAGCGCCAAGCGTTACGACATGGGCAACAAGCTCGGTATCCTGCAGGCGAACATCGAGGTCGGCTTGAAGCACCCCGAGGTCGGCGAGGATCTCAGAGCGTACCTCAAGGAGCTCGCGACAACCTTATAATGACGATACGGAGAGCGCAGCGATGCGCTCTCTTTGTTTGTAAAGTATCATAATAAAGTATCTCCCTTCGGTCGATCAATTAATGCAATCCCTCCGCCTCGTACCTCGGCACCTCCCTTTACCAAAGGGAGGCTTTTTTCTGCGCTCTCTTTTTTTTGACAAAAAAGTAACAAAATTATAATCTTTTAATTCCTAACAATCATCAACCGCAGAATAAAAAGAGTATAATAAGGAACGAAAATCGGGACAGAAACGATTAAACCCCACTCATATACGATCCCACCCCCTTGGAGGTACCATATGAAAGCAGTTATCACGGTGCTCGGCAAAGACAGCGTCGGCATCCTCAGCAAGGTGTCCACCGCGTGCGCCGAGGTCGGCGTGAATATCATCGAAGTGACCCAGAGCGTGCTGCAGGATATGTTCGCGATGATCATGCTCGCGGATATCGGCTCGGCGACCATCGCCTTCGATCAGCTCCAAAAGAATCTGGAGAAGGTCGGCGAGGACAACAACCTGAAGATCCACGTGATGCACGAGGATATCTTTAACAGTATGCACAAGATCTGAGGTGTACTATGCTGGAAACCAAAGACATCTTAGAAACCATCAATATGATCGACAACGAGCACCTCGACGTAAGAACCATTACGATGGGGATCTCGCTGATCGACTGCATAGACAGCGAGATCGACAGGGCGTGCGACAAGATCTATGACAAGATCTGTCTGTACGCGAAGGATCTGGTCAGGACAGGCGAGGATATCTCGCGCGAATACGGCATCCCGATCATCAACAAGCGGATCGCCGTGACCCCGATCGCCATGATCGCGGGCGTATGCCAGACGCAGAAGATCCTGAAATTCGCCAAGGCGCTTGACCGTGCCGCGGATACCCTCGGCGTCAACTTCATCGGCGGCTATTCCGCGCTGGTGGAAAAAGGCTTTGCCGCGGGCGATTACGCGCTGATCGAGAGTATTCCGGAGGCGCTTTCCGTCACCGAGAGAGTTTGCTCCTCCGTCAACATCGGCTCCACCAAAGCCGGTATCAATATGGATGCGGTGAAGATGATGGGTCAGACCGTCGTCGATACCGCCAAGCTGACCGCCGATAACAACTGCATCGGCGCGGCAAAGCTTGTCACCTTCTGCAACGCGGTGCAGGATAACCCCTTCATGGCGGGCGCTTTTCACGGCGTCGGTGAAGCGGACTGTGTCATCAATGTCGGCGTATCGGGTCCGGGCGTGGTACGCGCCGCGGTCGAAAAAGCCGATTGTCAGAATATCACCGAGGTCGCGGATCTGGTCAAAAAGACCGCGTTCAAGATCACCCGTATGGGTCAGCTGGTCGCGAAGCAAGCGTCAGAGCGTTTGTCCGTGCCGTTCGGCATCGTTGATCTCTCCCTCGCCCCTACCCCGGCTGTCGGCGATTCCGTCGCGCATATTTTGGAGGAAATGGGCCTCGAGATCTGCGGCTGTCACGGTACCACCGCGGCGCTGGCGCTGCTCAATGACGCCGTCAAAAAGGGCGGCGTGATGGCGTCGTCCCATGTCGGCGGACTGTCGGGCGCGTTCATCCCCGTATCGGAGGATCAGGGCATGATCCACGCCGTCAAAGAGGGCGCGCTTGATATCACCAAGCTCGAGGCGATGACCGCCGTGTGCTCCGTCGGGCTGGATATGCTGGTCATCCCCGGCGACGTGACTCCCGAGACCGTCTCCGCGATCATTGCGGATGAAGCGGCGATCGGCATGGTGAACAGCAAGACCACCGCCGTGCGCGTGATCCCCGCCATCGGCAGAAAAGCCGGTGATGAACTCAATTTCGGCGGACTTTTGGGCGCGGGTCCCGTTATGCCGCTGCGCAAGGGCGATCCGAGCGGCTTTATCCACTTAGGCGGCAGATTGCCCGCTCCCCTACAGTCGTTAAAAAACTAAGAACTACTATTGCCCCGAATCGTCTTTTCGGGGTTTCATATCGAAGGATCGAGGTGTGATGGATGCAGGATCTATTGAAGCGCATCATCAAAATGGATGAACAGGCGCGTAAAATCGAACAACAGGCGAAGGATGAAAAGATCAAGAGCGAGGCGGAAGTCGAACAGCTCAAGGAACAGATCTACAACGATTATATCGTCCGCGCGAAGGATCGCGTCGAGAAGAATATCGCGGTCGATCGTGAGAACGCCGAAAAGAGATACGCGCAGGCAAAACAGCATCAGCAAGACATGAAGCAGGAAATGAACCGGCTGTATGAGCAGAACAAGGACAGTTGGGTCGATGAGATCGTAAAGCGCGCATTGGCGTGACAGGATATCAGTTGAGATTGCCACAGCCCTGACACGCGTGTCAAGAGCCTCGCAATGATAATTTGATATACAGTCCTGCTTTAGTGCTTTTATCAACACAGAAAGGTGGTGAGTGCATGGCAATCATTAATCCCGCCTCCGCGATTATCGCGAAGATCAAAACCAAATACGGCAAGCGCCTGACGGACAAGGACTATCGCGCGATGGTCAAATGCGAATCCGTCGGCGACGTGGTGCAATATCTCAAATCCTACACTCATTATCAGGTGTTTCTCGATAAGGTCAGTAACGATATCCACCGCGGCAACCTCGAACAGCTCATTCGTGAAAGGCAGTTTGAGGAGCTTTTGACGCTGTGCAAGTACAATCAGGGCGATACGCCCGTGACGAAATACATCCTGCGAAGCACGGAGATATCGGAGCTGATGAAGTTCATCACGCTGCTGTCCATCGGACGTCCGAGGGAATACCTCTTCTCTCTGCCGCTGTATTTTACACAGCATACGGATATCGCGCTGGAGAAGCTCTCTTCCATCCACAGCCACAAGGAACTGGTGAGCGTATTGGAGCGCACCGACTACGCGGATATCCTGCGGCAGTTCCCGCCCGATGAGAACGGCGATTATGATCTTGCCGCCATCGAGGACGCGTTGGAGAACGATAATCTCGATCAGCTCTATACCGATATCGGATCGATCAAAAATAAAAAGGACAGGAATGAACTGATCAAGCTGTTCGACACCCTGTCCGATTACCAGAACTACTCCCGTATCATCCGACTCAAAAAGAATTATCATCTGAGCAATGATGAGATTAGAAAGCATCTGCTGCGATACGGCAAGCTCATGGGCAAGAATCTTGACAGGATCTTATCCAAGGAAGAATATGAGGAGATCCGCGAGGAGCTCAAGCGCACCGGCGTCGGCAAAAAGGCAAAAACCATCGACGCGGACAGCGAGATGGCGGTACAGGGCAGCTTTGAGATGTGCCGTCGGCAGCTGTACTTTTCCACCAATCCCGAGATCGTGCTCCTCGCCTATCGCATCGTATCCCTGACGGAGCTCAACAACGTGATCGCTGTCGTGGAGGGCGTTCGGTATCAGATCGAGCCGGATAAAATCTTAGAAATACTCATCCTGTAAAGTTGAGGTGAAAATATGGCATTGGAAAGAATGAAGCTCGTCAACGTCATCGGCTTGATGAGCTATCTGGATGACGTCGCCGCCGCACTCGGTCAGACGGGCGTTTTCCAGCCGGATGAAACCGCGGAGTTCTACTCGGATAACGAGAACATGATCCCCGTGAACGCATCCAATGAATTTGAACCGCTGCTCGAAAGGCTCAGGGAGCTGATGAACGGCGCCGGTATCAGACCCCGGATCGTCGATCTTCCCGAAGAAAAGGATCTGGGCTTTGAGGAAGCGAACCGCTTTGTCGGCGATACCGCCAGAGAGCTTGGTTCGCTGATCGAGAGGCGCGACACACTGCGTCGGGAGATCAACGTCTGTACCGAGAATATCGAAAAGGCGGAACACTATGTCGATCTGACGCTGGATATCAACAAGGTCAACGACTGTGAGTATATCTTTACCCGCTTCGGCAAGTTG
The DNA here is from genome assembly GCF_016680995.1 of Ruminococcus difficilis. Next base: position 155,027 of record NZ_JAEQMG010000041.1, on the reverse strand, counting down.
CCTAAGGACAGCTACATCAAGCTCGACAACTACAAGGAGAATCCGTATGTCGAATTCTTCCCCTGCTCGCGCGATGATCTGTACTACTGGGGCGTGTATGTCGTTCCGGTCAGTGAGGCGGATAAGATCGACAGGATCTTTTCCCGACTGTATTTTGAGCGGGTGGAGCTCGATGATATCCACGACACGCCGTCGAACTACGTCAAACAGCAGAAGGAGCTGAAAACACAGCTTGAAGCACAGGTAAAGACGCTCGACAAGGAGATCGACGACTACGCGAAGCGCCATACGGATGATATCCATAAGATCTTCACCTCGCTGTGCCGACATCACGCGTATCTGTCCATCAAGACGCACGCCTGCAAATACCGCAAGAGCTTTGTGCTGGTCGGATGGATCCCGGCGGAATATGAGGGTCAGGTCGAGAACCTGCTCTCCGCGATCGAAAGCGTGGAGGTGACCTTCACCAACGCGAAGGATGAGATCAAGCACTCACCGCCGGTCAAGCTCAAAAACCCGTTCTTCTTCCGGCCGTTCGAGTACTACACCGAGATGTACGGACTGCCGAACTCACAGGAGATCGACCCATCGGGCTTTATCGCGATCACCTATACCCTGCTGTTCGGTATCATGTTCGCCGACGTCGGTCAGGGCATCATGCTGCTGATCGCCGCGATCATCATGCTCAAGGTCAAGAAGATGCCGCTGGGAGCGCTGCTGATCCCCTGTTCGATCTGCTCGACGATCTTCGGCTTCATCTTCGGCTCGGTATTCGGCTTTGAAGAATTGCTCACGCCGGTGTACAAAGCGCTGTTCGGGCTGAAGGATAAACCCATCCACGTGATGGAGGGCGAGACGACCAAGATGCTGATCTTCGGCGCGGTCGGGATCGGCGTGGTGCTGTTGATGATCGCTATGATCCTCAACATCATTTCGTGTCTGAAACGCAAGGATATCGGAGGAGCGCTGTTCGGCGTGAACGGCGTGAGCGGACTGGTGTTCTACACCGCGCTGGTCGCGGGACTGGTCTGCACACTGCTCTTGGGCGTCAACATCATGACGACCCCCTATATCATCGGACTGATCGTCCTGCCGCTGATCCTGATCTTTCTGCGGGAGCCCTTATCCAAGAAGCTCCGCGGAGAGAAAAAGCTCTTTGAGGGCGGCTTCGGGTCGTTCTTTGTGGACAACTTCTTCGAGATGTTCGAGGTACTGCTCAGCTACGTGACCAACACGATGAGCTTTTTGAGAGTCGGCGCGTTCGTGCTGGTACATGCCGGTATGATGGAGGTCGTATTCGTCATGGCGGGGATGTTCGGACCCGTCGGATCCACCATCACCATCATCTTGGGCAACGTTCTGGTCATGGCGCTCGAGGCACTGCTCGTCGGCATCCAGGTGCTCCGACTCGAATACTACGAGATGTTCAGCAGATTCTATATCGGCGACGGCAGAAAATATGAGCCGGTCAATGTGAAGAATTTGTCATAATATAACCGCATCATTTCCTATTCTTCGCTTGTCTGATTTTGCGAACTTATCATTAAATTTAATTTGGAGGTACAACCCATGTTACAGTATTTATTGATGTTTATTCCCGCCGCTTTTCTTGTGATTTCCGTACTGCTTTGTATCCGTTCCTTCAAGAACGGCAAAAGCCCCAAGCGCGCCGTATTGACCCAGATCTTCTCCTTCCTTGCGGTATCGGCATTCTGCCTGATCACTCCGCTGGTCGCTCACGCGGCTGACGCTTCCACCGCGGTAGAGGCTGCGGCTTCTTCCTCAAAGGGTCTGGGCTATATCTCGGCAGGCCTGTCCACCGGTCTTTCCTGTATCGGCGGCGGTATCGCTGTCGGCGGCTCCGCGCCCGCGGCAATCGGCGCTACTTCCGAGGATCCCAAGAACTTCGGTAAGTCGATTATCTTCGTCGCGCTCGGTGAAGGCTGCGCGCTGTACGGTATGCTGATCTCCATCATGATCATCTCGAGCCTCTGATACCATGAGGATGTATCTGTTAAGCGATAACGACGACACCCTGATGGGAATGCGCATGTCCGGTGTGGAGGGCGTAGTGATCCATCAGGAGCATGAGGTCAGAGAGAAGCTCAAGGAGCTCATGCAGCAGGACGATATCGCGGTCATTCTGATGACCTCTACCCTGCTTAATCTGGTCAGGGAAACGGTGTATGACATCAAGCTCAACTGCCCGAAGCCCTTGATCATTGAGATCCCCGACCGCCACGGCAACGGCCAGACCAAGGACAGTATCTCAAAGTATGTCAAGGACGCCATCGGCGTGGAGATGAAATGACGTGTGGGCGCGTGCGCCTTTTTCTGTGACACTGTGACGTGTAGCAGAATCAAAAAGCCTTCCCCTCGGGGGGAAGGTGGGCAATTTGCCCTACGCAAATTGGTCGGATGAGGGGCTGACTTATCCGAAAGATCATCTTAACAAAGAGGACGAGACACTTCCATCATTCTCGGTACACATTCAGCCTCACCGAGTCCGACATGGTCAGGAAAGGTTATCCCCTCATCCGTCACCTCCGGTGACACCTTCCCCTCGCCGGAAGCGGCTCCCCCCTTGTCCGCTTTGCGGACATTCCCCCAACGGGGGTACCCCAAGGGGAAGGCTATCATATGGTTTGTCATGCTCCGCATGAAAACGACTGCAAAAGGATAATTATCGGCGGGAGTAAACCCCCGCCCTACCTTAGAGGAATATTATGAACGAAAAGACAAAAGAATCCAAGTTTCTTGACGCGATCAACAAATACGCCGAACAGCAGAAGGCGCAGATCACGCAGGAGATCGAGGATTATAAAAATACCAAAATCGAACAGGCGACGGAACAGGGCTTGCAGGACGCTTATGACCTGATCCGCGAGGATATCTCGCGCCGCAAGGCGGTGATCGTCAACGACCTCGCGAAGAAGGAGCTTGCCCTGCGCAACGAGCTGTTCATAGAGCGTCAGACGCTTGCCGACAAGGTCTTTGACGAAGCGAAGCAAAAACTGGTCGCCTTCACCAAAACGGACGATTACAACCGTTTTCTCGGACGTTCTTTGGCGGAGATCAAGGTCAAATGCGGCACGGCGCGGTGTGATATCGCGATCGCTCCGTCTGACGAGGATAAACGCGGCTTGATCGCAGACGTCTTTCCCGACGCTCAGATCACCGCGGATCCCCATATCCTGATCGGCGGCGTCAAGGCGAATTGTCCCGAACTGGGAATATTGATGGACGACACGCTGGATTCCCGCTTGGAGGAACAGCGCGTGTGGTTCATCGAAACATGTTCAATGAAGGTGGTGTAACGATGGCTAATGTAATTTACGGCGTGAACGGCCCTGTCGTCACCGTCAAAGAGGCAAAGGAGTTCTCGATGATGGAGATGGTCTATGTCGGCAAACAGCGCTTAGTCGGCGAGGTCATCGGCATTACCTCCGCCTATACCACGATCCAGTGCTATGAGGAGACCACCGGTCTCATGCCCGGCGACCCTGTTGAGGGCACCCATACGCGGATGAATCTGCTGCTCGGACCCGGTATCCTCGACAACATTTTCGACGGTATCGAGCGACCGCTCGCGCAGATCGAGAAGGACTGCGGCGCGTTCATCAGCCGCGGCTCCTCGGTATCTCCCCTCGACCCCGACAAGGAATGGGACGTCACCATCACTGTCAAGGTCGGCGATGTGCTCAAAGGCGGCATGATCTACGCCACCGCTCCCGAAACCCATATTATTACGCATAAGATGATGGTGCCGCCGACTCTCTCCGGCAAGGTCACGGAGGTAAAGCCCGACGGCAAGTACAAACTGCATGATACCATCGTCAAGATAGAGGACGAATTCGGCGCCATCCATGAGCTGACCCTGTGTCAAAGATGGCCGATCCGTACTCCGCGCCCCGTCAAGGAGCGCCTCACCCCCACCGTTCCGCTGATCACCGGACAGCGCGTCATCGATACCCTCTTCCCTGTTTCTAAGGGCGGTACCGCGGCGATCCCCGGCGGCTTCGGCACCGGCAAGACCATGACCCAGCATCAGCTGGCGAAGTGGTGCGACGCGGATATCATCGTCTATGTCGGCTGCGGTGAGCGCGGCAACGAGATGAGTCAGGTGCTGCAGGAGTTCTCGGAACTGATAGACCCCAAGTCGGGTTATCCGATGACCGACAGAACCACCCTGATCGCCAACACCTCCAACATGCCTGTTGCGGCGCGTGAAGCCTCGATCTACACCGGCATCACCCTCGCGGAATACTACCGTGATATGGGCTATGACGTCGCGATCATGGCGGATTCCACCTCCCGCTGGGCGGAGGCGCTGCGAGAGATCTCCGGACGTCTGGAGGAAATGCCCGCGGAAGAAGGCTTCCCGGCATATCTGCCCTCACGACTGTCCGAGTTCTACGAGAGAGGCGGCAGAGCGGATGTGCTCAGCGGCAACCAAGGCTCCGTCACCATCATCGGCGCGGTATCGCCGCAGGGATCGGACTTCTCCGAGCCTGTTACCCAGAACACCAAGCGCTTTACCCGCTGTTTCTGGGCGCTCGACAAGAGCCTTGCCTACGCCAGACACTACCCCGCCATCAACTGGAACGACAGCTACAGCGAATACTTTACCGACCTCGATCCGTGGTATGCGGAAAACTGCGGTAAGGATTTTATCGATTATCGCACGAGCATTACCGCGTTATTGCAGGAGGAGAATCGCCTGATGGAGATCGTCAAGCTCATCGGCTCCGACGTTCTGCCCGACGACCAGAAGCTGATCATCGAGATCGCGAAGATCATCCGCGTCGGCTTCTTACAGCAAAACGCGTTCCATAAGGATGACACCTATGTTCCGCTCGAAAAGCAGAAGCGTATGATGCAGGTGATCTTGCACCTGTACGAGCGCAGTAAGGCGGTGGTCGCGGAGAATATCCCGATCAGCCGCATCCGTGAGCAGGGACTTTTTGAAAAGGTCACCAAGATCAAGTACGATATCCCCAACGATCACCTCGAGATGTTCGACGAGTATATCAGGGATATCGATGAAAAAATAAACGCCGTTTTACGGTGAGGAGGACTGTATCTTATGATTATCGAATATGTCGGCGTGTCTGAGATCAACGGTTCTCTGGTCGTGCTCGACGGCGTAAAGGGCGCTTCTTATGAAGAAATCGTCACCATCAAGCTCGCTGACGGCACCGCCCGACAGGGTCGTGTCGTGCAGATCGAGGGTGAGCGGATCGTGGTGCAGGTCTTTGAGGGCACCTCGAATATCTCTCTGGAAAACACCGCCACCATCCTGACCGGCAGACCGATGGAAATGCCCCTTTCTCCCGAGATCGTCGGACGTATCCTCGACGGCGCGGGCAGACCGATCGACGGACTGGGTCCCATCTATCCCGAGACCCGCCGCGATATCAACGGCACCGCGATCAATCCCGTATCGCGCGTGTATCCGAGAAACTACATCAACACCGGTATCTCCAGCATTGACACGCTCTCTACCCTGATCCGCGGTCAGAAGCTGCCGATCTTCTCGGGTTCCGGTATGAAGCATAATGAGCTGGCGGTTCAGATCGTCCGTCAGGCGAAGATCACCGGCGCGGATGAGAGCAACTTCGGCGTCGTATTCGCCGCGATGGGCGTCAAGAACGACGTCGCGGAATACTTCCGCAGCAGCTTTGAGCAAGCGGGCGTTATGCAGCACGTTACTATGCTCCTCAATTTATCAAATGATCCGATCATCGAGCGTACCCTTACCCCGCGCTGTGCGCTGACGATCGCGGAATACCTCGCCTTTGAGCTGAATATGCACATCCTCGTCATCATGACGGACATGACCTCTTATGCCGAGGCACTGCGTGAATTCTCATCATCCAAGGGTGAGATCCCCGGACGTAAGGGCTACCCCGGTTATCTGTACAGCGACCTCGCGTCAATGTATGAGAGAGCCGGTATGATCAAGGGCTCGACAGGCTCCGTGACCCAGATCCCGATTTTGACCATGCCCAACGACGATATCACCCATCCCGTGCCCGACTTGACCGGTTACATCACCGAGGGTCAGATCGTACTGGACAGAAGCCTGCAGGCGCAGGGCATCTATCCGCCCGTCAACGTCCTGCCGTCGCTTTCGCGACTGATGAAGGACGGTATCGGCGACGGCTATACCAGAGCCGACCACGCGCCGCTGAGCAATCAGCTCTTCGCCAGCTACGCGAAGGTCATCGACGCGCGATCTCTCGCCTCCGTCATCGGTGAGGAGGAACTCTCCGACACCGACAAGAAGTATATCGAATTCGGCAGACAGTTCGAGAACACCTTTGTTAATCAGGGCTTCACCGAGAACCGCAGCATCGACCAGAGCCTGGATCTCGGCTGGAAGCTGCTCTCCACCCTCCCCCGCGAGGAGCTTGACAGAGTAGATGACAGTATGCTTGATCAGTATTATTCCGGTTAACGGTTGATAGTTAACGCGGTTAACGGTTAACAGTTAATGGTTAACGGTGAAGGGAGGGCTCCGCCCTCACCCATTTATATAAACAAACCATCACAGAGTCGCGGACTATACCGTTCGTAGTTGATATATCAATCAAAAACGCGTCAGCGTTTCCCACCACCGTTCTCCGTTAACCGTTCTCCGTTCTCCAAAAAAGGAGTGTGATAATATGGCGCAACAAGCTATCCCGACCAAAGGTAACTTGATCGCGATCAAAAAATCTCTCGCGCTGGCGAAGGTCGGCTACGAGCTGCTCGACAAGAAGCGCAACATCCTCATCCGTGAGATGATGGCGCTGATCGACCGCGCGTCCGAGATCCAGGGCACCATCGACACGGCGTTCGCCGACGCCTACACCGCCCTGCAAAAAGCGAATATCTCGCTCGGCTTCTGCGACGAGCTGTCCAAGACCGTCCCCATCGACAACAGCGTGAAGATGGATTCGCGCTCCATCATGGGCGTCGAGATCCCGATCCTGTCGATCGACAAGCCCGATGAGCATGAGCTGCACTACGGTCTGAGCCATACCAACGCCCGATTCGACGAGGCGGTCGCTCTCTTTATGCGCGCCAAATACCTCACCGTAGAGCTCGCCGAGATCGAGAACAGCGTTTATCGCCTTGCGGTCGCCATCAAGCAGACCCAAAAGCGCGCCAATGCCTTAAAGAACATCATGATCCCCAAGTTCGAGGGCGACGTCAAGTTCATCACCGACGCGCTCGACGAAAAGGACAGAGAGGAATTCTCCCGACTCAAGGTCATCAAGAAACAAAAAACATCGAAATAATACAGCTAAAGGCTACCTTTGGGAAAGGTGCTCCCCGTTGGGGAGACGTCGCGCAGCGACAGAGGGGGAGCCGCTTCCGGCGAGGAGGCTGTCTGCTGACACGCGTGAGAGCAGACTGAGGGATTGCACAAATTGATCGAGCATAGCGAGATACTATGTTATACAACGCCGCCCATGATTTTGATCGGGGCGGCGTTTTTGTGTGAAAATAGCCTTCTCCTCGGGGGGGCGCGTGCGCCTTTTTCTTGTTACACTGTAACAATGCGCGAAATCATAACAAGCCTTCCCCTCGGGGGGAAGGTGGGCAATTTGCTATAGCAAATTGGTCGGATGAGGGGCAAACTTATCCGGAAGATCATCTTAACAAAGAGCGTGTGGCACTTCCGTTATTCTCGGTAAACACACAACCTCACCGAATCCTGCATCTTTAGGAAAGGCAGTCCCCTCATCCGTCTCCCGTTGGTCGACACCTTCCCCCCGAGGGGAAGGCTTATTCAATCCAAAACACGAAGTGTTTCCCTTAATTATTCATTCTTCAATCTTCAGTTTTCAGTCTTAAGTAAAAAAGCCTTCCCATTCTCGGGAAGGTTTTTTACCGGTGACCCATCGGATGGCATGTGCTTTCGGGAAAGCTCTGCCCCGCCTTCGGAGCATTAACTCCAGTCATAAGCCTGATCTACGCTCTTCCTAAAAATGATTCACTGAATCATTTTTGTCTGCGCCGTGCGCACGGCGTACGGCTTGACACGGTCGCCTTCGAATCTCCGATGTTTCACTGATAACAAAGTTAATAGCGGAGACACCGCTTCGGGTATCTCCGCTATTAATATGGTGACCCATCGGATGGCATGTGCTATCGGGAAAGCTCTGCCCCGCCTTCGGAGCATTAACTCCAGTCACAAGCCTGATCTACGCTCTTCCTAAAAATGATTCACTGAATCATTTTTGTCTGCGCCGTGCGCGCGGCTTACGGCTTGACACGGTCGCCTTCGAATCTCCTCAGGTTCACTTACGATAAAGAATAAAAGGTGGAGAATAATCTCCACCTTTTATTCTTATGGTGACCCATCGGAGATTCGAACTCCGGACACCTTGATTAAAAGTCAAGTGCTCTGCCAACTGAGCTAATGAGTCATATGGGGTGAGTAATGGGAGTCGAACCCATGCTCTCCAGAGCCACAATCTGGCGCTTTAACCAACTAAGCTATACCCACCATAATTGGCGCGCCAAAAGGGATTCGAACCCCTGACCTACTGCTTAGAAGGCAGTTGCTCTATCCAACTGAGCTATTGGCGCAGATACGCTGTTTTAATCAGCCTAAATATTATATAAGATAGCGGCGCTTTTGTCAAGTGTTTTGGAAGATATTTTGGAATTGGAGAACAGAGAACGGTGAAGGGAGGGCTTCGCCCTCACCCATTTATATAAACAAACCATCACAGAGTCGCGAACTATACCGTTCGTAGTCGATATATCAATCCAAAACGCGTCAGCGTTTTCCACAACCGTTAACCATTAACCGTTAACCGTTAACCGTCAATAGAATCGTTCACCGTCTCCGCGTATCTTACGGTATCCATCGCGTCCTTGGCGTACTGATCGGCGCCGATGGAATCCGCGTATTCCTTGGTCATCACGGCGCCGCCGACCACGATCTTTGCCCACGGAGCCGATACTCTCAGCTGACGGATGGTCTCTTCCATCGCGGGCACGGTGGTGGTCATCAATGCAGACAGTCCCACCAGCGGAGCGTGCAGACGCACGGTTTCGTTGACGATCACCTCGGGCGGTACGTCCTTGCCCAGATCGCTGACGTCGAAGCCGTAGTTCTCGAGCAGGAGCTTGACGATATTCTTTCCGATATCGTGAATATCGCCGTGTACGGTCGCGATCACAAAGGCGCATTTGGTCTTGCCGCCGGTGTCGGATAAGGTCGCCTTGATCTCCTCAAAGGCGCATTTTGCCGCCTCGGCGCTCATCAGCAGACCGGGCAGATAGACTCTCCCCTGCTCATATTCTCTGCCGACTTCATCCAGCGCGGGGATGATGTGATCGTTGACGATCGTGAGCGGCTCGACAGTTTGCAGCAGCTCCTTGCACAGCTTCGCGGCGGGCTCTTTCAGCCCTTTGGTCACCGCGCCGCGCAGGGTGAGCTGTTCATCGACCGCACTACCCACGGCTTTCTCATTGATGGTGATATTGCTCTGCACCGTGTCGGCAAAGGCGATGTAGTCGGTGCAGTTCTCGTCCAGACCCTTGAGCACGCGATACGCGTAGTAGGTCTTCATCATCTCGGCGGAGAAGGGGTTCATGATCGCGGCGGATAAGCCGTTTTCAAGCGCCAGCGCAAAGAATGTCGCGTTGACGATATCCCGCTGCGGCAGTCCGAAGGAGATGTTGGAAACGCCCAGCGAAGTATGCGCGCCCAGCTCATGACGAATGACGTTCAGTGATCCGAGCGTCACCTTGGCGGCGTTGTTATCGGCGCTGACCGCCATCGCGAGGGTGTCGAAGATCAGATCCTTCTTGTCGATGCCGTAGGACGCGGCGGTGTCGATGATCCTCTTCGCAATCTCTACCCTGCCCTCTACCGTGTCGGGAATGCCGTTTTCGTCCAGCGTCAGCGCGATCGCTGTACCGCCGTACTTCTTCATCAGCGGGAAGATCGCGTCCATGCTCTCCTGCTTGCCGTTGACGGAGTTGATCAGCGGCTTGCCGTTGTAAACGCGGAGCGCCTGCTCCATCGCGACAGGGTCGGAGGTGTCGATCTGGAGCGGCAGATCGATGATGGCTTGCAGCTCATAGACGACCTTGGTCAGCATAGCGGGCTCGTCGATCTCGGGCAGTCCGACGTTGACGTCGAGCACCTGTGCGCCCGCGCTCTGCTGTTTGAGACCTTCGCTGAGGATATAATCGAGCTCATTGTTCCGCAGCGCTTCTTTCAGGCGCTTTTTGCCGGTGGGATTGATGCGCTCACCGATCAGCACCGGATCGTCCGCAAACGTGACCGCGTCGGTGTAGGACGAGATCACGGTGGTGTTCTTCTTATCGATCGTCATTGCGAGGGATTCATTCCGCGGCAATCTCAACTGAATATCATCGATTTGTTCACAGAGTTCTTTGATATACTCAGGCGTTGTACCGCAGCAGCCGCCCGCGACGCGCACGCCCTTTTGCACCATGCGCGCGGTGATATCCGCAAAGGACGGCGGCAGAATGTTATACAAGGTCTTGCCGTCCACATTCGTCGGCATACCGGCATTCGCCTTGAGGATCACGGGGATCGAGGCACAGCGCAGGTACTCTTCCACGATGGGTTGGAGCTTATCGGGACCGAAGGAACAGTTCACGCCGATCGCGTCAGCGCCCATGCTCTCAAGCATGGCGGTCATCGCCGCGGGAGACGCGCCCGTCATCAGCTTGCCCTTATCGGTGTAGGCGTTGGATACGAGCACAGGCAGGTCGCAGGTCTCTTTGACCGCCAACAGCGCCGCCTTGGTCTCGTAGCTGTCGTTCATGGTCTCGATCATCACGAGGTCGACGCCGCACTGGGCGCCGATCTGTGCGGTTTTGGCAAAGACCGTGACCGCCTCTTCAAAGTCGAGATCGCCCAGCGGCTTTAAGAGTCTGCCGGTGGGTCCGATATCCAGCGCGATGAATTTTTCCTGCGGCGCAGTGCTCAGCTCACGTGCTTTTTGCGCGTTGGCGACAGCCGCTTTGATAACGGCGGTCAACTCCGCCTCGTCATAATGCAGGAGATTCGCGCCGAAGGTGTTGGTATTGACCACGTTGGAGCCGTTGTCAAAATACGCCTTGTGGATGGCGGTGATGTCCTCGGGATGGCTGAGATTCCAGCGCTCCGGCTGTTCACCCGGCTGTAAGCCGCGTTCCTGCAAAAGCGTACCCATCCCGCCGTCGAGGATCACGATGTTCTGTTGTAAGAATTCTTTGAAGTTCATAGTAACACCTGATGATAGATTGTTCAATGATTTTCACATGAATTAAATGTGCAATCGGGAGGGTCAAGACCCTCCCCTACAATTGAAATGATTTATCTGCGATAAGCGCAGTCGGTTTTATCACAATCCGCGCAGTTGTTTTGCTGTTCCTCGCAACCGTCCGTGATACCGACGATGGCGGTGACGGACTTGCTCGGTGACATCAGCAGGCTTTGGTCGAGCGTCAAGCCGATCTTGCGCGGACAATCCAGTACCGCGAAGATCTCTTTCTGCAAGCTCAGCTCAATATCGCCGTAACCGGGGCTGACGCGCCGTGTAAGGCGTTTTCCCGTTTTACTCAGCTCTGTGCTCATCTGCGCGCAAAACGCGTCACACAGGCTTTCTACACGCTCTGCGCCGATTGCCTGCAGGATCAGCGCCTTGGACGGTTCCACACGGCTGTACCGCGCAATCAGGCGGTCAAAGGGGGATCCGACCGTCGCCGCGAATAAGATGACGGCTTCGGATCCGCAAATCGCCTTGCCGACCGTTTGCGATACGATATGCTCATTGCCGATCGTGATCCCGCCGTCGGGATCGACCGGCAGGGTCATACAACACACCCGATAGGTCAACAGCGGCTCCGCTTCGTTGATACACTCGTCGATCAGAGCGTCATAGCTGTTATCGGCGCCCCTGATCCGGGCGTAGCGCATGATCTCGCGCTTGTCCCACGCGGGTGGGGCGATGGTCAGGGTGCGGATCATTTGCCGATGATACTGCTGAGATTGTTCATTACGGCGCGCGCGATCTCAGGCTTGTTCATGGTGTAGAGGTGGACATGCTTGACGCCGTTGGCGTACAGATCGATGATCTGGTCGGTCGCGTACGCGATACCCGCCTGCGCCATCGCGCGGTCATCGCCGCCGAAGCGGTCGACCATCGCCTTGAAGCGCTGTGGGATGAAGGAGCCGGAGAGCTCGATCGCGCGCTTGAGCTGGATGGCTCTGGTGATCGGCATGATGCCCGGCACGACAGGCGCGGTGATGCCCGCCTCACGGATCTTGTAGAGGAAGTTATACAGCAGATTGTTGTCAAAAAACATCTGCGTGGTCATAAAATCACAGCCCGCGTCGACTTTTTCTTTGAGATAAAAGATGTCGTCGGTCTGGTGTTGGCTTTCGGGATGTACCTCGGGATAGCACGCACAGCCGATGCAGAAATCCGCGCCGCTGTTTTTCAGCTCACGGATCAGATCGACCGCATGAGAGTAGTCCCAGTGCTTCGCGTCGCTGAGCTTCATCTCGGGCGTCAGGTCACCTCTGAGCGCCATGACGTTCTGGATGCCCGCCTTTTTGAGCTCGTTGATCTTCTCGAGGACGGTCTCTCTGGTGGAGGAAACGCATGTCAGATGCGCCATTGTCGGCACACTGTAACGGTTGCGGATATCCTCGGCGATATCGAGAGTGAAGCGGCTGGTACCGCCGCCCGCGCCGTAGGTCACGCTCATAAAAGACGGCTTGAGCTGCGCGATCTTCTCGATAGCGGGCTTGACCTCGTCAAAGGAGGAAGATACCTTCGGCGGGAACACCTCGAAGGACAGCGTACAGCGGTCGTTATTCAAAAGATTGATGATTTTCATATTGTACTCCTGATACAGTCGGATAAACCGATGTTGTGACGATATCGCATGATATCGCGTTTTCAACCCAGTATAACATATTTATCGCTTTAAAGCAAGTTAGGTGATGTTTTCGATCAATACGGTCATCGTGCCGCCGCAGACCATGTCGTTGTCCGCCGCGACCTCGTTGCTCATATCGATGTGCAATACGGCTTGATCGTCCCTGCCGATGATGCGCCGCGCTTTGTTGATCGCCGCCGCCTCACCGCAGCCGCCGCCGACAGTGCCCGCGACGTGACCGAGTGCGTTGACAGCCATCATACTGCCGCTTTTGACGGGTGTGGAGCCGGTAGAGGAAAGCACAGTCACCATCGCGCGCGGTTCATCGAAAGTCGCGAGATAGCGCAGCAGATCATAGTCGACATTCGTCTGCGTCAGCTCATTCTCACGCGGCTTGACATACCGCTTATGTCGCTCCTGTATCAACTCCGCGCAAATCGACACCGCGATCTCGGCGGTGGTCATCGCGCCGATCTTGAGCCCGATAGGAGCGTGGATCGCGTCGATGTCCTCCTTTCGGAAGCCCTCTTCGATCAGGATCTCCCGCAGTCCCGCGGCACGTTTTTTGGAGCTGATCAGTCCCAGATAATACGGCATTTCTCCTGACAGGATCGCGCGGATGCACTGCGCGTCCCACAGATGTCCGCGGGTGAGCACGCACACATAATCCCTGCGCGTGATACGGAGCTTCTCGATCGCGGAGATGAACTCGTCACAGATGACCTGCGCGTCGGGAAATCGCTCGAAGTTTGCGAACATGGGTCTGTCGTCGACCGCGACGACGTCGAAGCCGATGGTCTTAGCCAAACGGTATACGTCGATCGACACATGACCGCAGCCCAAGAGGATCAGTCGGTCAGCCTCGGCGAATTTGCGGATATAGGTCTGACCGTCGGCTGAGAGGATCAGATCGGGGCTCTCTCCCCTATTCAGTTGATCCAGCAGTTCTTGCAATACAGTAGCTTTCATCTTGATCACCGCTCCCAGTATAACTGTTTTTGCCGTTGAAATCAATAGGAAAAGCCCCGATCACTCGCAATGTCATTAAGTTAAGAAATTGTATCTCGCTGTTGCTCGATCAATTGATACAATCCCTCAGTCCCCGTTCGGGGACAGCTCCCTTTCCCAAAGGGAGCCTTCTCAACTTAATGTTATTGCTGATCACTCGGAGCTTTGTCGCTTTGATCAAATATTCACGGAATAAGAGGTGACGTTTTTGATGGTCTCGCCGTCGATCTGCAGCGCGGTGGGTCGGTTGAATTCGACCGTTACGCTGTGACCCTTGAAGATTTTGACGATCTTTTCTTCCTTGACATGCTCGCCCTTGAAGATGTTCGGGAACACCGTCAGCGCCTTGAGCTTGCCGCAGTTGTGATAGACCATTGTGGACACGGTGCCGTCCTCACGGTTCTGTTCGGGAGTCGGGATCATACCGCCGCCGTAGAATCTGCCAAACATGGTGGGCGCGAGCCAGACGTTACTGAACTTTTCCGTCTTGCCGTCCACGGTCACGGTCGCGTTCACGGGTTTGAAGTGGAACAAAAGCCCTTTGATCGCGATACTTGTGTAATTGATGGGCTTATCGGACTTTTCTCGCATCTCGTCGCCGACCTCACAGCAGTAGCCGTCGATGCCGTAGCCGACGCCGTTGATGAACTTGTAGTCCCTGCCGTTGACGGTGACGGTCGGCAGCTTGCCGAAGAATTGGTTGATCGGTACCAGATTTCCTTTTTCAACCCCGACGCTCGACAGAAAATCATTACCGGTGCCCGCCGAGAAAAAGTAAACCTCGTTTTGGATCTCCATGCCGTCGGTATCATTGAGAAAACGGTTCAGCGTACCGTCGCCGCCGGAGATGACGAGCTTGTCATCCGCTTGAAGAGAATTGATGATCGTTTTGATATCGGTGTTCTTGGTAAGGTCGACAAAGCGCAGGTCGTTGCCCTCGAGCAGTCCGGTGAGAACCTTGGCGTGTGCCTCGCCCTGTCCGTTATCGCTCAGCGGATTGTATAAGATCGTATAATGCTGCATTGGTTTATCCTCTTTCTTCATCGTGTTAAGAAGCAGTATTTAGGCTCCTTTGGTAAAGTGGGCGCGTACGATACGCTGTCATCATAATGGGCTCCCTTTGGTAAAGGGAGCTGTCGCCTGTTGGCGACTGAGGGATTGGACTAAACTGTTTGAGCGAAGCGAGTATCTTAATTAATCTACCTTGATGTTATTACAACAGATAATACAGATTAACTCCCTTCGGTCGAGCAATTGATGCAATCCCTCCGAGCTCGCAAGCGAGCCCACCTCCCTTTACCAAAGGGAGGCGTTAACACTGTTTTTACCTGCGCCGTGCGCACAGCTTACGGCTTGGCACACTCGCCTTCAAGTCCCACTGCCGTCACAGCGTTTCGGAAATACAAAAGGGCATCCGTAATGATACTCTTATGAATCAAGGTAATGCCGGCAGTGTATGTTTTATCTGATCGAAGATTTGATATCGCTTGTTGCCATCAGATAACAAAGGCGCTCTATCTGCGCTCTCGTTAAAAACAGTATACAATACTGTTTTTACCTGCGCCGTGCGCACAGCTTACGGCTTGGCACACTCGCCTTCGAGTCCCACTGCCGTCACAGCGTTTCGGAAATACAAAAGGGCATCCTTAATGATACTCTTATGAATCAAGGTAATGCCGGCAGTGTATGTTTTATCTGATCGAAGATTTGATATCGCTTGTTGCCATCCGGTAACAAAGGCGCTCTATCTGCGCTCTCGTTAAAAACAGTATACAATACTGTTTTTACCTGCGCCGTGCGCACAGCTTACGGCTTTGCACACTCGCCTTCGAGTCCCACTGCCGTCACAGCGTTTCGGAAATATAAGAGGACACCCATAAGGATGTCCTCTTATATTACAATGGTGCCGGCAGTGGGACTCGAACCCACACGCCCGCAAAGACAACAGATTTTGAGTCTGTCTCGTCTGCCAATTCCGACATGCCGGCGGGAACATTTCGTATTATACAACAATTCTGTCAATAAATCAAGTGTTATTTCTAAGCGATGGTTCTCTTTACAAAAAGTTAATTGACTTTGCGGTAGGGACAGGGTATAATAAAGAAAAAACAAAGGAGTTATGATTATGGCTGAATTAAAACATTATTGGCTCAAAACCGCGAAGTCTTTTGTCCTTGCCGCGGATGATTTTATCGTTGCGGTTGCTGAGACCGCCAAAGCGGGCAGAGACAGAGTGATCGAATGGGCGGAGTCCGAGAACATCAACATTAACACGGAAGGCACCGAGATCCCGACCGAGGACGCTACCGAGGCGCCTGTGGATGAGGCTGCAGCAGATGAAGCTCCCGTTGAGAAAACTGCCGCGGAGCCTGTCGCCGAAGAGGCAGAGGCGCCTGCCGAGGAAGCCCATAAGAAAGCTTAATCATTCGAGAATAACAGCAAAGCCGCTTTCACACAGGAAGGCGGCTTTTGTTTTATGTTGTATTATGCTGTCGTCGGCACTTCCGTTTCGGCATCCTGAGTCGGCGGTTCGGATTCCACCCACGTGTTGTTCTGATACTCCTCATATTTGACGAGTTGATCATTACGGTCAAAGGTATAGCGTTTTGACTCGTGACCGTCCTCATCATAGAGCGTACGCGTCGAGCCGTCCTTGACGGAGACAAAATCCTCCTCCGCTATCTTGCCGGACTCATGGTAGGAGTAGGCGTAATAATATACGCCGATGCCGTCAGCCTGATAGTAGGTTTCCTTCGCCAGACGATTGTTGCTGTCATACTCATAAAGCACATAGTGATCGTACTTTTGGTTAACGTCATAGACGTCCCAGCGGGTGATATCGCCGTTTTCGTTATGATATACGCGCTCATAACCTGTCACGGAGCCGTTTTCATCCTGCACGGGTTCCATCGTACCGTCGGCTTTTTTACCGCAGGCAGAGAAGAAAAACGTACACAGTGCCAGCGAGCACAGTATCGCTACAATCCTTTTCATCATTTGGTCTTGGAACGCAGCTTGACGGTACTGCCGCGCTTATCGACAGAGACCTCACCGACGACGTCGGTACCGTAGATACGGTCGCCCGCATCGCCCAGACCGGGCAGAATGTAGCAATTCTCGTTAAGCTTCTCATCCTTGGCGGCGCAGTAGATCTCTACGTCGGGATGGGACTTAGTCAGCACCTCGATGCCCTCGGGAGCCGCGATGATGCACAGAAAACGGATGGAGCGGGGATTGGAGCGCTTGATGATGCTGATCGCGTCGGCAGCGCTGCCGCCGGTAGCGAGCATCGGATCGAGGACGAATACATCTCTCTCATCCACATCGCCCGGGAGCTTGTTATAATACTCGACAGGCTTATGGGTGACTTCATCCCTGTACAGACCGATATGACCGACCTTGGCGGACGGAACCATCCGCAGCATCGCGTCCAGCATACCGCAGCCTGCGCGCAGGATCGGAACCAAAGCCAGCTTTCTGCCCGCGATCTTCTTCGCGGTCATCGTCGCCATAGGAGTTTTGATCACTACATCCTCGAGAGGCAGATCTCTGGTTGCCTCATAGCACATCAGCATGGAGATCTCGGAGATCAGCTCGCGAAATTCCTTGGTACCGGTGTTCTCATCACGCAGGATCGACAGCTTATGCTGGATCAGCGGATGGTCAAAAATCGTAACTTTACTGTTCATAATGAATCCTTCTTTCTGTTATCATGAATACATGTTATAATGTAAAACTTCCGTTTTCGATCTGCGTGATCATATCGACGCGCTTTTCGTGTCTGCCGCCGTCAAAGGGAGTGTTCAGGAAGATGGAAGCGAGCTTGACCGCTTTTTCCTCATCGATCACTCTGCCGCCCATACACATGATGTTGGCGTTGTTGTGGCGGCGTGTCATCTCGGCACAGAATTCATCGGTGCATACCGCCGCGCGGACGCCCTTGACCTTGTTGGCTGCCATCGAAACGCCGATGCCGGTACCGCAGCAGATGATACCCAGCGTTGCGTCACCGTCGGCGACGCTCTTTGCCACCTGATATGCGTAGACGGGATAATCCACGCTCTCGTCGGTATAACAACCGTAGTCCTTATACTCGATCCCATTCTCTTTCATGTAGTTGATCACCGCGTTTTTGATCGCGATACCGCCGTGATCGCATCCGATCGCTATCATAATGCACCATCCTGTTCTTTGTTGATTTTGGCGTTGCGCTCCCGTTCTGCCTGAGATAAGCGGAGATAGCGGGGCATCAGCGCCGCGGGAGAGACGACCTCTCCCCTGTTGTATTTTTCAACAGCCGCCAAAGCGACCGATGAAGCTCTTTGGTATCTGAGGTTCGGCGGAGCCAGAGTGATCAAAGGATCATCCGTGCTTTGATCCACCAATTCGGCGCCGTCGCCGACGAGGATGATCTCCTCGTGATCAGGCAAACCGTTGAGCAGATCGTCCACCGCGATCGCGGTATCATCACACAGCCGCTCGATTGTATCACCGTCCACTCGGAACAGTCCGTGATAGACCTGTCGTCGTTTGGCGTCCATACAGGCGCAGACGATCGTGTGACTGCCGAGAAGATTGTACGCCATACTCTCTAAGGTCGACACCTCGACGCAGGGTTTATCCAGCGCGTATGCCATGCCCTTGACGGCGCTGACGCCGATCCTCACGCCCGTAAAGCTGCCGGGGCCGCTGTTGACGGCATACAGTTCAATATCACCGGCGCTTTTGCCGGAGATCTTCAAGACCGATTCGAGCATTGCCATCAGCGTTTGGCTGTGCGTAAAGCCGGTGTTCAGATAATACTCGGCGATGATCCTGTCATCCTCCAGTAAACACACCGACGCGGGAGTCGCGGAGGAATCAACGGAACAGATCAGCATATTCATCCAGCCCCCTTATGTCAAATATTCTCTCATTCTCATTTTCCGTTTTCTCGATACGGATACGGATACAATCCGGCTCGAGCTCACTCTCGATATTCTCGCTCCATTCGATGATGATGACGCCGTTGCCGATATAGTCATAGAAACCGGTCGCAAACAGATCATCGAGGTCGGTGATGCGGTACATATCGAAGTGATAGACCGGAAACTTTCCCTGATACGCGTTGACGATCGCGAAGGTCGGACTGCATACGCCGTCACGGATCCCCAGTCCGGCACACAGCCCGCGTGTAAAAGCGGTCTTGCCCGCGCCGAGATCGCCGAACAGCGCGATCATCTCTTTGCCCAGTAATACAGACGCGAGCTTCTCGCCGAGTTGCTCCGTATCACGCGCGCAGGAGGTTGTCACTCTCATGAAATCTACCTCTGATTGTTATTATCAATTGAATATTTTATCATATGATCGCCTCGGAATAATGCTATAGGATAAAATTAGCGAAATTATTACAAATATTTATCTTGAATTCAAGTGTGTCATTCACTATAATGATAGGAGAAAACAGAAATCGAAATATCGTTTCTTTCTTCGGTCGAGCAATTTATATCAACCCTCAGTCACTTCGTGACAGCTCCCTTAGGAAAGGGAGCCTTTTCGGTTGAGATTGCGAAGTCCCCGACACGCGTGTCAAGGGACTTCGCAATGACGATTATTCAGATCGGTTGAGATGGGACGCGCGCGTCCTTTTCTTCGATCGAAAAACTATTGAAAGGTACTCTATGCAAAAAGCGATAAAAGGATTGACTCAATTTTTCACAAAATCAGATGTGATCCTGTGGCTGCTGACGATCTCCGCGAGCGCTTACAGTCTGCTGTTGATCAACTCCATGCAGAGAGCCTCGGATTACAGCTACATGACGCCGCAGATATTGGCGCTGATATTGGGATATATCGCGGCGGTCGTTGTCACGCTCATCGACTATGAGCGGATATCAAAGCACTGGATCTTGCTGATGATCATCTCGCTCGGACTGCTGCTGATGGTGTTCGTATTCGGACGAAACGTTACCGGTACGGATGATACCGCGTGGATCATGCTGCCGGGCGGGATCTCGTTCCAGCCGTCGGAGCTGGTGAAGGTATTCTTCATCGTCACCTTCTCCCGACATATGCAGCTGCTCAAGGAGAATGATATGCTCCATCACCTGCTCGGCGTTATCTCGCTGGTGATCCATATGGCGGTACCGGTGGTGCTGATCCATATGCAGGGCGACGACGGTACAGTGCTGATCTTCCTGTTCATGTTCATCATCATGGCGTTTATCGGCGGCGTACAGCTCCGATACTTCCTGATCATGATCGTACTGCTCGCGGCGGGCATCCCGATCCTGTGGAGCTATTTCCTCAATGAGGAGCAAAAGAACCGCTTCACCGCGATCTTTGACATCGACGGCAACGCGATGAAGAACTACGGATGGCAGCAGTATCAGGGCAAGGTCAGCGTCGCCTCGGGCGGACTGAGCGGCACGGGTCTCGGCAACGGCGCGAGGGTCGCCTCGGGTATCGTTCCCGAACAGGAAAACGACTTTATCTTTACCGTAGCCGGCGAGGAACTCGGCTTCATCGGTTGTGTGCTGCTGGTATTCATCCTTCTTTTGATCTGCGTCAAGCTCGCGATGAACGCGATGTCGGCGCGCGATTATCTGGGCAGGATGATCTGTGTCGGCGTGTTCGCGATGATCAGCGTGCAGTCGATCATCAATATCGGCATGGTGCTCGGACTGCTCCCCGTCGTCGGTATCACGCTTCCGTTCTTCTCCTCCGGCGGTACCTCCCTGCTATCCGTTCTGATCAGTATCGGGCTGGTACAGAGCGTGCATTATCATAAGGATGTATCGGATTCGTCACAGGGTGTGCTCAAAATCAATAAGTATAAGTACATGACGCCCGCGCGTTTCTGATCGAATATCGTAGATGATGAATCACTCCCTTCCGTTGTGAAGGGAGTTTTTTTGCTTTATATAGGAGATTTTTTTATTTGCGATAACATAAACGTTATTTCATTGAGATACTCGCTTCGCTCAGACAGTTTAATACAATCCCTCAGTTTCGGCTTAACGCCTCAACAGCTCCCTTTCCCAAAGGGAGCCTTGGAAAATGGGAGATTAATCATTATTTATTTGCGATAACATAAATGTTATTTCATTGAGATACTCGCTTCGCTCAGACAATTTAATACAATCCCTCAGTTTCGGCTTAACGCCTCAACAGCTCCCTTTCCCAAAGGGAGCCTTGGAAAATGGGAGATTATTCATTTTTTATTTGCGATAACATAAACGTTATTTCATTGAGATACTCGGTTCGCTCAGACAGTTTAATACAATCCCTCAGTTTCGGCTTAACGCCTCAACAGCCTCCTCGCCGGAAGCGGCTTCTTCTGCGAAGACAGCCGACCCTTTTGTCCGCTTTGCGGACATTTCCCCTAACAGGGGAATCTCCCCTTGTCCTTCGGACATTCCCCCAACGGGGGCACCTTTACCAAAGGGAGCCTTGGTAATCGGTTTCTCAGATATTGATTGGACTGTTTATGACACAAGAAAACGCACTGCCGTGTGACAGTGCGTTGGTGATTATTTCTTTGTGACAGTGACCTGATCAGCCGTGTATGATCCGTAGATCCATGTTTCGGTATAATCACCGCTCAACGAGAGTTGTAGCTTGATACCCTGTCTGGACACGCTTTGACCGGTTTGTAATTCACTGAGCTTTTCCTTGAAGTCATCCGGGATCTCGACGGTCATTTTGATATCATCCGAAGTGATATCCTTGATCTCGTCCTCATTTCCGTAAAGCTTCACTCTGATCTCACCCGGCGTAAAGGCGTAGGTGTAGCCGTCGGATTCATAGGTGATCTTCTTGGAAACAGAACCGTCTGAGTACGGGCTCAGATCCAGCGACACCGTAGCCTTGGTGGGAGCGGTCTTTTCGTTTCCATCCGCGACGATCTTACAATTATCCGGAGGCGTGATGGTGAAATCCTCCTTGAAGCTTTCGTTCTTCAGATCGGTGTAATCCAGCGTCGTGAGCGTCAAACCGTTTTTGTACTTATCCAGCTCGGACTGCTCGCCGGCTATCCTGACTGCAGAGGGTGATACGTTCGCCTGCGTCTTTACGCCGCTCGGCTTGTTTTTGTATTCGACCTTCAGATTAACGGTAGCGATCGGAAGCAGCTTGGCGGTGACGTCGACAGATTCGACAGCGGGAGTAAGATAATAATCTTCTAACGTTCTGCCTTCCTTGTCTTTGTAGATGAAATCCCTCTTGCTGGTTCCTTCCTCGGTAATCTCACCATGCACTTCTACGGTAGCGATCTCATTGATTAAGGATTCGGGACCGGTGACCTTGATTTTTGACTGAGAAAGTGTAACGTTGGCGTACTTGTCTTTATCGTCGTTTTTGAAGGAACAGGAGTTGACGATATCGAATTCCTTTTCCAGAGGCTGATCGACAAATACCGTTAACGTCGAGGGAGTGATCGCTTCAACGTCATAGTTCGTCAGCGTGCCGGTCTTCTCATAATTCAGAGTGACCTTATATTCCTGCGGCGACAGAACGGCGTTGTCGGGAATATTGAGTTTGCCGGTGATCGTGATATTATCGGGTTTTAAGGAGCCGACGATGATCGCGTTGCCTTTGACATCGACAGATACCAGCGGAACGCCGTTATCGTTAGTTGATACACCGGAGTACTTATCGATAAAATAGGTGTAATCAAAATCCGAATCAGGCAGATTGATGGTGACCGGTACGTTGGGAACGTTGACCGACTTGATATTGGTATCGGAAACAAACGATACGATGATCCATGATGTGAAGGAGAGGATGAAGGAAAGGATCAGCAAGAAGATGTTAGAATCAAATAATCTTGATAAGAAACTCTTTTTATTCTTTTTCATTCTTCTTCTCCTTTCGCTTGTTGAAAAGAGTAGCAAACATGCCGGAAGCGTTGTTGTTATCTCCGACAATGATCAATTCGACCAACCTGTTATAAAGGTCATCGCGTTTGAAATCGCGCGTCAATATACCGTTGAGCGCGACAGAGATACTGCCGGTCTCTTCCGATACGACGACCACGACCGCGTCACTCGCCTCGGACATACCGATCGCGGCGCGATGGCGTGTGCCCAGATCCTGACTGATGTTCAGGTTATCCGACAGCGGAAGAATACAGCCCGCCGCATGGATCTTGCCCTCGCGGATAATACACGCGCCGTCATGCAAAGGCGCTTTGTTGAAGAAGATGTTGCCCAACAGCGCGGGAGATACGTCACTGTTGAGAACGGTACCGGTGTCAGCAATCTCACCGAGCGGTGTTTCGCGTTCAAACACGATCAGCGCGCCGGTCTTGGATTTGGAGAAAACAGCGCAGGTATCCGCCACATCGGAGAGAGCCCTATAGATCTGATCCTCGGGATTCTGTACCGTCGAGGATACAAAACTTCGCAGTCTTTTGTTAGATCGGCCCAGCCGTTCCAGACCCAGTCGCAGTTCGGGCTGGAACACGACGATGAAGATGATCGCCCAATAGGTGAAGATCGAGTTGAGGATATACTTCAGCATCGTGAGCTCGAAAAGATACGACACACCGTAGACGGCCAATAAGATCAAGAAGCCCTTGATCAGCTGACCGACACGGCTTTGACGGAATAATCGTAACAGATAGAATAATAACAGCGCGATGATCGCAACATCGATAAAATCCTTAAAGGTAAAGGTTTTCAATGTTGCTAACAGCTGTGAGAAAAAAGTTTGTTCCATACATTCGTCCTTCCGAAGGCTTTAACATTCCTGATGATCCTTTATTTGTAAAGACCATACTAACTCAATTTAATCAATCACATTTTTATTCTAACATACGTTATTTATGATTGCAAGGTGAAACCGGTATTTTTCAGAAAGATTTCACATTGCATTTACATTCTGCTTAATACCCTCTGTAAATATGCCGTTTCATCGGCGGAAGTGAATACTGACGGCGAGACGCGGACAACGCCGCTGTCGATTGTATGGAGCGCTTTGTGAGCCAACGGAGCGCAGTGTAATCCCCCTCTGACGGCGATATTGAATTGTTCGGAGAGTTTTACCGCGACGGATTCACTGTCCGTGCCGTCGACAGTAAACGCCAGTACCGGCGCGTAAACGCCCTCCCGGTCATCCTCTCTGCCGATAATACGGAGCTTATCATGGCGCTTCAATGTTCGATACAGCCCCTCGATCAGCCTGTTTTCTTTTTGATAGATCCTCTCGATCCCGTGTGACATGACAAAATCCACACCGGCTTTCAACCCGAGTATACCCGCGATGTTCTGTGTGCCCGCTTCCAGCCGATCGGGATAAAAATCCGGCATTTCCGGCTGTGCGGACATACTCCCCGTGCCTCCGGCGATCAGCGGAGCGATACGATTATCATTTCCGATCAGCAGCAGTCCTATTCCCATCGGGCCGTAAAGATATTTGTGTCCGGGACAGCAAACATAGTCATATGCGTCATTCACCATGTCGATCGGGAAAACGCCCGCGCTTTGGGCGGCGTCCAGACAAAACATGATGCCGTAGCTGTGCGCCAACGCGCAAAGACGTTCTGTCGGCAATTTATAGCCGATGACGTTGGAGGCGTGGGTGCAGAGGATCAACCGCGTGTGTCGATTGATCGCGTTGCGAAAGTTGGATAATGTCGCTTCGTCATTCCCTATCACGACGTCGGCGATATCAAAGGTGATCTCCCCCATCTCCTTGAGCTGATACAGCGGACGGTATACCGCGTTGTGCTCTAAGGAGGATATGACAACATGATCGCCGTGATGCAGCACGCCCTTGATGACCGTGTTCAAGGCTTGGGTACATCCGGGCGTGAAGATGACGGCTTCGGATGACGGCGCGTGAAAGAAAGCCGCGATCGTCTCGCGCGCCTCGTACACCATCCGCGCTGTTTGCAGGGATTGCCGATATCCGCCTCTGCCGGGGTTGAAGCCATAGCTCTTGACCGCCTGCTGTACCGCGCGGATCACCTGCGGCGGCTTTGGGTACGTGGTGGCGGAGTTGTCGAGGTAGATCACGGCTTCTCCCGCTCCGCTCTGCCGAGAACGCGGACGCCCTTTTGGCGCAGGAGCTTTTCCGCTTCATCGGTTCGGTTCGGCACAAACAGACAGTAACCGCAGGATTTGATATTCACATTTTTGGGCGTGCGCTGGATATAAGAACGGATCTGATATTGTTCCAAAATACTCTTTGCTTTCATCGCGTAGGTCACGGAAGGCAAAAGTATCAATTCATTTTTCATAAAAAAACACCTCTGTTCCCTATCAGTCTATGATAGAAAAACAAAGGTGTGAGATGCGCGCAGAGCCGTGGCGCTTTTTTCTGCGTCATTAATAACAAAAGCATCCGAGTATCGGAATATCGATCATTGCACGACTGTCATTAGCCCTTCAATACATCCGACATATCATACAGTCCCGCGGGCTTGTCCTTCATATAGGCGGCGGCATTGACAGCGCCTGCCGCGAATACGCCCTTGCTCTGTGCCTGGTGCTTCAAGGAAACGACCTCGTCATGACCCGCGAAGATGACCTCATGCTCGCCGACGATCGTACCGCCGCGGATGGAGTGGATGCCGATCTCGTTATGCTCGCGTCTTTTGCGGTACGCGTGACGGTCATAGACATACTGAGCGCCGCCAATCTCCTCATTGATCGCGTCGGCGATCATCAGCGCGGTACCGGAGGGCGCGTCGATTTTGAGGTTATGATGCTTTTCCACCACTTCGATATCAAAGCTGTTGTACAGCACCTTAGCCGCCATCTTGGACAGCGCGATCAGCACGTTGATGCCCAGCGACATGTTGCCGGAGTAGAACACAGGGATCTGTTTCGCGGTATCCTTGATCTTCTGCACCTGCGCGTCGGAAAAACCGGTGGTGCAGATGATGACGGGAGTCTGGTTCTTCACGGCGAAAGCGAGCATATCATCGAGCACCAGCGGATTGGAAAAGTCGATGATAACGTCGGGCTTTTCCTGAACGTCATAAAAACAGGTGTATACGGGATATGCTTTGTCGCCGTCGGCGATATCGACGCCGCAGGATATCATCGTATCCTCGCGCTCGTTGATGCAAGCTTCCACAGCCTGTCCCATTTTGCCGAGACAGCCGTTGAGCAGTATCTTGATCATAAAAAACCTCCTTATATGGGCTTCACAATGACTGTTACATTAACAACATTGTGAAACAGGGCGAAGTGCTTCGCCCTGTGTGTTTGAATATGAATTTGTTCAGATCCCGCCTCGCATCATATCATGGTGATCCAAAGACGGAATAGGTGAAGCGTCACGCTTCTTACGCGTATTTACCGATCAGGTTGTACTTCGCAAGGCAATCCTTGAGATCGTGATAGCCCGAATAGCTCATCGGCACGAGCGGCAATCTGCACTCGCCTGCGTTGAAGCCGATCAGGTTCATCGCGGTCTTGACGGGGATCGGGTTGACGTCGGAGAACATGATATCCATCAGCTCAACATAGTGGAAATTCAGCTTGGAGGCTTCCACAAAGTTGTTGTTCAGGCACAGCTCACAGATCTCATGCATTTCCTTCGGACAGAAGTTGGAGAATACCGAGATAACGCCCAGAGCGCCCAGAGACATGAAGGGCACGGTCTGGTCGTCGTTGCCGGAATAGATATCCAGTCTGTCGCCGCACAGAGAACGTGTCTGTGATACGCTGGAGATATCGCCGTTCGCTTCCTTGGTCGCAACGATGTTTTCATGCTTGCACAGCTCCGCGTAGGTCTTGGGCTTGATGTTGCAGCCGGTACGCGAAGGTACATTGTACAGGATCATCGGCAGATCGATGTTGTCCGCGATGGTGGTAAAGTGGCGGATCAAGCCGTTCTGCGAAGTCTTATTGTAATAAGGTGTGACGGATAACAGCGCGTCAGCACCGGACGCCTCAGCGGATTTGCTCAGCTCGATCGCCGTGCTGGTATCGTTGGAGCCGGTACCCGCGATAACGGGGATACGACCGTTGATACGCTCGCAGACAAAGGATAATACCTCGCAATGCTCCTTGACGGTCAGGGTAGCAGCCTCGCCGGTAGTACCGCACGCGATGATCGCGTCAGTACCGTTCTCGACCTGGAATTCCAGTAAACGCGCCAGCTCTTCAAAATTGACGGAACCGTCGCTGTGCATCGGGGTGATCAGCGCTACGCCGGCACCTGTAAAAATATGCTTATTCATAAAGAATCCTCCTGATAAATGTGATAAAAAGGAGTATTAACATCAATGATCGATCAATAAATCACTGACCACTGATCACTCGTTATCAGTCCATGTAGCCCTCGGCGCAGAGCAGTTCAGCCATCAAAACCGCGCCGCCTGCAGCACCGCGCAGGGTGTTGTGGGACATACAGACGAACTTCATATCATACTGGGTATCGGGTCTGAGTCGACCGACGGATACCGCCATACCGCCCTCGAGCATACGCTCAGACTTGATCTGAGGTCTGTCGGGTTCGGTGAAATAATGCAGGAACTGCTTGGGGGCGGAGGGTAACTCGAGCTCCTGTGCTCTGCCCTTGTAGTTGTTCCAGATATCGATGATCTCCTCGACGCTCGGCTTTTCTTCTACGCCGAAGTCGATGAATACCGCGGCGGTGTGACCGTCAGAGACCGGTACACGCAGACACTGTGAGGTGATTGCAATGTCATCCGCGTTGACGATCTTGTCGCCTTCGATATGCCCCCAGAGCTTGAGCGGTTCCTGCTCGCTCTTCTCTTCCTCACCGCCGATATACGGGATCAGGTTGTCGACCATCTCGGGCCAGCGCTCAAAGGTCTTACCGGCGCCGGAGATCGCCTGATAGGTGCAGGCAAGGACTTTGTTGACCTTATATTTCTCTTTTAAGGGATGGATCGCGGGAACATAGCTCTGCAAAGAGCAGTTGGACTTGACGGCGATGAAGCCGCGTTTGGTGCCCAGACGCTTTCTCTGCGCGTGGATGATCTCGGCGTGATCGGGATTGATCTCGGGAACGATCATCGGCACATCGGGTGTACCGCGGTTCGCGGAGTTGTTGGAGACGACAGGGCACTCAGCCTTGGCGTAAGCCTCCTCCAGCGCCTTGATCTCATCCTTCTTCATATCGACAGCGCAGAATACGAAGTCGACCTTCGCGGCGACCGCCTCTACATCGGCGGCGTCCATCATGACCATATCTTTGATATTCGCGGGGATCGGAGCGGTCATCGCCCATCTGCCTTCGACAGCCTCGGCATAGGTTTTGCCGGCACTGCGCTTGGACGCGGCGACAGCGGTAACATTGAACCACGGGTGGTTTTCGAGCAAGAGAGAGAATCTCTGACCGACCATGCCCGTGGCGCCGATAATTCCGACATTAAACGTTTTCATATTATATACCTCCCAATTTCAAAAAAACAGTTGAGTTTTTTCCAATAATAATATATTATATGATAGGCAAATTCATACAGATGTATAATTTACGTCATGTTATAATATACCATTCCGTTGCGGATTTGTCAATTTCAATTATGTAACAACTGCGTTTTTTGAGGTCAATGTATGAAGACAAGTGATTTTTATTATGATTTACCGCAGGAACAGATCGCGCAAACGCCGATCGAGCCGCGGGATCATTCCCGATTGATGGTGCTTCACCGTGAGAATGATGAGATCGAGCACCGCCGTTTTGATGATATACTCGACTATCTCAACGAGGGCGATTGTCTGATCGTCAACGACTCCCGCGTGATCCCCGCGCGCATCTACGGCGTCAAGGAGGATACCGGCGCGAAGATCGAATTCCTGCTGTTGAAGCAGCTCAGCGGTGATCGCTGGGAAACGCTGGTCAAGCCCGGTAAGAAAGCGAAGATCGGCGCCAAGTTCATTTTCGGCGACGGCTTGCTCAAAGCCGAGGTCGTCGATGTCGTGGACGACGGCAACCGTATCGTCGAACTGCAGAGCGAGGAGAATATCTATACCACCCTCGACAAGATCGGTCAAATGCCTCTGCCCCCCTATATCACCGCAAAGCTCGAGGATCAGGAGCGCTATCAGACGGTCTATTCCCATGAGCTCGGCTCAGCCGCCGCTCCGACTGCCGGTCTGCATTTCACGAATGAGTTGCTCGATCGGATCCGCGCGAAGGGCGTAAACATCGGATACGTCACGCTCCATGTCGGCTTAGGCACATTTAGGCCCGTCAAGGTCGATGACGTCACCAAGCATAAAATGCACAGTGAGCATTATGAGATACCCTCAGAGACCGCTGAGCTGATCCGCAAAACGAAAGCGAACAGCAAACGCGTGATCGCGGTCGGTACGACCTCCTGCCGTACGCTCGAAAGTGTCGCGGCGGAGTACGGCGAGATCAAAGCCTGTGACGGCTTTACCGATATTTTCATTTATCCCGGCTTTGAATTCAAGGTACTCGACGGACTGATCACCAATTTTCATCTGCCCGAAAGCACACTGATCATGCTGGTGTCCGCTTTTTACGGCTACGATAAGACGATGAAGGCGTATGAGGTCGCGGTCAGGGAGAAATACCGCTTTTTCTCTTTCGGCGACGCGATGTTGATTGTTTAGAAGATATACCGATTCTCCATTTATATTCACTTCATAATATATCGTTGACACTCAAATAAAACTAATATATCATACAGATATATAACAGAGAACGGAGGCTTTCAGAATGAGCGAAAGAGAATATGCAAAAAGTATCATAGATATTATTTCCGATGAACAGTTAAGCGATGTGATTGAATACTTAATCAATTCGACAGATGAATCCCGTGATGAAGAAAAGTTTAAACTGGTTTCTGCTCATGTACTGAATAAATATCACAAAGCGTTTGAGGAGTTGGCAAAATGATCAAATTCAGTAAAGAAAAGGTTTTGCTCTTACATGAATTGATTGCAAAAGAAACGGGCGGCGACGAGGGAGTGCGAGATTTCGGACTTCTTGAAAGCGCATTAGAATCCGCTTATCAAACCTTTGACGGAATTGAGCTTTTTCCGTCAAAAGAAGAGAAAGCCGCAAAACTTGGTTATTCTTTGATTTCAAATCATGCATTTGTTGACGGAAACAAACGTATCGGAATGTATGTTATGCTTGCTTTTCTTGAGATGAACGGAATTTATATTTCACCTTCTGACGATGACGTCATAAAAATCGGAATGGACGTTGCTTCCGGTAAAGCAAAATACGAAGATGTTTTGGATTGGATCAAACGATTTGAATGAAGATAACCATTTAAACCATCGAAATAGGCGACGCGATGGCAATATTATAAGCAAAAGGAAATACTATGTATACATTATTGAAACAAGAAGGAACTGCCCGACGCGGTGAGTTCAAAACCGTTCACGGCACGGTACAGATGCCGGCGTTTATGAATGTCGCGACCTGTGCCGCGATCAAAGGCGGGTTATCCGCGTATGATCTGCAAAATATCAATACGCAGGTCATGCTGAGCAATACCTATCATCTCCATCTGCGTCCGGGTGACGAAACGGTCAAGAAGCTCGGCGGTCTGCACAAGATGACCGGATGGAACGGCGTGATCCTCACCGACTCCGGCGGGTTTCAGGTCTTTTCGCTGGCGAAGCTGAACAACATCACCGAAGAGGGCGTTGTGTTCAACTCCCACATCGACGGCAAACGCATCTTTATGGGTCCCGAGGAAAGTATGCGGATCCAGTCGAATTTAGGCTCGACCATCGCGATGGCGTTCGACGAGTGTGTGGAAAATCCCGCGCCGTATGACTACGCCAAGGCTTCTGTCAAGCGCACCACCAACTGGCTCAACCGATGTAAGGCGGAGATGGACAGGCTCAACTCGCTTGACGGTACCATCAATCCGCATCAAATGCTCTTCGGCATCAATCAGGGCGCGACCTATCGCGATCTGCGGATCGATCACATGAAGGAGATCGCCGCGCTTGACCTCGACGGCTACGCAATCGGCGGACTGGCGGTCGGCGAGCCTGCCGAAACGATGTATGAGATCATCGAGGCAGTGGAACCCTTCGCGCCGAAGGATAAGCCGCGCTACTTGATGGGCGTCGGCACACCGGTCAATATCCTCGAGGCGGTATACAGGGGCGTCGATCTGTTCGACTGTGTCATGCCCTCGCGCAACGCAAGACACGGTCATCTGTTCACGTGGAGCGGGATCATCAATATCATGAACGCGAAATATGAGCTGGATGAAAACCCGATCGACAGCGAATGTGACTGTCCCGTGTGTCAGCATCATACCCGCGCCTATCTCAGACATCTGTTCAAAGCAAAGGAAATGCTCGGTATGCGGCTGGCGGTCATGCACAATTTGTACTTCTACAATACGCTGATGCAGAAAATACGTGACAATTTAGACGCGGGTAGCTATGAGGTTTTCTATCAAAAATACAGAAATATCCTTGATAAGCGGATATAATGCAACTTTATACTTGCAAAAATCATTCTTACCTGTTATAATAACTTGGAATAATTTGAAAGGAAGATAAACTATGTTTGGTTCAGGATCCGGCGGCAGCTGGTGGATTATTTTAATTTATGTAGGTCTGTTCGCAGTTCTTTACTTCTTGCTCATTCGCCCGAATTCGAAGAAGAAGAAACAGGAACAGGAAATGCGCAACAATATCCAGATCGGTGATGACATCACGACGATCGGCGGTATTCAGGGCAGAATCATTGCGGTCAAAGAAGAAGAGGACGCTTTCGTGATCGAGACAGGTCCCGACCGTACCAAGATGAAGTTCAAAAAATGGGCGATCTCCAGCGTCGATACCGTCAAGGAAACGACTCCCGCGAAGAAGACAACAGCGGATAAGTTCCAGGAGCTTCAGGAGCGCCGTGCCGCGAAGAAGGCCGCGAAGGAAGAAAAGAAAGCACAAAAGAATAACGAATAATGGATTTCACCCCTGCATAGAGTGTACAGGGGTGAATTTTTTATGTCTGATTTCGGTAAAGATAAAGGGCACATCGTCAAAGCGGTTTTGATCGGTGTGCTTTGTTCTGTTGTACTGTCCGTGCTGCTCACCTGTCTGTTCTCGATGATGCTGAAGTTGATGTCTGGTATCCCCTATGAGATCATCGACTATGTGATGGTCGCGATCGAGGGCTTCAGCGTGTTGATCGGCGCGTATATTGCCTGTGTGATCGCCAAATGCAAGGGACTGGTCATCGGCGCGTTATGCGGCGCGATCGCATTGATGATCGTGTTCGCGGTCGGGATGAGTATCGCAAAGAATAACATCGGGCTTTTGACGATCATCCGCAGTGTCGTCATGCTGTTGTGCGGTATTATCGGCGGTGTTGCGGGAGTGAATCGAAAAGAAAAAGTCCGAATCAAATAGAAAGGCCTCCCCAATGAACAATGTCATTTCGTTAAGAAACTGTATCTCGCTGACGCCCGGTCAATGAATACAATCCCTCAGTCACCTGACAAGTGTGTCAGGTGACAGCGTGTCGTACGCGACCCCTTTACCAAAGGGAGCCTCTTAACTAAATGATCTTGTATGTATCATGGGGAGGTTGATTTGAATATTGCTGAAAAATCCTCAGGATATGGGGTTGTGAGCTCGATCAACTCTTTTGTGATCGGATGCGGTAATGTGATGGACTGACAGTGCAGCGCCTGACGCCGGATCAGCTCGGAACTGCCGCCGTACATCGTATCACCCGCCAGAGGATGACCGATCGCGCTCATGTGACAGCGGATCTGGTGCGTCCTGCCGGTTTCGAGCCAAACCTTGCACAAGGTGTAACGCCCAAAGGACTGTATCGGCTCATAATGGGTGATCGCCGCTACGCCGTCCTCTCGCACACAGCGCTCTATCTTGCTGTCGGGCGCGGCGCCGATCGGCAGATCGATAATACCGTTCCCGGTGATGATTCCCTCACAAATTGCTACATATGTCTTTTTGACAGTCGAGAAAACCATGTTGTAGGCGATACGGTCTTTGGCGAGGATCACGATGCCGGAGGTATCCTTGTCCAGTCGGTTCAGCGCGCGAAAGGGATAGCTCTCTCCCCTGCTCTGCTGGTAATACATGACGATGTTCGCCAGTGTGTCGAGCTGGTGGATCTTGGTGGGGTGTACCGGCATATAGGCGGGCTTATTGACGATCAACAGGCGGTCGTCTTCAAAGAGGATATCGAGCTTGCCCTCAACGGGAGTGATATCACTTTGCTCTTCCTTTGGCAGGCGCACTTTGATGATATCGCCTGTGTGTAGGATATGATGCGCGCGGAGCTCTATACCATTGCGGGATATACTGCCCCCGCCGTAACGGATGACCTTCATGGAGCGTGCCGAGAGACCGCAGATCCGCCTGAGAAAGCTCTTGAGCGTGATACCGTCATCGGCAGGGCTCACGGTGAACTCATAATATCCGATAGCCATAATGCAGCACCAGATAAATGATGATGAGTTCCACGATCAGGATCAGCGGGATCCCGACCATGAATTTCGGTTTGCGGGTCTTGTGACGGATCAACAGCATCGTCAGATACATCGCGGGTGAACCGCCGAGCGCCGATATCAATAACAATGTATTCTCTTTGACGCGCCAAGTGCCCTTGACGGCGGCGCGCTTATCGTGGATCGTCACGATGACCGCGATGAGATTGATAATGATCAGATAAATATACAGAAATTTCAAAATGACCTCGGAGTGATAAAATGTTCTATAAAAGAATAATACCGTTTTTACTGTCGTTTTTGTTATTGGGCGGTTCCATCCTCTATGTGTCCGGATCGGACAAGGAGCGTGAGAGTACGGAGCCAAAGCCAATACAGGATGTGAGCCAAATCACCGTAGAAAAGCCGAAGGAAGAGATCCGCGGCGTATGGGTGACTTACATGACGCTGGATGTGGAGAATGAATCGGATAAGGAAGCGGCGTTCAAGGAGAAGATAGACACTGTGATCGCGGATATGGAGAACGCGGATCTGAACACGATGGTCGTACAGGTTCGGCCGTTCTGCGACGCGCTCTATCCGTCAAAATACTATCCGTGGTCGCATATCCTGACCGGAACACAGGGTGAGGATCCCGGATACGATCCGCTCGATACGATCATCAGAAAAGCGCATGAGCATGATATCATGGTGCACGCTTGGCTGAATCCGTATCGTATCAGCACCAAGGACACGCCGTCTAAGCTGAGCCATGATCATCCCTATGTCAAGGATCCGTCGATCGGCGTGGAGGTCAACGGCAGTGAGTACCTCAATCCCGCGGATGATAAGGTGATCGAGCTGATCACGAACGGCGTGAAGGAGATCGTAGAAAAGTACGATGTGGACGGGGTCCAGTTCGACGATTACTTTTATCCGCCCGACTGCGGGGATTTTGACCAAGACGATTATGACGCCTATTGCGCCGCGACGGACTCTCCCCTATCCTTGGAGGAATTTCGCAGAGATAACGTGGATCGGATGCTCCGCTCTGTCTATCAAGCGGTTCATTCGATAAAGAACAATGTTCTGTTCGGCGTTTCACCGCAGGGGAATATGCAGAATAATGAGAAGCTGTACGCCGACGTCAAAAAGTGGTGCGGTGAAAAGGGCTATATCGACTATATCTGTCCGCAGATCTACTTCTCGCTGGATAATCCCGCGCTGACCTTTGAGGACGGCTTACAGGATTGGCTCGATGCGGATCAACATGACGGACTCTCGCTCTATATCGGTATTCCCGCCTACAAAGCGGGTACGGACGCCGACAGCGGGACATGGCTGGATAATGACGATATCCTGTCCACGGAGCTGTCCATCACGCGTGATAAGGGCTGTGACGGCTTTATGCTGTACAGCTATGACAGCTTCCACAATGAAGATAACCGACAGGAAGTCGAAAACGTGATACGGTATTTGAATGAGAGAATAGAAAGGTGACTCGCTTACGCTCAAACAAATATACAATTCCTCAGTCAACATTCGTTGACAGCTCCTTTTACCAAAAGGAGCCTTAGATTTCTCCGACGCAGTAATCATCGTAGGCTTCGGTGAGCTTGACGTCGTATATTTCGCCGGAAATAACGCGGTCATCTTTGACGCGCACCTTGGTATAGTTCTTGGTATACCCTTCCATCATGCCGTCCTTTGAGCGGGTCTCAAATAATACGGGTTCGGTTAATCCGACCTGACTTTGCATAAAACGGCGTTGTTGCTCGAGCGTATGCGCGATCATGATATCGGCGCGTTTGTGCTTTAAGTGTTCATCGATATGACCGTCCATTTTATCGGCGGCGGTACCCTTGCGGCGTGAATACGGGAAAACATGGGTTTTAGCAAATCCGATCTCATCGGTGAAGCTGACGGAGGCGTTGAAATCCTCCTCGCTCTCCCCCACGAACCCGACCATGACGTCGGTGGTGATGGAGGGATTATCGAAAAGGCGGCGGATATCCGCGACGATACGCGCGTATTCGGCGGTATCATAATGGCGGTGCATCCGCTTTAAGGTCGTGTCACAGCCCGCCTGTAAGGACAGATGAAAATGCGGGCAGAATTTCGGTTCCTTCGATAAAGCGCTCAGAATATCCGCGGTCATGCGTTCGGGTTCGATCGAACCTAATCGCACCCGTTCGATACCGTCCGTTTGACAAACGACCTTGACCGCGTCGTAGACATTCAGATCCCATTCCTGACCGTATGCCGAGAGGTTGATACCGACCAAAACGATCTCTTTGAAGCCGTTTTCGGCGAGTGCTTCTGCCTCTTTACGAATCTCATCCAACTCTTTGGAGCGAACTCTGCCGCGCGCGTACGGGATGATACAGTAGGTGCAAAAACGGTTACAGCCGTCCTCGATCTTGATGCACGCCCGTGTGCGCTCGTTGAAAGCGTTGATCCGCATCGGCTCAAACGCTTCGTTGTTTTGGTGCTCACCGATACGGATGATCTGTCGGCGCTCCATTAAGAATTCTTCGATCAAAGGGATGATATCTCTGCGGGCGGTATTTCCCATCACGATGTCGCACCCTTCAAAAACGGATATGTCATCAAAAAATGCCTGCGGCATACATCCGCACAAGATAATGATACTGTCGGGATTCTCGCGTCGGATCCGACGGATCAGCTTGCGATTCTTTGCGTCACCGGTCGCGGTAACAGTACAGGAGTTGACGATATTGATATCGCTGTCCTGATAGGATTCCGCCTTTATATAGCCCGCCTGATTGAGCAATTCCGCCATTACCTCGGATTCATATTGATTGACCTTGCATCCGAGCGTCATAATATAGTATTTCAAATAAAATCACCACGAATTATGTAGAAATATTCAGCATTTTGGGGGTTGCATAATGGAATGAATAGTGCTAAGATAGATAACGCTTGAGGAGGTTATCTAACTATGTACAGCACTAACATCGCGATCAGCGGCATTGAAAAGGCAAGAGCCTTTGTCGCTTTGACCGCAAAATATCCGCAAATTAAAATCACACTGAATCATAATGAGTATTCGATCGACGCCCATTCCATCATCGGCATCCTTTCACTGGATCTTTCCAAGCCGATCTATCTGGAAGCCGAGAGCGATGATATGGACGCGTTCATCGAAGAATTAAAACCTTTTACAGTATAATGATTCGATCATAAAAAGTCAAATGTTTCGTAAAGCGTCCTCTATCGGACGCTTTATTATTTGTGCATATAATCAGGGGCTGCCGTAGATATACGACAGCCCCTTTGGCTTATTCAGTTAAGTTGATCGATCAAATCGGACTTAGGAATTCCAGCCGGTGACCAGATAGTGACCCTGGCTGTTCTTGGTGCCGTCCATCCAGTAGCCTTCATAAGTACCGAAATCAGTGATGTCCTCAGTCTGAGCGCCGTTACCGTTGTTCAGGATAACGCCGACAGCGCCTTCGGGAACAGTACATCTGAACTGGGTCTCGCCATAGCCGTTTGTGATGGTCTCAGCCTGAGCAGCACCCGGCCACTCACCGCACAGGGCGGTACCGTTAGCGTCCCAAGCATAGACATACGCACTGCCCCAACCGAAGTTATCGGTAAGCAGGAAGGTGATCGGGCCGTCCGGAGTAGTAGGCTCAGGAGCCTCGGTGGGATCGGGCTGAGGAGCGGTTGTGGGCTGCGGTGCAGAAGTAGGTGTAGGAGCGGTTGTGGGTGTGGGAGCGTCGCCCTCTACATAGAAGATCTCATTAACATGATACGGATTACCGATACCGGCTAAGAAACGCTGGAGAAGAGTGGTATCGGTCGATTCAACATTACCGCTGCTGTCGATATCAGCTGCCAGAACGCCGTCAGCGGTCAGCTTCTTGACGTTTGCCAGATGGCGCTGCATCATGGTAGCATCGAGGATAGAAACGATGGTATCCTGATCTGCGTCGCCGCGGAGGATCGGTCTGCCAACGGGCTTTTCGGTGGGCTTCTCGGTAGGAGCCTGAGTAGGATCATCAGCGCCCGCGGTCAGAGAAGTGTCAGCGTTGGTCAGAGTCGCAACGGGATAATCACCGTAATCCTCAAAGCGGAGGTCACGCAGGATCATCGAACCGACGAGCTCATAACCGCCGTTCTCACGGTTGGAAGCGCTGTTAGCTGAACCGAAGTTGACAACCGTCTCGGGCATGGTACGGCCGCAGTAGCCGCCGCACTCGTTAAAGCTGTGGAACAGGTGGCAGCGTCCATAAGCGTCCATATGTGACTTATCGGTATACTGAGAACCGATGTAGCCCTCGTTGAACTTGACGTACTTGGTGTTTGCGGGAACAGTGAACGAATAGAGATTCGACTGACCGGAAACGGGAGTCAGCTTGTTGGAATCATAGGAACCGATCTTGGTGGAGGGAGCAACGCCGGTTTTGCACAGGACAAAGATACCGACGGTTTGCTGACCGGAAGTATTCTCATACGGCCACTTCATGACGCTGTTATCGAAGTAGACCTTCTTGGTCTCGTTCGCGTCCTTCTTCTTGATGTTATAGGTGCGGGATACGGTCTTACTGCCGTTGGTAGCAGTTACCGTGATATCGACACTCTTGCCGTAAGGAATGGTGCTCTTGAGAGTGAAGGTCTTGGAAGCGTCGGTAACGGTCTTGGCAGCGAGGTTGGAAACCTTGATGTCATAAGAAGTAGCGTTCTTGACGTCGACCTTGATGGTAGCCTCAGCGTCGGTGTAACGGCTGAGAACCTCGGGAGTCAGCTCAACATTGTTCAAAGAGAGCTTGATCTCGGGTGCGGAATTGTCGGCAGTGGTGTTGTAAATGACCGCAACGCCGGTAGAACCGATGTTACCGCTGATAGTACCATTGGATACGGTGAATTTGTTACCGGAAACCTGATCGGTATAAGTGCCGTTTGCCATAGAGCAAGACTTGCTGACAGAGCCGGCAGAACCGTTCAGGTCAACGATCAGCATACCGGTGGTGCCACGCTGTACAAACAGCTTGGAGCCATCTGCGGTGACGTTCTCATCCTGGCCTGCAAAAGCGTTCTTGAAGTGATTGACCGCAACGACAGTCGGGTCTTTCCATGTCTCGGCAGAACCGGGAGCACCCATCAGATCATCGTACTTGATGAAGCCGGGAGAATCAAGCTGCTCGTGCTTGGGACGGATGAAGAACAGTGCGGGAGCGTCTTTACGGGCGCCGATGGCAGCCCAACCGAGGATCTGCTGCTTCTTGGTCAGACCGGTGGAAGCCTGTGAGCAGAAGTTATCGTGAGACTCAACCCACAGTACGTTCTGATTCTTGGAAGAACCGGAGAAACCGTAGTTGATCAGGCTGTTGGCGTTCTTGTTGCTCAGCGCGCCGCGAACAGTGTTACCATACGCAAAGTCAGTAACGTTCATGTACGGTGTATAAGCGGAAATACTGAACTTACCTGCGGGATCAAGGATCTCACCGTAGATATAAGAGTTGGAGTTCTTTGCTTTGATCGCGCTGGTGACGGTGGGCCAATAGTCGGAAGCGAGATTACCGTCGGAAGGAGTCTCGATGTGCTTCGCGGCGTCAAAACGGAAGCCGTCAACGCCCATGTCGGACAACGGATTCAGCAGGCTGCTGATGACATAGTTCTGATAAGACTTGTTGCTTGTGTTCAGATCGGGAAGCTGACCGTCGAGGTCGTTCTGAACCTGATTCTGGCGGGAGTTGTCGTTGGCGATGTTCGAATGGTCGAGCAGATTGGAACGACGGGTGTAGCTTTTCAGAGTGGAATTGACGGCAGTGGTGTCAACTCTCTTCTCGCAGTTCTGTACATGGTTGGTAACGACGTCGGCAATAACCTTTACGCCGTAGCTGTGAAGAACAGAAGTAGCTTCTTCTACTTCTGCGGCGGTACCGAGAGCGTTACCGATCGACATATCTCTGGGCTGATAGAAAGACCACCAGTCAGTCGCGTAAGAGCCATCGTTAACGGTAGCCTTCGTGTACTGAACCGGAGAGATCTGAACGGTGGTATAACCCGCGGCGGCGATTTCGGGAGCATACTTCACGAGATCGCGCATGCGCCAGTTGAACGCGTGCAGGATATTACCGCTCTGGATGTTGGGCGCAAGAGCATAGTCCTGAGATGCGGTCGCGGCGGCATCCTTATCGGCAGCAGAGAAAGTGCCGGGGATGATCGCGACAGTCAGCATCATGACAAGAACCATGATCAAGCTAACTACTTTTTTCATTTGCATTTTTAAAACCTCCTAATTAAACAAATTCTTCATTTGCCTTTTTTATTGTTAAACAGCTCGGACGCTTTATCGAGGAGTGAAGGCTCCTTGGATTTGGGCTTTTGCGTATCCTCGGGATAATCCTCAACGACCTCAGGTGCAACGTCGTTCGCTGATAGTTGCTTTTTCTTCAAACGTCTTTGGGCGCCTTCTTCGACCAGCGTATAGATCGCCGCAAAGATCGGAACACCGAGCAGCATACCGGGCAATCCGAACAATCCGCCGCCGACGATAACGGATACCATGATCCAGAAGCCGGAGATTCCGACCGTCTCGCCGAGGATCTTGGGACCTAAGATGTTGCCGTCGAACTGCTGTAACACGATGATGAATACGACAAATCCGAGCGCCTCCATCGGGTTGATGATCAACAGCAGGAAGGTGGTTGGGATCGCGCCGATGATAGGTCCGAAGAACGGAATCAAATTGAACACGCCGATGATCACGCTGATCAAAAGCGGATAATGGAAACGGAAGATCGAAAGGCCGATAAAGCACATCAGTCCGATGATCATCGAATCGATGATCTTTCCGACGATGAAACGACCGCATTTTTTGTTGAACACTTCGCCGATCTTGAACAGCCTTTTATAGAACTTTTTCGGTGTATAAGCGACGACCACGATCTTGAACTGACGGATCAGGCGTTCCTTGCTCGACAGCAGATAGATCGAGATGATGATACCGATGATCCAATTGTACAGTCCGGCTCCGATACCGAGTACGGTATTGAAAGCGGAGGGCAGTACATTGGTCACGATATTTTTGATGAACTCGGTCGTATCGCTGCCGGTGACGATCGAGATCAGGTTGTTGTAGTTATCATAATCATACAGATTATAACCGGTCAGATTCTTGATGAAATCGACCGCATTGTCGGAAGCCGACCTTAGCGCCTTTTCATACGCGGGGATGTTATCGATCAGCGTAGAAACGCTGGATGAAAGCTCCGGGATCAGGGTACCCACCAAAAAAGCCACGATGCCGAATACGATGGTGTAAGCGAGAAATAAGGACAGCGGCTTTTTGACCTTTTTCAACCAAGGGTGCTTGGTTCCCATATTTTTGAACGCGTGATCGCGAAACGCCTTGTAGGGATAGTTCAACAGGTAGGCGATCACCAATCCGTACATGACCGGTGATAAAACCGTGAAGATCGTTTTCAGTACGGAAAAAACGTCGTTGATGTGGATGAAAAAGAATATAAGCAGCGTTGTATATAGTATCACTATCATTATATTCTTTATTTTAGGATTTTTCAATACATCACCCCAAATTTAACAACATTTTTCGAAATCGCACAACGTTCACTTGATCCTGCCGTGATATCACTGTATGAATTGTATAAGCAAATAGAATCCGTGCTATCGGTTTCGATCAAAAAAGACTCATTTGCGCTGTTTCGGGAAGGTCACCGAACGCACCGCATTCCTTGAGCGTTTCGATGACAGCCTTACTGACCTTGGCGCGGGTGATCACATCCTCGATGCAGAGATACTCTCCCTTCTTTGCGGCTTCGGCAAGTGAGAACGCCGCGCTCTCCCCTACTCCGGTGAGTGAGCAGAACGGCAGACGGATCCTGCCGTCTTCAATCACGAACTTCTTCGCTTCACTTTTGTAGATGTCGACGGGTAGTACCTCGATACCGCGCGCGAGCATCTCGTTCATGATCTGGAGCATCGGAACCTCAGCCTTATCCTTCGCGGATGCTTCAAAGCCCTTTTCTTCGATACTTTTGATCTTATTGCGTACCGCGTCACGGCCCTTGAGCAGCGTCGCGCCGTCAAAGTTATCATTACGAACGGTAAAATACGCCGCGTAGAATTCGATCGGTTTATGTACCTTGTACCATCCGAGCCGCAGTGCCGATATCATATATGCGGCGGCGTGCGCCTTCGGGAACATGTACTTGATCTTCATACAGGAGTCGATATACCACTGAGGCACACCATGCTCCTTCATCGCGTTCAGATGCTCCTCGGTGAGCAGCTTGGTGGATTTACCCTTACGCACGATCTCCATGATCTTGAACGCCATCGAGGGATCGAGCCCCTTGTGCATCAGATAGGTCATGATCGAGTCACGCGTACCGATGACCTCGGAGATGGTGCAGGTGCCGTCCTTGATCAGATCGGCGGCGTTGCCGATCCAAACGTCGGTACCATGCGAAAGACCGGATATCTGCAGCAGGTCGGTAAAGGTCTTGGGCTTGGATTCGACCAGCATCTGACGGACAAAGCTCGTGCCGAGCTCCGGCAGCGCGAAGGTACCGGTCTCTGAGTCGATATCCTCGGCGGTAACGCCCAGCGCTTCGGGAGAAGTAAACAGGGACATGACGTCGGGATCGCTCATGGAAACATCCATAACGGGGATGCCGGTGTTCTCTTCCAGATAATGGTAGATCGTCGGAACATCGTGTCCGAGCTCGTCGAGCTTGGTGATGGTATCATGGATGGAATGGAAATCGAAGTGGGTAGTGATATTATCGGAATCGCTCTTGTCGGCGGGGTGCTGTACGGGACAGAAATCATAGACCTCCATGCCGCGCGGTACGACGACCATGCCGCCGGGATGCTGACCGGTAGTGCGTTTGACGCCGGTACAGCCGGTCGCAAGACGATTCATCTCCGCCTTTCGGAAGGTGCGGTTATGCTCTTCGCAGAACTTTTTGACATAACCGTAGGCGGTTTTATCGGCAACGGTCGAGATGGTGCCCGCCTTAAAGACGTTCTCACGACCGAAGAGTTCTTCTGTATAACGGTGAGAAGCGCTCTGCTGTTCACCGCTGAAATTCAAGTCGATATCAGGAACCTTGTCGCCCTTGAAGCCGAGGAAGGTCTCGAATGGGATCTCGTGACCGTCGCGCTCCATCAGCGTGCCGCAGTCGGGACAATCCTTGGGCGGCATATCAAAGCCGGAGCCGTATTCACCGTGCTCAAAGAAGATGCTTTTCTTACACTTGGGGCACAGATAATGCGGACATAAGGGATTGACCTCCGAGATACCGGACATCGTCGCGACAAAGGACGATCCGACCGATCCACGGGAACCGACCAGATAGCCGTGCGCTTCACTGTCGGCGACCAGCTTCTGTGCCGTCATGTACAGCACGGAGAAGCCGTAGGTCGTGATGGAGTTGAGCTCCTTATCCAGACGCGCCTTGACGATATCCGGCAGAGGATCGCCGTATTTATCCTTGGCGCGCTGCCAGGTAATGGAAGTGAGCTGTTCCTCCGCGCCTTCGATGAACGGCGGGAAATTACCCGCGGGGATCGGGCGAACATACTCGCACAGATCGGCGATC
Organism: Ruminococcus difficilis; assembly: GCF_016680995.1. Next base: position 112,148 of record NZ_JAEQMG010000041.1, on the reverse strand, counting down.
AGGTTCGTGTTATCGACAACGACCTCCTGCGCCCTGTCGCCGAGATACGCGAATTCCTCCAGCATTTCCGCTGTGGTTCTGAAATACAACGGCGCCTGATCCTCCGCGTCTTCAAAGCCCTGCGCGGCAAGCAGGATCATGCGATAATCCTTATCATGCGGATCCATGAAATGGACGTCACAGGTGGCGACGGTAGGCTTGCCGAGCTTATCGCCGAGCTTGAGGATCCTGCGGTTGAGGTTTTGCAGATGTTCTTCATCCGCCGCGCCGCCGTCACGGATCAGGAATCGGTTATTGCCGGTCGGCTGGATCTCAAGATAATCATAGAAGGACGCGATCCGCTCGATCTCCTCCTCGCTCGCGTTGTGCAGGATCGCGCGATACAGCTCACCCGCTTCACAGGCGGAGCCGATGATCAAGCCCTCACGATGCTTCATCAGCTCGGATTTCGGGATACGGGGTCTGCGGTGGAAGTAATTCAAATGGGAATAGGATATCAGACGATAGAGGTTCTTTAACCCCGCCTGATTCTTCACTAAGATGATCTGGTGATATGTCGGCAGTTTCTTGTAATCGCCGCCGACGATCTTCTCCCTCATGCCGTCCAGATCGTGTACATCAAAATCCTTTTCAAGTACTCGAACGAGGTTGAGGAAGATATTGGTGAGCATCTCCGCGTCATCGACAGCCCGATGATGATTGAACTTGCCTAAACGGAAATGCTTTGCGAGCGTATCCAGTTTGACGTTGTTGATGTCGGGCAGGATCTTGCGCGCGATCGCGACGGTATCCACGGAGGTATAGTTATACTCCATGTCGTTTTCCTGACAGATCTTGCGGATGAAGCCGGTATCAAAAGGCGCGTTATGGGCGACCAAGACTGCGTCGCCGCAAAAATCAAGGAAACTTTGTACTGCCTCCTTTTGAGAAGGAGCGCCCTTGACCATGCTGTCGGTGATACCTGTCAGCTGGATGACCTTCGCGGGGATCGGGCGTTCGGGATCGGCAAAGGTCGAGAAAGAATCAACGATCCTACCGTTTTGCACCTTGACGGCGCCGATCTCGGTGATCCTGTCATTGGTAGCGTACAGACCTGTTGTTTCAAGGTCGAAGCAGATAAACGTATCATCCAGCGAAACGTTCTTATCGCCGTCGACGGGAGTACAGAGGTCGTCGATGAAGTACGCCTCGGTACCGTAGATGACCTTGATCTCCTTACCGTCACGCTCGAGTGATTCAGCGGCGTTCATCGCGTCGGGGAACGCCTGCGCCACGCCGTGGTCGGTGATCGCGACAGCGGGATGACCGAATTCGGCGGCACGCTTGACGAGCTTGCCCGCCTCGGTGATCGCGTCCATCTGGCTCATGTTGGTATGCATATGCAGCTCTACACGCTTTTTGGGCGCGTTATCGACGACCGATACCTTCTTGACGGTAGCGATAGAGCGCGCGTTGATGACGGTATCACCGGCGAATTTGTCGAATTCCACATCACCTGCTACCACGATGGACGAGCCTTTTTTGATGCCTTCCAGCACCTTGCAGTTTTGTATAGAATCAAAGACCTTCACGGTGATAGAACCCGTGTAGTCTGTAATATCATAGTTGATGATGTTTTTGTCACCCGAACGGGTCACCTTTGTCTCACAGGCGAACACATCGCCCCAGACGGTCGCGCGGCCGGTATCATAGGCGATCTTTTCGATCGGCATGAGCTTGTTGGTGTTTTTCAACACTCTGCCGTAGATGGGCTTGACGGAATTGCGGATGATCTGCGGATAGAGGAAGTCGCCTTTGCGCACTTCGATCTGTGTTAATCCGTTGAGGTTCTCGGCGGCTGTATCGGTTCGTTCTTCACCCTCGAACAGCATCGTCAGCTCTTCGATCTTCTGGCGATCGATCTTTTTCTGCGCGTTGTCGATGCTTTCGGTAAACTGTTCATCGTCTACGCTCAGCTCGGTCACACCGGAAAAGCGGACGTCAAAGCGCAATCCGAATTCACGATAGATGATATCGCTGAGCAGGGTATCGAATTCTTTTGCTTCCAGTAACGCCAAGCCGCCGTGCGCGAGCTCCACGTTCAGCCGATCCTCTCCCTCACGCACCAGAACGGCGTCGTTGAGCGTACCGTTGAGACTGGGCGTGTTGGATTTCAACGCGGCAACCAGTTCGTCGAAATAGCCGACGTCAAAGGATTCCGGTCTGAAATGCGGATGAATAATGACTTTGTTGACGCCGATATCCGCCGCGGCGATCTTCTCCTGTGCTTCAAAGATCGCGGCGCGGGTCAGCAGATAGTCGGATGTAATATCGATATTCAGTATTCGTCTTTCTTTGTTGATTCGTATGTTGTTCACTGCCGCGTCAGCCAAAGAGCCGTCGAGCTCAACGGCATACGGCGCGAACACTTCACTGAGTTTGATCATTCAAATACCTTTCATGGTTTTAGTATATAGATTTACTAACTAAAAATATTATAGCTTTTCGATCTCCGCCATCAAGCGGTCGATCAGCTGATCCTCGGGGACCTTCGCGATGATCTCGCCTTTCTTGAAGATCAGACCCTCGCCGTCGCCGCCCGCGATACCGATATCGGCTTCTCTCGCCTCTCCGGGACCGTTGACGACACAGCCCATCACGGCGACCGTGATCGGCTTTTTACAGCCGCGCAGTTTGTTTTCTGCTTCGGACGCCAATGAGATTAGATCGATCTTCGTTCTGCCGCAAGTGGGACAGGAAACGAATTTGACTCCCTCGTCTCCCAATCCGAGGGATTTCAGGATATCCTGCGCCGCATAGACCTCTTCGACAGGATTATCGGTCAATGACACGCGGATCGTATCGCCGATGCCGTCGACGAGCAGCGCGCCGATTCCGACAGCGGATTTGATGATCCCCATGCGGCGGGTACCCGCTTCGGTCACACCGAGATGGAGCGGATAATCGCATCTTTGCGCCGCAAGTCGATATGCCTTGACCATCGTGGTCACGTCGGAGCTTTTCATCGACAGCACGATATCATTGAAATCAAACTTTTCAAGCAATGAAGCATGATATAACGCGCTGTCGCATAACGCTTCGGCAGTCGGATGACCGTATTTCGCGAGAATACTCTTCTCCAGTGAACCGGAGTTGACGCCGATCCGGATCGGGATATTTTTTGCTTTACATGCGTCGGCGACCGCTTTGACACGGCTGTCATCGCCGATGTTGCCGGGATTGATGCGGATCTTATCCACACCCGCGGCGATCGATTCCAACGCCAGTTTGTAATTGAAATGGATATCGGCGACGATCGGCACGGACACCGCTTCTTTGAGTGCGGCGATCAGATGAACTGCCTCCATATTCGGAACAGCCGCGCGGATGATCTCACACCCCGCCTTTTCAAGCTCCTTTGCCTGCGCGACGGAGCCTTCGATATCCTCGGCGGGCTTATTGAGCATCGACTGGATGCTGATCTTCGCGCCGCCGCCGATTTTTGTATTGAGTGCGGTAACATAATGTTTACTTGCCATGTCAGCCTCCACTGAATAGTTTCCAAACGTCCTGGAACGCTATGAATACGGATAATCCCAACAGCAGTACCAATCCGACGGTATTGATGATGCTTTCCACTTTACGCGGTACGGGCTTGCGGAAGATCCATTCGATCAACAGCATCAAAAAGCGTCCGCCGTCGAGTGCCGGGAAAGGCAGCATATTGACGATACCGAGGTTGATGGTGATGACCATCATGACATAGACGATCGAGCTGACGGCACTGCCAAAGCCCGAGGTACGCAGAGATTCACCCGCGACCTTTGTGATCGCCGACGCGATACCGACGGGACCCGACATATCGTTCAGGCTGAACTGACCCTTGATGAGACCGATCAGACTGCCCCATACCATGCGGACGACCGATACGGTATTGGCAAAGGTCTGCTGGATCACGGTACCGAAATTCTTTTCGATGGGCTTGATATAGAAATCTATTTGGAGCTGAGGCGTATCGTCATCGGCACTTTTCTTCAAGGTGAGAAGATCGACATCCTGAAGCTCCAGCTTTTCGCCGTCGCGCTCGACGGTCATATTGGTACGGAAGCGCTGACGGGTATCTTTTTCTTCGATTTCGGGTATCTTTTCGGCATGTTCTTTACCGACGATATCCGCTAATGAATTGTAATATTCGGAGAAGATCTTATAGGCTTCCTCTTTGGATTTTGCCTTAGTCAGTTTAGCCTGTGCTTCCTGTATGGAAGATATCAGCGCCTTGTTCTGTTCCTCTGTCGAGTTTTCATCAACCAGTTCCGTCGCGCGGACGTACAGATCAAAGGCACAATCCTCCTTATAGATGGACAGCTCGTGACCGTCGACCTCGCTGACAGGAAGGGTAAACAGCGCAAACGAGAAATCGGTAGAGGTGTTGACCGCGTAATCGTTGATCTTGGTGATTTTATCGCCCGGCTGTAATCCGGTGACTGCCGTGAAGGAGCTTGCGGAAAACTCGGAGACCGTCGTGGAAGGGAATTGTTCCTGCGGCAGGAGTGTGATCAGCATCAGCACCAGACCCAGAACGATGTTCATAAAGGCGCCGGCTACGATGACGATCATGCGCTTCCAGATCTTCGCATTATTAAACGCACGGGGATTCTCACTGTCCTCGTCCTCGCCCTCCATCGCGCAGAAGCCGCCGATCGGGAAAAGACGGAGTGAATAAGTCGTTTCTCCTTTGGTAAAGCTGAAAATCTTGGGACCCATACCCAAAGCAAATTCATTTACCTTGATGCCGCTCTTTTTCGCGGCAATAAAGTGTCCGCCCTCGTGGATAAAAATAATCAGTTCAAATAGCACTACCGCAATGATGATCAGCGCTATGGTGGTCAGTACGGTGATAAAATCATCTCCAAATAGTGATTAGTGTAGGAATTAAGAAACAATCCGCAATCTGAACGATGCGGTATAGCTTTAAATATTTTGATAGACGAATTCGCGCGCCAGTCGGTCAGCGGCAAGAACGTCATCGAGGTCAGAGGCTTTGCCGACGTTCAATTCATCGACCGCGGCGGATACCAGCTCGCCGATCTGCAGGAACGAGATCTTTCCGTCACGGAACAAGCGATTGGCGACTTCATTGGCGCCGTTAGCGACCGCGGGATATAATCCGCCCTTCTTCATCGCTCTTTTACAGGCGGCAAGACACCGGAAGGTTTCGTCATCCGCCGAATAGAAGGTCATTTGTGACAAGGTCTTCCAATCGATCTCCGGCACCAAAGACGGTACGCGGTCGGGATATGTGATCGCGTACTGGATCGGGATACGCATATCGGGCAAGCCGAGCTGAGCCAGAACGGAATTATCGGTGAATTCGACCATCGAATGGATGATACTCTCGCGATGGACGACTACTTCGATGTCGTCGGGATCGGTATCGAACAGCCACGCGGCTTCGATGATCTCCAAGCCCTTGTTCATCATGGTAGCACTGTCGATGGTGATTTTTGCGCCCATGCTCCAGTTCGGATGCGCAAGCGCCTGCTCGACCGTCACATCACGCAGTTCATCGGCTGTTCTGCCGAAGAAGGGTCCGCCCGATGCGGTCAATAGGATCTTTTTGAGCTTCTTGTCAGGCGGCGCCGCCTGTAAACACTGGAAGATCGCGCTGTGCTCGCTGTCGACCGGCAGGAGCTTGACGCCGTATTCTTTGACGGCGTCCATTACCAGCGCACCGCCGGCGACCAATGTTTCTTTGTTGGCAAAGGCGATATCCTTCTTTGCCTTGATCGCCTCTAAGGTGGGCTCCAGTCCGACCATGCCGACAATAGCGTTGACGATCAGCTCGGAATCATCATGGCAGAGCTCATGTAAGCCGCTCATGCCGCTGAGCACCTTGGTGGAGGTATCGGCGATCTTGATTTTCAGCTCCTCTGCCCTATCCGCGTCGAATACGACAGCTAAGGCGGGACGGAACTCACGAATTTGCTCCTCCAGCAGTTCGATACTGCTGTACGCGGAGAGAGCGTTGACTTTGATATTGAGCTTACGGGCGACATCCAGCGTTTGTGTGCCGATGGAACCCGTCGAGCCCAGAATAGATAAACTCTTTATCATAATTGATCACATAATAAAATAGAAGGTCTGTGAAAAGATATACACGACCGGGATACATAACAAAACGGAATCAAAACGATCGAGCAAGCCGCCGTGACCGGGCATGATCGAACCGAAATCCTTGATCTTGCAGCTTCTCTTGATGATCGAGAAGGTCAGATCACCGAAGATGGATATGATGGAATTGATGAAAGCGACAAGCACCAAGACGCCGTAATAGATCGTGACGTCGCCGTAAATCAGCTTGAAGATAAAGCCGATCAGAAGCGCGAACAAGGTGCCGGACAAAATGCCGCCGATCGCGCCCTCGACCGTTTTGTTGGGGCTGATATTGGGGCACAGCTTATGCTTGCCGAGGTAGGAACCCGCAAAATACGCGCCGGAATCAGCCAGCCACGGGATACCCAGACAGAAGATGATCCAAAACGCCGTATGCTTGGAATCGTCAGCGGCGCCCGTGCCTGCCTCTGTCCAGACAATCACATTCAACAGTGAGATGCAAATGGTAATGAGCGATACGCCCGTCAGGGTGAACATGATATCCTCTACTTTGATCGTCTTATGAAAGACAACGGAGAAGATGCACATCGTCAGCACAAACAGATAGAACGGAACAAAGCGAAAACGATCAAACGGTTCCTTCATATAGGACATCAAGGGAATGATCAAAGCAAAGAACAAGCAGGTAGCAAAGAGCTTGATATCTTTGTTCAGTTTCTTCGCTGATAAATACTCGCCGCATAAGATGACGCTGACAATAGAAAGTGCGATCGTAATAATGATGTTGAAATACGATCCCAGTATAATGAGCGCCAACGCTACAACGATACCGATTCCGGAAGTGATTAGTCGCGTTTTCATGTTCATCCTCCAATAGTATGGCGTCACGATGTGTTTGATACACAAAGCTCGACCGCTTGAAATATAGTTATGCCTTATACGCCGCCGAAGCGTCTGTTTCGTTTCGCGTATTCGATCAAAGCGCTGTCCAGATCATTCGGCGTGAAATCAGGCCATAGAACATCCATGATCACGTATTCGGCATAGGCGCTTTGCCACAGCAGGAAATTCGAGGTGCGATTCTCACCGCTGGGACGGATGATCAGATCGGGATCCGGCTGACCCTTGGTATACAAATGGTCGGAGATCATCTGCTCATCGATATCCTCGGGGTTGAGTGAACCCGAGGCTACCTCTTGCGCCATCTGCTGCATCGCGGTGACCAATTCCGCTCTGCCGCCGTAGTTCATCGCGATATTCAGTATCATACCGTCACGATTACAGGACTCTTCCTCGTTCTCATTCATCAGGCTGAGTAATTCGGGAGAGAACGCGGTACGATCGCCGAGGAATCGCAGTACGATGCTGTCGTCCTTAAAATCACGGATCGCTTCCTGCAAATAGTCCTTGAACAGACGCATCAAGGCGTCGACCTCGTCGCCGGGACGGCGCCAATTCTCGGTAGAAAAGGCATAGACCGTCAGGTGTTTGATACCGATATCACTGCAATAGCGGGCGATTTTACGAAAGGTCTGAGCGCCTGCGGTGTGACCCGCCGATCGCGGCAATCCGCGCTTTTTTGCCCAGCGTCCGTTACCGTCCATGATGATGCCGATGTGTTCGGGCAGCTGGATATCGGAGATGGTGATCTCCTGATTCTGTTTCTTTTTGAATAATGCCATGATGTTGTTTCCTTATTCAGTATCAGTTGGTTTGCTATCGGAGGGTACAAAAGAAACTTGATTCGTTGCAAGCACTGTACCCTAACGAATTATAATCATCATGCTGATTTTGACACGCCGTTGATGTCACTCAAATAAAGATGACACATGATAAAAGGCGGAAAAAGACACGCGTGTCAGATTTCCATGATTTCTTTCTTTTTCTTTTCGGTGATAGCATCGATCTCTTTGATAAATTTATCGGTGGATTTCTGAACCTGCTTCTCACCGTCTTTGAGATCGTCCTCGGTGAGATCGCCGTTCTTCTTCATCTTCTTGAGTTTTTCAACGGTATCACGGCGCACGTTACGTACCTGTACCTTGCTGTCCTCCGCGATATGGGAGATATCCTTCGCGATCTCCTTACGCTTATCCTCGGTGAGAGGCGGGAAGATCAGACGAAGAACCTTACCGTCGTTCTGAGGATTGATACCGACATCGGACATCTGGATCGCCTTCTCGATCGACTTGAGCGAAGAAGCGTCATACGGCTGAATGACGAGGGTTCTCGCCTCGGGAACCGAGATGGATGAAAGCTGGTTGATCGGGGTAGGTACGCCGTAGTAATCGACGGTTACCTTATCAAGAACAGCGGGATTTGCTCTGCCCGCCCTGATGGACTTGAACTCCTCAACCAGATGGTCGATACGGCGCTGCATACGCTCATCGTTCTTTTTTAATACGTCTTTCATGTTAATCCTCCTTAGTATATCAAAATAATAATCAGCTGTTTGTTACTAATGTACCGACCTTGGTATCGCATACCGCGTCATAAATGTTCTCGGGCTCGAGAATACTGAATACCATCAGATCGATACTGTTGTCCTTGCAGATCGCAGCGGCGGTAGAATCGATGACCTTGAGATCCTTTTCCAGAACCTCCTGGAACGAAAGCACATCGTATTTCACCGCGTCGGTATAGGTGTTGGGATCCTTATCGTACACGCCGTCGACCAAAGTCGCCTTGAGGATGATCTCCGCCTCAATCTCAGCCGCTCTGAGCGCCGCGGCAGTATCGGTGGAGAAGAAGGGATTACCCGTGCCGCAGCCGAAGATGACGACTCTCCCCTTTTCCAGATGGCGGATCGCGCGGTTGCGGATATAAGGCTCCGCGACCTCACGCATCGAGATCGCTGTCTGTACACGAACATCAACGCCGATCTGCTCGAGCGCATCTGCGACGCCGAGGGCATTGATGGTAGTCGCGAGCATGCCCATATGATCGGCACGTGTACGATCCATCTCACCGCTGGAACGGCCGCGCCAGAAATTGCCGCCGCCAACAACGATTCCGACCTGCACACCGTCATCTATGAGCTTTTTGATCGGCTCACAGTACGCTGATACGGTATCGAAATCAATACCGTGCTTGTTCGCTCCGGCAAGGGATTCACCGGATAATTTTAATAAAATTCTCTTGTATTTCGGTTTCACACATATCACCCCATGTTATGATTCATAGTTGTATATATTGTACTACAAAACAGGGGTATTGTAAAGTATAACTTAGCAAGATTTCATGGTTTTCAAAAGAATTCATTCTTTCTTCATATCTGTTTCGTCGATAATATCTCATATGATCGTGTCTGCTTTAACGACGCTGATCATGTTATTGACGGATAATAGAAAAAACCGCCCCCGTTCGGGAGCGGTCATCATGCAGTTGATCGATTATTTTACCATGCTGGCAACTTCTGCCGCAAAGTCATCCTGGCGCTTCTCGATGCCTTCACCCTTCTCGAAGCGTACAAACTTCTTGATGGTGATGGAGCCGCCGAGCTTCTTCGCGGTAGCGTCGGTGTACTTACCGACGGTCATGGAGCTGTCCTTAACAAACTCCTGATCTACCAGGCAGTTCTCCTTGAAGTACTTGCCCATCTTACCCTTGACGATGTTCTCAAGAACCTTCTCGGGCTTGTTAGCCATCTTGGGATCGTTCTTCATCTGCTCGACCATGATGTTCTTCTCGTGAGCGATAACCTCAGCGGGAACATCAGCCTCGGTCAGATAAGGAGTATTCAGCGCTGCGATCTGCATCGCGATATCCTTGCCGTAAGCAACGAACTCGGGGTTGGTGGTATCGATATCGGTATCGAAGTTAACGATAACGCCGATCTTGCCGCCTGCGTGTACATAAGCGACACAAGCGCCGTCGAGCTTCTCAAAGCGGCGGATCTGAATGTTCTCACCGATGGTCAGAACCTTCTCCTGCAGCATCTCGGCAACGGTCATTTCGGAGCCTTCAGCCTTTGTAGCGAGGAGAGCCTCGACGTCAGCGGGGTTGGTGTTCAGAACAGTCTGAGCACAGGTATTAACAAACGCCTGGAAATCAGCATTCTTCGCGACAAAGTCAGTTTCAGCGTTGACCTCGATGACAACACCGGCGGTGTTGGTGTCATTGGTGATCGCCAGAGCGATACCCTCGGCAGCAACACGGTCAGCCTTCTTAGCCTGCTTAGCAAGACCCTGCTTTCTTAAAACGTCAATAGCGGCTTCCATATCGCCGTTAGCCTCGGTAAGAGCCTTTTTGCAGTCCATCATACCGCAGCCGGTCTTCTCACGAAGTGCCTTTACATCCTGAGCTGTAAATGCCATATATACCATTCCTTTCAATTATTTATTAGGTTATGATCGCACAGCCCCGACCGTGAGTCAGGGCTAGGTGATAATTATTCTATAAAGATTATTCTTCTACGATATCCTCAGCCTTGGGCTCTTCTTCTACCGCGGCAGCACCCATCTGGCCTTCTTTACCCTCGATGATCGCATTCGCCATAGCGCCGGATATCAGCTTGACGGCACGGATCGCGTCGTCATTACCGGGGATGATATAGTCAACGTCATCGGGATCGCAGTTGGTATCAACGATCGCGACGATCGGGATACCGAGCTTCTTCGCCTCAGCAACGGCGATCTTCTCTTTTCTCGGGTCAACAATGAACAGAGCGCCGGGCATCTCGGTCATATCCTTGATACCGCCGAGGAACTTCTCGAGCTTCTCGATCTCGAGGTTGAGCTTGATAACTTCCTTCTTGGGAAGCAGATCAAACGTACCGTCCTCTTCCATAGTACGGAGCTGCTTTAAGCGAGCGATTCTTCTGCGGATCGTGGTGAAGTTGGTCAGCATACCGCCCAGCCATCTTGCGTTGACATAGAACGCGCCGGCACGGGTAGCCTCGTCCTTGACGGACTCCATCGCCTGCTTCTTGGTACCGACAAAGAGAACACTCTTGCCTTCCATAGAAAGATCTCTTACAAAGTTGTACGCTTCCTCGAGCTTGACAACGGTCTTCTGCAAGTCGATGATGTAGATACCGTTGCGCTCAGTGAAGATGTAGGGAGCCATCTTAGGGTTCCATCTTCTTGTCTGGTGGCCGAAGTGTACGCCTGCCTCCAGAAGCTGTTTCATAGAAACTACTGCCATGTTTTTTCCTCCTTAGGTTATATTAAGCAAGCGCAGTATGCTTGCTCAACCTCCGCCGCGGCCTTGTATTTTGACGGGAAAATCGGCAGGGATCAGCCTGCGACACCTTACCGTCAAGCCATCGGCGTGCGTAATGCCTAAATATTTTATCACAAACAAAAAAAGAAATCAAGCATTTTCTTAGAAAAACACTTGATTTCTTCCTGTTTTTTTCAGGTAAGATTAATAATTGAAGAATCTTACGTAGTTGTACTGTACAACGAAGTCCTGAGCTTCATGCCATGAGCTGGAGCACATGTTGGTCGCATAGAAGATACGGATGTTGTGCTGTACAGCGGAACCGCCCTGATCAAAGATGTAGTTAACAACATCCTTCGCTGTCTGAGACGGAGTGATGGATGTGGAGCCGTAGTAGCCGTTCACCTTGAGAAGCTGAGCGATGCTGCTGTAGCTGCCGTTAACATAAGTATCTCTGATACACTGAGCAACAAGAGCCATACCGATATAGCCCTCACCGCCTGCCTCACCCATCAGGATGCGCTCAGCCATATCTCTGTCCTCATCGTTGAGAGATACACTGTAGCCAACATAGTTGGGATCGGGGTTAGCGATGTCAAGGAGATAATCTCCGGAGCCGGATGCAGAAACAGCGTTTCCTTCGCTGTAATAATCCTCGTCGTCCGTGTAAGCATAGCCACTGTCGTTTGAAGATTCACTGCTGTTGGAAGAACCACCGGGCTGAGAAGCAGTCGGAGCGGATGCTGCAGGAGCAGAAGCAGAAGCGTTGTTCTGGGGCTTGTCGGAAGCAGCCTCTGTGGGCGCCTCGGTAGCAGCCTTCGCTTCTTGGATAGCGATTTGCTCGCTGACAACCTCTTTCGCTTCTTTTCTTGCCTCATCGATCATGATGGCTCTTTGAGTGAGGAGAGAATCCTCAGTCGATACTATATTTTCACTGTTGGTTTCTGTTTTAGTGGCATCACTTGCAGCACTTACGCCCGGTGCGAGAATCAGCGTATAGGTGGTCATCAACATTGCGATGATCAGACCAATCAACACTGTTCTGCGAAATAAGTGGGGGGTGGTCGTACTCATAATATCTGCCTCCTTCAAAAAAAGTTTATCGGCGAACCGATATATTGAAATATCCGCAAATCTGTGTGACTTGCTTTATTTCGTGTCCTATTTAACCACAAAAATGCAAGAATTGCAAGTTTGTAATATATCTGTTTTAGTTCCCAAAACGCACTATAAAAGCCTTTTAATTCTTCTACAGAAAATTGTTTTAGAAAATATGTACATAATCCACAATAATATATAGTGCAATTTGCTATCGTTCACAAATTTATTTGATGACAATTTGTTACAAATTTATGACGCTTTTTTGCTTTGTTTGGCATTTTTTGCACAGAATCTTCGACAAGTATCGCATCTTCGCCGATCAGACGTATCTTTTCCCACCGAATATAGTAGTCGTCACATTTACCAAACAGCCCGAATAACCTCGGTCTGCCGTAAACGATCAGCGCTACGACCTTGGCGCACTTGGTATCGATCTGTAAATCGTCTACATATCCGATCTTACATCCGGTACAGGCGTTGATGACTTCTTTTCTGCGAAGCTCTTGTAACCGACACGACATAACTATCACCCGTATCAGTATATGTATTGTAACAGACAAATATGAATAACCTTTTAACTGGAGATGAATTCTGCGCATATCTTAAAAATCCCCCCGACAAATACTGTCAGGGGGATGGAAATCCGAATAGGCTCCCTTTCCTAAGGAGATTCCCCTGTTAGGGGAAATGTCCGAAAAGCGGACAAAAGGGTCTGCTGCCTCCGCTAAGGAGGGCTGTCAGCGTAGCTGACTGAGGGTTTTTATTAATCGTATATAACGGGAACAGTTTTCTTTAATAACCGTGCGCCTGCTGGAGCATCATATCCTTGACCTTCATCAGACGGGTCTGGGTCGAACGTTCGTTTTCATCCAGCTTGCGGGTGATATAGCGGATCTGCTCCTGTGTTTCGGGGATCATAACGTGCTCCAGCGCGTTAACACGGCGGCGGGTCTTTTCGATCTCATCCGCCATGAGCTGACAGCTCTTTTCAATCTCGGCGAGCTTGATCAGATCCGGCAGGACGTCTGAGAGCGACTTGACCGCGTCATCCAGATCGGCAGAGGTGAACGCGAAGCCGTAGGAGTAGATATCGTTGGGATCGGGCGTTCTGGTATCCGTTTTGAACACGGGGATATCGACGCTCATCACATTGCGGTAGGAAGTCGATACATAGACCTCCTGCTTCGGAGCGAGCAACGCCGCCTTGAGTGTTTCATCGCTCATGGAGGACTTCGCCAGTACGAAATTGGAATTTGCCTGTCGGATCTGTTCCTCCACCTTCATGCGAAGAGCGCGGTTCTCACGTACCATCTCCAGAAAGCGTCGCATCAGTTCGTCGCGCTTATCCTTTAACAGCTTATGACCGCGGGTCGCCGTATTCAGTTTTTTCTTGAGCCTTGACAACTCCATACGGGTCGGATTGACCTGTTTGACTGCCATAAAATCACCTGTTTGATTCGTAATTCAGAAGCAATGGGACGGGAACGTTTTGAAACGTGCTCTCCCCTATTTACTTCTTATCATAATACATATCGAGATACTTATCGTCGATACGTTTGAGCTCGGAACGAGGCAGGATGCGCAGAAGCTCCCAGCCGAGGTCGAGGGTCTCTTCGATCGAGCGGTTCTTCTCATAGCCCTGAGAAACATATTCATTCTCAAAGCGATCGGCGAATTTCGCGTAGAGCTTATCGATATCCGTCAAAGCGCTCTCACCGAGGATGACCATGAGCTCTTTCGCGTCCTTACCGCGCGCATACGCGGAGAAAAGCTGGTTCATGGTGTTAGAGTGATCGGAACGAGTCTTGCCCTCGCCGATACCTTTATCCTTGAGTCGGGACAGAGAAGGCAGTACGTCGATAGGAGGAGCGACATTCTTTCGATACAACTCACGGGACAGGATGATCTGACCCTCGGTGATATAACCGGTCAGGTCGGGGATCGGGTGAGTCTTATCATCCTCGGGCATGGTCAGGATCGGGATCAGGGTGATGGAACCCTTCTTGCCCTTCTGACGACCGGCTCTTTCATATAATGTCGCCAAGTCGGTATACATATAGCCGGGGTAACCGCGTCGACCGGGTACCTCTTTACGCGCGGCGGATACTTCACGCAGCGCGTCGGCATAGTTTGTGATATCGGTCATGATGACCAGTACGTGCATATCCGCTTCAAACGCCAGATACTCTGCGGCGGTCAGTGCCATACGGGGTGTGGAGATACGCTCGATTGCGGGGTCGTTCGCCAGATTGACGAACATAACGGTACGGTCGATCGCACCGGTCTCCTTGAAGCTCTCGATGAAGTAGTTGGATTCCTCGAAGGTGATACCCATCGCGGCAAATACGACCGCGAACTGCTCATCGGTACCGCGCACCTTCGCCTGACGCGCGATCTGCGCCGCCAGCTGTGCGTGCGGCAGACCGGACGCGGAGAAGATCGGCAGCTTCTGACCTCTGACCAGTGTATTCAGACCGTCGATAGCGGAAACGCCTGTCTGGATGAACTCCTGCGGATAGTTACGCGCATAGGGATTCATCGGCAGACCGTTAATATCCATGCGCTTTTCGGGCAGGATATCGGGACCGCCGTCGATCGGCTTACCCATACCGTCAAAGACGCGGGACAGCATATCGGTCGATACGCCGAGCTCCATCGACTTGCCTAAGAAACGCACCTTGGAATTGGAGAGATTGATACCTGCCGCGGAATCGAACAGCTGTACCAGCGCATCTTCGCCGTTGATCTCAAGAACCTTACAGCGTCTGACTTCACCGGACGCGAGCTCGATCTCGCCCAGATCGTTGTAGTTGACGTCGCTGACGCCCTTGACGAGCATCAAAGGACCCGCTACTTCCTGGATCGTCCTATATTCCTTCGGCATGATCAGTCATCTCCTTTCTTGATGATATTATCGATGTCAACATCGAGATTATGGATGATATCCTGATACGCGGTATCGATCTCATCCTCTTTGACATATTTGAAACGTCCGATGCGCTCACGGATGGGCATGTTGATCAGCAGATTCAGCTGAGCACCCTTATCCAGAGCGGCGGCGCTTTTATCGTAGAACGCCATGACGAGCTGCATCATATGATACTGCTTGTTCAGGGTCGTATAAGTATCGATCTCATGGAACGCGTTCTGGTGGAGGAAGTCCTCACGGATGGAACGAGCCGCCTCGAGCTTGATGCGGTCGATATCGGACAACGCGTCCATACCGACGAGCTTGACGATCTCTTCAAGCTCGCTCTCCTCCTGCAGCAGCGCCATGACTCTGGCACGCAGATCCATCCAGTCGGACGCGACATTTTCTTTATACCAGTCCGCCATCGTGTCAACGTACAGCGAATAAGAGGTCAGCCAGTTGACAGCCGGGAAATGACGCTTGTAGGCAAGACCCGCGTCCAGACCCCAGAACACCTTGACGATACGCAGAGTCGCCTGCGATACCGGCTCGGAGATATCACCGCCGGGAGGCGATACCGCGCCGATAACGGACAGAGATCCTTCCTGCTTTTCACTGCCGAGCGTGATGACACGGCCGGCACGCTCATAGAACTGAGCGAGTCGGGAACCGAGGTAAGCGGGATAACCTTCTTCACCGGGCATTTCTTCCAGACGACCGGACATCTCACGCAGTGCCTCTGCCCAACGGGAGGTGGAATCCGCCATCAACGCGACGGAATAGCCCATATCACGGAAATACTCCGCGATGGTGATACCGGTATAAATTGAAGCCTCACGCGCCGCAACAGGCATATCGGAGGTATTGGCGATCAGAACGGTACGCTCCATCAGGCTGTGACCGGTTTTCGGGTCAAGCAGCTCAGGGAACTCATTCAGAACGTCGGTCATCTCGTTGCCGCGCTCACCGCAGCCAATGTAGACGACGATATCCGCCTCCGCCCATTTCGCCAGCTGATGCTGTACGACGGTCTTACCGGAACCGAACGGTCCGGGTACGGACGCAACGCCGCCCTTTGCGATCGGGAACAGCGTATCGATAACGCGCTGACCCGTGATCAGCGGCATATCGGGAGAGAGCTTTTGCTGATAAGGTCTGCCGATTCGGACAGGCCACTTCTGCATGAGCGATAACTCATGCTTCTCCCCTTTTTCATCCTCTACGATCGCGACGGTATCGGTGACTTTATACTCACCGCTGTTGATCTCTTTGATCACACCGCTGATACCGGCGGGAACCATGATCTTGTGCAGAACGATCTCGGTCTCCTGTACGGTACCGATCACATCACCGCCCGTGACCTTATCGCTGACCTTGGCGCTCGCGCTGAACTGCCAGACCTTGTCGCGCTTCAAGGCGGGTACGGAGATACCGCGGCTGAGATTGTTGCCGCTGACCTTCATGATATCGTCAAGCGGACGCTGGATACCGTCATAGATACTCTCGATCAGACCGGGACCGAGTTCTACGGAAAGCTGGTTTCCGGTAGAAACAACAGGCTCGCCGGGACCGAGACCCGAGGTCTCTTCATAGACCTGGATAGACGCACGATCGCCGTGCATCTCGATGACCTCGCCGATCAGGTTCATGTTGGATACATGGACAACGTCGAACATATTACAGTCGCGCATACCCTCGGCGATAACCAGCGGACCGGCTACCTTCTTAATTACACCTGTACTCATAATGTATCAATCCTTTGTATAGTGGTTAGTGATTAGTGTTCAGTGGTCAGAAAAAGCTAATGAAATCGTTCAAAAGTTTTTTCTGCAATACACTATTCACTCTATCTCTTCATAAACGCCCCTACGGAGCACGGACGAATCAGATTCGCCACACCATTCTGATCACTGATCACTGACCACTGATCACTCGTTAAAAATATCGCTGCCGACCGCTTTTTCGACCGAGAGCTTCACTGCCGCCAAGCCCTCGCCGGTATTGCCGGTAACGCCCGGGATCAAAATGATCGCGGGAGAAGGCTCGCTGCGATATTTTTCTATTTCTTTTTCCAAAACGGAAGCGGCTGCCTCCGTGATATAGATAATACTGTAGCTTTGACTTTGGCACAGTTTTCTGAACGCGGCGATGTTGTCTTGAGCGGGATCAAAGAAGTAGGTATCAAGACCGAGAGCGGCAAAGCCGTAGACGCTCTCTTTATCGCCGAAAACAGCTATTCTCTCAGACATACATATCCCTCAGTCTTTCTTTGATCGTATTCTCGGACAAATTGTTGAGCTTAGCGGAGAGGATCATCCTTACTGCCTTGATCTCATTCTGCCGCGCGATGATATACGCCACAACGGGACCGATACCGAAGGGCTCCCACTTCTGAGGCTTCATGGCATTGGTCATGTAGTCGTCGCACCATTTCTCAAAGGCTGACATCGATGTTTCGATCGCGTCTACCGCGGAACGATACTCAGTCGTGCCGAGGTAAGCGATGACCTCATCCTTGCCTTCGCAAGCCGCCTGAGCCAGCCGTTCGACGTCGAGCGTGTCACATTCCGCTAACGCTCTGCGGATGAAATCGAGCTTTTTCTTCGTGTTCGCGCATCGGATCGCGATCTTGATATCCGCCGCTACGACGAACAATTCGCAGTAAAGGCGGATGATATCGCTTTTGCTCTCTTTGCCGAGTCGATAGACATGCTCCATGCACGCCTTATCCACGATGATGTCGCACAGCTGACCGTCGGAGGTCTGCAAGAGCGTTGTCATCGCATCCTGAGCGACCTCCTGCATATACTCGGGCAGATCGCCGTATTCGCGCGATTTGATCGCTTTGTAGATCGTCTTTGCATCCTCAACGGAATCCTCGATCAGCATACTGTCAGGCTCCTGATCGCGCGTGATGCACTTTAAGATGACCTTCAGATTATGATAATCGTTCGGGATCAGCAGAAAGTTGAGCACGGAGATATCGTCGACCGTCTCGTTGATGAACTCCCAGAGCTTGTTTTCTTCAAGCGCCAACAGCTCCTCGGGACGGCAATCGGTGTTATCGCCCCAACCCTTATCGCGCAACAGACGCATAACGGCGTCCACATCCGATGACATCAGCAATGCGTTAAGATCTGTGTCGGAAAGCAGTTTTGTCTCTCTGAATCTGATACGAGCCACAGCATATGTAAAATCCTGCTGCATAGTAACCCTCCTTATCAGAACAACAGCCTGCCGGCTTTATCGGAGAGATTCTCCGCTTCACCCGCAAAGATCGCGTCGAAAGAGCAATTCTGCTCGATACCGCCGTATTTCAGAATGAAACCCGCGTCGATCAAAGCGGGCTTGCTCGACAAAACAATACCGCCCTTAGCCGCCTGATTCAGTTTGCCGAGAAAATCGACAGGTAAACGATGGATGTCGTTTTCACCGAAGAAGATCACGCCTTCATCCTCCAGAGAATACTTCCCGACCATATCAAGGATCAGATTGAAATATTCATCCTTGGGAAGGTTTTTCGCAGTCAAGAGACCTTCACCGAGCATGGTGTTGATGATCTGCTGCTTGGTATACAGCATGACGCGCTTTTCTTCGAGCTCCGCGGCGGAATCACCGCGTTTTTTGATATCCGCAACATGAGCCGCAGTCCTCTCCTTGCCGTCGGCAACGATCTGATTCGCTTCTTTCTGCGCGTCGGCAATGATCGCATCCGCCTTTTGACGCGCCTGAGCAAGAACAGAATCACAGGACTGAGCCGCGTTTGTTTCTATCTCTTGTATGATTTTATCAATACCGGACATAGTATTTCCTCAAATTATACCTGAACGCCGCTGATACCGTTAACAGCCAGAATGGAGATCAGAAGCGCTAAGATCGCATAGGTCTCGACCATTGCGGGCAGAATCAGCGCTTTACCCATCTGATCGGGCTTCTTGACGACAGTGCCGATACCGGCAACGGAACACTTACTCTGATGTACCGCGGAGAAATAGCCCGCGAACGCGATCGGAAGAGAAGCCGCAAAGTAGAGAGAACCCTTCAAGAGGGAGATGTTCTCTACGCCGCCGCCCAGCAGACCGACGTTGGAGAGGATCAAAAAGCCTACGAGCAGGCCGTAGATACCCTGTGTCGCGGGAAGCAGCTGGAAGATCAGGACCTTACCGAAGAGGTCGGGCTGTTCGGAGAGTACGCCCGCGGCGGCTACACCCGCCTTACCTACGCCGATAGCGGAGCCGATGCCCGCCATGAATGTTGCGACTGCCGCGCCGAGAAGCGCAAAGAATAATCCGGAATTGTTGAGTATTTCTGCCATGATTAGTTTTCCTCCTTGACTGTATAATGCTTGGTATTGATCTTAAATGGTTTGAATTCTTTTCCGCCGCCCGTATAGAACTTGCCGAAGAATTCAACAAATTGCAACCTGTTGGTGTGGACATACGCGCCGAGGGCGTTGATGCCGATGTTGACGCCGTGTCCGATGATGAAGATGAGGATGAAGCCGATGATACCGATGATGCTGTCCCCCATCATGCTGCCGATCTTATTGAATACGGTAGCGATAACGCCGGTCGCGAGACCGAGCGCGAGCAAACGGCTGTAAGAAAGAATATCGCTCAGATAACCTGTCGTGCCGTACAATCCGTAGGCGCCTTTCGCCAGTCGGATGATCGGATTCTTGCTTTCTCTTCCCGCGAAGAACAGGATGATGACCGCGCCGATCGCCGCCATGATACCTCCGACAGTTCCGAAGATCGGCGGGAGCGTGAAGCCCGCGATGTTCTCCATCATATCCATGGTGAGCAGCGCCAGAATACCGCCGCCGACCAAGAGATACCAGCTGATCACATCGTAGATCACCGCGAGATAATCCTTTTTATATCTGATGTAGTTGTATCCGAGTATCGCAAGACCCGTGAACAGATGGATGATACCGAGCAGGAAGCTGAACATCAGCATCTGCATCGGGTCGTCAACGGGATTGAACCAGATCGGAGTGACAAGTCCTGGGATGTTCGGCGGAGCGGTATGGAAGAAGGTGTTCGAGATCACCGAGACCGCGTCACCGAAGAACGATCCGAACAGCAATCCCCAGAAGGTGGTGGATACACCGCACCAGAAGAACATCTTCATACTGCGCCTGAGCCCCGGTTCCATGCCCTTGAATTTGAGCAGGCACACGGCGCAGGCGATCGCCATGACAAGTCCGTAGCCCGCGTCCGAGAACATCATACCGAAGAAGATGTAGTAGAAGATCGCCATGATCGACGTAGGATCCGCCTCGTGATGATCGGGATAGCTGTAGGTCGCCAATACCGATTCGGCGGGTTCCGCGAATTTATTGTTTTTAAGCTTGACGGGAGCGTCGTCGTTCGTCGCTGCTTCAAACTCTACTTCTGCGTCAAAGGTGGTCTCGAGGTATTCCTTGAGTCCCTCGGCGTCCGGTTCGGGGATATATCCCGACAGGACAAAGGTGTTGCGCGAGGTCGCGATATCGTCGTACGCAGCGTAGCGCTCGGTCTTCATCACGTAGTAATCCTCGAGGAAATCGAGCTTTTCGGCATATTTTGCGTAGGACTTGATCACGTTCTCGTTCTCTAATATCCTGCCGTCGCGATTGCTCAGGTGCTTGTTGATCTCTTTCTCACGTTGTTTCGGGATGACCGGAGATATGTAGGAAGGATATTCAAAGCCGATCCGCCTTAATGCGTCGGACACCGCATCGGCGTTCGTTCGAGAGGTCAGGATAAAGACGCAGGTCTGGTTGGAATCGTGCGAGATCATCTCGATCTCGACGTCCTCGACCTCGGGGATGATCTCCGCCAGCTCGGTTACGATCTCGGTGGTCGTCTTATCACCCGGGAACTTTCCGATGAAGGCTCTGGTGGTCGCCGTACCGGTGAAGTTCATCGGTACATCCAAGCTCAGCCACGGCTGGATGATGTCGAGCTGGGTCTGATACTTGACCTTTTCGGCTTCATTGGTATCGATATTCTTTTGACACGATATGATATCGTATGCGATCCGAAGGATATCCGGCGTTTCGTCTACCAGCTTATCGTACTCTTCGCGAGAGAGTTGTTTTCGCCCTTTAAAGGAGCTGAGCAACCCTTTCTTTCGTTTGGCGTAACGAGAGAGGATCTCGTTCGCTTCGATCGCGGTTGACGCCATGCGCTGGTATTGCGCCTGATACGCGGAGGTATCGTCCTTGAAAAAGACACTGTCCTCGATATTGAGGTTCTCGATCTCTACGACCCCTCGCCGCTGCAGCGCTTCCAGAATATCCTTGCAGTATTTGAGCAGTGCGTAGACATAGACGCGCTGCATTTTGAGCATAGCCATGATGCTCCTCCTTACTGCGTTTTTTAAATGTCATTGCGAGGCTCTTTGAGCCGTGGCAATCTCAACAACAAATCAATGACAAATTATACTAACTCAGTGTTTCCTGAATCAGCTTATTGATGACGTTTTGTTTTTGCTTGAGCGTTTTTTCCGAGAGCGCCTGCGCTTCTTGTTCCGCCTTCGCCTTACGGTCACGGATGATCTCATCCGCGCGGGACTGCGCTTCGACTGCCGCTTTATGATCGAAGTCGTTCGCTTTCTTCTTCGCGTCCTCGATCATCTGCTCAGCGCGCAGCTTTGCGTCCTCGATCATTTGCTCTGCTTCGAGTTCAGCGGCATTCTGCTTTTCATTCGCTTTTTGCTCCGCTTCTCTGACTCTGTCTATTGTGGATACTGCCATAGTTTCACCACCATATTGGAATTCTATCATATAATACCCTTATTCATTCTTGAAGTCAAATGTTTTTTGACTAAATTTTAACATTATTTCAATATTGTCATAGTTAAAACGACAGTTATTTTTCATTTTATTCTTAATCAGAATTATTCATACAAATATCAGCCGTGTTTCAATCAAAAACGCTGAATCTTACACAATCGATCATTTCTGCTTAGACAGGTATCGCAGAGCTTTTGTGAGATAATACCATTGAACGGAGGGAGAGCATGGTTATTTATATCGATGTTCTCCTGTTCGTCAACGCGATCGTCAACTACGCGATCCTGATGACCGCGGAAAAGTTGTTGAAGCGCGATATCAGACTCTATCGGATGATCCTCGGCTCTGTGATCGGCGCACTGTTTTCATTGACGATCTTCATCCAACCGGACAGTCGTATCCTGCTGTGCGCGTTAAAGCTCCTTACCTCCTTGATCATCACACTGATCGTATTCGGATGGCGATCACGCAGAGAATTTTTCAGATCCTTTCTATGTAATGTGACGGTATCTGTCATCTATTGCGGCGCGTACATCCTCTTTTATCAGCTGTTCAAGCCGCCGAACATGGTCATCGTCAATGATGTTCTGTACTTACAGGTCAATCCGCTGTGGCTGACGGCATTGACGGCGGTCATCTATATTATTGTATTGATCATCTATAAATTATTCTCTGAAAGAATTAAAAGCACCGTAGTTCATTTGAATTTTACGCTGCACAAAAAGACCTATTCCTGTATCGGAAAGGTGGATACGGGCTGTAATCTGAAAGAGCCGTTCTCATCGGCATCTGTCATCATTGTGGACGCGGCGGTATATGATACCAAAACGGAAGAACACTTTCGGATCATCCCCTATTCCACGATCAACGGCAGCTCATATCTGAATGCCGTTAAGGCTGACACGGTACATATCGATAAAAAACGAATATCCGAACCGATCTATATCGCGACCGGGAACATCAATAACGCCGATTATCAGGCGATCATCAATTCTGAAATCATAAGGTGAGATCATGCAAATACTTAGAAACATATTATTCAAGCTGAGATTTATCCTGCTGTCCAACAGCGTCTATTACATCAACTCCTCCGCGGCATTACCGCCGCCCCTGACCAAAGCGGAAGAGGCTGTCATCATGCAGCAGATCAAGGACGGTGATGAAAAAGCGCGCGAACCACTGATCGTACATAATCTGCGGCTGGTCGTGTATATCGCAAAGAAATTCGAGAACAGCAACGTCAATATCGAGGATCTGATCTCCATCGGAACGATCGGACTGATCAAAGCGGTCAACACCTTCTCCCCCGACCGCAATATCAAGCTGGCGACTTACGCTTCACGCTGTATCGAAAACGAGATCCTCATGTTCCTGCGCAAGACATCCCAGATGAAATATGAGATCTCGATCGAAGAACCGCTCTCGACCGATTGGGACGGCAATGAGCTGCTGCTCAGCGATATTCTCGGTTCGGACAGTGATACCGTCAGCGCCGACATCGAACAGGAGGTGGAGATCAATCAACTGATGGAGGCAGTCAATCGGCTCAATACCCGTGAAGCGATGATTATGGAACTGCGATTCGGACTTAACGGCAACAAAGAGCATACCCAAAAGGAGGTGGCGGATTTACTGGGGATTTCGCAGTCCTATATCTCGCGGCTCGAAAAGAAGATCATCGGAAAGCTGAAGCACGATCTGGAGAAGGTAATGTAACAATATATATGCGGTTGAGATTGCCACGCTGCGGACACTTGTCCGCTTCTCGCAATGACAATTAGAAAAAGAGAGCAGTCTTCCCTATTCGGAAAGGCTGCTTTCTTTATATGGCTTCAATTCTCAGGGGCGGGATTACCGTCGCCGTCGTTGTTTTCACGATCGCCGACATTGCCGTCACCATCATTTACTTCGCCGTCTTCTTTCATATTCTCCCATTCTGTCGCGACAACATCCTCGATAGTCTCCATCAGTGAACCGTCGGTGGGTTCGGTGGGAACAACCGTTCCGTTAGTGTCGACCATGCTTTTGTTCTCGGTGGCACTGTCCTTCATATCCTTTTTGATATCAGAAACCGCCTCCGACGCTTTCTCCTTTACCTTGTTCGCGGTCCCGGTGCAGGAACACAACATCACGCCGACCAAGAGTGCCGCGCATACAAGCGCTAATAAATGTTTCATCCTTTTTCTCCTTACTATTGTACAATATTATCGTAAGTGTACGATGTGAATAGTATGGACGGAATCTTGAAATATATACCAACGCTTGGAAAAAATGAAAGATCAATAAAGAAACCCATAGAAAAAGTGCGGAATGTTGACACTCCGCACCGTAATTCTTTATTATTTATTCGTTAGCCAGAGAAATGATTTTCTCCGAGATCCTCGCGCCGCTTTTATCATATTTCGTTATCACGACCGTATCATTGTCGAGATAATTCATCAAAGCGGTAGTACCGTCGGACAGCTCCTTGCATACGAATTTGACATTGCCGTCAGCCGCTACGCGCACACCATTGCCCTCGGGCTTATTATTCACCCACTTGCCGATGTGCATGGAACCGTCTTTTGCGCTGATACCGACGCCGACGCCATGTCGCACATTCTCAGACCAATCACCGCTGTAGCACAGGGTGCCGTCCATATAGTAATAGGCGCCCTTGCCGGATCGCTTATCGTTACGATACTCTCCCTCATACGCAGTGCGGCCGAGATCGGTCACGGTTCTGCCGTATCCGGAACGATTATTGTTGTCGTCCAGCTCACCGTAATAACTGTATACAGCGCCGTCCGCCATGATCTGCTTATCCGGCTTTGCCGCTTTATCCGTCGGATCATCCTTCGGTGTTTCTTCCGGATTCTCTGTCTTAGGCACATCGAAAGGCTCTTGATCGGAGCCGTTATCGATATCGGCAAAGCTCTGATCCGTTGCCATAACGTCCTCGATCGGTACATCGGGAACAGCAGGCGTGATAAATGGCTTTGCGTCAGCGATATCCAAGGATGCCGAAAGATTGCGCTTGATGTTGAAATCCTTCGCGTTGATCTTTTCATACAAAGGAGCGGCGTCATCGACATAGCTCTTTTCGATCATCTGCGCAACGCCCGTCCTGACCAGATCGACAAACTCACGATAATGAGAGAGCTGAGAATCGGACAGGAACCAAATGACTCCTTCATCTGTCGAGGCGATCGCGGTATAATCGGTAAACGCC
This sequence comes from Ruminococcus difficilis, assembly GCF_016680995.1. The sequence continues at coordinate 86,888 of NZ_JAEQMG010000041.1, read as the reverse complement.
GCGTTCAATTCCTCACGCACCGGCTTTTCCGACACCTCGGGAGCGGCAAACAGCGCCACCGGCTCCTCCAAAGCGTTATCTTTATACAACAAGCATAATCCACCCTGGATCTTTCGCGGCTCAAGGGAGCGGCAAACAGCGCCGTTCTCATCCATATATTCCACCTTTAATAAGGTATGGAATTTACTGAAAAGCAGGCGTTTAAAGAGCTTGTCTTCCTGATAACAGCAAAGATAATACTTGCCGTTATCCGAAGGAAGCACCTCCTGAACCACAGCGCCGCCGGGTCGCTTGACCGTCCACTGCAAGGGCTTGTTGCGTTCGATACAATAATCATACAGCAGTGAAATACCCTCACTGTCATAGGTGATCCTGTCACGGATCCTCTCAAAATCGGAGAAATAGCTTTTTCTGACCGCGGTGAGGATATCGCTGTTCAGATCGGTATCATCGACCTGAGTAAGACAAAAGTTATAAAAATACTGAATACCCATAATTGATCTGTAACCCTCTGAGAAAGAATCAGATGGAAACCTTCATAGCGACTTCATACAGCTCGTTGTTGAACTTACGCGGCATATCGAGCGCTTCGGTGATATCATAATCAACGATCTTGCCCTCGTGAGAAGCGATGACGCGGTTACCGACGCCCTTGGCAAGCAGATCGACTGCCGCAACGCCCATCTTGGTCGCCATGACTCTGTCGCGCAGTGTCGGCGAACCGCCGCGCTGTACGTGACCGAGGATGGTAGCGCGTGTCTCGATGCCGGTGCGGTGCTGGATGTAATGCGAGATCTCCTGAGATCCGCCGACGCCTTCGGCTACGATAACGATAAAGTGCTTTTTACCGGTATCCTTCTGCTCGTAGATGCGGGAGATAACGTCACGCTCCAGATCATATTCGATCTCGGGAACGATGATCGCGGTAGCGCCGACCGCAATACCGGTCTCCAGCGCGATATCGCCGCAGTGACGACCCATGACCTCAACAACGGAGCAGCGATCGTGGCTCTGCGCGGTGTCGCGGATCTTATCGATCATCTCGACCGCGGTATTCATCGCCGTATCAAAACCGATCGTATAGTCGGTGCAGGCGATATCGTTATCGATGGTACCGGGGAGCGCGACGCAGGGGATGCCCGCGTTGGAAAGTGCTCTGGCGCCCTTGAAGGAACCGTCACCGCCGATGACGACCAGACCTTCGATATCGAGAGAACGGCAGTAATCCGCCGCTTGCTGCTGATACTCGACCTGCATGAATTTCTTACTGCGCGCTGTAAAAAGGATCGTACCGCCTCGGCTGAGGATATCGGATACAGAACGAAGATTCATCTCCTTGATGTCGTGGTTCAATAAGCCGTTGTAGCCCTTATATACGCCATATACCGTAAAGCCGCTGTAGATACCGGCTCTGACTACCGCTCTGACCGCCGCGTTCATACCCGGCGCGTCGCCGCCGCTTGTTAAAACTGCTAATGATTTAGCCATAATAGTTCCTCCTCTTTAGAAAAAGAATAAATACACGGTATATTATAATACAAATAACACCTGAGAATCAAGTATTAATCCAAAATTCATAAAAAAAACGGGAACAAAGTGATCAAACACTCCATCGTTCCCGATTAATTATTTCAATATAACGTTCTCTTCACCGAGCTGATAGCCCAATTCACCGAGCATCGTAGGATTCGGGGCCGTCCACAGACTCTTAGGCGCCAAAAGCTGTTTTTTGGTTTCACTCAGATAAAAGACGACACGGGTATTGCCGCCGAAGATCTCTAACAGATTCTTTGCTTTGCGGTATTCTCTGCTCTCCAAAGACGGGATCCTGAGATATAAGGTCTGAGGTCGACGCGGGTCGATCACATTGGACGGCGCTTTTTTCGGCGCGGGTGCCGATACGGTAAGCTCGCTCGCGGGCGGTAAGGCGGTAATCTTATCCGCCAAGACCCGCGGCTCTTCCTCTTCCTTCAAGCTCAACGTGCCCTCTACATCGATCACGGCGCCGGCATAGAGCGCGTCACGGGATTCTTCCAGCACGTTCGGAAAGATGATGATCTCACAGGTACCGTAGCGATCTTCGACGTCGGCAAATGCCATCATCTTATTGTTCTTGGTGAGCTGTGTTTTATTCTTGTTGACGGTCACGATCAGCCTGACCTTGGCACGGTCGCGGTATCTGCCCTCTTCGGTATTCATGATATCGCTGATCTTATCCGCGTTCACGGATTTCGCGAACGGCGCGTATTCATCGATCGGATGACCGCTGAGGTACATGCCCGCCATCTCTTTTTCCATATTCAACAGCTCGATCAGCGGGAATTCCTCCAGATCCGGGATGGCGATCTCATTCTGTCCGCCCTGTGAGCCCATATCAAAGAGCGAGATCTGACCCGCTCCACCACCGCGGCGGCGTTCGTATTCCAGATCATCCAAAATGGTTTTGGAAACGGAAAGCATCTGGCGGCGGTTGCAGTCAAGATGATCCAACGCCCCGCATTTGATCAGGCTTTCGAGCGAACGGGCGTTCAGCCCTTTTCCGTTGAGTCGTCTGCAAAAATCATAATACGACTGATACGGTCTTACCCTGCGCTCGGAGATGATCGCGTCGATGAACGCCAATCCGAGATTTTTGACCGCGGACAGACCGAATCGGATATGACCAGAGGAAACGGTATATTTGCTGTCGCTTTCGTTAACGCTCGGCGGCAGCACGGAGATACCCAGCCGATGACACTCGCCGATATACACAGCGGTTTTGTTTTGACTTTCGATCACGGATGACAACAGCGCCGCCATATATTCGCGCGGATAGTGACATTTCAGATACGCCGTCTGATAGGATAAGGCGGCATATGCCGCGGCATGGCTTTTGTTGAACGCGTAAGAGGCAAAGCTCTCCATCTCGGAGAAGATCGACAGCGCGGTCTGTTCATCGATACCGCGTCTGAGACATCCCTCCACCTCAACTGTGCCGTTATCATCCGCCAGTCCGTGGATGAAGATCTGCTTTTCGCGCTCCATCACATCGTGCTTCTTCTTGCTCATGGCGCGTCGAACGATATCCGCGCGTCCGAGAGAATAACCCGCCAGTGAGCGGAAGATCTGCATGACCTGCTCCTGATAAAGGATACAGCCGTTGGTGACGTTCAGGATCGGTTCGAGCAGCGGGTGCTTATAGGTGATCAGCTTAGGATTATGGCGGTTGCGGATGTAGGTCGGGATCGAATCCATCGGACCGGGACGGTACAAGGAGATGACCGCGATCAAATCCTCGAACCGTTCGGGCTTGAGCTGAGCGAGCACATTCTTCATCCCGCCGCTTTCAAATTGAAATACGCCGTCTGTGTTGCCGGTGGAGATCATCGCGTAGACCGCTTTGTCGCCGTAATCGATATGCTCCACCCGGAAATGCGGTTCCGTACGGCGGATCATGGTCTCTGCGTCATGGATGACGGTCAGGTTACGCAGTCCGAGAAAATCAACCTTCAACAGACCGAGCTCCTCCAGCGTGGTCATCGTGAACTGTGTGATGACCGCTTCATCGGACTTTGCGAGCGGAACATAGTTGCTGACGGGCTGATCGGTAATGACGACGCCCGCCGCGTGCATGGTGATATGGCGCGGCACGCCTTCTAAGGCACGCGCGATATCGATGATCTGCTTGACGGTCGCGTCCTGATGATAGCTTTGGCGTAATTCAGCGGACAGCGACAGTGCCTTATCCAGCGTCATATCCAGACTGAACGGGATCATCTTAGCGATCTTATCGACTGTCGCGTATGGGATTTCCAGCACTCTGCCGACGTCGCGCACCGCGCCGCGTGCCTGCATGGTACCAAAGGCGACGATCTGCGCTACGTGATCCTCGCCGTATTTGCGGATGACGTAGTCGATGACCTCCGAACGTCTATCCTTGCAGAAATCGATATCAAAATCAGGCATACTGACGCGTTCGGGGTTCAAAAATCGCTCAAACAGCAGATCATACTTGATCGGATCGATGCCGGTGATGCCGATACAATAGGCGCATAAGGAGCCCGCGCCCGAGCCTCTGCCGGGTCCGACGGGGATATCCTTGCTCTTGGCGTACTGAACGAAATCATTGACGATCAAAAAGTAATCGACAAAGCCCATCTTGCGGATCACAGACATTTCATAATCAAGGCGCTGTATCAGCGACCGATCGGGATTCTTGCCGTAACGTCGGTACAAACCGTCATAGCATAAGCGGCGGAAATATTCATAGTGATCTTCGTTGTCGGGCGTTTTGAAATCGGGGAGCTTGCGGTTGCCGAACTCAAATTCCACATGACAGCGCTCGGCGATTTTGGTCGTATTCTCAAAGGCTTCGTCCAGATCGCCGAATACGGCGCGCATCTCTTCCTCACTTTTAAGGTAGAATTCTTCGGTCTCGAAGCCCATCTTTTTATTCTTGACGGTGCTGTTGGTCTGGATACACAGGAGGATATCGTGCAGATTGCTGTCCTCTTTGCGGATATAATGGCAGTCGTTGGTGACGACCAGACCCGCGCCGATGGCTTTCGCGATCTCTTTGAGCTTGTAATTCAGCTTTTCCTGCTCTTTGATCCCGTGATCCTGCAATTCGATGAAGTAGTTCTCCTTGCCGAACACGCTTTGATAATACCGCGCCTTTTCCAACGCGCCGTTATCATCATCGGCGAGGATACGCTTCGGCACCTCACCCGACATACAGGCGGACAGACAGATCAAGCCCTCGTGGTACTTTTCCAATAGCTCATAGTCCACACGAGGCTTGTTATAAAAGCCGTCGGTGAACGCGAGCGACACCAGCTTCATCAAATTCTGATAGCCGGTCTGATTCTCACACAGCAGGATCAGGTGATAATATTCCCTGTCCAGCTCAAAGGTTTTATCAAAGCGGGAACGCGGCGCGACATAGACCTCACAGCCGATGATCGGACGTATCCCCTGCTTTTTACATTCCCTATAAAAATCGATCACACCGTACATGACGCCGTGATCGGTTATGGCAAGGGCATCCTGTCCGAGCTCCTTTGCCCGTTCAACCAGGCGGGAGATCCGACAGGCGCCGTCCAATAAACTGTATTCGGTATGAACATGCAGGTGTGTGAATGACATGGTTTCCTCTACTTTACTTCAGCTTGGAACTTGCCGTCTTTGACGGTGATATCGAGCAGATCGCCGCTTTTGACGTCCGCAACGGAGCTGACATTGTTTTCATCATGAGTGATATAGGCGAATCCTCGTTTCAATACCGCCACGGGATTGAGCGCTTCTACCTTCGTAAACAGCTCATTCGCCTGAGCGGTGGCGGTGTCCAGCGAATGATTTGCCGCGTTGGCGGCGCGCACCGCGAATGAATTGACCAATTCCAAATCTTTCTCCACTTCATCCAGCGGAGAATGTGCCGCCGTGATCTGGGACAGCTTATCGATCTCGGCTTGTTTGAACTCGAATTGGGTGTTGATTGCGGCGATACCCTGTCGGAACAAATTTTGGACATTTTCCAAAAGATCAAATCGATTCGGCACCGCAAGCTCCGCCGCGGCGGATGGCGTCGGCGCTCTCAGATCGCTGACAAAATCACACAGCGTCGTATCGGTCTCGTGACCGACAGCCGAGATGACAGGCACCTGACAGGCATAGATCGCTCTGGCGAGCCCTTCATCGTTGAACGCCCACAGATCCTCCATCGAACCGCCGCCTCTGCCGATGATCACCACATCGGCGGCTTTACTCTGTGAAAACAGGTTGATCGCGTTGGTCAGCTGTGCGGGAGCACCCTCACCCTGTACCAATACGGGCGCCAGCACCAGATCGACACACGGAAAACGTCGTCCGATAATATCAATGATATCGCGGATCGCCGCACCGGTAGGCGACGTGATGATGCCGACTGTTTTCGGAATCGCGGGGATCGGCTTTTTATGCTCCTCGGCAAAGAGCCCTTCCGCGCCGAGCTTCTTTTTCAACTGCTCAAACTGCATCGCCAGTACCCCTACGCCGTCGGGCTGCATATCCTCAACGCGCAGCTGATACTGACCGCTCGGCTCATAAACGGTGACCTGCGCGCGCATGATCACCTTCATCCCGTCCTCGGGACGAAAACGCAGATTACGCACTGCCCATGAGAACATCACGGCGCGAATCACGCTGTTTTTATCCTTGAGCGAAAAGTACATATGTCCGCTCTTTGAATTGATGTTGACGTTCGACAGCTCGCCCTCGATGAAGATCATTTGCAGTTCTTCATCGGACGCGATCAGATTCGCGATACGCGCGTTGAGTTGCGAAACAGAATAGACTTTCGGTGTAGGTGTTATCATGATCGATCCTTTACAGAAGCGAGTACCGCCGTACCCGCGGCATTATCACTGGAAAATTCGGGCAACGCAAACACACAGTCGTGCAGTGATCTCAATTCATCACGAATGATCAGATCGGACATCACGCCGCCTGCGTAGACTAATTCCAAATCGCCGTATTTGTCGCGGATCCTTTTGCTCATCTCAACGATTGCCGAGGAAATAAAGAGCATGGTAAAGCGCGCGATATACGCAGGGCTTTTGCCTTCTTTTTGATGTTTTTCGGCGATATTCTGACCGCCGCTCAGACAGCAATCCAATCCTTTAAGGGTCGGACGGACTTTGATCTTCTCATCGCACTGATCAGCGAGCTTTTCGAGCTCTTTACCGCACGGAAAAGACAATCCCAGCATCACGCCGACACGGTCGATCAGTTGACCGGCGTTCAAATCGAGCGTCTTTGCGACGATCTCAGTGGAGAGAAAATCATCCGAGCCATTGACGAGCAATGCCTCGGTCGTACCGCCGCTGACATGAAAAGCGATGTGCTTTTGACAAAGCAGATCCAAGCGATCGACGCTGTACAACGCCGCCGCGATATGACCCTGCTGATGGGAAAAGCGGTATACAGGCACCTTCAATACGGAGGACAGGATACTCGCCGCCGTCGTTCCGACCGTAAAGCACGGCATATAGGAGCCTTTTTCGGTACGCGGCGCGTAGGATACGCCGATCGCCTTGATCCGATCGGAAAAATCGCCGAAGGCTTCTTCAAACAATGCCGGTAATTGCTGTACATGGTGAAACACCGCGTCACTCTGTCGAAGTCCCAGTTCACCGTCTTTGACAGGCAACAGCTTTCGTTTTGAGATCACCTTGCCGCTGTCGCTGTCATACAGGCAAACCGACGTCGTATAATTACTGGTATCGATCCCGAGATACATGCTCATAGCGCTTTTGCCACTGCGCCGAGTACGCCGTTGACGAACGCGGTGTCATCCTCCGCGGCATACTTTTTGGAGAGCTCTACCGCTTCGTTGATCGACACCGAAACGGGGATATCCTCCAGATACATCATCTCGTAGATCGCGACACGCATGATGGCGAGAGAGACCTTGGAGATGCGGTTGAGCTTCCATCCGGATTTCAGGTTGGAAGCGATCTTTTCATCGATCTGATCCTGATGCTCTTTGATCCCTTTCACGCAGTTGATCGCGTAGTCGCTCAAAAACTCATCGCGCGCGTCGCCGGCATTATCGGCAAGCTCGTCGATATCCGCGTCGGAGAACAGCGATTCAAAGCATAGAATGAACGCCTGTTCACGCATTTTGTAGCGGGAAATGTCATTGCGCGCCTGATTCGCGGTATTGTTTTCTTCACACATAAAAACCCCTCGTTTCGGCTTATCATTATGTCAATTTATTATAACATAATCATTTATCTTTGTAAATATCGGAACGCCGCGAATCAACAATCATAAATTATAACAAAGAGGATAAAAAACAGACATTCTAAATTTGACAGATTCAACAATTTCTCTACAGAATTCTTATTGAATAGAACAGAATTTAATAGATATCTTGGTAAGTCTTAACTTTTGGTTGAAAACACGTTTATTTGATGATAGAATATAAAGTACGCATTAAAATAAGTATACGAAGAAATAGATATAGAGTGAGGTTTTTGAAGTGGGTACTACCGCATTTTATTCCAACAAATCTGAGATCTACAACACATATGAAGGCAATGATTTAGGCTATACCTATACGCCAGAGAGCACCACCTTTAAGGTTTGGGCTCCATCAGCTGAGCAGGTATTGTTAAAGCTATATTCCACCGGCTCTTTTTATGAGGACGGCGCTCAGGTGCTGAGCATCAAGCAGATGCTGTATGACGCGGTGACCGGCGTATGGTCGACCACCGTTGACGGCGATCTGAATCACATTTACTACACCTATGTTATCAAGACCGAATCCGGCACACACGAGACACAGGACGTCTACGCCAAGGCGGTAGGCGTGAACTCTCAGCGCTCCGAGGTCGTGAATCTTTTGGAAACCAATCCCTGGGGTTGGGAGAACGATCATCATGTCCTGCCCGAAAAGCCGAATGACGCGATCATCTGGGAGGTTCATGTACGTGACTTCTCATCCTCCGACACCTCCGGCGTCAACAAAGCGCATCGCGGAAAATTCCTCGCGTTCACGGAAAAGGGCACCTACATTCCCTTTACCTCCTATCCGACATGCGTGAACTATTTAAAACAGCTGGGCATCACACATGTACAGCTCAACCCCGTATTCGACTTCGGTTCCGTCAACGAGATGACCGGTGTTGAATACAACTGGGGCTATGATCCCGTGAACTACAATGTCCCTGAGGGCTCTTACTCCACCGATCCGTATCACGGTGAGGTGCGTATCAGAGAATTCAAGGAAATGGTCAAGGCGCTGCATGACGAGGGCATCGGCGTAATCATGGACGTTGTCTATAACCATGTTTACTCTACCGCGCACTCTCCCTTTGAACGGACCGTGCCCGGTTACTACTTCCGTATGCAGGACGGCAAGTTCCTCAACTCCTCCGGCTGCGGTAACGTCACCGCCAGCGACAAGACCATGTTCCGCAAGTTCATGATCGACTCCCTGTGCTACTGGACGAACGAATATCATATCGACGGCTTCCGTTTTGATCTCATGGCTTGCCACGATATCGAGACCATGAACCTGATCCGTGAGGCGCTCGATCAGATCGACAGACGTATCCTGATGTACGGTGAGCCGTGGACCGCGAACGACGGTGAGAACGGTATCTCCGGTGAGGATTGCTCCAACAAAGCAAATGCCAAGAAGCTCTCGACCCGCATCGGTATGTTCAACGACGATATGCGTCACGGCATCAAGGGCGGCTCCGATGATGACAGCAAGGGCTTTATCCAGGGCTCGACCCACAGCGCGTATAATGTGATCGCCGGTATGATGGGCGCTTCTTCCGTGACCTTCGGCAACTGGGCGAACGAGCCTTCCCAGTGTATCACCTACGCGTCCGCGCATGATAATCTTTCCCTCTGGGATAAGATCCTCAAATCCAACTGGTGTGATGATTTCGAAACCACCGACAGCTTATATATCAGCCAGAACAAGCTCGCCGCGACCCTGATCCTGTCCTCCCTGGGAATTCCCTTCTGGATGGCGGGTGAAGAATTCGCCAGAACAAAGAAGGGCGATCATAACTCCTACAAATCTCCCGATTCGATCAACTCCATCAACTGGTCGCGCACCGTTCGCTACAATGAGCTTGTCGAATATTACAAAGGGCTGATCAGGATCCGCAAGGCGTTCTCTCCCCTGCGTGACTGCACTACCAAGGCGGTCAACGACGGTTACATCGTCTATAACGGTCAGAGCCTTTCCCTGACGTTGAAGAACGACGCCGAAAATGAATGGCGTATGTTCAGCGTGATCATCAACAATTCCGACAAACCCTGTGTGCCGCAGATCAAATCACAATATGAGCTGCCGCAGAAATGGTATGTGATCGCGAACGACACCGAAGCGTCCGATCAGGCGCTGTATCGCTTTGAAGAAGATACGCTTGTTCCTCCGAGATCCGCTTTGATCATCGTTGACGCGGACAGCTATGACAGGATCAACGGTACCGACTTCAATACGGCGAAAAGGAAATCGGATCTCACCGCATCGGATGTACAGGAAGAGATCTTAAAAATGTTACAATAACAGCAAACGGACGGGAATCCCGTCCGTTTCTTTTTATGTACTACTGTCGTATAGACAACAAAATATATACCGTATCTCCCTACGGTCGTTCAATTAATGCAATCCCTCAGTCTCCATTCGGAGACAGCTCCCTTTCCCAAAGGGAGCCTGAAATAATCTCCCTACGGTCGGTCAATTAATGCAATTCCTCCGCCTCGTACCTCGGCACCTCCCTTTCCCAAAGGGAGGCTTTTTCAACTATCTGAAACGAACGGATTTTTCTATACATCAATGATAACGATGTTATTGAACTCGATCTCAGACTGTGACATGATCGCTTCTTTGATGATCATCGGCGCGTCATCGGTCATCTCACTCGACAGCAGGGTTACCGTACAGCCGGAATCCGAGATGTAGCAAACAGCGCTGAGATAGCCCTTGGCGGTCAATATGCCCTCGATATTGCTCTGCGCCAATATCCGTTGCTCGATGACGTTGGCGGCTTTGACCGCTTCCGCTTTCGCGTCCTCGGAGCTGTCCGACAGCGACAGGACATTTTCAGCCGCTTCCAGCGCTTTATCCTGTGCCTGCGTCCGTTCGGTCTTAGCCTGAGCGAGCTTTGCCTGAGGCGTCATTTCGGATACGGAATCCGAATCCACTTCATCCGCTGTTGCCGACGCGTCATTATTGACATAGGTCGCGGCTCCCAATTCCTTTGATGTCGATGATATCAAAGGCGTTCCCGAGAATTGCCAATTCAGATACACTGCCGCTCCGAGAGCCAATACCAGTGCCGCCGCCAATACATGTTGCTTTTTGATTTTCATATTTCTCCACCTTTTATTATAGATTCGTCATTTCGAGAAAAAGGACGCACGCGTCCGATCTCAACATATATCATTTTGTGATACATACTTTATCTGAGCTGATATTCAGCGATTTTGTCACGGCGTCCAGCACACGGGACACGACCAGCGGATCGTCGCCGCCGTCGCATACCACCACCACGCCGCGCACCTTCGGCTCAATGCTTTTCGTTTTGGTATCGGTGTTCTTCAAATAGACGTTTTCTCCGCTGTTATCCATCGTCAAAAAGATCTTCGCCTCCCCCACCCCGTTGATGTGCGAGATGATCTCCAGAAGATGCGCTTCGGTTTTGGCGGCATATTTCTCCGAATTATCCTTTTCACCGCCTGAATAGTCGATGAATGATGATAACCCGATCAGCAGTACTGCTACCGTTCCGATGATCACAGCGATCATGACGACACGTTTATCGCTCAGCCATTTGCTGAACTTCTTCCCCTGTAACATGTATTTCAGGCTCCTTTGAAATATTCCTGTATATGATACTTTTGATCTCAGGCGTTTTGTCCTTATCCTTTTCACTTATGTATATGTCGGCACGTACAACAGATATTCTGCCCTCGTCGGATATTTTCAATGTCAACCGGATATCCCGCGGGAATATCCCTTCATTATTGAGCAGCTCGTTCAGCGCCTGTGTCAGATGATCGGCTGTCATTTGTGCGACCGCATCCTGCGGATCTGTTTCCTCATAGGTCGGTATCGGGATCTCGTTGATATCCGGCGTCCTCAGATCGATCGCGTTTATCTGCGCCGACATTGCGGTGATAAAGGTGCTGATAAAAAACAGTCCGACAACAAAGCTCATCACACGGCGCGTTCGTTTCTGCGGGATCAGAACGGTGATCATGCTGACCGCGACACAGGTATAACACAGCGTCATGCAAATCGCTTGGATCCCGTTCATGTCCTGCCTCCCAATGACATCATGATGGACGTCGAAATGATAAAGACCGTCATCACGGCAATCAACAAAGCTCTGAGTGCCGAGATGAATTGAGATAACGCGTTGATGATGGACGAGGCGGATGTGACCGACAGCATCTCCCCGATGCTTTTCGCGATCCAAAGGGTGATCGACCATAAAACGCTTTGGGTGATCAGCGGCGCAAAGCTGACAAAGAGCGCGATGATGACGAATACGCCCGCTCCCGACCGCAGAACGCTCACGCTGTTTTGTATCGCGCTGTACGCCTCGGCGATCGACGATCCGATCAGCGGGATAAAGGAGCTCAGTCCGAAGCGAGCCGCCTTATTCGCGACGCTGTCCGCCGCTCCCGACAAGGCGCCGTTGAGCCCGATCACCGCTGTAAATATGCTCATCATCAGCGCGATCCCGTACTTGAAGCCCTTGCTCGCCAACTCGATGAACCCGCCCAACCGAACACGTGACGAGATACTCGCGCTGACGGATAATGACAGAAACACCGTTAACAACGGTGTGAATACCGTCGCAGAGAGTCTTGAAATCAGCTGTGACACGGTGATCACCGCCGCGTAGTAGCCGCCCGATGATATCGCGTGACCGGAGAACACCATCATCCCAGCCATAACGGGCAAATATACCGTCATCATAGCAGATGCGCCCTGTATCACCAACTGTGATGAGGAGATCAACTGCGTCACGGGACTGATCAGGATCGATGAGATGAACAGACTGACGACAACGCTCATGATATCTCTCGTTTCCGTATAGCGCAAAGAAAAGGTATAGGATTCCGCGACGGAGGCAAGCAGTAACACCGCCGTCAATAGGATCAGCGCCGCCAAGGGGTCGTGACTGTAAGCCGCGATCAATTCGGACAGGTATTGCCATACCGAACCGCTGTCGATCCCGTCGGTCACGACGTCATCGATCCCGGAAATACCGAAGCGCTCCAATTCACCTTTTGTATGATCGTCGACGCCGCTTTCGATCTTACTTTTATCTTCTTCAAACATCGCCGACTCTGCCGCATGACATTTAAAGCAAAAGCATCCGATCAGAAAAAGGACGATCATCACTATCACGATTCGCTTCATATCAACTGCCCAGCGTAGTGATCACGGAAATGATATTCTGAAACAACGGCAGTGACGTCAGCAATACCAGTATCTTTCCCGCAAAAGAGATATTGGTGCTCAGCGACAGCAATCCCGCCTCCGTGACGCAATCGCAGGTGAATTCCGTGACAAAGCAGATTCCCATCACCTTCAACAGGATCGCGATATCAGCCGTATCGATACCGCCGTCGGAAAGAACGCTTTGGATCCCCGAAAGCGTGTCAGGAAGATTCTTCAACAGACTGAGGATGATGATCGCTCCGGCGGCTACAGAAAGCAGCATGGCGCTGTGCGGACTCTGGGATCGGAGCATGACCGCCAGCACTGCTGTCACGATTGCGGCGCCGCAGATGGTAATGATGGTCATGCCTACAGTCCGAAGGTATTCTTGACGGTGGTGAACAGCTCGCTGATCTGCGAGATGATCATCATCAGCGCGACCACCAAACCCGCGATCGTCGTCAAGAGCGCCTGTTCCTCTCTGCCGCTGCGTACCAACAGCTGATTGAGGATCGCGACAATGATCCCGATCGCCGCGATCTTGAATATCATATCAACATCCATAGTTTTCCATCCCTATATCACCATCAGAGAGATCACCATCCCCACCGACAGCGGAATTATCCTGTACATTTTTGCTTTCTTCTCTATCTCATCCTGCGCCTCACGGATATGCTCCCGTAACAGCTCGCCGTATAAACAGATATGTTGTCTTTGCGACTCACGATCCGCCGTGCCCAGATCCTTCACAAAAGAAGTGAGCATTCCGATATCTTCCTTTGATAACATATAGGAAAAACCGTCGATAAAACGATGCCACTGGATATCGAAGGGGATACTGTGTTCAAACGAAAAGCCCGCAAAGTTATCGGAGAACACCTCGCACAGATCGCCCGCGTTGTATTCCATACGGATCATCGCGGTATGAAACAGCACTTCGAACTGTGTCAATACATCCTTGCGGCGGCTCAGTCTTTGCGACAGATGGATCCCGATCACCGCTCCGCAAAACAGGATCACGATACACAGGATCAGCTTAATCACGCGCGTCACACATTTCGTAGATTTTTTCGATCTTCCCGACATTACCGTTGGAAGAGAGAAACACGATGTAGCGAAACGCGCCGGTATTGATCATTTTTGAGGTGATCTCTCTGCGCCTGAGATCCTGCATCGATGACGCGTGTACCGTCGCGATGAACGCCACGCCGCACCGCATGGAATACAGCAGCAGATCGACGTCGCTTTGATCGCCCATCTCGTCACAAATAATGATCTCGGACGACATACTGCGGATCGCGCAATTTGCGGCAAGACCCTTCGGATAACCGGTATACACATCACATAAACCGAGTGAGTAACCCGCCTTACCGCGATATAAAGCGCTCAGCTCTCCCCTTTCATCCAAGGCGCTCACGCGATACCGATAGGACAGTTGACGAGCAAGATCCCGTATGAGCGTCGTTTTTCCCGATCCCGGAACACCGCAAATGAGCGTGCCGCCGAGCGGGTCGAGCTTATCGATCAGCGAGGACGCGCATCCGCTGATATCCCGCGCGATACGAAAATTGAGTGTGCCGATATCACGAACATTGGTGATCTCTCCGTTCGTCATCACCGCTTTGCCGCACAAGCCGACTCTGACGCCGCCTTCGATCGTGATGAAACCGCTGTTGATCTCATTCTGGTACGCGTAAACAGAATAGTCGCACAGTCGAAGAACCGTTTGTTCTATCTCTTTTGCCGAAGCGGTCAACAAATTCTCCGCATATACGGAATCAGTCAGATAACCACTTTCCGTTATGTAAAGCAACCGCTTTCTTTCATAGATGCAGATCGGCGCGTCCCTGCGCAGTACGATCTCGGTCGCCTTGTCCTCATACGCAGATCGAGTGCGTTCTAACGGGATCCTGATCCGATCGGGCATTTTATCCAGAATACAATCCAGACTCTGTTTATCCATCGTTTTCACCATCCTGAGTCATACTCGGTTTTGATCGTCACATATCTTCAATGACAATGATAGTAAAATTTATGCGGACAGGTCGTCGGATATAACCTGTCCGCAAAAGTCTGTCCATTATATATTAATAATCCCTGCCCGAAAAGGACAGGGATCGATCGATCATTTGTTATTCTGTTGGATCATTTCAAGCAGTTCCGCTTCACTGATGATCGTCACGCCGAGGGATTGCGCCTTGGTCAGCTTTGATCCCGCGTCTTCACCCGCGAGAACGAAATCAGTTTTCTTCGATACAGAAGAAGATGTTTTGCCGCCGTTTTGCTCGATCAGAAGCGACGCTTCTTTTCTGCTCATAGTCGGTAAGGTTCCTGTTAATACAAAGGTCTTGCCGATGAATCCGCCGGTCTTTTCCTTCTTTTCAAGGGGCTTCATCTCTACACCGAGTTCTTTGAGCTGAGCGATCAGATGCGCCGTGCCCTCCAGATGGAAATAATCGTACACGGACTGCGCCATGATCTCACCGAAGCCGTCGATCGCCGCGATCTCCTCCACACTCGCGTCAAACAGCTTGTCGATACTGAGGAAGTGCTCACAAAGCAGCTTTGCGGCTTTTTCACCGATGTGGCGTATCCCGAGCGCGTACACCAGACGATTGATCTCAGCGTGCTTGGAATTGTCGATCGCTCTGATCAGATTGTCCGCCGATTTGTCGCCCATGCGGTCGAGCTTGGCGACGTCCTCCGCTTTGAGCTGATACAGATCGGTAAAGGTCGTGATCAAGCCCGCGTTCATCAACTGTTCGAGAGAGGATGGGCCCAAGCCGTCGATGTCCATCGCGTCACGAGAAACAAAATGGATCAGATGCCGCAGAAGCTGAGCGGGACATTCGGTGTTGGTACAGCGAATCGCCGCCTCGCCTTCCTCCTTGACAAGTCTGCTGCCGCATGAAGGACAGTATTCGGGCAAGGTATACGGATCGGCGCCCTCGGTATGCTTGACGACACTGAGTACCTCGGGAATGATCTCACCAGCCTTGCGGATCTTGACCGTGTCGCCGATACTCACGCCGAGTTCACGGATGAAATCCTCATTGTGAAGCGTCGCGCGGGATACGGTCGTCCCCGCGAGTAAAACAGGCTTGAAGATACCGACAGGCGTGATCGCGCCTGTCCTGCCGACATTGATCTCGATATCGAGCAGTTCAGTCTCCTTTTCCTCGGGCGGATATTTATATGCCTCCGCCCATCGCGGATACTTGGCGGTACTGCCCAAGAGCTCACGATCGGCAAGATTATTCAGCTTGACAACGGCGCCGTCGATATCGCAGGGCAATTCTCCTCTGGATTTATCGATACGGTCGATCTCATCAAGCACATCATCGATATCGGTATAGCTGTGATAAAACGCGGTCGGAAAGCCCAGCTCGGTCAAATAATCGAGCGACTGGACATGGGTCGTGACCGCATAGCCCTCCATCGCCTGGATATTGAACACAAAGATATCGAGGTTGCGTTTTGCCGTGATCTTGCTGTCCTTTTGTCTGAGTGAACCCGCCGCGGCGTTGCGGGGATTTTTAAACGGCTTTTCACCGTTGTTCTCCTGTTCGGCGACCAGCTTTTCAAACGTCGCGACCGACATATACACTTCACCGCGCACCTCTAAGAACGCGGGCGCGTTTTTCAGTCGCTTCGGCAGACTTTTGATGGTCATCAGGTTATCGGTGACGTCCTCACCGGTCACGCCGTCGCCGCGGGTCGATCCGCGCACAAAAACGCCGTTTTTATACTCGCATGAGACGGATAAGCCGTCAAACTTCGGCTCCACCACATACTCGGGCTCAGCGACGACTTCACGAACCCTGCGGTCGAAATCGCGTATCTCATCCGCGGAGAAAGAGTCATGCAGGCTCTCCATCGGCACGGTATGCACAACAGACGAGAACTTCTCACCCTTACTGCCGCCGACCTTCTGCGTGGGTGAATCGGGCGCGATCAGCTCGGGGTATTCCGCTTCCAGATTCTCGAGATCACGCAGCATCGCGTCATACTCATAATCGGAGATCTCGGGATCATCCTGATTATAATAGCGATCATTATGATAGTTCAGCTCTTTGGTAAGCTGAGCGATCTTACTTTTTGCTTCATCAAAATTCATATACTTCTCCTATCCTTTGCTTTCGGCAAGTAGGATTGTTATCTTCTGACGGCGGAGGTGCCCTTTTCTCTGAGATAGGTGCTCTCCAAGTCGGCAAGATGGAGCTTGACAGCCAGCGGATAACGATCGTAGGCATTACTGACATAGAAGCCGTTATTATCGTCGAAGCCGCCCATATGCCAGCGGATCGCCATCGCTTCATCGAGCTTGAGGCGCATGAAGCGCTCGATCAGAAACACGCTTTTTTCACCGTGACCGTACGGAAAGGTATCTTCGATGGCGTAATACGGCACCTTTTCCCACTGACCGGTTTCATCATTCTTGACGTTGCGGGTGGACACCTTATAGAACTGCGCCTTGCACAGATCATGGAGAAGCGCGCAGATCGCAAAGCTCTCCGGATTATCGTTTTCCTCGTCAAAATGCTTCTCGATCATGGTATTATACACGCTGACCGAGTGCATCACCAAGCCGTTTTCACAGGCGCAGTGATACTTGGTGCTTGCCGGAGCGGTGAAGAAGTCGGTCTTTTGGATCCACTCGAGCAGCTCCGCGGAGCCCTTGCGGGTAATATTCTCCGTATAAATCTTGATAAATTCATCTTTTGCAGTCATCATAACAGTACCTCTGATTCACAAAATAATCCGATTGCGATTGCCTCCAAAGCAGCGGCAGTCAAACAAAAAGGCGCACGCGCCTATAATAGCTCTTCGTCGTATACGGCTCTAGCACCGCCGATGAACTTCGCGCGGGTACGGGCAGACGCGACGAACGCGTCCCCGATCTTCTTCTGCGGGAGTCTGAGCGGAACGGCGGTTTCTTTAAGGTGCATCCCAATCAGCGTACCGCCGATATCGACGCCCGCGTCCGCTTGGATATGCTCCACCAAAACCGGATCATCAAAGCGCGCGTAGGCGGTCGTCGCGCTGCTCCCGCCTGCTTTCGGCTGAGGAACCGCGTTTACGATCGGGATATTGTACTTTGTCGCCAGCTCTCTTTCGATCACCAGAGCGCGGTTGAGGTGCTCACAGCATTGCGCCGCCAAATAGATGCCTTTTTCCTTGAGCAGGTCAAAAAAGCCGTCATACACAGCCGCGGCAATGTCCATGCTCGAATGGGTGCCGATACGACTGCCGCCGACCTCGCTGGTGGAACAGCCAAGCACGACAACGGAGCCCTCGTGCAATTTCGCCGCTTCAATCAACTGAGTAAACACGGCGTTGGTATCTTTTGTAATCGTTTCCATCATACTATCAGATCCTATACTATATTATATGTATATTATTTTACCAGATTATCGGGATCAAAAAATTCCGTAAAAGAAAATAACGGGTACCCTTTCGGATACCCGTCAAAAGTTTCATTATTCAGCGTCTGCGGGAGCAGCTTCTTCGGCAACCGCCTCTTCTGCAGGAGCTTCCTCTGCGGGAGCCTCTTCAACAGGTGCGGGCTCCTCAGCGGGAGTCTCGTCCTCGAGATCACGGATCACGGGAGCAGCGTCGGGCTCAACTACAGCGACGACCTCATCCTCTTCCTCCTCGACAGCGGGAGCAACAGGAGCATCCTCGGGCAGCAGCGCGCGGATAGACAGGCTGACACGCTTCTTCTCGAAGTCGATACCGGTGATCTTAGCCTCGACCTCATCGCCGATCGCAAGCTCGTCAGCGGGCTTCTCGATGCGCTTGTTGGAGATCTGAGAAATATGGATCAGACCGTCGATGCCGGGGATGATGTTCGCGAAAGCACCGAACGCGGTCAGACCGACGATCTTTGCCTTGACAACAGTGCCGACAGGATAATCCTTCTCGAGGATCACCCACGGATTGTCCTCGGTCTTCTTGTAACCCAGAGAGATCTTCTTGGTCTCGGTGTTGATGTCCTTGATGTATACTTCAACGGTATCGCCGACTTTGACGACCTCGCTCGGGTGCTTGATGCGCAGCCAGGACAGCTCGGAAATGTGGATCATGCCCGATACGCCGCCGAGGTCTACGAACGCGCCGTAAGAAGTCAGTGTGCGGACAACGCCGGTATAAACCTTGCCGACCTCGCAGTTCTCCCAGAACTCTGCGCGCTTAGCGGCATACTCGTCACGGAGAACGCTCTTGATGGAGCCAATGATCTTTCTTCTTCTGCCGCGCTGAGACATCTCGATCAGGCGGAACTTGACTTCCTGACCCTTGAGATCCTCAAGGTTAGCGTCACGCTCCATTGTAGCCTGAGAAGCGGGGATGAAAATGCGGATATCATTTGCGACAACGATCACGCCGCCGGAAACGACCTCGGTAACGGGACCGGTGAGGATCTGCTTCTCGTCATAAGCCTTCTGCAGCTCCTCAAAGCCCTTCTGCGCGTCAACTCTGCGCTTGGAGAGCATGATGGTACCCTCGACGTCATTGGTTTTCATAATCAGCAGTTCTACACGATCGCCGACCTTGACAACTTCATCGGCGCTCTGAATCGGAGTGGATGATAACTCGTCAAATGGGATAAAGCCAGTCTGCTTTCTGCCGTCGACTTCGACATACACTTCGTTCGGAGTGATGCTCGCGACAGTACCCATAACCCTTTCATTAGTGTTTAAACTCTTCAGAGATTCTTCTAACATCTCCTCAAAGTTCTCAGTTTCGTTTACGCTGGATGTAGTGTTTTCACTCATTGTATCCAGTACCTCCTTTATAATCCTGTCCGGTGTAGAAGCGCCGGCTGTTACGCCAATGGTCCTCGCCTCGGCGATCATCGCCCGATCGAGCTCAGCGGCCGTCTCGATCAGATAGGTATGTTCACAGTTCTTTTTACAAATCTCATAGAGCTTATTTGTATTGGAACTGGAGCGATCTCCTACCACGATCATGCAGTCACATTTTGCCGATAAGGTGTGAGCCTCAGCTTGTCGCTTTGACGTAGCATTACATATTGTATCAAAAACTTTGGCGTTTGTACATAGTTTTTTCAAAAAAACTATACAATTTTTCCAAAATTTTTCGTTAAAAGTCGTCTGAGCGACGATACAAATACGATCTTTATTCTCCTCGGGAATTAAATCGAAGATTTTTTTTAAATCCTCAACGTCTTTGAAAATATAATATTCGCTGACGCAATTCGAGAGGATCCCTTGTACCTCGGGATGATTCTCATCACCTGCGATCAGTACGGTATAGCCCTGCCTACTCATGTCATAGACGATGGAATGGATCTTTGCGACGAAGGGACAGGTCGCGTCGATGTACTCGACGCCCATCTCGTTGAGCTTGTCATATACCGATCGCTTGACGCCGTGAGAGCGGATGATCACAGGCTCTCGTCCTTGGATGTCATCAAGGGAATCGACCGATACCACTCCCCTGTCATTCAATGCCGCGACCATCTCTTTATTATGGATGATCGGCCCCAAGGTGCATCCGCCTTGGTTGCGGTCGGCAACATCAAAGGCGATCTTGACAGCGCGGTTCACGCCGAAGCAGAAGCCCGCGGTTTTTGCGACGATGATATCAGCCATTCTTCTCTCCTGTCGAGGCTAAGTCCTCTTCGCGGATCGCTTTGATATGATCCATGATGATACGGCTGGCGTTGCGGAATTCTCTGGCGCCGCCCTTATCAAAGCCCATCTCCTCCAGAGAAAGCGGTTTACCGTAATGGAAGTAGAGGCGTGAGCCGATCTTGGTATGACAAACCGGGATGACCGGGGTCTTGGTATCATAAGCGATCAGACTGCAGCCGTTTTTCGGAGGCAGGAATTCGCCGTCCTTGGAGCGGGTACCCTCGATGAAGATGCCCATCAGGTTACCTTCCTCCAGCACCTTTTCAAAATGCTTGATCGAGCCGGTATCCGCTTTACCGCGGCTGATGGGAAAGGCGTCGAGCTTGCGGATAAACCATCCGACGAATTTATTCTTGAACAGCTCTTCCTTCGCCATGAACATGACCTGACGTTTCAGCCCCATACCCATGATGATCGGATCGACCGCATGGGTGTGGTTGGACGCAAGGATATAAGCGCCCTCAGCCGGCACATTTTCTGCGCCGATATACTTCATGCGATATTTGAGCTTAAAGAAAGGCAATAATAAGGCTCTCCAAAAAAAGTAAAAATGGTTGCGTTTTTTCATAGTCTTTCCCTCATGATTCCTAAGAGTTTATTGACCGAGGTCTCCAGATCCTCTCCCGAGGTATCGACATTGATCGCGTCATCCGCGGGCTTTAAGGGAGCGATATCACGATGGGAATCTGCGTAATCACGCGCGATCACATCCGTTAAGATGTCCTCATACTTGACGTCCATTCCCTTTTCGATAAGCTCATCATAGCGGCGGCGGGCTCTGCATTCGGGTGACGCCGAGAGAAAGATCTTGATCTTCGCGTCAGGCAAAACGACCGTTCCGATATCTCTGCCGTCCATGATTACATTATTGGTATGCGCCATATCGCGCTGCAGATCAAGCAAATAGGCTCTGACCTCGGGGATCGCGGAAACAGCGGACGCCATCATCGAGATCTCAGGCGTGCGGATCAAACCGCTGACGTCCTCACCGTCGAGCAGTACGATCTGCTCCTGACAATCATTGAACGCCAACGTCACCTTGATCTCGGGCAACATCGCGATGATCTGCTCCTTATTCTCAGCGGTCAGTCCGCGTCGAAAAGCCGCCAGACCGATGGTGCGGTACAAAGCGCCGGTATCTACATAAATATAGCCGAGTTCCTTCGCGGCAAGACGCGCGATCGTCGATTTTCCGGCACCCGCGGGGCCGTCGATAGCAATAGCGATAGACATAGTGTTCTCCTTCATATAGTTAATGATTATCGTTTATCAAATGGTTCTCAGTCACTTTGCGCGGCGGATTCTCCGGCAAGTCTGCCGGTGCAGTAAGCGATCTGCAGATTGAAGCCGCCGGTATACGCGTCGAGATCCAATACCTCACCCGCGAAATATAAGCCGCTGATCAGCTTGCTTTCCATCGAGCGCGGGTCGATATCCTTGACGTCCACGCCGCCGTGGGTCACGATCGCCTCATTGATCGGACGGAACGCGTGGATCTTCACGCTGAAATGTTTGATCTGCGAAAGCAGCGATTGACGCTGAGAAGCGGTAACGGTGTTACACTTCGTATGTTGCGCGATCCCTGCACGATCGATGATTATGGGGATCAGCTTTTTCGGAAGCAGCTTACCCAAAGAGTTGATGATATCCTTGTTGGCAAACTCCGCAAAATCACGCAGGATGCGTTTATCCAAGGTAAAATCATCCAAAGCGGGCTTCAGATCAATGTATGCCGTATAACGTCCGGGGGACATAGCGCGCATGTGAGCGCTGGCGGATAAAACGAGCGGCCCGGAAATACCGAAATGCGTGAACAGCATCTCCCCCATATCGGAATAGACTTCTTTATCAGTCGTATTATCGATCACGGAAAGCCGTACATTTTTCAGGGATAACCCCTGCATTGCAGAGATATCTTCATCCTCCGCTGTCAAAGGAACCAGTGACGGCAAAAGCGGTGTGATCGTATGCCCGGCGGATTTTGCGAAGGTATATCCGTCGCCGGTGGAACCGGTCGCGCGATAGGACATGCCGCCGCAGGTCACGATCACCTTGTCGGCAAGTAAATCTCTGTCCTGTAAACGAACGCCTTTGACAGAGCCGTTTTCGATCAAAAGTCCTTTGACTTCTTGATGGATGAACTGTACACCCAACTCCGTTAAATATTCATACAGCGTATCGACGACGTCCAGTGCCTTGTCGGATACGGGAAACACACGATTGCCGCGCTCTACCTTTGTCGCCAAGCCTCGATCCTCAAAGAAAGCGACGGTATCATAGCACGAAAAGCGGTTGACGGCGCTGTATAAAAAGCGCGGATTCGCCGTCACATGCGCGATAAAGGTCTCGTTATCACAGAAGTTGGTGATATTACAACGACCTTTACCGGTGATGGCGAGCTTGCGGCCGACACGTTGGTTCTTTTCAACGATGACAACATCAGCGCCGTTTTCAGCGGCGGCGCCTGCCGCCATCATCCCCGCGGGACCCGCGCCGATCACCAAAACTTTTATCTTTTCGGTTTGTTGATTACTCATGATCTGGTACTGTCGATCCGGTTGCCGGCGTAGACATTCTGCTCTCTCCACACCTCTTCCAAATCGATAAACGTCTTTTTGATATCTTCCTTACGTTCGATGACGATCGCCACCAACAGCGCGTTGATCAGGCTCAGCGGCGCGACCAATGTATCGACGACCGAAGCGATATCGGATCGTGCCAACAGCACTTCATCCGCGTCCTTGACAACGGGCGCGACCATACTGTCTGTAATGGCGACGACTTCGGCGCCGCGCTCATGCGCAAAGCTCATCGCGTCGACCGCCATAGCGGAATAACGCGGAAAGCTGATGCCGATCATCACATCTTCCTCAGAGATACGGAACAGCTTTTCATAGGTGGTCGTCTTTGATGTTGAATTCAAAATATGAACATTGCCGAAGATCAAATCCAGATAATACGCAAAGAAGTTCGCGATATAGGAAGAAGATTTCGCGCCGAACACATAGATATGACGCGCGTTGATGATCGCGTCAACGGTCTTTTTGAAATCCTCACGCGACACCTCATCGATGGTGCGGCGGATCTTGTCGATGTCCTGATTCAGAACGCTCTCGACGACGTCGGAATCACCGATACGACCGGTGGTCACCTCGATACGCTGGACGGAATTCAGCTTGTCGCGGATCATTTCCTGCATCGCCTTCTGCAGATAAGGAAAGCCGTCATAACCGATCTGGGTCGCGAAGCGCACGACCGTACTTTCGGAAACGCCGACCTCCTCGCCTAACTTGGCGGCAGTCATGAAAGCGGCGGAGTCATAATGCTCCTCGATATAATCAGCGATCTTACGCTGACCTTTTGAAAAATCCTTGCGGGATAAATCGATTCTGACTAATAGATTTGATAACATTGTCATCACACTCCTCTGACATCCGATCCGGGATAAAGAAGGATCTTAGAGATCGAACGCCGATACACTTTCATTTTATCATATAATCCTGCAAAATACAATGTTATAATCTACAAAATACAGAAAAAATGAAGTATACTATTCGTGTGATTTCAAATTTCGAGGTCATTCGTCGTCGTTTCTCTCCAGCGGGATCCGCTGATACACCTCCGCGACCTTATCCCGCATCCACAAAGCGGGTGTGATACGCAGTGAGTAGCCGAAGCCGCAGTCACACGCCCAATCAAAAGGCTTTGCCTGCGGGAGTCCGTATACCGCCAACAGGATATTCATCACGCCGCCGTGGGTGATGATCGCCGCGTCGGTCGTGCCGGTCTGCATCAGACCGTTGACGATGCTTTCAAACATCACGCAGATCCTGCGGGTAAAGTCGGCAGTGCTCTCCCCTCTCGGCGGCTTCACCTCATTATCGCCCGCAAGCCATTTGGCAAAAGCGGGATCGCCCTTGAGCTCATCGGCGGTATGATTCTCCCATTCGCCGAAGTGACATTCCATCAGCTGATCGATCGTCAGCGGCGTGATATGGGGATAGAGGATCTTGGCGGTCTGGGTACAGCGCTTCAAAGGCGAAGTAAACACAACTTTTGCATAGGGATAGTCCATAGTCGCGTCCAACTTACTTAAAGCTGCTTTCCCCTCTTCAGACAAGGGAACGTCGGTCGTGCCGATATACCTTCCCTGCAAGGTCGGACTGATCGCGCCGTGGCGAATAAAATGGATATAATAGGATTGCATTTTTGCCTCCGTACTTTACAAATGGTAATAACTGTATTATACTGATAGTATAAACAAATAGATCGAACTCGGAAAGGTCGATACCATGAACAAGGATTTTTCACGTAATCTGACATTCTTGAGAAAAGAAAAGAAGCTCACGCAAAAGCAGGCGGCTCAGGAACTGGGCGTCTCTCAGGCGTTGTTATCGCATTACGAAAAAGGGATCCGTGAATGCGGTCTGGATTTTCTGGTCAAAGCGGCGGATTATTATAATGTCAGCTGTGATTACCTGCTCGGCAGGACTGCGGATCGTGATTATGAGATCAACGAACCGGTCATTGAGAGATCCACACGCAAGCAAAGCGCCGCACAGGTGGTCAACCGCAGACTGATTGCCAACATGGTCAACGTCATCTATGACTTTGCCGCCACCGCCAAAAACCGCAAGCTCGACAGAACTATCAACAACTATTTCATGATCATGCTGTACCGCGTGTTCAGAAGATTGTATTCGGCGAATCGGAAGAATCCGACCGAGCTCTTCACCGTGCCCAAGGAGGTTTACAGCGGCTATGCGTACGCGGTCATGGACAAGTATTACACCGATATCGGGAGCATGACCGACAAAGACAGCGCCGGTTATCTGACAGCGTTTGAGAAACTTTCGGCTTCTCCTGATCAGCTGGCGGATGATTATCCCGATACCGCGGGCGAGATCTTCAATGTCATCCAGCAGGCGGAAAACAGCATCCACAAGCTGAAATTATAAAACAGAATCACCGATAAAAATCAACAGGTGGGTAGCGTATTACCCACCTGTTATTTCTTAGGATGAAGGGAATTTAATTTGAAGATGAACTTGTCTTTTGCTTACCTAACGAGACCTTCAGCGTGACCTCGGAGCCGGATTCGATCTTATCGCCCGCACTGTGCTCGGCGATACCGATGACCTTTCCCTCGGAAACCGTGTCGCTGTATTCCACTTCCTGTAACGCGATAAAGCCAAGACGAGTCAGATCCTCTGCCGCGGCAGTATAAGATTTATCAACGACATCGGGCAGCGCAACGAGCTCGGGACCTTTACTGATCAGGACATAGATGACCGCGTCACTGCCGGCGCTGTATACCGGAGAACCCGCGGCAGGCTCCTGTGAAATGATCTTTCCTTTTTCGATATGGTCACTGTACGCGCCGTCGGCGTCGACCTTGATCGTTCCTTGGAAAGAAGCCTTGACGTCATCCAAAGTCTTGCCGGTATAATCCTCCATCACGGGACCCGTCCAGTCTTCGGTGGGAGCCGCCAAGGTAGCCGGAACGGTAGAACCGTTGGTGAACAGACCCATCAGCGGATTGGTCGGAAGCCAGAACAGACCGATCGCCGCAAAGAGCAGCAATGAAACCAATGTCGCGATCAAACCGACGACCGTAGGATTCACACGAGAACGCTGTTCTTCATCCTCGCGCTTGATCGGCGTCATGCTGGCGGTACGGGAGATCTCATCCTGGATCGCCTGAACGGTTGAAGAAACAGAGAGCTGAGCCCTGAGTTCATCAAAATCAGCGATACGCGCGTCACTCTTCATCTGTAAGCCGTTCGCGAGCGCGGTCACAACATGAGGCGGCAGACGCTTGACGGTATTGGTACTGATCAGCAGTCTGGGATCCTTCTCACGTTCTTTGGCATTGGCGGGCAGCTTGCCGGTCAGCGCGTAAAACAGCGTGGCAGTCAGACCGTAAATATCGGTCGGGATGTCCAACTTTTGGTTATCCATATACTGCTCCGGCGCGGCACATCCGCTGTACAGCTGAGATTTCAGCATCGTACCGCGTTTGCGCTCGTTCTCGGTTGAGAAGCCGCCGAGCTTGAGCTTACCGCCGGAGGTAACATATAAATTAGCGGGCGAGATCGCGTAATGACCGATACCCAACTTGTGGATATTTTCGATCAGTGTGATGATCGGCATAAAGAGCGGACGAGCCGCGTCCCACTCGAGATGACCGCCGTTGTGCTCGACATACTCGGTAAACGGCAGAAGATCGTCATTTTCTTCGACAACATAGACGGTGTTATTTTCGGTGAAGATATCCTCGATGTTGATCATCGCGGTCTTATCCGTCAGCGTATTGAGCGTTTCATAATAGCTCTTGAAGTCATCCATCGCCAGAGAGAAGCTCTCTTTATCCTGCGGGGTGACAAAAAGCTTTGTCTCATCGTCGCCGCGGTCAAACAAACCCATCGGGAGAAACTCTCGGATCGCCAGCACCTTACCGGTCTTATTATCATAACCGAGGTAACGGGTGCTCTCACCGTTTGTCTCCAGGTTTCTCGCGACTACATATTTATAGTTTAATACGGTACCGAACGGTAAAAACGGAGCGGTCTGTTTTTCGGAATTATCAAAGCCGCATACTTTACATACCGAATCGGCAGCGGGTATTTCATTTAAACACCCCATACATAAAGGCATGGTCAATTCCCCCTGATCACTGAGATCATCTCAGCAGTATTCTGGTTTCTGTTATCATTACTTAATGAATAAAAGTCATACTTACTCAATGTACTGAATCATTATAGCATACAGAATATACCAATATCAAGGCTGTAAAAGAAAAATGAGATTACATTTTTGTAAATTCATAATATATTAAAGAGCTCCGATTTGAGTAAGTAATATGGTGTAGGATGTACACTGACGCTTACATCTTCGCACTCTTGCCTTCGATCCCGTCCGTCTCCACTTTATGTCGGTAATAAATTAAGGAGCCCCATATCGGGACTCCTTAATTTATTAATATGGTGGAGACGGACGGGGGTTATTTTTGTAGATTGCTATCTGCCCCGCCTTCGGAGCGACACCTCGTCGTCGCGCACTTCGCTTAGTCGCCGTATCAAGCATGATACGGCTTGTTTGCTCCGTGGCTCCTCCTCTCCCCAACACGCGGGGCGTGTCGGGGACCCCAAGTCTTATCTACGCTCTCGATAAAAACGCCATGCTATGGCGTTTTTGCGTGCGATGTGCGCTTTCGCTTACATCTTCGCACTCTCGCCTTCGATCCCGTCCCTCTCCACTTTCTATAAGTAACAATAAAAGGGCACATCTGTTGATGTACCCTTTTATTATTAATATGGTGGAGACGGACGGGGGTTATTTCTGTAGGTTACTGTCTACCCCGCCTTCGGAGCGTCACCTCGTCGTCGCGCACTTCGCTTAATCGCCGTATCAAGTGTAATACGGCTTGTTTGCTCCGTGGCTCCTCCTCTCCCCAACACGCGGGGCGTGTCGGGGACCCCAAGTCTTATCTACGCTCTCGATAAAAACGCCATGCTATGGCGTTTTTGCGTGCGATGTGCGCTTTCGCTTACATCTTCGCACTCTCGCCTTCGATCCCGTCCGCCTCCACTTTCCTATAAGTAACAAATTAAGGAGCCCCATATTGGAACTCCTTAATTTATTAATATGGTGGAGACGGACGGGATCGAACCGTTGACCTCTTGAATGCCATTCAAGCGCTCTCCCAGCTGAGCTACGCCCCCAAAGCAGTATTATATTATCATACTTTTATGGGTTTTGCAAGTATATTTTTATAAAAACAAAAAACTTTCAAAAATCTCACATTTTTGTCTAAGTGTTGTCACGGTCTGTTTGTTATGCTGTAGTTGCAACATAAAGATTGCACCCCATAATCAATCAACAAGGAGATGAAACTATGAAATTGACCCATCGTATTATAGCTACAATTTTGGCATGTATCATGATGATCTCGGTAGGCTCCACTATGTTGATCACCGCATCTGCCTCGCCGGTAAGCGACGGTTTCTTCAGCGGAGCATCCGCTCTGGTCTCATTAGTCGGCAAATCAAATCCTGTCGCGGGCATCATAGCCAACGGACTGTTTGGCGCGTTTAAGACGTTCTATGCTGACGCGACAAAAGAAAAGGAGCCGTCAACTCAGGATATCGTCAACCTCATCAATGAGCTGAACGAGAAAATAGATTCCCATTATAACGAACAGTCCAGTCAGATCAAGGAACTGTCGAACATCAACAAGCTGCAGCGTTTTTCCGATATTTTGACAAGCGTAAAGGGCTACAACGAAGAAGCGATGACGCAGATCGCGTTATTTAAAGAAGACAAAGTATGCGCGCAGGATTACATCAATATCGTGAACGCTACTAACGGAAACTCAGACTTCACCAAAGACTTCAAGGATCTGAGTAACCTGATCATCGACGGTCAGTCAGGCTTAAAGGGGATGCCTTCATTCGATCAGTATCTCGAACTCTCCAAAACAAGTGAAGGAAACAACAATGACGCCGATCTGGTCAAAAAAGACGCACAAGCATTCAACGATATGACACTTGAGCAGTACGCTTTGTACTACACCAACCTGATGTCCGGCTGTATGGCGTCCTATTCTCTGGCTGATTACGACTACAACAACGGTTCGATCACCAAGGAGACCAGGGACAGCTTACAGTCATCGATCAAGGCGAATATGGAGCTGTATACAAAGAAAGCGACAGCAGTAGCCAAGTCGTATGAAACCACCAAGAAGACGATCGATAACCTGACAGCAGCACAGGTGACCGTGGGCGGAAAGACAAAGAATATGTTCTCCTTCGGCGACGCATGGGCAACTGTCTCCAAGAACGGCGGTACCATGAAGCTGATGCAGGATTGGAAGAGCAACAACCTCTCCGCGGATACCTACTATTACAAAGACGGTACTACCTTCAGCGGCGGCGCGCTGTATGTCAAAGATAAAACCGTAACCCTCGATCTGAACGGTCATTCGATCATTCATTCCGAACGCCAAAAATTTGATATCAAATCCGACAACGCCACCTTAAGCGTGATCGATTCCACCGGAAATCGCGGCGCGATCAACGGATTGCTCGTCAGCGGCGGAAAGCTCAATCTCGATAACATCACCGTGAAGGATTCGACCGACTCCGGTCTGAGAGCCGATCATGTCGATCTGAAAATCAAAAACTCAGACTTCCTCAACAACGCAAACAGTGCGATCGTCACAGAGATGAACGCCGACGGAACCATCGATCATTCGACCTTCCGCGACAACAAAAACACCGCTTTGTTTAACAAAGATTCGAGAGTCACGGTCAACAACTCTGTATTTGAGAACAACTCCGGACAAAACGGCGGCGCGATCTATACGGGTTGCGTGATGAAGATCAACAACTGCACGATCAAATCCAACAGCGCAGCAAAGGGTGGCGCGATATTCGGCGATTATACCACCGAGGTCAACAACTGCACGATCATCGATAACAAGGCTACCTCCAACGGCGGCGGCATCTGCTTCGGATACAGGGGCGGCGGAATGTGTGTACCGCTCACCGTAACGAACACAAAGCTGAACCGGAACAGCGCCGGCTGCGACGGCGGCGCGATCTGGTGTGACTCCATGAACTACCTCACTTTGGAAAATGTTGAGATAACAGACAATAAGGCAGTCAATAACGGTGCGGGTCTATACGCGCAAAAAGGCGACACATCCGCCTGCGATCCCATTATCAGCGGAAAGATGACCATCATCAACAACAAGCTCACCAACGGTACGGCATCCAACGCGTTCCTCGGCGAGAACACAACATCCAAATGTATCTTCCGCATCTTTGATAACATAGACCCCTCGTCTCGTATCGGTATCACGAGCAATACAAGCGACAACAAGCTTGACGTCGTCAGGATCACTACAAAAAACGCATACAATAACACAGCCAATGTATTCAGCTACGATACATCGAAGTACAGGATCAACCGCTACAACCCTTGGTATTCAGAATGCTTCTATGTTGAGATCGTAAAGAACTAATATCATATCATAGAATCAATACGGAGCAGTTCACCGCGAACTGCCCCGATTTTTGTTATTTATTATTGATCTGCCATTCCTTGATATCCTTGACCTCGTTATACATCCTCACGTAACTGTCATGGCGAGATTGAGGGATGATCCCCTCTTCGACGGCTTCCAAAACCCGACATCCCTTTTCACACACATGATTGCAGGAATTGAACTGACAGGTACCGAAGTATTCGTCAAACTCAGGAAACGCGAACTTCAGCTCATCCTTACGGATCAGCTCAAATCGTTCGATGTCCACGGTAGAGAAGCCGGGAGTATCGGCGATATAACCGCCGTGTTTTTTGAACAGCTCCACCGTACGGGTCGTATGTCTGCCGCGACCGAGCTTATCGCTGATCTCTCCGGTTTGGAGCGACAGCTCGGGAAACAGCGCGTTGAGCAGTGTGCTCTTCCCTACTCCGGAGTTTCCGCAAAAAGCGGTCACCTTGTCCTTGAGCACCGCTTTGATCTCATCCAGACCTTGGTTATCAATCGAAGAAAAGGAGAACGCCGGGATATTGACCTTGCGATAGATCTCGACCAGATCATCTGTCTGCGCCAAGTCGCTTTTGGAGAAAACAACGATCGGCGTGATCTCTTTATTCACAGCCGCGGCGGTCATTTTATCGATCAAATACAGATTCACATCCGGTTCTTTGACAGAGCTGATGATCATCAGATTATCCAGATTCGCCAGTGCCGGACGCACCAGAGAATTACGGCGTTCATGGATATGATCAATGGAGCAATAGCCGTCATCAGGCACCGTGATATCGACGACGTCACCGACCAATGGAGTCATTCCTCTCTTGCGAAAAACTCCGCGTGCCTTACACTCATATACACTATCGGCGGCTTCTACATAATAGAAGCCGCCTGTGATTTTCATAATAATACCTGTTTTCCGATCCATATTTATCCTGTCGTTAATCCACCGACTTCTTCCTGATTGGAAGGAGTTTCTTCCGGTTCATCAGCGGCGGGCGCCTGTGTAGCGGGAGCATCCGTCGATTTCGGGGTATACGGATAAGAATTCGCCAAAGAAACAGAATTGTTTGCGTAATCGACCTTATACTCACGGTACTGCTGATCATCCAGCAGGACGACAATAGTAGCGTCATCCTTGACCTTGACCGTGATCTTATATTTGGGACTGTACGAAGGTACAACGTCCTTTGAGTTATCATTGTCGACCGCGCCGTCAACCAGCACCTTCATACTGACGCTTGTTGTCACCTCAGAAGGCAGATCGACTTCGATGTTTACCTTCTTTTCTTTTTGTGATCCCTTGGAACAGATCACAGTAATCTCATAGTCGGAAGGAACCTCACTGCCCTGCATCGGATTCTGTCTGACAACTTCATCCTTTTCGGCCTCGATCCTGTCGTCATATTCCACATTGCAGTTAGTAAAGCCTGCTTCTTTTAACGCGGCGACCGCCTTTTCGGCAGAATAGCCTTTGATATCGGGCATCACAAACCTGGGCTTGGTAACTCCCTTCGAGACATAAACATATACCGGAGAACCGATCTTCACCTGTGTACCGGTAGGCGGATAAATGCCGTCGATCTTCTGCGCGGTCTGTTCACTTTCGACATACAGGATCTTGGGTACAAGGTTGGCTTTTTCGATGGTCGCCTGGATCTGTTCCGTGCCGAGAGCGCCGTTGATATAAGGGACGGCTATGTAGGTATCCGCAGAGTTAACGACCAGCTCGATGGTCGAGCCTTCTTTCATCTTTTTCGAACCGCCGGCAGGGCTTTGTTCGATAATGGTGTCGACAGGAATATCGTCACTGTAACGACTAATGTAGCTGAAGTTGAATTTACCGTTATTCTTGGCATTCGCCTCACTCAGCGTCATATTGGTAAAATCGGGAACCTCGATCTCCTTCGGCTGAGCGGAAATATAACCCTGGTATGCCGCGACGCCGCCGAAAACGACCAGCGCGATCACAGCCGCCAGAATGATACCCTTGATAGCGGAGAGAACGGGGCTGCGAACGGGAACATCCTCATCGTAGTAGACTTCCTCCGCGTCCGCTTCGGGATCTTCATAATCCTTTTTGGAATCTTCCTCGGGGACATCCTCAGGGGGAGCGGGATCGGTATGATAAGTATAATGGAACAGGATGCTCGGATTGAGGCGGAAACGCTCGATATCGCTGAGCATTTCGACAGCGGAGTGATAGCGATCCTCCGGATCCTTCTGCATCGCCTTCATGGTGATCTCTTCCAGACCCTCGGGGATATCGGGATTGATCTCACGCGGACGCTTCGCCTTTGCCTGCAGCTGCATCAACGCAACTGTCACGGCGGAATCGCCGTCAAAGGGCAGTGTGCCGGTGAGCATTTCATACATCATTACACCGACGGAATAGATATCGGTCTTGCCGTCGGTCTTTTCACCTCTCGCCTGCTCGGGAGCGATGTAATGAACGGAACCGATCGCCTGTTCGGTCATGGTGCGGGTCGCGTTCGAGGAAAATCGCGCGATACCGAAGTCTGTGACCTTGATGGTGCCGTCCTGCAGCAGCATGATGTTATGCGGCTTGATATCGCGGTGGACGATGCCGTTCTCATGCGCGTGCTGCAGCGCCTTTAAGATCTGGGTGGTAAGGTGCACGGTCTCCTTCCAATCGAGCACCTTCTGCATATCGATATATTCCTTGAGCGTGATGCCGTCGATATATTCCATAACGATGTACTGGATCATATCGCCGAAGCTGACGTCATAGACGCGGACAATGTTCGGATGATTCAATACAGCGATCGCTTTGCTCTCGTTCTTAAAACGGCGGATAAAATCCTCGTTGTCCAAAAATTCATCTTTTAATATCTTGATCGCAACTTCACGTGCGTCGATCGTATCATAGCAGTGATATACATTTGCCATACCGCCTACGCCGATCAACTCACGGATCTCATATCTGCCGTCGAGCTTCTTACCGGTATATTTATCCATGTGACTCACTCCAATCCTCAGTAAACTACCGTGACGGTGATGTTATCATGACCGCCGTGGCGTTTCGCAATCTCTACCAATGTATCAATGAGTAATTCGCCTTTTTGTTCCGTGACGGTGCGCACCATATCAGCCTTGCTGACATAGTTGGACAAACCGTCGGAGCAGATCAGCAGGACGTCGCCTTTACTGAACTCAGCCTCGATATAATCGATATGAACCTCATGGGAGATACCGAGCGCTCTGGTGATCAGGTTCTTGTTGGGATGGTGCATCGCCTGATCGGGAGTCAGCTCACCGCGGCGAACCATCTCCTGCACCAGAGAATGATCCTCTGTGATCTGCAGTATTTTACCGTCGCGAATCGAATAAGTACGGCTGTCACCGACATGAACGACATGGGCGACCTCTCCGCGAACAAAAACCAGATCGCAGGTCGTACCCATTCCGGCAAGGTCGTAATCCTCCATCGACATCTTATAGACGCAAAGATTGGCACCGTCAACAGCGGATACCAGCATCTCATACAATGCATCGTCATCCATATCTTCCTTGAATTCGCGATTGATAAATTCAGAAATGTAATTGACAGCGACAGAAGAAGCCGTTTTGCCTCCGTTAGCGCCGCCCATACCATCGCATACAACTGCCCATGCGCAGTCTGAGGAGATGACAGAATACGCGGAGCTGTCCTGATTTTCCGAGCGGACCAGTCCGATATCGGTTTTAGAGAAAACTTCCATGTCATACATCCCCTTTCGTAAAGTTTCTTTTCAGTTGTCCGCAAGAAGCGTCGATGTCGGAGCCGAGGGTTCGGCGCACCGTGGCGTTGACGCCATAGCCGGACAATATATCAACAAAGGTCTGTTGCCTTTGCAGTGAGCTTTTTTTGTACCCCGCACCCGTCACATTGTTGACGGGGATCAGGTTAACGTGACAGAGCAAGCCTTTGAGCAATTTCGCGAGCTCTCTCGCTGTTTCATCAGAGTCGTTCTCGCCGTCGATCAGCGCGTATTCAAAGGTGATCCGTCGGTTGGTCTTATCGACGTAATAGCGCGACGCTTCCATCACCTCAGCGATGGGATATCGGCGGTTGACGGGCATCGTGCGCGAACGCATGATATCATTCGGCGCGTGGAGCGATACGGACAAGCCGCATTGCAGCTCCAGATCCGCGAACTCCTTCATCCGCGGTTCGATCCCGCAGGTGGATACCGTGATGTGCCGCATACCGATATGAAGCGAATCCTCAGAGGATACCAGCTTCAAAAATCGAATGACGTTGTCGAAGTTGTCGAACGGCTCGCCCATCCCCATCAAAACGACATTGGAAACGCGCTCGCCGCAGTCGATCTCGGCACTGCGGATCTGTGCGACCATCTCGGACGCGGTCAAAGAGCGGGAAAAGCCGCTTTTACCTGTCGCGCAAAAGGTACAGCCCATCTTACAGCCGACCTGCGAGGAGATACACATCGTCCTGCCGTGGTGATAGTGCATCAACACGCCCTCGACATACTCGCCGTCATAAAGACGGAACAGGTATTTGACAGTGTCATCGAGCCTCGAGCGCTGAACGCGAACGATCTCGGCACAGGCAAGATACGCGTCAGATTTCAGAAAGTTCCGCAGCTTTTGCGGAATATTCTTCATATCATCAAAGGATGTGACATCCTGTTTGATCCAGTTGAGCACCTGCTTGGAACGGAACTTTTCAAAGCCGTTCTCCACAAGATATGCTGTCATCTCAGAAAGATTCATCGACTTGATATCCGTCATGTCGGTCTCCTCCTGAGCTTTGCGATAAAGAATCCGTCCGTATCATAAACGCCGGGCAAAAGGGTCAGGCAATACGGCTCTTCCTCGATGATGTGATCGATCCCTTCGGGCAGCTTGATCGGCTCGCCGACAAAATCAGGGTGCTCCTCCAGAAAACGACTGATGATATCATGGTTCTCCTTCTTGCGGAGTGTGCAGGTCGAATAGACCAAAACACTATCTGAGGGTAGATCCTTTATACTCATACACAATATACTGTATTGCAACTTTGTCAAGTTGTCAATATTTGTGTCTGTTTTGTAACGAATTTCGGGCTTTCGACGAAGGATACCCCATCCCGAGCACGGAACATCACACAGGATCCTGTCACAAGCTGGCAGTTCACATGCTGACGACGCGTCTCTGAGGGCAGTCCGGATGATCGAAATACCCAGTCGACGAGCGTTGTCCTCCATCAGTTTAATCTTATGCTCATGGATATCATAGGAGTAGATCGCTCCCCTGTTCTCCATGCGGATCGCGGAATAGAGCGATTTGCCGCCCGGAGCGGCACAGACGTCCGCGATCGTTTCATCGGGCTGAGCGCCGAGGATCTCGGCACACAGCTGTGACGCCGCGTCCTCTACAAAGAAGTGACCTTCTCTGTATTGCGGGAGCTGATCGATACTTCCCGCGGCGCTGAGATTCAATGAATTTTCTAAAAAAGAAATATCATCTACTGTCGCGCCTTGCTTTTCCAGTTCTCTTCTCAATGTGGATTTATCGGTTTTCAGCGTATTGACGCGGACGGTGATCGGCGGTCTGCCGAGGATCCCCCGCAGCGCCTTCTCTGTCAAATCCTGTCCGTATGTCGCGATCAGTTCCGTCACCATGCTTTCGGGACAGGAATAGACCACGCTGAAATATTTGACGATGTTTTGCTGATCCGGCAGACAATACGCTTTATCCGCGCGCACAAAATTGCGCAGGATCGCGTTGACGAAGCCGGAGCTTTTATACAGCCTGAGCTGTTTGCAGAGCTTAACGCTCTCATTGACAGCGGCACTGTCGGGCACCTTATCCATATAGATCAGCTGATACATACCCAGATACAGGACGATCAGCGTACCCTTTTCGATCTTTTTGATACGGATGGACGAATACTGACGGATGATATACTCCAGCGTCAGCTTGCGTTCCAACACGCCGTATACCAGCGCCGACAAGAAGGAAACATCCACGCCGCTGAGGTTTTCTTTATGAACGGCGTTATTGATGGCAATGGCAGAATACGCGTCCTCATAGAGCACGCGGTACAGCACGTTATGCGCGATGGATCTGACATTAGCCATGATTATTTCCTCTGCAATAATGTATAGTAGTTTATCTTCTGCGGTTATTCGCGATCATCACCAGACGCAGGAGCTGTGCGATCGACGTCGCGGCGGCGGCAACATAGGTCATTGCCGCGGCGCTCAATACCTTTTTCGCGCCGCTGTATTCATCAGGGTTGAGCATGTTGGTTTCTTTGATCGTTTTCAGCGCGCGATTTGACGCGTTGAACTCGACCGGCAGTGTGACCAGCGTGAACAGTACCGATAAGGAAAACAGCACGATACCGATGATCAGTACAAAGTCGTATTTTGCGGGCAGCAGTAATCCGACTACCAAAAAGAGCCAGCTCAATCGGGAGCCGAAGTTTGCCATCGGGACGATCGCCGAACGGATCTTGTTGGGCAGATAACCCTCGGCGTGCTGAACCGCGTGACCCGCTTCGTGACAGGCTACGCCCACCGCCGATACGGTAGCGGCGTTATAGACGGATTCGGAGAGACGGATCACATTCGTGCGCGGATCAAAATGATCCGTCAGATTGCCCTGTACCGGTTCGATACGAACACCGGTCACACCGTGTGCCGACAACACCTGCTGTGCCGCCTGAGCACCGGTGAGATGTCTGGAATTCGCGATCTGTGAATACTTGCTGAAGCTCGATTTGACCGCGATATTGCAGATCAGCGACAAAATGAAACACGGCAGCATATAGATCAGATAGTTCAAATTATAAAATACCATCGTTCTTTCTCCTTTTCGTTTATTCTCCCAGCTTATCCTTGCCGGTGAGCGGATGACCGATCAAAAATGTTTTCGCGTCCATGCGCTTTTTACCTTCAAGCTGTAATTCTTCGATCACGACAGCGCCGTCGGAGCAGGCGATCGTAAGCGGATCGGTCGCGATCACCGAACCCGCTTCACCGTTTCCTTTGCCTAAGGAAGTACGGTAGATCTTGAGCTTTTTGCCGTGCAGTGTCGTCTGCGCGATCGGCCAGCTGTACAGACCTCTGACAAGATTATGCACCTCGAGTGCCGGTTTATGCCAATCGATCTCAGAGATCGACTTGTCGAGCATCGGCGCGTGGGTCGCGAGCGCTTCATCCTGCTTTTCGGCGGTCAACTCGCCTTTTTCGAGCATATCGAGCGCTTCCGCGATCATCTCGCCGCCTAAGTCGGAGAGCTTGTTGAACATACTCTCGGCGGTATCGTCGATGTTGATCGGGATCGCCTTTTGATACAGCATATCGCCGGTATCGACGCCCTCAGCCATCTGCATGATGGTCACGCCGGTTTCCGTATCACCGTTGATGACCGACCACTGGATCGGCGCCGAGCCGCGGTATTTCGGGAGCAATGAGCCGTGCACGTTGATACAGCCGTACTTTGGCAGATCGAGGATCTCTTTGGGCAGGATCTTGCCGTATGCCGCGACCACGATACACTCGGGGTCGATCTTTTGGATGATATCAAGCGCTTCGCCGTCACGCAGGGTCTTCGGCTGACAGACCGTCAAGCCGTGCTCGAGCGCGCATACCTTCACCTCGGGAGGTGTCATCACCATTTTTCTGCCACGGGGCTTATCGGGCTGGGTGAACACCGCCGCGATCTCGTGTCCCGCTTTGATCAGACTTTCCAAACAGGGTACGGCGAAATCGGGTGTACCCATGAATATGATCTTCATTCTTCCTCTTCTCTCATTTCACGCAGTTCTTCATCGGTCAACATCCGCTCCACCTTCGATTTGAAGATGATGCCGTCGAGGTGATCGAACTCGTGGCACATCGCCTGTGCCAGCAGATCGTCGCCCTCCAGCTCAACGAATTCGCCGTTTCTGTCCTGAAAACGCGCTTTGACATGGGCGGGACGCTTGATGATGCCGAATTCGCCGGGACAGCTCAGGCAGCCTTCCTGTACCTCCTGCTCACCCTCGGATTCAATGATCTCGGGATTGATGAACTCGATCGGACCTTCGCCGACGTCGATCACGCAGATACGGCGCATCACGCCGACCTGAGGCGCGGCAAGACCTACGCCGCCGGAATCGGCAAGGGTCTCGACCATATCGTCGAGCAGATCCCATATCCTTTGATTGAATTTTTCTACCGGGCGGCATTTTTTGGTCAGGATCGGGTCGCCCTCTTTTACAATATTACGCAGTGCCATATTGATCACTCCTGTGATTGGATCTATCGGGAGAAGCAAGACCCTCCCATACATAGTAAAATAGTCATTGCGAAGTTCCGTAGGAACTGTGGCAATCTCAACCTATTTATAAACTCAGCGGATCCATATCCGCGTAGACCGTGACATTGCCGAACTCGCGATTGGATGAAAACTGCACGAGCATACGCGCGAGCATCTCGCGAAAACGGCTGTCGTTACGGCATTTGAGTATCAGCTTGAATCTGTATTTATTACTCACCTTGAATACCGCCGCCTGTGATGGTCCCAAAACCCTGAGCGGGATATCGGTGAATTCTGTCTGCAATAATTGTGTCATCTGCTTGGTGAACGCAAACGCGGCGCCTTCGGTCTGCTTCGCGTTCTCGCCGACAAAGCCGACCATGCAAATGCTTGCGAACGGCGGATACAGCATCGCTTTTCTGATGCCGATTTCCGCGTTATAAAACGCGTCATAATCCTGCCTTGCCGCTAAAGCGATGATCGGATTCTCGGGTGTGTAGGTCTGGATGATGGCTCTGCCCTTATCCTTTCCCCTGCCGGATCGACCGACTACCTGTGTCAAGAGAGAAAAGGTGTTCTCATAACTGCGGTAATCATCGAGATACAGCATGTGATCGGCATTCAGCACGCCGACCAAGGTGACGTTCGGGAAATCCAATCCTTTCGCGACCATCTGCGTCCCGACGAGGATATCATACTCGCCGTTCGCGAAGGCGGTCAGCTTCTTCTCATGGGAAGAACGCGTCATGGTGGTATCGGTATCCATCCTGAGGATCCGCGCTTGCGGAAAGATCTGTGCGATCTCGACCTCGGCACGCTGGGTACCGGTGCCTCTGAGCCGCAAACTGTGGCTGTGACAGGTGGGACACTCCGTCCTGTACGGCACGGAGTAACCGCAGTAGTGACACATCATGCGGTTGTTGGCGCTGTGATAGGTCAATGAGATCGAGCAGTTCGGACAGGTCAGCGGTTCGCGGCAGGAATTGCAGGTGACATAAGAATTGTACCCGCGGCGGTTCAACAGCAGAATACTCTGCTTGCCGTTGTCGAGATTCTCCTCAATATTCTGCAAAAGAATATTAGAGAACACACCCGTGTTGCCGACTTCGATCTCCTCATTCATATCCGCGATCACAACGTCGGGCAGGGTCGCCGTGCCGTAACGCCTGGTCAGCACATGCTTATGATATCTGCCCTCGTTGGCGTAGTAATAAGTCTCTACGCTCGGAGTCGCGGACGAGAACAATAACAGCGCTTTATGATAAGAACAGCGGAATTTCGCCAGTTCTTTTGTATTGAATCGGGGCTTTGACTCGGATTTATAAGTATGCTCCTGTTCCTCGTCCATGATGATCAAGCCGAGATTTTGAAACGGTGCGAATATCGCGGAGCGTGTGCCGACGGCGATTTTGGCGATCCCGCGGCTGACGCGCTTATACTCATCCAACCGCTCACCCAGCGACAACGCGCTGTGAAATACCGCGACCTTGTCACCGAAATGCGCGCGGAACATTGCGATCATCTGCGGCGTGAGCGCGATCTCGGGCACCATCAAGATGACGTCCTTGCCGTCGTTCGACGCCTGCTCGATCAGCTTGAAGAACACCGAGGTCTTGCCCGAACCGGTGATGCCGTAGAGCAATGACACCTCGGGCTTGTCCGAATGATACAGCGTACTCAGCTCGTCATACGCCTTTTGCTGTTCCTCGGTCAGGGTGATCTCACGCTTGTCGGATACTGAGGATCTCGGCACGCGAAACACCTCGTCATCATAATAGACGGCGATGTTTTTGCGCACCAGCGTATCGGGCACGGAGGTGGTCACGCCGGTATAGTAGCATACCTCTTTGACCGAAGCCGAACCGACGGTAGACAGCAGATCGATGACGCTCTCCTGCTTGGCGCTGAGCTTCATGCCCTGCAGCAGGGTCTCGGCGTCGTCACTCAGGCGGATCATCTTGATCGTCTTGTCGCCGATACGGCGCAGTGCCGCATCGTTCTTAAACAAAATGCCTTCCGCTTCCATCTGATCCAATAAGGAGGAATCGGCATAACCGAGCTCTTGCAACAAGTGATGCTTCTCGACTTTATTATTCTTTGAACGAATAATAGTAACGATCCTGCGATATTCATCCGAAAGATCATAGAAGCGATCGCCGAGGTCGGCGCTGACGGAATATTCAAGCGACAACCGATAGTTGATACCCGCCGGCAGCATCGCTTTGACCGCGTCGTAATAGGTGCAGAAGCAATGACTTTTGATGAAGCTGCACATTTTGAGCATTTCATCATTCAAGACAGGCTCGTCATCCAACAGCTCGGAAACTGTTTTCAGATCATCGGCGTCCTCTTCACCCAGTCCGAGAACGATCCCCTGACGCTTACTGTCGCCTCTGCCGAAGGGCATCGCCACACGGCATCCCGCCTGTACGGGCATCCCCTCGGGGATCCGGTAGCTGAACGCGTTGTCAAAATGCAGCAGCGCGTTTTCCACCGCGACATAAGCGATCTTGTCGGTCATCAGTCCTCGTCGTCCTCTTCGAGGATGTTGTATTTATGGTTCTTGAAATCTTCGATCGCCAGCAGAACGGGCTTTTCATCGGTGATGATGCCCTCTTCCTTGAATCCGTCCGCGATCTCTCTGGCGCGCTTCGCGACGCCGATCACCAGTGCGTAACGGCTCTCCTTGCCGCTCAACATATCATCTAATGATGCTCTTTTCATAATGATGCTCCTTTATTTTGATTGTCATTGCGAGGGATTGACGCAGTCAACCCGTGGCAATCTCAACTGATTACTATTTGTCATTGCGAGGAATTGATGTTTATCAACCCGTGGCAATCTCAACTGATATTGTCATACGATTCCCGCAGACATTTATACTTTTTTCTTATTTTCAGCGATGATGGACAGTACCTCGTTCACCGCTCTTTCAAGATCGTCATTGACGACCACATAGTCGAACAAATGCTGATGCTGCATTTCTTCCTGCGCGATCCTGAGACGCTCGGCGATAACTTCTTCGGACTCTGTCCCTCTGCCCTGCAATCTCAACTGCAATTCCTTGAATGACGGCGGCGCAATGAAGATCGTCACGCAGTCGGGGCAAGCTTTTTTGATCTGCAAAAAGCCCTTGACCTCGATCTCGAGGATCACATCCAAGCCCTCGTCCAGCATACGAAACACCGGTTCCTTCGGCGTACCATACTTATTGCCGACATACTCGGCGTGCTCCAAAAAGCCGTTTTCGGCGATCATCTCGTCAAAACGCTCGTGGCTGACGAAGTAATACTCTCTGCCGTCCTGCTCACCCAAACGCGGCTTTCGCGTTGTCGCGGAAACCGAGAGTCGAAGGTTGGGATTTCTCTTGAGCAGCATTTTCATGATCGTGCCTTTGCCGACGCCCGAGGCGCCGGTGTAGACGATCAGCAATCCTTTATTCTCCATTCGCGTCCTCCATTCTCGCGGCGATCGTCTCGGTGGTCAGCGCCGACAGAACGATATACTCGCTGTCGGTGATAATGACAGCCTTACACTTTCTGCCGAAGGTCGCGTCGATCAGCGTCGAAGCTGCCTTGCTCATCTGCACGATACGCTTGATGGGCGCGGATTCGGGGCTGACAACGGACACGATCTTGCTGATATTCACCACATTGCCGAAGCCGATATTCACAAATCTCATAACAACAATCCTTATTCGATATTCTGGACCTGTTCGCGGATCTTCTCGAGCTCGCCTTTGATGTCGACCACCTTATGCGCCAAAACGGAGTCATTCACCTTGGAGCCGATGGTATTCGCCTCACGGTTCATCTCCTGCACGATGAAGTCAAGCTTTCTGCCGACCGGTTCACCGGAGCTGAGGAACTGCTTCATCTGGTCAAAATGAGAGCGCAGACGGACGGTCTCTTCATCCACCGCGACCTTATCGGCAAAGATCGCCGCCTCGGTCAGGATGCGCTGGTCGTCGATATTGGTGCTCTGCAAAACCTCGCTGAGCTTTGCGTACAGTCTGTCGCGATACTCCTGCACGGTCTGCGGAGAACGCGCCTCGATCTCACCGACGATGTCGATGATCTTACCTGCACGATTGAGGATATCCTCCCTGAGCTTTTCACCCTCTGCCTGACGCATGGAGAGGAATCGCTCCAGCGCCGCGTCGACCGCGACCTTGACGTCGGCAAATACCGCGTCTTCATCCGCGGGCGGTCTGGTGATCTGGAAAATGTCATTGAAGCGAGACAGCACGGATACGGAGATATCGTTCGTGATCCCGTATTCATCCGCCATCGTCTTCATCGCGTCGATATAACCCGACGCGAGCGGCTTATTCAATTCCACCTCGACGGACGAATCATCATTATCGGTCACGGATACATACATATCCACCTTACCGCGGCTGACACGTTCGCCGACATACTTCTTGAGTTTATCTTCCAAAAAGCTGTAACCCCTGCTGGTTCTGCATGAGAACTCAAAAAAGCGGTGGTTGACGCTTTTCATCTCAACGATAATATCACGGTTCCCGACAGATACTTCCGCTCTGCCGAAACCGGTCATCGACATTACCATCATCATTCCCCCTTTTCTTACATACACACTTATCTTACCATTATCCTCATCAAACTACAAGGAGTTTATTACAAAATTGTAACTATTATTTTCAATTCCTGAGAATTGTGGTATATTAATACAGTTAAAATACTGAAAAGGAATGATAAACAATGTCAGGACATAATAAATGGAGCACGATCAAGCAGAAAAAGGGTAAGAACGACGCTGCCCGCGCAAAGGTATTCACTAAGATCGGCAGAGAGCTGATGGTAGCGATCCGCGACGGCGGCAGTGCAGACCCGAACGTCAACTCCAAGCTCAGAGATTGTATCGCTAAGGCGAAGGCGGCGAATGTGCCGAACGATAATATCGAGCGTATCATCAAGAAGGCGCAGGGCGGCGAGGCTGCCGATTATGAGGCTGTCACCTACGAGGGCTACGGTCCCAGCGGCGTTGCCGTTATCGTAGAAGCGCTGACCGACAACCGCAATCGTACCGCGGGTGAAGTCAGACATTATTTTGACAAGTTCGGCGGCAACATGGGTACCCCCGGCTGCGTCGGCTTCATGTTCGCCAAGAAGGGCGTACTGATCATCGAGCGCGAGGATCTCGAAAAGGATGAGGACACCGTGATGGAAGCCGCTCTGGAAGCGGGCGCCGCTGATTTTGAAGCGGATGAGGACATCTTCACCATCTATACCGAGCCCGAGGATTTCGGCGCGGTACGTGACGATCTGCAGGCACAGGGCTATGAATTCGCGTCCGCAGAGATCGAGCAGGTTCCCTCCACCTACACCAAGATCGACGATCCCGATACTCAGGTTCAGATGCAGAAAATGCTGGATATGTTCGAGGATAACGACGATATCCAGAACGTCTGGCATAACTG
Source organism: Ruminococcus difficilis (assembly GCF_016680995.1). Next base: position 42,552 of record NZ_JAEQMG010000041.1, on the reverse strand, counting down.
GGAAGACGCGGAGTAAGGAACTGAGAAACCATAAAATGAAAGGCTGTTCAAATCGAACAGCCTTATTTTTATTTATTCGGTTGAGATTGCCACGTCGCAGAACGCTCCTCGCAATGACAATTTTGCGGTTGAGATTGCCACATCGAATACTTCTCCTCGCAATGACAAGTTATAGTTGTGAAAGATACTGTTCAAATTCTTCTTTGGTGAACAGACAATTCATCGCGGCGAGCATGGCGTTTGCGGAAAGGTATTTCGGCAGACCCAATGAAGCGAGCACCTCTTCCCTGTTTTGCGCGGCATTCGCACAGCCGGAAAGACCGTAGTCGAAGAAATCCATTTTGGTGATATCGCGGTTCTCGCTGTCGCTCGTAAAATTCTGCAATCCCTCCGAGTCGGCTTGCGCCGACCCACCTCCCTTTACCAAAGGGAGGCTGTTTTCAATATGTGCGCCGCTGTTGCGGATGGATGCGATCAGCGCGTCACGGTCGATGCCCTCCACGCCGAGGATACCCTCCTTGGACGCCTCGGGCTTGCGCTTTTCCTTCCCCTTGATCGTCGGGATATAGGCGTGCAGGATCTGCTCCTGCGGCACGATGCCGCGCAGGAAGTTACGGATCACAAAGCCCGCGGAATCCACATCGGTCATCACAAGGATCCCTCTGCGTTTGGCGACAGCACGAATCAGTTCTTGCTTTTCCTTATCCTTGAACACCCGAAAACCGCCTGTCTCGATGATCGGGCTCGCGATCAGCTCACTGAGTTTGATCCGATCATAACGCCCTTCGACGATCACGGTTTCTTTTAATTTGATTTTACTCATGGATTTCTCGCTTTCGCTCAATCAATTCATGCAATCCCTCACCCACAGTTGTGGGAGCCTCCTCGCCGGAAGCGGCTCCCCCCTTGTCCTTCGGACATTCCCCCAACGGGGGTACCTTTACCAAAGGGAGCCTTATTATTCATCGGAGCGATCCCCCGCGATCAGCACCAGATTGCATACCAGTCGTTCGATCTCCGTGCGCTCGTCGACCGTTTCGGTCACCATGCGCGTCTGCATGGCAAGCAGTTCGTCGATACTGCGCCTGAGGGACGCGGTGGTGACACGGCGGATCTGTCTGCCGAGCTTATCCAGCACCCAAGCGCGTCTGTTATAGCCGAAATCCTCCGCGACAACGGCATTGGGCTTGCCGGCTTCACTGCCGATCCGCGCGCGGTACGCGTCGAGATACGCGCCCGACAGCACCGTAGCGATATACCCGCCGCTGACCTGCTGATAAAACAGCGCGTCAATGGCGGACAGCGCCTTGTCGGTCTTGCCCTCGACGATCAGCCCGAACAGATCATATACGCTCGCCTCGGCGGTTTTTGACACCAACAGCTCGATCATCTCGGGCGTGATCTCACCGCCGTCCGCATAGGCGGTCAGCTTCTTCATCTCGGCGTTCAGACGGTTCAGATCCTCGCCCGCGTATTGGATCAGCGCGTGAGCGGTCAGCTCGCTCATGGAGCATCCGCCTACCTTTGCCCATTTGCACAGGTCACGCTCGAGCATCAATCCCGTGCGGTGAGCAAGCTCGATACAAACACCGTTTTTATCGATATGGTTGATCACCTGCTTGAACTGCTTTTTCGCCGATTTCGCGGTGACCTCCAGCGTCGGCATGGCGATGATGATGACCGTCTGACCCGACGCGTTCTTGATGATCTTCATCAGCGCGTCAAAGTCGCCCTTTGCGAGCTTATCGATATCCATATCGTTGATACGCAGGATGTTCCACTCGCTCATAAAGGGGATCATATCGGCACAGACGGAGATATCGCTGAGATCCGCGTCATTGTCGAATACGTGATAGTTGAATTCGTTGAGATCGCCGCCGGATATTTTGTTTTCGATCAACTGCGCACAGCGCTTAACGAGCATCTTTTCCTCACCGAAGCAAAGATACAGATTACTGATCTGTCCGCTGTTCAGTTGTTTTTTCAGTTGGCTTTCTGTAACCATAATCTACCTCAACCGATAACGCACATCGCCTTGATCGGTAAAAAACACATGATGATAACTGTCCTTGAGCGCGTCCGCGGAAAGCATCGACAGATCGCTGTTATCGCTGATGATCATGTCTTCACACCGCAGTTGATCATATCCCTGCTGTGCTTGGGACAGGAGGATCACATCCGCTGTGCGCAGTTCCTTCGGGATGTCATCGATCTCACACCCCGGCGGGATGATCAATATCCTCCGCTCACCTGCCGTAATATACGGCACGGCGGTGTAGTTGACAACAGACAGTCGGATCACGACGTCATCATCCACGACATAGGTACAGTCCTTGTCAAACGGGACGATGTTTGCTTCGTTTTGATATTTCTGCTCCTTATCATACAGCAAAAGTGCGGAAATTGCAAATTCATCATCACGATACAGCTGAAAATGCCTGATCTCGTTCTCGTTGCAGCATAGTGCGACATCCGCGGATCCGTACCGGGAGGAAAGATGATCCCACAAGGTGTACAGCTGTTTTGTATTCGCGTCCATCTGCAAAAGATACAGTTTGCCGCCCTTATTGATCCCCGCGCACAACCCGTTGTCGCAGGAATAGACTTCGAGCGAAAAAGTATTCATCTGCAGTGCTTGCTGTGTCAAACCGCCGCCGAGCAGTATGATCAGCGAGCACAGTACCGCGTATTTCAGATAGCGATAATGATTGCGGTACAGGATGACGACGATCCCCAAGATCACGGTGACTGCCAGCCACGCGTAGATAAACGCCTGACCGACACGAAAATGCGCAAACGGCAAGGACGCGATCCCGTCCACCAGCCACAACACCAGCTTACACAACCACATCAAGGGATAGGCGAGCAATATGGCGACATAGCGTAAGAAACCCAGCGGATACAGGATACATACCGCCAATGATAAAACAAGGATCAAATAGATCTCCGCATACAGCAAAAGCGCGGATAATAATGTCACCAAAGAGAATTCATGGAAGATGAATACCGATATCGGGAACACCATGACATTAGCGGCAAGGCTGACGGAAAGCAAAGCCGCCGTGCTGTTCCACAACTTCATCAACAGGATGCGGAATGAAAATGGTTCTTTGGATTTATCTTTCAGCGGAAGCCTTTCAACTTTTCGCTCTTTATAATAGTGCAGCTTCTCGCTGATATGAAAGAACGGGATATAACCGGTCTTTGTTTTCAGGCACAGCTTCGGCAACAGCGGTCTTGCCCACAGCAAGATACCCATCGTCGCGAAAAACGAAAGGATCAGACCGACGTCGCCCGCGCCGTAAGGTGATACGATGAACGGCATGATGGTGCCTGCTAACCCCAGATGATTCAGCGGATACGGCTGCCGTCGTATCGTCATGCCGAACACGGTAAATACCATCATGATCCCGGCACGCAGTACAGACGACTGAAAGCCTGTCACTGCCGCGTACAACACGATAAACGCCATAATTAACGCAAATCTCACCCAGCGATTGAGGCGTTTCATCAAGCGGAAGAGCAGCATGATCACCACCGCGAAGTGCATTCCCGACACCACGATAAAGTATGACGCGCCCGCGTAACGGAAATGATCTCTGGTATCGAGACTCAGCGCGTACTTATCACCGATTAACACTGCTCTGCACAGTGCGGCGCAATCGGACGGAAGGAGTGCGTCCAGTGACTTTCTCATGAATCGACGCAGTTGTATCGCCCGATAGTAGAGAGAATGAGTCTCGGGCGTTTCCGTTTCTACTTCGATCCCGTAATCATCCGACACCAGATAATAACCTTTGGCGCGGTAATACTGATTATCCGACACCTTCAACTCGGAAGTAAAGGTCAGGATGTCATCCGGTTCCGCATCAATGTCGGTCGGTGTTTTGAGCAGCAGCTTGAACCCCGCCTTTTCCCCATCGACCTCCTGCGCTTTCAGACGGTAATAATGCTTGGAATACGACTGATAAGGCTCCTCGGTCAGCACCGCTTTCACGGTATGTGTTTCATCACCGTAAGTTTCAACCACAGGCTGTACCGCTATCAGCCCGTATCCGATATGTACCGCACAGGCGATCACGACAGTCAGCGCCATCAAGGGAATATAGATCGTCCTGCGGGTTTTCCTGATGATCATGAAAAGAACGGTCAAGATCACGGCAATACCGCCGATCACAACTACCGCGATCTCGGGCAAATAAAAAGCGGCTGCCAGCACAGAAAAGTAGGTAATGCCTATCTGTGCCAACAACCGTTTCATGTCTACCTCTTATCCTTTTCGGATCATTCTGTCATACTTATTTCGGAAATACCGGGAGCTTCTCGAGGAAGATAATATCGTCGCGATCCGCGGCGTCACCCTCCGCCAATACAGCCACCTTGCCGACGATATTTCCGCCTGCTTTATTGACCAGAGCTTCCAGCGCCTTCAGGCTCTCGCCGGTGGAGATCACATCGTCCACGATCAGGACGCGCTTGCCTCTCAGGTGCTCCGCGTCATCGCTGCCCAAATACAGCGTCTGGCGGCTCAATGTGGTGATCGACTGAACATGTACGCTGATGGGATCGGGCATATACACCTTCACGCCCTTACGCGCGATGATGTATTTACCGCAGCCCTGACGCGCCATTTCGTAGCAAAGCGGGATCCCCTTCGCCTCAGCGGAAATGCACACATCATGCTCGGGAGAGAGCTTGAGCAGCTCAGCGGCGGATTTTTCGGTGATCTCAACATCGCCGAACATAATGAAAGCGGCAATATCCAGATGCTCGTCGACCTCGCACAGCGGCAAATCACGCTTGCAGCCCGCGATGGTCATTTGATAAGTTTTAGCCATAATGTACCCCTTCTTACTCTTGATCCGATTCGATCACGCCATATCAACCTTGAGCTTTTTGCCGCCCAACAGATGGAAATGGATGTGCATGACGGTCTGTCCGCCGTCCTCACCGCAGTTGTTGACGATACGATATCCGTTCTCAAGTCCCAGCTCCTTTGCTACCTTGGGGATCTTCGAGAAGATATGACCGACGATATCGCAGTTCTCTTCATTGATCGCGTTCGCGCAGCAGTAATGCTCCTTGGGGATAAAGAGCACATGTACCGGCGCCATCGGATTCAGGTCATGGATGGCGATGATCTTATCATCTTCATACACTTTGTTCGACGGGATCTCACCCGCGGCGATCTTACAAAAAATACAATCAGACATAATTGCCTCCTATTCATAGCGGATTTGACATACTCCGCATCAATTCATCATTATTTTATACCATCAGCCATCAATCGTCAAGACTGAGGTCGCAGGACTTGATAGTGTTCTTGAGGGTCTCAGCGGAATCACGCAGCTTTTTCAGCTCATCGTCATTCAGCGCGAAGGGGATCTCATTCTCGATGCCATCCTTGCCGACGATCACGGGGATGGACAGCGCAACGTCAGTCAGCCCGAATCTGCCGTGCTGGATGGATGATACGGGCAAAATGCTCTTTTCATCACGGATGATCGCCTCGCAAATACGCTTGGCGGACATTGCGATACCATAATAGGTCGCGCGTTTCTTGCTGATGATATCGTAAGCGGCGTTCTTAACCTCTTCGGAGATATTCGCCTTCGCTTGATCATGGTCATGATAGAAGCCGCGCATCTCACAGAAGCGGCTGATCTCAACGCCGGAGACATTGGCGCTGCTCCAAGCGGCAAACTCACTGTCGCCGTGCTCGCCGATGATGAACGCGTGGACGGAACGCGGATCGACGCCCAAGTGCTCGCTGAGATTGAAGCGCAGACGCGCGGAATCCAGTACCGTGCCCGAACCGAACACGTGACTGTCGGGCAAGCCCGAAAGCTGTTTGGCGGCATAGGTCAGCACGTCAACGGGATTCGCGACGATCAGCAGGATACCCTTGAAATTGCGCTTGGCGATCTCGGGGATGATCGACTTGAAGATGCCGACGTTCTTCTTTATCAGATCAAGGCGGGTCTCACCGGGCTTCTGTGCCGCGCCGGCGGTGACGATGATGATCGCGCTGTCGGCGATATCGTCATAATCGCCCGCGTATATCTCGCAAGGCTGTGAGAAAGGCACGCCGTGAGAGATATCCAGCGCTTCACCCTCCGCTTTCTTTCGGTCGGCGTCCAGCATCACGATCTCAGAGAACAGACCGCTCTGCATCAGCGCGAACGCTGTCGATGAACCGACAAAGCCACAGCCGATAATGGCAACTTTTCTTGCGTTAACAGCCATATGACATTCTCCTTCATACTTATACAGAAGACACATGTATTCCGTATTTTTACTTTACGTTATTATCATAACACAAATCGATAAAAATTCAACAGCTATTCTGTAAGATTATTCCATTATTTTTCTCATAACGAATGACAAATAAAGTAATTTCAAAATTATCGCTTTAAATCTTTAAATCTTCTTGACTTTAAATCGTTGAAGTGTTAAAATGAATCCGTTGCATTTTTGATAAGGTTGAGATTGCCACAGGCAAGACATATATGTCATGCCTTCGCAATGACGATCAAAAGGATAAGAGATCGCCACAGGCAAGACATACATGTCATGCCTTCGCAATGACGATCAAAAGGATAAGAGATTGCCACAGACAAGACACACATGTCATGCCTTCGCAATGACGATTAATAGAAAAAGATTATAACAGGCTGATATTCAAATCACGCCTAAACAATATTTAATAAAACGATGATTATAGATTTTCACACCCATGTATTTCCCGATAGAATCGCAAAACGCACCTTAACGGCACTGCAAGATCCGCCCTATGTCGTCCCCTATACCGACGGAACGATCAGCGGGATCCTCGACAGTATGCAGAAAGCGGGGATCGACAAAAGCGTGATACTGCCGGTCAACACCCGACCAGGACAGTTCGACACGATCACAAAATTCGCCAAGCATATCAACGATACTTACGACAACCTCATCTCCTTCGGCGGCATCCACCCCGATGATGAGGATATCGAGGGAAAACTGCGATACCTGAAGGATAACGGCTTTCAAGGCATCAAGCTCCATCCCGATTATACCGAGACCTTCATCGACGACGAGCGCTACATCCGTATCATCGCCGAGGCAAGACGACTGGGCTTGCTGGTCATGACCCACTCGGGCAAGGATCCCGAATACGAGATCATCCACTGTCCGCCGAAGAAAGGCGCATTGGTGCTCGACCGAATCGAGGCGCTTGTCCCCGACGGCAAGCCTAACATGATCTTTGCGCATTTAGGCGGCAATTATCAGCTGGATGATGTGGAACAATATCTGGTCGGACGCGACTGCTACATCGATATCAGCTGTTCCTTCCGTGATCTGTGGCATCATAGCACCGCGACCGATGAGGATATCGTGCGCGTGATCAGGAACCACGGCTCGGATAAGATGCTCTTCGCGACCGACAGCCCGTGGAATGATCAGAAAGCCACGGTCGAGCGATTCAAGACGCTTGACGGCTTATCGGATACCGAGAAGGAAATGATCCTCGGAAAAAACGCGGAGAGATTATTATCATCTCATTAGTCATGTTGGTCGCTTCGCTCCGATCATACAATCCCTCAGTCTCGGCTTTATCGCCTCGACAGCCTCCTCGCCGGAAGCGGCTCCCCCCCTTGTCCTTCGGACATTCCCCCAACGGGGGCACCTTTACCAAAGGGAGCCCGAAAATGTACATCAACCCCATACGGGGATAAGGAGTATAAGAATATGGATATGTTTATCAAAATCGCTTTCTTAGTCGTCTTCTTCGCCGTGATGATCGGCGTAGGCATCTACTGCAGAAAGCAAAGCACAGACGTCAACGGCTTTGTACTGGGCAACCGCTCCGTCGGACCGTGGCTGACCGCTTTCGCGTTCGGTACCTCGTATTTCTCGGCAGTTATCTTTGTCGGCTACGCGGGTCAGTTCGGATGGAAATTCGGTATGGCTTCTACATGGATCGGTCTGGGCAACGCCTTCATCGGCTCACTGCTCGCGTGGAACGTTCTCGGCAGACGTACCCGCGTCATGACCCAGCACCTCGACACCGCCACCATGCCCGACTTCTTTATGAAGCGGTATGATTCCAAGGCGCTGAAGATCGCCGCGGCGGTCATCATCTTTATCTTCCTGATCCCCTATACCGCGTCGCTGTACAACGGTCTTTCCCGTCTGTTCAAGATGGCGTTCGGCATCCCCTATGAATACTGCGTTATCGCGATGGCGGTTCTGACCGGCATCTATGTCGTTGTCGGCGGCTACATGGCGACCGCGATCAACGACTTTATCCAGGGTATCATCATGATCTTCGGCATCGTCGCCGTCATCTGGGCGGTACTTCGCATCAACGGCGGCTTAGGCTCCACCATCACCATGCTCTCTCAGATCCAGGCAGAGGGTACCGAGATGAAGGGCGCTTTCAGCTCCTTCTTCGGGCCGGATATCTTCGGATTGATCGGCGTTGTCATACTGACGTCCTTAGGCACATGGGGACTGCCCCAGATGGTGCAGAAGTTCTACGCCATCAAGTCTGAGAAGAGCATCAGCACCGGTACGATCGTTTCGACCGTGTTCGCGATCATCGTCGCGGGCGGCTGCTACTTCCTCGGCGGCTTCGGCAGACTGTTTGGTGAAGCGGGTCCCGACGGCAAGCCCGTAGGCGGCTTTGACTCCGTTGTTCCCACCATGCTCGAGAACCTGTCACCCATCCTGATCGGTATCGTGGTCATCCTCGTTCTTTCCGCGTCCATGAGCACGCTGTCGAGCTTGGTACTGACCTCCAGCTCGGTTCTGACCATCGACTTCATCGAGCCGATCTTCTTCAAAAAGAAAGAGCTCGGCGAGAAGAAAAAGGTCGGTATCATGCGTATCTTCATCGTATTCTTCATCGCGATTTCCGCGATCATCGCCATCATCCAGGCAAAATCCCCCGTCATGTTCATCTCACAGATGATGGGTGTATCCTGGGGTGCGCTTGCCGGCGCATTCCTCGCGCCGTTCATGTACGGTCTGTATATGAAGCGCGTACCCAAGGTCGCCGTATGGATCAACTTTGTCCTCGGCGTCGGCATCTCCCTCGCGTCGTTTATCTGCAATATGGCGGGCGTGAAGTTCGCAAGCCCTGTCCTCACCTACTTCCAGTCCCCCATCAACGCGGGTATGGCTGCGATGATCATCGGTATCATCATCACGCCGATCATTGCGGCGATCACGCCGTCGAAGGATGTGGAGAGAGTGGAGCAGATCTTCTCCTGCTACAAGAAGACGCATACGGTATCATCCAAGCATAGTATCGACGAAACTTGATGTAATAATTTAATCGACAAAATAATACAAAAGAAGTCTATCGGCTATTGCCTTTAGACTTCTTTTGCGCTATAATAAATATGTATGTACGCCGTTAGGAATCCTTCGCGTACAAAATCGAAAAGAGGATTTGACAAAATGATTTTTCAGAAAGACATTGAAACTCTACCGAGAAAAGAAATCGAAGCGATTCAGCTCGAGCGCCTGAAATGGGTCGTCAAGTACTGCTATGACAACGTACCGCTGTATCATCAGCGTTTGACCGACTGCGGCGTGCTCGACGGCGCTAAGATCAAGCAGCTCTCCGATATCGAATACATCCCCTTCACCACCAAGGACGATTTCAGAGATAACTATCCCTTCGGTCTGGTAGCCTCCGACATGAAGGACATCGTGCGTATCCACGCTTCTTCGGGTACGACCGGTAAGCCCACCACCGGCGTTTATACCAAAGAGGATCTCGACATCTGGTCGGATTGCGTCGCGCGCGTCGCTTGCGCAGGCGGCGTCACTCCCGATGATATCATCCAGATCAGCTTCGGTTACGGACTGTTCACCGGCGCTTTGGGTCTACACTACGGCATGGAAAAGCTCGGCGCGACCGTCATCCCCGCTTCTTCGGGCAATACGCAAAAGCAGTTGATGATGCTGCGTGACTGGGGCGTGACCGGTATCGTAGCCACTCCGTCCTACGCGCTGTATCTCTCCGAGGCGATGAAGGAAGCGGGCTATCCGCTTTCGGATTACAGCCTGCGTCTGGGTATCTTAGGCTCGGAGCCCTGCACCGTATCCATGCGTGAGCAGATCGAGAACAACTTCAACATCCGCGTATCCGACAACTACGGCATGACCGAGCTCGGCGGCCCCGGCGTCAGCGGCGACTGTGAAGCGCGCGACGGCATGCACTTTGCCGAAGATCACTTCCTGCCCGAGATCATCGACACCGATACCGGCAAGCGCCTCGGCGAGGGCGAAGTCGGCGAGCTGGTCGTCACCACCCTGACCCGCAAGGGTATGCCGGTGCTCAGATACCGCACCAAGGATATCACCAAGCTCGATTATCAGCCCTGCTCCTGCGGCAGAACCCATTGCAGAATGGCAAAGACCATGGGCAGAACCGATGATATGCTGATCATCAAGGGCGTCAACGTGTTCCCGACCCAGATTGAGAACATCCTGATCAATATCCCCGATATCGCGCCTCACTACATGCTGTACATCACCCGCCAGAATTACCGTGACAGCTTGGAGATCAAGGTCGAGGTCATCAACGAGTCTCTGCTCGATAATTATAAGATGCTCGACGGACTCAAAAAGCGCATCGAGGCTAAATTACAGTCGATCTTAGGTCTGAGAACCAAGGTCACGCTGGTAGCGCCTAAGACGCTCGAGAGATTCCAGGGCAAGGCGAAGAGGATCGTTGACCTGAGAAACGAATAAATTGGTACGCCGTTGGCTTAAATCAATACAATCCCTCAGTCGCCAGACACGCATGTCAGGCGACAGCTCCCTTTACCAAAGGGAGCCTTGAAGAAAGGCAAGAGAATTATGAAAGACTTATTGATCGGTAACGCCGCGGTCGCGCGCGGCTTATACGAAGGCGGATGCGCCGTGATCTCCAGTTATCCCGGCACACCCAGCACTGAGATCACTGAATTTTTCGCGAAATACGACGACGTCTACTGCGAGTGGGCGCCCAATGAAAAGGTAGCGATGGAGGCGGCATTCGGCTCCGCGCTGCGCGGCAAGCGTTCCGCCTGCTGTATGAAGCACGTCGGCTTGAACGTCGCCGCCGATCCGCTGTTTACCATGAGCTACACCGGCGTCAACGCGGGTATCGTCATCTGCGTCGCCGATGATCCCGGTATGCACAGCTCACAGAATGAGCAGGATTCGCGCCATTACGCGATCGCGGCTAAGATCCCGATGCTCGAACCCTCCGATTCTCAGGAAGCGTTGGATTACGCTAAGCTCGCTTATGAGATCTCCGAGCAGTTCGATACCCCGGTATCCCTCAAGATGTGCACCCGTGTGGCACATTCCCAGAGCATTGTTGAGCTGGGCGAGCGCACCGAGATCACCAAAGATTACACCAAGAATCCGCAGAAATACATCATGACCCCCGGCAACGCGCTCAAGCGTCATCCGTTTGTTGAGGAACGCACCAAGAAGCTGATCGAATACGCCGAGACCTCTCCCCTCAACCGCGTGGAAGATGGCGACGGGAATCGCGATTTCGGTATCATCACCTCCTCCACCTCTTACCAGTATGTCAAAGAGGCGTTCGGTGACAGCGTAGCTGTTTTGAAGCTCGGCATGATCAACCCCCTGCCCGTCAAGCTGATCAAGGATTTCGCCGCGAAGGTCGGCAAGGTCTATGTCATCGAGGAGCTCGATCCGATCGTCGAGACCCACTGCAAGAACATCGGCGTTGAGGTCATCGGCAAGGACAAGTTCTCGATCCTCGGCGAATTCAGCCAGAAGAGCATCGAGCAGGCGTTTGAGATGGCGGATAAAACCGTATTCAATCTCGACACCGAGATCCCGGTACGTCCTCCGATGATGTGCTCCGGCTGTCCCCACAGAGGCATGTACTATGTTCTCGCGAAGAACAAGATCACCGTGCTCGGCGATATCGGCTGCTACACCCTCGGCGCGGCGCCGCCCTTGAACGCGTTGGATATGACCCTTTGCATGGGCGCGTCGGTATCCGGTCTGCACGGCTATAACAAAGCAGGCGGCGATCAGACGGAGAACAACACCGTCTGCGTCATCGGCGACTCCACCTTCATGCACTCCGGCGTCACCGGTCTGATCAACATCGCGTATAACCAGAGCAATTCCACCGTCATCATCCTCGACAACTCCATTACCGGTATGACGGGTCATCAGCAGAATCCGACCACCGGCTACTCCATCAAGGGTGATCCCGCCGGCAAGGTCAACCTCGAGGATCTGTGCCACAGCATCGGCATCAACTCCGTGCGCGTGGTTGATCCGTATAACCTTGAGGAATGTGAGACGGTTCTCAAAGAGGAGCTCGCCAAAAACGAACCCTCCGTCATCATCTCGCGCCGTCCTTGTGTTCTCTTAAAGTACGTCAAGCCCAAAAAGCCGCTCTACGTTAATCCCGAGAAGTGCCGCGGCTGTAAGAAATGTATGAAGTTCGGCTGCCCGTCCATCTCCTTCCGCGACGGTCACGCTGTTGTCGATACCACCCTTTGCGTCGGATGCGGCGTATGCGCTCAGCTCTGCCCCTTTGACGCGTTTGAAAGCGAGGTGCCCTCTAATGACTAAGAATATTATGATCGTCGGCGTCGGCGGACAGGGTTCTCTGCTCGCTTCCAAGCTGCTCGGCAGACTGCTGGTCGATGAAGGCTACGACGTAAAAGTATCCGAGGTGCACGGAATGAGCCAGCGCGGCGGTTCCGTCGTCACCTATGTCCGCTTTGGCGAAAAGGTCTACTCCCCCGTGATCGAAAACGGTGAAGCGGATTTCATCGTGTCCTTCGAGAAGATCGAGGCGGCTCGCTATGTGGAAAACCTCAAAAAGGACGGTACCATCATCGTCAACACCCAGCAGATCGATCCCATGCCGGTCATCATCGGCGCGGCGACCTATCCCGAGGATATCATCGGCGAGATGAAGAACAAGGGAATCCATGTGGACGATATCGACGCGCTGGCGCTGGCGAATGAAGCCGGTTCCTCCAAGGCGTGCAACATCGTTTTGATGGGCAGACTCGCTAAATACTTCGATATGCCCAAAGAAAAATGGCTGACCGCCATCGAAAAATGCGTCAAGCCGCAGTTTGTTGAGATCAACAAAAAGGCGTTTGATTTGGGATATAACTGCTAAATAATGTTGAGATTGCCACGGCACGTTGTGCCTCGCAATGACATTAATAAAAAAGCAGTATGGTATAATGAAAAAACAAAAGAAAGGATGAAGCCCCATGCAGAAAAGATTCTATCAGCCCGACGCTGAGACCATGCCGGTCAACGAGATCAAGAAGCTGCAGGAGTACAAGCTCATCCGTCAGGTGCGCTATGTGTATGAGCACGTCGAATACTACCGCAACCTGATGGATGAAAAAGGCGTCAAGCCTGAGGATATCACCTGTCTGGAGGATATCAGCAAGCTGCCGTTCCTGAGCAAAAACGATCTGCGAGAAGCATACCCCTACGGAATGCTCGCGACCGACCTCAAAAACTGTGTACGTATCCACTCCACCTCCGGTACCACCGGCAAACGCGTTGTCGCGTTCTACACCCAGAATGACGTCGATATGTGGGAAGACTGCTGTGCGCGAGCGATCGTCGCGGCAGGCGGCGACAAAGGCGACGTCGTCCAGGTAGCCTACGGTTACGGACTTTTCACCGGCGGCGCGGGTCTGCACGGCGGCTCACATAAGGTCGGCTGTCTGACCCTGCCCATGTCGAGCGGCAACACCAATCGTCAGATCCAGTTCATGATGGATCTCAACGCCAGCATCCTTTGCTGTACGCCCTCCTATGCCGCCTATATCGGCGAGACGCTGAAGGAACAAGGCTACAAGCCCGGCTACAACAGCCTCAAGGCAGGTATCTTCGGCGCGGAGCCGTGGACAGAGGAAATGCGCCACGACATTGAGAACAGCCTCGGTATCAAGGCGTATGACATCTACGGACTGACCGAGTCCAGCGGCCCCGGCGTGGCGTTTGAATGCTGTGAGCAGAACGGTATGCACATCAACGAGGATCATTTCTATGCCGAGATCATTGACCCCGACACCGGTGAGGTACTCCCCGAGGGCAGCAAGGGTGAATTGGTGTTCACCTCTCTTGACAAAGAGGCATTCCCGCTGATACGTTATCGCACCCGCGATATCACTGTTCTCACCCGCGAAAAATGCTCCTGCGGCAGAACCTTTATCCGTATGCACAAGCCGATGGGACGTTCCGATGACATGATGATCATCCGCGGCGTCAACGTCTTCCCCAGCCAGATCGAGGCGGTTCTCCTGAACAAGGGCTACGCCCCGAACTACCAGATCCTGATCGACCGTGTGAATAATACCGACACCTTTGAGATCCGTGTAGAGATGCTGCCCGAGGACTTCTCCGATAAGCCGCAGGTCATCACCAAGAAGGAGAAGAAGATCCAGAGTGCGATGAAGGAGATGCTCGGTATCAATCCCGTCATCCGTCTGGTCGCGCCGAAGTCGATCGCGCGCAGCGAAGGCAAGGCTGTCAGAGTCATCGATAACCGTAAGAAAATCGGTATCCATACATAATCACCGTACATCCGAATTATGCGGGAGGAACTCTCTCCCCCATCATCAATCATAAGGAGTAACATTATGGCAATTAAACAGTTATCCATCTTTGTAGAAAACCGTGAAGGCACACTCGTCACCGTCACCGACGCGATCGCCAAGGCAGGCGTTGACATCCGCGCCATGAGCGTTGCGGATACCAATGACTTCGGTATCTTCCGCCTGATCGTCACCGATATCGCCAAGGCAAAGCAGGCGCTCGATGACGCGAACGCGTTCGTTTCCATCACCGAGGTCGTCGGCGTAGCCGTACAGGATGAGCCCGGTGCTCTGGCTAAGGTCGTCAAGATCTTAGCGGACAACAACATCAACATCGAGTATATGTACGCGTTCATCACCGTTTCCAAGAAGTTCGCGTATGTGGTACTCCGCGTCGAGGATAACGACACTGCGGAGAAGATCCTGACCGAGCACGGTATCAGCCTTGTCACCGAAGAGGATATGGCAAAGCTGTAAAGCAAATGTAAAAAGCATAAATGAAGAGAAAGACCCGCCGATCTGGCGGGTCTTTCAGTTTCTAAGGCACCCTTTGGTAAAGGTACCCCCGTTGGGGGAATGTCCGAAGGACAAGGGGAGATTCCCCTGCTAGGGGAAATGTCCGGAAAGCGGACAAAAGGGTCGGCTGTCTTCGCAGAAGAAGCCGCTTCTGGCGAGGAGGCTGTCGCCCGTTGGCGACTGAGGAATTGTATTAAATTGTTCGAGCGGAGCGAGCACCTAAATCGGTGCGTCTTTTTCCGGTTGAGATTGCCACGGCTCATGCGAGCCTCGCAATGACAGATTCGATTTGCTTTGATAAAATAGAGCAGAATTCGTTTCAGCTCCCTCGTCAGAAGGGTCGGAAAGAACAGATCAATGCAAAACAATCACAATGATTCAATATATTTTTCGATATCAAAGGGATCAAGAGGCGTGTCCTTTTTCAGATAGAGCGGATGATGCGGATGACCTTTTTTTGAGATCTTTCCTGCGGAGTACCATTTAGCGTGATGCTCGGTACCGAGCGCGATCATCGAGCGCACGCAATCGGGCAAATAGGGGCGTTTTTCGATGATATTCCCCCATGCCGCCCAGACAGCGGGACTTTCACTCAAGCCTAAGATATAATCGAACGCCTTCATGTTTTCCTCATGGAGCAGCGCATTACACTCACGCTCCATATCATCGGGGTTCGTGGCGCGTTGGGCGTAAACGTTGAACATGATAAAGCTGTCAAAGCCGTTTGCCAACGCGATCCTCTCGACAGATTTGAGCGTGTTATCCAGATCATCCGGTGCGGCGGTCGATGGATTAATGCCGATGCAGATCAGCGGCCTCTCCCCTCTTGTGCCGAGGATATAACGGTATTCACTGTAGAAATCGGGCACATACAGCCAGCGTTTTTTATCATAATCATCATTGGTGCTGACCATCGCGTCCGCAAAGGTCAGGACTTCAATATCAATGGTATCGGATGACGGAATGTGCATGAGAGCCTCCAATAAATAGGTTGAGATAGCCACGGCTCCGAGGGAGCATCGAAATGATGATTTGAATGTGGCAACCCTCCGGTGCTTCGCACCACCTCCCTTAGGAAAGGGAGGCTTGATTGGTTGAGATTGGGGGCGTACGCCCTTTTCTCATGTTAATCGCTTGAGATAGCCACAGGATAGTATCCACATTTCACATATTATATATTTAACATAAAACGGGAGCAGACCGAAGCCTGCTCCCGTATTTTAATTGGGAATGTTCACAGCATTCGCTGAGTTAAACGATTATTTCCAGCCGATGTTAAACTTGTTACCGCTGCCCCAACCTGTGAAGTACAGGGTGCCGGACTGCATCTTTACATCCTCGGACTGGTTCCAACAGGTACCCCAGTCTGCGGAAGTAGAACCGGTGGGCATTCTGACTACAAGGATATTACCGTATTCAGCTGCACCGGCAAAGACGATGTTGGAGCCGGATACAGTGCCCTGGATCCATGTGCCTTCGGAATTATCATTCCAGACCCAAGCGAACCATGCGGGATCAGATACATTTGCATCGCCGGGCTCGAAGGTGACGTCCTTGACACTCGGAGTAGGATCGGGAGTGGGAGTCGGAGTAGTACCGGTGTTATCATAGAAATCAACCAGATAATGACCCTCGTTATCCTTATCGGTCATGTATACGCCGGTAGCGCCGGTGAACGGAATGTCAACGGTCTGCTGTGTACCGTCGTTGATGATGTAGTTGGTCATGCCGGCGGGCATCTCGAATGAATACCTCTGTTCGCCCATTTCGTTGGTATCGTAGTAAGTCATCGGAACGCCGGGCCACTCAACAGGCTCGCTTTCATCAGACCAATAATAGATGTTAACGGTGCTAAAGCCCTTATTATTGGAGAAGATGATAGTTCTGTCGGAGGGATCGGGATCGGGAGTAACAGACTGAGTCGGATCAACAGGAGTCGAACCGTTATCGATGTACATGTAGCCGCCGAAAGCGCTCCACTCAGCATTACCTGCCGCGTTGAAGTATACGGTAACATTACCTGCGTGAGCCGCGTCAACAACGTACTCATTATCGGTACCGTCCGGATACCAAGTCGCAACACCGTTCTCTACCTTAACGACCTTAACGCCGTCACCCTCGCTGAGAGTGGTAGAGAGCATATACTCACCGGGAGCGGCAGAGTTCTCGCTCATCTTATACTGAGCAGAGGTTTCCCAGCTGCTGAAAGTGCCTACAAGATAAACGCCGTCATCGCCGACAGGAGTCGGATCAACAGGAGCGGTTGTGGGATCGGGATCGGGAGTAGGAGTCGAGCCGTTATCGATGTACATGTAGCCGCCGAACGCACTCCACTCAGCATTACCTGCCGCGTTGAAGTATACGGTTACGCTGCCTGCGTGAGCCGCGTCAACGACGTACTCATTATCGGTGCCGTCCGGATACCATGTCTGGACGCCGTTTTCTACCTTAACGACCTTAACGCCGTCACCCTCGGAGAGAGTGGTAGAGAGCATGTACTCGCCGGGTGCGCCGGGATTCTCACTCATCTTATACTGAGCATCGGTTGCCCAACCGCTGAAAGTGCCTACGAGATAGACGCCGTCATCTCCGACAGGAGTCGGATCAATGGGACCGGAAGTCGGATCGGGAGTCGGAATGACTTGACCGCCGCCGATATCATAGAAGGCTACCTCATAGTTGCCGGTGCCGTCCTTCTCGGTCATGTAAACGCCGGTAGCGCCGGTGAACGGAATGTCAACGGTCTGCTGTTCACCGTCGTTGATGATGTAGTTGGTCATGTCCGCGGGCATCTCGAAGGTGAATCTCTCTTCACCGTACTCGTTCATACCGATAGAGGTCATCGGAACGCCGGGCCACTCTACGGGCTCGCTCTCATCAGACCAGTAATAGATGTTGACAGTGGTGAAGCCCTTATTATTGGAGAAGATGATAGTTCTGTCGGTAACGTCGGGGTTAACCGTACCGCCGCCCTGAGTGGGCTGCTGAGGATCGGGAGTATAACCGCCGTTATCGATGTACATGTAGCCGCCGAACGCGCTCCACTCGGCATTGCCGCTTGCATTGAAGTAAACGGTAACGTTACCTGCGTGAGCCGCGTCAACGATGTAATCGTTATCCATGCCGTCGGGATACCAAGTCGAAACACCGTTCTCTACCTTAACGACCTTGACGCCGTCGCCCTCGGAAAGGGTGGTAGAGATCATGTACTCGCCGGGGTTCGCGGAGTTCTCGCTCATCTTATACTGAGCAGAGGTCTCCCAGCTGCTGAAGGTACCAACGAGATAGATACCGTCATCGCCTACGGGTGTAGGAGGATTGATCGGACCGGAACCGCCGCCGATATCATAGAAGTCAACTTCATATGCGCCTTCACCGTTGAGATCGGTCATGTATACGCCGGTCGCGCCGGTAAACGGAATGTCAACGGTCTTGGTAGTACCGTCGGTGATGATATAGTTGGTCATGCCCTCGGGCAGCTCGAAGGTGAATCTCTCTTCACCGTATTCGTTCATACCAATAGAGGTCATCGGAACGCCGGGCCACTCTACAGGCTCGCTGGAATCAGACCAATAATAGATGTTAACAGAACCCATGCGCTTGTTGTTAGAGAAGATGATGGTTCTGTCGGTGGGATCGGGAGTAGGAGTGGGTGTGGGAGTAGGCTCGTCAGAACCGTCAGCTCTCCAACCTGTTACGAGGTAGTGACCCTGATCGTTCTTGGAACCGTTCATCCAGTAACCGTCATAGGTAAAGTCAGTGATGTCCTCGGTCTGAGCACCGTTACCGTTGCTCAGGATCACGCCGACAGCGCCCTCGGGAACATTGCACTTGAACTGAGTCTCGCCGTACTCGTTCTGAGTGGTCTCTGCCATAGCGGAGCCCGGCCATTCGCCGTAGATCTTATTATCATCCGCATCCCATGCATAGACATACGCCTGACCCCAACCGAAGTTGTCGGTCAGCAGGAAGGTAGATTTGACAGGATAATCGGGTGTGGGCTCTACAGAACCGCCGGAACCGTCGGAGTTCCAGCCGATGACCTTGTAATGACCCTGGTCATTCTTGGAGCCATTCATCCAGTAACCGTCATAGGAGAAGTCCTTGATGTCCTCGGTCTGCTCGCCGTTACCGTTGCTCAGGATAACGCCGGTAGCACCCTTGGGGATATAGCATCTGAACTGAGTCTCGCCGTACTCATTCTGAGTAGTCTCAGCCTGAGCGGAACCCGGCCATGCGCCGTAGAGCTCATTGCCGTCATCGTCCCAAGCATAGACATAGGCACTTCCCCAACCGAAGTTGTCGGTCAGCAGGAAGGAGCCCTGAACATCGGGATCGGGATCAGGTCCGGGTCCGGGTCCGGGAGTCGGGTCGATAGCGTAGAATTCAACATTGTAATGACCCTCAGCATCCTGATCGGTCATGTAAACGCCGGTAGAACCGTTGAACGGAATGTCAACAGTCTGCTGAGTACCGTCGTTGATGATGTAATTGGTCATGCCCGCGGGCAGATCGAAGGTGAATCTCTCTTCACCGTATTCGTTCATGCCGATAGAGGTCATCGGAACGCCGGGCCACTCTACGGGCTCATTACCATCAGCCCAGTAGTAGATGTTAACAGAACTGAAGCCCTTGTTGTTGGAGAAGATGATGGTGCCGCCCTGATCGGGATCGGGCTCAGTCGGATCATCGGGACCGGTGGTCGGGATAACAATAGGAGGAATCGTGGGCTGTACGGGCTGTACAGTCACTTCCTTACCGATGTCATATTTGACGGGTTTATTCGCAAGATAACGCTGGATCAGCGTAGCGTCGATAACGGTAACGAAGCCGTCGCCGTCAACATCACCCGCACGGCTCTGCTTATCGGTCAGAGTCTGTGTGTTGATGCTGAAACGCATGATCATGGAAACGTCGATGGAATCAACAGTCTTGTTGCCGTCAACGTCGCCGAGGATGTAGGTCTCGGGCGGATCGGTAGGCTTGGGAGGATCAGTGGGCTTGGGAGCCTCATTGTTCTCATAGATTACCGCAACACCGGTAGAGCCGACCGCACCCTTGATCTGGGAGCTGGTAACTGTGAAGGTAGCGCCGGTGATAGCGTCCTTATAGCTGCCCGGAGTCAGTCTGTGGTTGGTCAGAGTAACGTTCTTCGCGGTGGTGCCGCCGAGGTTGACGATCATCGCGCCGGAGTTACCTCTCTCGATGTAAGCAGTATTGCTGTAGTTGCTGGTGCAATACTCGGACTGACCGATGAAGTAGTTATGGAACTGGTTGATCGCCTTGGTGGTAGCGTTGGACCAAGAGGTCTTGCGCGCTTCACCGATAGAGATGTTGTACAGATCGTTGGTATTGGTGTTATCGGAAGGACGAGCAAGGTATACGGAAGAGATACCCGCACGGCCCGCGACCAGAGCCCAGATCTTACCGCGCTGAGTGGTGTTCAGGTCGGTAGTGGACTTGTCAACATAAGTATCATGGGATTCATCCCACAGCATCGCGTTGGACGCGGTGAAGTTAGAACTGGGATAACCGGGAGTAGCGTTGTTCCACTCGCCGATAGCGCCGCCGCTCTTAACAGCGTTGTTGATCTGCCAGTAGCCCTTGGAATCGGTAACATCCATCAGCTTGGTGTACATGCTGTAGGGACGGCCGATACCGCAGGAGTTCAGGATCTCACCGTAAGCGTAGATCTCCTTATCGGTGTGAGCGTTCTGAACCTTCTTTAAGGTGTTTGTCCAGAAATCGGATCTGTACTGAGAAATATCATCGGGAGTCTCGATATGCTTTGCAGCGTCAAAACGGAAGCCGTCGGCGCCAGCCTGTACGAGCTCTTCCATATAATCATAGATCGCCTTCTGTACACGGCTGTCCTCTGTCTTTAAGTCGGGCAGACCGGAGGTGCATCTACGGGTAAGGTCATAGGTAGAGGTCGCGGTATCGCTGTTGCTCTCGATGTACTTCATCTGTTCCCAAGGAGAATGGAACAGCTTGTTGTTATAGATCTCGGGCTCAAAGCTCTGAGCCTTAGGGGTGACATGGGACATCGGATCGGTCGAGGTGTTGTTATCGTCGCCTTCCTTAGTACCCATATGGTTGATAACCGCGTCAACAATGATCTTCAGGCCCATCTCATGTGCTTTGTCGCACAGAGAAATGAACTCAGCCTTAGTGCCCAGCGCGTTATCAGTGCTGTTGTTCAGCTGGAAGCCTGCGGGCTGATAGAACATCCACCAACCGTTCTGGCCGTCGTTCTGCAGGAACTTAGCGCCTTTGGTACCCTTCTTGATCTCATTGGGGGGAGATACCTGAATGGTAGTAAAGCCCTGCTCCGCGATGGTCTCGAGGTTCGCTTCAATGTTCTTGAAGGACCAAGTCCAAGCCTGCAGAATGGTACCGTCGTTGACGGTCTTGGACAGACCGTAGTTGTTTTCGACAGTTGTCTTACTCTGCATATCCTCATATGCGGAGCCCGCGGCAGCTACATCGATGTTCGCTGCCGTATCCGCTGTGTCGACATTGGCTGCCGAGGTAGCAACAATGCCGACGGAAACGCAGGATATAACGAGTAAGACTGCCAGCAGCAAGCTAACTAATCGTCTCATTTTCATATTATTCCTCCTAAAATTTGCGGATAACCGGACATAGTTATCCTATACTGAGTAATCCTCATAATTAGTATAACAAATCTGTCATAAATCTTCAATTCACTTTTTCTACAAATATTAGCCTAATATTTGAACAAATTTGCCAATATTGGAAAGTTGGCGTTGCAAAGATTTATGATTCGTGTTAGAATACCCGTGGTGATAAACATGAAAAAATGCGAATACTGCGCGAAAGAGATCTCTTATCATGAGATGTTTTGTTCCGACGAATGTCAGAACGCTTCGAATAAATTCTATGAAATGCGCGAAAAATATCAAAAACCTTTTTCCGTCATCAACGGTATTTTTGTACTTGCCATCGGCATTTGTATCTTCTTATACGCCTTCACCAAAGGGATCGGCGCGATCGGCGCGTCTGTCTCGATGATCATACTGGGCGTGATGTATCTCTTTCTCCCCTTCCCTCCCGAGATCATGATCCACAAATTCAAATTAAAAAAAGCGATCTTTCTCTCTCGCATCATCGCGGGCGCACTGATTCTGATCGCCGTTGTTGTGTTAATTCTTTACTTTACCAACGTCATATGAATATCCCCGTGATTTCGGCAAACAATAGCATTACAGTTTTACTGTAAGGAGGTTTACCGATGCTGGATAAAATTGCGTTATCGCTGCTGATCGTCGGCGGTATCAACTGGGGCGCCGTGGGCTTGTTCCAATTTGATTTAGTAGCGTTCCTGTTCGGCGGACAGTCGGGTATCATCGCCCGCATCGTCTATGTCGTCGTTGCTTTGGCAGCTTTATGGTGTATCTCGCTGTTGTTCAGAGATACCACCGAGGCAGGCGACCGCGACTTCAAGCCGAGCACCACATAATAATCTCATAGAAGCAAAAGAAGCTGTTTCCGTTCGGAAGCAGCTTTTTTACATATCATCATCCGTTTTTATCGGAAAAGCCCAAAGCGTTGGAGAGCATCTTCGCCTGATCGACGGTCACCTTGACGGCGTTGACAAAATCATCGGCGCTGACGCGGCGGAAGAAGCCGATCGTCGTCAAAGCGTATTTCAGCTCGCCGTTCGCGTCGAATACCGGCGCGGAGACCGATCGCAATCCCACCTTATACTCGCCGTCCTCCACAGCATAGCCCTTTTGACAAATATCAGACAACTGCGATTTCAATGCTTCTATATCGGTGATCGTATGCCGTGTGTATTGGCGCATCGGCTGACGACGCAACAGCGACAAGACCCTGCTTTGCGGCAGATATGCCAGCATCAGCTTGCCCTGCGAAGTGCAGTGGAGCGGCAGTCTGACGCCGATCTCGGGCAAGATCTGCACACCCGAGGAGCTGACCGCGTAATCAAAGGATACCGCGCTTTCGCCGTCAAGCAGACTGATGACGGAGTTCGCGCCGGTCAGGGAGCTCAGGCTCTCCAAGTACGGTCGTGACAGCTCGCTGATGTCAAAGCCCCTCGACACCGCGGAGCCGTACTCGAACAGCCGCAATCCCAAGGCGTAATCGCCGTTTTGCAGTTGGCGAAGCAATCCCCTGTCGCGCAGAGTGGAAGCCAGTGCGTGAGTGGTGCTTTTGGGGTAGCCGGAGCGTTCGGATAATTCGCTCAGGCTCAACCCCCGCCGTGCCGTACATAAGATATCCATCAAGTCGATCGCCTTTGACAGGCTTTTTACTTTCCCTTTTTCATCTATCATCCTATCACCATATTCTGTAATACTGAACGATAATTCTATTATACGGTACAGCCTTGATTGTGTCAACCGTCAATTAATGCTATTATATATGTAAAAGAAAATGAAAGGTTGATCAATCATGAAAAAAATATTTGCGCTGGTATTATCCGTATTGATGCTTACCGCCGTTCTTTGCGCGTGTAATCAACAGCAAAGCACAAAGGAAACCACGATCGCTACCGCGGACGAAAGATCCGTCGAAAAGGCCGAGATCGTCGTATTTGCCGCGGCAAGTATGACCGAAACGCTCGAAAGCCTCGCCGATACCTATCAGGCAACTCATCCCGAGATAAAGATCACCTATAACTTCGATTCCTCCGGTACGCTGAAAACTCAGATCGAGGAAGGCGCTGTCTGCGATCTCTTCATCTCCGCGGCACAAAAGCAGATGAACGGACTGGAAGAGGGCGGCTACATCGACATGGATACCCGTCTCGACCTGCTCGAAAACAAGGTCGCGCTATGTGTCGCCGAGAATTCCAAATCCGGCATCCAAAGCTATGCCGATATGAAAGCGCACCTTGAAGCCGGCGATATCCTGATGGCGATCGGCAACGAGGATGTGCCCGTCGGACAGTATACGCAGAAAATCTTCAACTATTTCGGCTTGGATGAAAATGCTTTGAAGGAGAAGGGCGTGCTGACCTACGGCTCCAACGTCAAGGAGGTCACCACTCATATCAGCGAGGGCACCGTTGACTGCGGTATCATCTATCAGACCGACGCGTACTCCGCGAAGCTCAAGGTCGCCGATACCGCCACCGAGGAAATGTGCGGACAGGTCATCTACCCCGCCGCCGTACTGAGCAAAACCGCTCACGCACAGGAGGCAAAAGCCTTTCTCACCTACTTACAGACAGAAGAAGCGTCCGAGGTATTTGAAGGCGTCGGCTTTACGCCGCTCTCTGAGTAATTCGGTTGAGATTGCCACGGGCGTATATAAATTGTCATTATGAGGAGGAACGCAGTTCCGACGTGATAATCTCAACCTTACAATACACGCCCCTCGCAATGACATTGAATATCGGTTGAGATTGCTGCAACGCCAAAAGAGTCATGTGATGATTACCGGCATATAACAACCCTCCGGTGCTTCGCACCACCTCCCTTGGAAAAGGGAGGCTTTCTGCCTTGCAATAACACTCATGTTTCAGGAGTTATCATGGACTTATATCCCCTATACAATTCCCTCAGGATCGCGGCGATCGCGGCGATCGTCGTCTTTTTGCTCGGGATCGCGGCGGCGTATTATATCGCGAAACTCCCCCGCGTCTTAAAAGGAATACTGGACGTCATCTTCACACTGCCGTTGGTCTTACCGCCGACGGTGGTGGGTTATCTTTTGCTGCTCGTACTTGGGCCGAAGCGACCTGTCGGAGAATTCTTTTTGGAAAATTGGGATATCCGACTGACCATGCAGTGGTGGTCGGCGATCTTCGCCGTATCCGTCATCGTTTTTCCGCTGATGTACCGCACGGCACGCGGCGCGTTTGAGCGATTCGATGAGAATCTGGCCGACGCGGGCAGGACGCTCGGACTCTCCAACACCTACATCTTCTGGCGCATCCGGATCCCCTACTGCAAGCAAGGGATCATTGCGGGCGTTGTCCTGTCATTCGCGAGAGCACTGGGCGAATACGGCGCGACCTCCATGATCGCGGGCTACACGCCCGGCAAGACCGCCACCGTGTCCACCGCCGTCTATCAGCTCTGGCGCACCGGCAACGATGAACTGGCGCTCAAATGGGTACTGATCAACATCGCCATCTCCGCCGTCGTCCTGTTAGTCATCAATCTGCTCGAAAAGCCGCAAAGGAGGCGCTCGTAATGCTGTATGTGGATATCGAAAAGCGCCTTGACCGCTTTACGTTGAAAGCGAGATTCCGATGTGATCACAATACTCTCGCCCTATTCGGCGCGTCCGGCGCGGGCAAAAGCATGACGCTCAAATGTATCTCCGGTATTGAAAAGCCCGACAGAGGTGTGATACAATTTAATGACAGAGTTCTGTTCGACAGTGAAAAGCGCATCGACCTGCTGCCGCAGAAGCGCAGGGTCGGCTATCTGTTCCAGGAATACGCCTTGTTCCCGAATATGACCGTCAGCGGCAATATCGCGGCGGGTATGCGAAAGCTGCCGAAAGCAAAGCGTGAACAAAAGCTGCGTGAGCTGATCGAACGATTCAGACTCAGCGGACTGGAGAACCGCCGTCCCGACAGCCTTTCGGGCGGTGAAAAACAGCGTGTCGCCTTAGCGCGGATCTTCGCCTCGTCACCCGAGGTACTGCTGCTGGACGAACCGTTTTCCTCACTCGACACCCTGCTCAAATATCAGCTGATTCCCTATATTCGTGATATCATCGATGATTTCGGCGGAGAAACGATCATGGTATCGCACGATATCGACGAGGTGCGGCAGCTATGCGCCGAGGTCTCTCCCATCACGGACGGCGTCACACAGGAAACAGTCGATTCCGGGATCTACTATCAAAAGATAAAGAAACAATATGAGGATCTGAAATGATCATGCAAGACAGCTTTGGAAGAACAATCCAATATCTGCGGCTATCCGTCACCGATCTGTGCAACTACCGCTGTATCTACTGTATGCCGGAAGAGGGCGTATGCAAGAAAAGTCACGCGGATATGCTCAGCATCGAAGAGATGACCGAGATCGTCCGCGCGGCGCACCAGCTGGGTATCAGCAAGGTTCGCTTAACGGGCGGTGAACCGCTCGTCAGGAAAGGGATCATTTCCCTGTGCCGCAACATCAAAGCGATCGACAGCGGGATCGAGCTGGGTATCACGACCAACGGTTCTTTCTTATCGACGATGGCAAGTGAGTTGAAGGACGCGGGCGTTGACCGACTGAACATCAGCCTCGACAGCATGCATCCCGAAACATTCAGCCGTATCACCCGCGGCGGCGATCCAAAAGATGTGCTCTGCGGTATCAAAGCGGCTCAAAACGCGGGTTTTGACAACATCAAGATCAACACCGTACTGCTCAAGGGCATCAACGACAAAGAGCTGTATGATTTTATCAACCTCACCAAGGATCACGCCATCCATGTGCGCTTCATCGAGCTGATGCCGTTGGGCGTCGCAAAGAGCTGGGACAGCAGTCGGTTTATGACGACCGCGGCGATTGAGGGTTATCTGCACAACGCCGAGCTGCTCAGGATCAACGGCGTCGCGCGGGTCTATCACCTGCCCGATCACAAGGGCACCATCGGGCTGATCTGTCCGATGTCGAACAGCTTTTGCCCCTCGTGCAACAAGATCCGCGTCACGGCGGACGGCAGGCTGAAACCCTGCCTGCACTCGGATCAGGAGATCGACCTGAGAGGCTTACAGGGTGAAGCGCTGACAGAGACAATCAAAAACGGTATCCTGCAAAAGCCCGAAAACCACCGATTCGGCTTGACAGGAGCTTCCACCGCACGCTATATGAACGAGATCGGAGGATAAGATGGAATTCTCTCACATCAATGAACAGGGTCGCGCCAAAATGGTGGATGTGACCGAAAAAGACAGCACCTTTCGCGAGGCGATCGCCGAGGGTACCGTCGTCGTCAACCCCGATACGATGGCGCTGATCAAAAGCGGCGGTATCAAAAAGGGCGACGTCCTTGCGGTCGCGCAGGTCGCGGGCATCATGGCGGCAAAGAAAACCTCCGATAACATCCCGATGTGTCATCCGCTGATGCTCACCGGCGTAGACATCAACTTTGAATTGACCGAAACGGAGATCCATATCCATGCCGCCGTCAAATGCAAGGGAAATACAGGCGTTGAGATGGAGGCGTTATCCGCGGTCAGCACCGCAGCGCTGACGATCTACGATATGTGTAAGGCGGTACAGCGGGATATCGAGATACAAAACATCCGTCTAAGCTACAAAAGCGGCGGAAAAAGCGGGGTGTATGAACGATGAAAGGGATCGTCACGGCGACCTGTATCAGTGAAAAAAAAGGTACCCGCAAGCATCCTGTCCCCTCGATCACCTTACTGGAAAACTGTGGGATCATCGGTGACGCTCACGCGGTGAACGCCGATACACCCAAATTATACCGTCACCGACAGGTCAGCCTGCTCGCCGAAGAGAGCGTCGATAAAATGCGCGCGCTCGGCATGGAGCTGAATCCCGGCGACTTTGCCGAAAACATCCTCACCAAGGGCATTGAGCTGAAAAGCCTGCCGATCGGTACGATAATGTCGATCGGTGAAGCGGAATTAGAGGTCACTCAGATCGGCAAAGAATGTCACAACGACTGCGAGATCAAGAAGCTCACCGGCAAATGCGTCATGCCCACCGAGGGCATCTTTGCTATCGTCCGCAAGGGCGGCACCGTCAAGTCGGGAGATCATATTATTATCTGATACTCGCATTCGCTCAAACAAGTATACAATCCCTCAGTCAACTTTCGTTGACAGCTCCCTTTACCAAAGGGAGCCTTTTAGGAGATAATACCATGAAACTCATCAAAACAACCGAAGCTGTCGGGCAGGTTCTGTGCCACGATATGACGCAGATCATCCCCGGCAAATACAAGGGCGCGCGATTTTGCAAGGGTCATGTCGTCACTGAAGCGGATATCCCCGTCCTGCTGAGCATGGGAAAAGAAAACCTCTATATCTTTGAGATGGACGAAAGCAAGCTCCACGAGAATGACGCGGCGGAGATCCTGTGTCAGCTCTGCAAGGGCGACAATATCAGCCGCGGTGAGGTCCAAGAGGGCAAGATCGAGCTATCCTCCGAGATCGACGGACTCTTTACCCTTGACAGAGAGAGCTTGAACGCTGTTAATTCTATAGAAGAATTAATGATCGCCACCAGAAAGGGCTTTACCGCTGTCCGCATGGGCGATAAGCTCGCGGGTACACGCGTCATCCCGCTGGTCATCGAGAAAGAGAAGCTCGACCGCGCCAAGTCGATCGTCGGCAATAGCCCCATCATGAGCGTCCTGCCCTATACGCGCAAGACCGCCGCCGTCATCACGACAGGCAGCGAGGTGTTCCACGGCAGGATCGAGGACAAATTCACACCCGTATTGATCGAAAAGCTCCGCGCTTTTGGCGTCACCGTCACCGAGCATCTGACCGTGGACGACGGCACGGACGCGATCGTGGATGCGATCAACGCCGTCAAAGGCAAGGCGGATATGATCCTCTGCACAGGCGGCATGAGCGTCGACCCCGATGACCGCACGCCCGGCGCGATCAAGGCAAGCGGCGCGGATATCGTCACCTACGGCGCACCGGTACTTCCCGGGGCAATGTTCCTCTTAGGCTATTTTGAGGACGGCACACCGATCATGGGCTTGCCAGGCTGTGTGATGTACGCCAAAGCGACCGTATTTGATCTGGTTCTGCCCCGTATCATGGCAGATGTAAAGCTGAGCAAAGCGGATTTCGTCAGTTTCGGAGAAGGCGGATTATGCCTTGGGTGTGACATTTGCACCTTTCCGCACTGTCCGTTCGGGAAATAAACAGCCTATTCCCCGGATTATGGGGAGAGGAGGAGCCGCGATACGAGGACATAACCCGCAAATGAATAGTCATTGCGAGGAGGGCGACCGAGCCCGACGTGGCAATCTCAACCTTAACCAATGCGGGCTTCGCAATGACACCGTTATTGTTACGTCGATTGATTCGGCGGTTACTCAAGGGGAAGGCAACAAGGAGAAATAATCATGTATACAGCAACCATCATCACGATCAGCGACAGAGCCGCAAACGGAATCTATGAAGACAAAAGCGGTCCCATGATCGCGGAACTGCTCAAAGAGCAGGGTTATCAGGTGCTTGATCGCATTATCATTCCCGACGAGAAAAATAAGATTAAAAGCGCTCTGATCGATCACTGTGATAAAGGCATACATCTGATCGTCACCACCGGCGGCACAGGCTTTGCGCCGCGCGATATCACTCCCGAAGCGACCAAAGAGGTCATCGAGCGTGAAGCGCCCGGTATCGCCGAATATATGCGGCAAAAAAGCATGGAGATCACACCGAGAGGGATGCTGTCGAGAGGCGTCGCGGGGATTCGAGAAACGAGCCTGATCATCAACCTGCCCGGCTCCCCCAAAGGAGCGACGGAAAATCTGGGCTTCATCCTCCCCTACCTCGGACACGGATTGGATATGCTGAACGGAAACAAAGAGTGAAACGGCTGAGATTGCCAAGAACTAAATCCTCACATTGACAAATTATTTAATGATATGAAATGAGTACAGGACGACCGATCATCGTCCTGTTTTTGTTTATGATTATCATAGGTCTGACAACCTTCACTCGGTTGAGATTGCCACATCGTCGTCACTCGCCGAGCTTGTGCAGGCTCACCTAACGGCAAGCCTTCGCACCGCGTGGCGGTTCCTCCTCTCCCCACAACTCAGGGAGTTGTGGGGGACCCCATATAGCGATCCCTCGCAATGACAATTATACTATGTTGATAACTACGTGGAAAACATGTTGATATGTTGAGAACCCGACAGGTTTGTTTTTGTCATTATCCTTCTCATTTCATTATCATTCTCTTTTTCTTTATTCTTTTTCTTTCTCTTTCTCTTAGTGCTTTTTGTGACAACCAACCACAATTGTGACAATTGTGCAGTCAGAAAAAAACCGCCCTCGACGAAAACAGTCAAGGACGGATTCATTCTTTATTACGAAGGTCGGCAACCCTCAATCTGCAAGACGCAAGCGTCTACAGACAGCTCCCTTAGAATAGGGAGCCTATTACAGCTTTTCTACGATCGACTTGGTGTCGCGCGCGATCGCCAATTCCTCGTTAGTTGCGATAACGGCAACAGGAATGGAAGAATCTTCGGCGGAGATGAACGCGGTGTCGCGGGTCTTCGCGTTGACTTCTTTGTTCAGCTTCACGCCGGCAAACGCAAGGTAATCGACGACGCTTTCACGCAGAGCAGGCTGATTCTCGCCTAAGCCCGCGGTGAACACGATACCGTCACAGCCGCCCATAGCGACCCAATACTGACCGATGTACTTCGCGATCTGATAATACAGCATCTGGTGTACCAGCGCGGCACGGTGATTGCCCTCTTCCTCAGCCTTGGTCACATCGCGGTCGTCGCTGGAAATGCCGGAAATACCCAAAAGACCGGATTTCTTATTGAGCAGGGTGTTCATCTCCTGCGGAGTGAAGCCCTCTTTCTCAGCGATAAAGGTGACGACGGAGGGATCGAGACAGCCGGAGCGGGTACCCATCAGGATACCGTCGAGCGGCGTCAAACCCATAGAGGTGTCGATGACCTTACCGTTCTGAACAGCGGTGATGGAAGAACCGTTGCCGATATGGCAGGTGATGAGCTTGAGATCCTTGATGTCCTTGCCCATCAGATCCGCCATCGCGCCGGATACAAAGCGGTGAGAGGTGCCGTGAGCGCCGTAACGGCGGACAGCGTACTTCTCATAATACTCATAAGGAACAGCGTACATATACGCCTTTTCGGGCATGGTGGAATGGAACGCGGTATCGAATACGACGACCATCGGGATCTTGTCGCCGAATACCTGCTGACAGCCGCGGATCGCCTGTACATGACCGGCGTTATGGAGCGGTGCGAGCGGGATCAGGCTCTCGATGCCCTTGATGACCTCTTCGGTGACCAGCTCGGGATCGCTGAACAGAGCGCCGCCCTGGACGATACGATGACCGATCGCCGCGACCTCATCGAGGTTCTTGATGACGCCGTATTCTTCGGAAAGCAGCGCGTCGCTGACAGCGAGAAACGCCTTAGCGTGATCGGGCATGGGGATCTCTTTGGTAAAGGAGCGGCCGTCGGCGGTCTTGTGACCGATGAAGGAGCCCTCCTGACCGATACGTTCGCAGTTACCTTTTGCGATCATCTGCTCGGTATCCATATCGATCAGCTGATACTTCAAGCTGGAGCTGCCGGCGTTGATGACTAATATTTTCATAGAATTCTTCCTCCTGTATTGAAATAATAACATTTTTGACCTATACTATAATAGTACATTTCAAAACGTATTTCAAGTGTTTTATCAAGATAATTCACTTGAGAAACCGTCATATGACAACCCTCAGTCACCGTGACACACGTGTCCGGTGACAGCTCCCTTAGGAAAGGGAGCCTGATTGGATGAGATTGCCACGCTTATCCCCATCCCTCGAAATGACGAATTTATAAAAGCTGGTGAGAATATGAGCCGCGCGGCGGTGATTTGTGAGTTCAATCCGTTTCATAACGGGCATAAATTTCTTATAGAGAAAATAAAGTCTGATCCTCATAACGATGTCGTTTGCGTCATGAGCGGCAACTTTGTCCAGCGCGGCGATATCGCGATCACGGATAAATACGCCCGCGCTAAAGCCGCCTTACATAACGGCGCGGATATCGTCGTGGAGCTGCCGACCGTCTACGCGATGTCAGGAGCGCAGACCTTCGCGGAAAACGGCGTGCGTATTGCCGCGGCAATGAACTGCGACAGGCTGTATTTCGGCGCGGAGAATTCGATCAGCGACCTGAAAGAGGTCACCGGTCTGCTCGAAAACAAGCTGATCAACGACAAGATCCATGATTTGATGAAGAACGGTCAATACTACCCCAAGGCGCTGAGTATGGCGGTCGGAGATAAGTACGCCAAGGTACTCGATCAGCCGAACAACATCCTCGCGATCGAATACATCAAGGCTTGTCAAAAATACGGGCTCCTGCCGATCGCCATCCCCCGCAAGGGCGTGAATCACGACGAGAATATCATCCGCGACGGGATCGCGTCCGCGAGTAAAATAAGAGAATTGATCGAAAAGGGTGAATCGTACAAGCTGCTCACACCGATGGAGATCACCAACGTCAGCACCATCAAAAGTATTGAGCCTGCGATCCTCTATCGGCTCAAAACGATCACGGCGGAGGAACTGCGCAAGATCGCCGATGTTAGCGAGGGGCTGGAATATCGGATCATCGAAGCGGCAAAGCAGTATAATTCTTTATCGGAAATATATAACGCGATCAAAACAAAACGCTACACGATGGCACGGATTCGCCGCATCATTCTCTCCGCGTTTCTCGGCATTACCGCGGAGATGCAAAGCACCCCTGTCCCCTATCTGCGGATCCTCGGCGTCAAATCGGTATTGGCGGGAACATTGGCGGGCGCGAAGCTGCCGTTGATCGTGAGAACGAAAGCGGACTATGAAGATCTGAATCATATTTCCGCAAAAGAAATATTCAAAGTTGATCTGCGTGCCTCCGAGGCGATGAACATCGCAAGACATGCTGATCCGATCAACGAATTCACCCAAGGCGTGATCAAAATATGATCCTATATCACAAAAGGCTGTCATGACGACAGCCTTTTTCTTATCCCGATCAGACGGGATGGACTTTATTCTCTTTGTCGAGTAATTCGGAGTTGATACCGAGCTTTTTGTTGCGGCGCTTCTCAAAGAAGTCGATCGCGACCTTCGGGAACTGGGCGTAGCTGAGAACGTCCTCTTCCTGCTCCAAATACTGCGGAATCTCGGCGCGCAGCTTTTCAAGTTCCGGCTCAAGCAGATCGGCGGGACGACATTCGATGGGCTTCATATCGCCGATAATGCGCTTGCGGAACTCGGGGTCGATAGGCATCGGGGTGGTGCCGTATTTGCCCGCGACCAGATCCTTGAACTCGTTGGTGCACATCTTGTAACGCTCGCCCATGATGACGTTGAACACCGCCTGCGTACCGACGATCTGAGAGGTCGGGGTGACGAGCGGCGGATAACCGCTGTCCTCACGCACACGCGGCACTTCCTCGAGCACCTGCGTGAGTTGATCTTCCTTGCCCGCCTGTTTGAGCTGACTGAGCAGGTTGCTCAGCATACCGCCCGGCACCTGATAGATCAGCGCCTTGGCGTCGGTAGCGAGCATCTTGGGATCCAAAAGACCGCTCTTGATATACTTCTCGCGCAGGGTCATGAAGTATTCGCGGATCGGGGTCATGCTCTCGAGCTTGATGCCCGTATCATATTCGGTGCCCATGAACGCGGCGATCATGCTCTCGGTCGGCGCGTGAGAGGTACCCAGCGCCAGCGGAGAGATCGCGGTGTCGATCATATCGACGCCCGCTTCTACGCCCTTCATCAGGCACATGGAGGCAAGTCCGGAGGTATAATGGGTGTGGAGCTGCAAGGGCAGATCGACCTCGGACTTGATCGCCTTGACGAGCTTTTCGGTACGGTAAGGGGTCAGCAGCGCCGCCATATCCTTGATGCAGATGGAGTCGGCGCCCGCATCCGCGATACGCTTGGCGTATTCGACATAGTACTCGTCCGTAAAGACGGGGCCGGTGGTGTAGCTGATCGCTACCTGCGCGTGAGCGCCTTCCTTCTTTGCCGCCTTGATAGCGACCTGCAGGTTCTTGATATCGTTCAGCGCGTCAAAAATACGGATGATATCGATACCGTTCGCGACGGAACGCTGTACAAAATACTCAAGAACGTCGTCGGCATAATGACGGTAGCCGAGCATATTCTGACCGCGGAAGAGCATCTGGAGCTTGGTGTTCTTACAATGCTCGCGAATGGTGCGAAGACGCTCCCACGGGTCTTCATTCAAAAATCGCAGACAGCTGTCAAAGGTCGCGCCGCCCCAGCATTCGAGCGAATAGTAACCGATCTTATCCATCTCATCGAGGATCGGGAGCATCTCTTCGGTCGTCATACGGGTCGCGATCAGGCTCTGGTGCGCGTCGCGCAGCGCTGTCTCTGTGACTAAAATCTTCTTGCTCATCTTATTCTCCTTAGCCTATGGTCACGAGGGTCGCGCCGGTGTCTACACTCTCGCCTTTGCTGACGGAGATACCGGTGACGGTGCCGTCCTTAGGCGCCTTGATCTCGTTCTCCATCTTCATCGCCTCTAAAACAACGAGGACGTCGCCCTTCTTGACGGACTGACCGTCGGACACGTTGACGGATACGATCGTGCCGGGCATGGGCGCGGCGACCTTTTCACCCGCGCCGACAGATACCTTTTTGGGGGCGGCTTTCACATGAGCGGGAGTCTTTTTGGGAGCAGCGGCAGGCGCCGGAGCGGGAGCGGCGTCAGCGCCCAGCTCTTCTACCTGTACGTCATATGCGACACCGTTAACGGTGATTCTCAGATTCTTCATAATCGTTACCTCATATTTCTATAGTTTATCAGATCGAAAGGATCGCGCGTTGTGCGACCGCTATTATACTTTCGTCGTATGCTTCTTGGGCAAGGTGGATACGCGCTTGCTCAGCAAGATCTCGATCGCGCCGGTCAGCTTATCGCGCAGCGTGTCGGGTTCGACGATATCGTCGATATAACCGTCCTCAGCCGCTTTGACCGCGGTGAGATTCGCCTTGACATACTCCATCGCGAGCTGATCCTGTTCTGCCGCGGGAGCGTCGGCGATACTGTTGTCGAGGATGAACGCCGCCGCCTTGGGAGCGATGGGAGATACGATCGCGTCATCCAGTGCGTAGACCAGATCAGCGCCCGCGGTCGAACCCGCCAGCGCGATATAGACCGCTCCTACCGCGGTACCGGAGATGATCGAGATCTTGACGGCGGTAGCGTCGGCATAGGTCGAGATCAACTTGGAGGCGTCGGAGAGATTCTCGAACTTTTCCGCGTCAACGATGGTGATCAGCGGGATCGAGAACGCGTCGCAGAAGCGAACATGCTTTGTCATCTTTTTGGCGCCGTCAGCAGAGATCACGCCGCCCTTGGTGACGATGATACCGACAGGATAGCCGTTCACCCTGCCGAACGCGGTACAGACAGGCTCGCCGTAACCGCCGCCGACACAGAGAAGCGAATCCTCATCGGCAAAGTACTTGGGCAGCTTATCCGGCTCGGCATACGCGGGGATCGGCTCAAACGCGGGAGCGGGCTCGAGGTTGTTTGCCGGGAGATATGCGAGCAATGCCTTCGCCTGATCCACACATGCCTCATACCCTTCACAGATAAAGGAAACAGCGCCCGCTTCCAGATTATCCTGCGCAGAAGCCTTGTCGCCGATCGTATCGACGCTCAGCTTCGCGTCTTTCTCCATGATGATAAAGTCGGCGGCTGACGCGATCAGCGCCGAGGTACCCATGCAGCTGCCGAGAATGACGGAGATCTGCGGGACGATACCGCTCAGCTTCGATGACTTTCTCAATATCTCGCCGTACGCGGAGAGAAGCTCATATTTCTGCTCCAGTCTGCCGCCGACGGAATTGTAGAAGCCGATCACGGGAGCGCCGGTTTTCAGCGCCAGATCATAGAGCTCGGTGATCTTCTTGGACTGCGCCCTGCTCATCGCGCCGCCGCAGACGTCGACATTCTGCGCGAACGCGTAGACGTTGACGCCCTCGACGGTACCGTAGCCGGTGACCGCCTCCGCTTCACCCGAATCGCCCTTTAAATACGCGTCGGTCTCGTTAAAGCTGCCCTCATCAAAAAAGGCGTTCAATACATCGTAGGATGAATACTTTTCAACTCCCACAAACATTCCTCCTAACAGGCACACCGATAAACCTGTGCCACATAAATCTTCATTTTATATTATATTACAACCATTCCAAAATAGCAAGGGGAAAACAAGAAATATCTGTTGAAACCTTTGAGATAAACACAGGATATCATTTGCCGCGTCAATCGAGTGTATCCGTATCAAAAAACAAAAGAAAAAGCCCCCTTCACGGGGCAATGTCATTAAGTTAAGAAATCGTATCTCGCTGATGCTCGATCAATTGATACAATTCCTCAGTCCCTGTTCAGGGACAGCTCCTTTTACCAAAAGGAGCCTTCTTAACTTAATGATATTACCTTTCCGGGGAGCGGTAGGATCAATCGTGTGAATGGTTCAGTATTTTGGACAGATCGCTTTTTGCCATGCCGTCCTTGACCGTAAAGCGCAGTGCCTCCAATGTCGGATACAGCACCGGATCAGCACACTCAAAATAATAGCAGGAGTGATTCAGCCCATAGGAGCCGATGGCGCGGATGATCGTGTCGAGGATCGCATAGGTCGGCTTGTCGATATGCTCCGGATCCTCCGGCAGCGGCAACAGCTCGTCCACGACGATGATGTAGCCGCGGTGATGAAAGCGGATATAGCCGCAGGGAGCGTCATCCAAAAAGGCGTTCAGCGTCTTTTTGTCACTCTGTTCATTTTTCGGATCGGGTTTGACTACGAGCATGATCGTTCTCCGTTAGAAATATTATTTTAGAATAAGCCAAAACAGAAAGATTGCGCCCAATGTCGTTGCGTTAAGAAAATGTATCTCGCGAATGCTCGATCATTTGATACAATTCCTCAGTCACCCGACACTCGTGTCGCGCGACAGCTCCTTTTACCAAAAGGAGCCTTCTTAACGAACGGAACTGAGAGAACCTCTCCCCTACATCAGTTCATTGATATCAAAATCAGGGTTGGGATTGGGGTCGGCGGATAATTTGCGCACCTCGATATCGGTCAGGTCACGGTACATGCCCGAACGCAACTTGCCGAGCTTGACGCCGCCGATGGCGATCCGCTTCAATCGCGCGACCTCCAGCCCGACCGCATCACACATCTTGCGGATCTGGCGGTTCCTGCCCTCGCGGATAACGATCTCGAGGATACAGCGCTCGTTATCCTTGTCACGGCTGACGACGCGCACCTGCGCGGGCGCGGTCTTTCTGCCGTCGATGACAACGCCGCTTTCGAGCTTCGCGACCTGTTCATCATTGATATTCGGGCGCACGGTCACGCGGTAGACCTTGTTGACATGCTTTTTCGGGTGCATGACATGGTTGGCAAACTCGCCGTCATTGGTCATCAGGAGCATACCCTCGCTGTCACGATCAAGTCTGCCGACGGGATAAAGCCGAACGTCGATATCCTTGATCAGATCCGCGACGCACTTTCTGCCGCGCTCATCGCTCATCGTGGTGAGCACGCCGCGCGGCTTGTTGAGCATGATATAGCGAACCTTCGGTTTGGCTGTGCCGGTGACACGGCGCTTGCCGACATAGACCTTATCACGGCGCGGGTCGACCTTGTCGCCGATCTGAGCGACTTTGCCGTTGACGCGCACCCTGCCTGCCGCGATCATTTCTTCACTTTTTCTGCGCGAAGCAACGCCGCAGTCGGCGAGCATTTTCTGCAATCTGACTAACTGTGCCAATGTAACAAATCCTTTATATATGTGAATAAACTTCGTTTTTGATGATCCTGATCGACGGCTTGCGCCGTTTTGATCGGCGCTTGTGACAACACCTCTCCGTCAGCGGTACAGACGACCTTTCCGACACACATATCCTCCGCAATCGGAGCATACAGAAACACAGGCAGATAGACCTGTGTGGAAACGTCCTCCGCATCGGCGGGTACGACAACACGAATCTCCTCCGTGTTCAGGGAAACGGAATCCGCTTCTCCTCCGACTACGCCGATGGAATCCCTGTCTGTATCGACCGTCATCGCTTTATAGCGCGAAAAGCCCTCTTCATACAGCTCGGTGTGGTCGCCCCAATCACTGCGGTCATTGAGCGTGACGGCGATCAGGGTGAGATCGTCGCGTCGTGCCGCGGTGACAAGACATCGCCCTGCCTGATCCGTAAAACCGGTTTTGCCGCCGATACAATCCTTGTACATCCTCAGCAGCTTGTTGTGGTTCGGATAGGTGATGAACTTGTCGGCGGGATAGATGAAACGCACTTCCATCGAGGTCTGCGAGGTGATGAAGGCAAAATCCTCATTCCGCATGGCATACGCCATCAACAGCGCCATATCATAGGCGGTGGAATAATGCAGATCGTCATCCAACCCGCTGGGTGTGACGAATCGGGTATGCTTCATCCCGATCACAGCCGCCTTCTCATTCATCAAGTCAGCGAAAGCCTCCGTACTGCCTGATATCGCGATCGCGGCGGCATTGGCGGCGTCGTTGCCCGACTGCATCATCATGCCGACGGCAAGGTCATAGAGCGTGACCTTCTCCCCTTTTTTGAGGTACATGGAGCTGCCCTCGGCGGCCATTTCATCGGTGAATTCCACCACGCGATTATCGACCGCGGCTTCTTCGAGCGTCAGCAGGGTCGTCATGATCTTGGTGGTCGACGCCATCGGGAGCTGTTGATCGGCGTTCTGAGACAAAAGGATCTTTCCGTTATCCGGACAGTACAGCACATATGCCGCGGCGGCAACGGGAACCTCTTCCGCGTGAACGGAAAGAGTCGAAAGGACGCAGATCAACCATGACAGCAGCAAAGAGAATAGCTTTTTCATCGAATCACCCGATATATCTTATGAGAGATACGGGAAATTTATGATGCGCTCAGCCTTTATCAAAGGATGATACAGTCAAGCTGCCTTATCTTGATGGTTGTTATGATCAAGCCTCAAACTTGTCGAGATCGTTCTCGAGGTCGGTCTTGTCGTCTTTATCCTTCTTGATAAAGGATGAGATCTTATCGAACGCTTCGGGGATCATACCGACGATACGATCGGCAGCGCCGTCATACTTTTCGATCGGGATGAACTTGGTAACGCCCTTGCTGATGCTGAGAAATCCAAGAGGCTGGATCGTAACGCCCGCGCCGGAACCGCCGCCGAAGCAATCACGATTCTCCTTTTTGGTCGGCAGATCGGAGCCGCCGGACGCAAAGCCGTAGGTCACCTTGGAAACGGGAATGATCACCGTACCGTCGGGAGTGGTGATCGGATCGCCGATGATGCTGTTGACGTCGATCATTTCCTTGATTTTTCTCATAGAGGTATCCATTAAACTGTTGATAGGATGGTCACTCATAATTACATCTCCTTTTTATGATATCTTTGTAATTGCCGAGAAAATGTTTTCACAACAAATTATTTCTTAAATTTTGCTTTCAGGAACAGGATCAGGAATCTGAAGCCTGCCTTGAGCGCCGCGCCGAGGACAAAGATGATGCGCAGGTATACATGGATATCCGCGTAGACCTCGGTGGGCTTTTCGGGATCGAATACCGGCTCGATGCTGATATTGTAATCCCTGCACACCGTAGCCGAAGCTAAGATATTGATGGAGGGATAGAGCGCGGAACACACCTTGCCGTAGGTCAGCGCGACCGTTGCGGCGTCCTCACCCGACAGC
Source organism: Ruminococcus difficilis (assembly GCF_016680995.1). Next base: position 2,969 of record NZ_JAEQMG010000041.1, on the reverse strand, counting down.
ATAATACCGACGTCGAGCTTCTCGAACACGACATGAGAAAAGATGCCCTTGAGCATACCTGTCGCAATGTTCGCCAACGAGCGGAACAGCTCGATCAGCCCCGTGACGCCGTGCTTATCCTTGAGCTTTGCGAGGAAGGATGGCTTTTTTTCCTCTTCTTTTTTATCCTTCTCCGGTTTTTCCTCTTCCTTCTTTTTCTTCTTATTCGGCTTCTTTTCCTTTTTCGGCTTCTTTTCTTTCTTCTTGGTTTCGTCCTGCGGGAGGAGCTTGATCTTAAAGAAAAGAATCTTCAAGGAGAGGGTCAGATCCTCCGAATACAACAGGAACACCTGAACCCGGATCAGCGAAATGAGAAAGATCAGCAAGAGGATCCCCAGTAATATATACAGGATTACCAAGTTACTTACCTTCTACTGCTTCGGCGACGATCTCCTCAACCGTACCGGTGACAGTATCGTCGTTGGTTTCATCAGGCTGAGAAGTCTCACCGTTCTCAGCTTCCTTTTCATTTTCAAAGATACTGAGCTGTTTGCCGCGATCACCCTTATCCTCATCCTTCGGGATAGGCGGCAGCTCGTCCAGCGAGCGGATCGAGAAACAGCGCAGGAAATGGTCGGTCGTACCGTAGAGAAGCGGTCTGCCGGGCAATTCCAGTCTGCCCTTCTCTTCGATCAGACCCTTTGTCGTCAAAGAGCCGATAACGCCGGAGCAATCAACGCCGCGCACCTGCTCAACAAAGCTCTTGGTGACAGGCTGGTTGTACGCGATGACGGCAAGCACCTCCATCGCCGCCTGAGAAAGCGGGATGTTGCGCCTGAGATCCATCGCCTTGCGCACCTGCGGAGCGAACTGCTTGACGGACACCATCTGATAGCTGTCATTGAGCTGAATGATGGTGATACCGCGCTCCAGCTCGGCATATTCGCCGATCAAAATATCCATCTGCGTCTTGACGGCGCTTTCGGGAATCTCCAGCGCCTCAGAAAGGCGTTTGATATCTACGGGATCACCCGCCGCGAACAATATTGCCTCGATCGAGGAACGATATTCTTTTTCTGTCACGATGATCCCTCCTTACTTTTCTATCATATGGACGATCGCTTCGTCGCCGTCGCCTTCGATACGGACGCGCTTGCCCTTGACAAGCTCCAATACCGCGAGGAAGGTGGCAACCAGCTCGCTTCTGCCGCTGCCGGCTTCAAACAGCTCCTTGTAGGTCACGGTCCTGCCGTGCCACAGACGGCGCATCACGTGGATGATACGCGACGATACGGATACGATCTTTTTACTGACGATGCCAGCAAACGCGGAACGATCGGGCGGGAGCTTGCGCTGTCCGCGTCCGACGGCGCTGACATACGCCGCGGAGATATCCATCGGGTCATGGATACGGTTATAGGTCAGATCGAACTCCACCTTGGACGGTGACTTGGTGAAGGTGTCGAAGTCCACCATCGGAGCGAGCATACGGGCGATCTCACGACACTGCTGATACTCGATCAGCTGTCCGGTGAGCTCTTTTTTCAGATCCTCCGCCTCATCCTCGTACTTGGGCAGGAGCATCGCGGATTTGATATATACCAGACGGGACGCCATCTCGAGGAATTCGGAGGCGATATCCATCTCATTCTCGCGCATCAGCTCGATCTGCTCCATATACTGCTCGAGCAGCTCGGCGATCGCGATATCATAGATATCGATCTTATTCTTGATCACCAGCGTGAGCAACAGATCCAAAGGACCGTCATAGACCTCAAAGTGATAGGTCAACTGTTTTTCGCCGACCTGCATCGTGTTTGCGTCGGAGGGCAGGATGGTGATCTGATTATTCTCTTGTTCAGGCATCATACCACTCCTATGATTAACGTTAACGGGATGTTTCTTATACCGGATAGCGCAAGTCCATTTCGAGAGGAGCAAGCACATATCGGGAGGAGCAAGCCCATTTCGGGAGGAGCAAGCCCCTCCCCTACAGATTTATGATTTATTTGACAAAGGAAAACGGCAGTGATGTGATCCAGTTAACAAAGGTCAGCACGTATTTGCTCAGGAAGTTGAGCGGAACACTCAGCACGCCCATCCATAACAGCGCGATCAGCACGATGGAGATGATGTTCTGGTAGCGATAGAACCACGCGACCGCTCTGTCCGGCAAAAAGACGAACAGTATCTTGGAACCGTCGAGCGGCGGGATCGGAAGCAGGTTGAATACCGCAAGACTGACGTTAATCTGGATATAGAACACCAAAAACAGATCGAGATAGTAACCGAAGCCCTCACCGGCGAAAAAATCAGGCGCGAACGCGGCAATCGCGTGAAAGATCAGCCCGCCGACGATCGCGGCAACAATATTGGCGACAGGACCCATCAAAGCGACGATGCCCATACCGAGCTTGGGGTTCTTGAAATTACGGGGATCAATCGGAACGGGCTTTGCCCAACCGAATCCGAAGAGCAGCAGTGCCAGCGCGCCGAACGGATCGATATGCGCCATCGGATTGAGGGTCAGTCTGCCGCGGTATTTGACGGAAGTATCGCCGAGCTTGAGCGCGGTGAACGCGTGCGCCCATTCATGGAACGGCAATACAAGAAATACGATCACCAATATCGCGAGAACCTGCGTCAAAGCCGCGGTGAAATCCAAATTACCTCTGAGTAAACTGAACAGCATAAATATCACCAAATTATCAATTCTTATATTTACATATCAATACAGAATATAGTATACTATAAATCGAAACAAATAGCAAGTTGAAAAAGATAGAATAAATTTTGAAAAAACACTTGCATTTTAAAAAGATTTCTGCTATTATAAACGAGTTAACGTATGTATTACTTTATATTATGATTTTCAAAGGAGGTGTACAAGCATGGCAAAATGTGATTTTTGCGGCAAGGATGTTAAATTCGGCATCAAGGTCTCTCACTCACACAGACGTTCCAACAGAACCTTCAAGCCTAACGTTCAG
>NZ_JAEQMG010000040.1 GCF_016680995.1 Ruminococcus difficilis | reverse complement strand
ATTGATGTTTCATCTGCCCCTGCCATTGTAGTTGTGTAGCAAAAACAAAAAGCCTAGTGTCGCTCGTCCTCATCGGCTGTACTAGGTAGGCGCATCAGGTAGGTGCTCCTTGACCTCGCGGGACACGCGTGTCCGCCGTTCGTCCTCTCCCTACCGCATAGGGATGCGTGTGGGACCCCAGAGCCTCTCTCGAGGTGTTCGTAGGTTACCTTACAACTCACAAAATTGCAAGTGTTTCTTTTAAAGAAAATACATTAAAAAATGAGCAGCCTAACAAAAAACAAGGCAACCGGCATCAGAGATATAAAAACAAAACTATTTGTGCCAAATCTATTGACAACAGATTACAAATATGTTATTATTTCAACATTAGAACATTCTGTTTCAAAGTCAAGCTTTTAGTTAGTGAGTATATGGGTAAGAAAAGGACCGATAGATACAGCGGTATCGTTGAATATATCAATCAGTATTACGCTGAGAATATGCGCTATCCTTCCGTCAGAGATATCGTTGCGGGTACCGGCGTTCCTCTCTCTTCTGTCCATCGTTATCTCAAAGAGATGGATGAGAACGGCGTGCTTCAATATGACGGCCGAAGAAGTATCAATACAACCGAGATGGGTATGGAAAGTCCATCGAGATATATGAAAGTGCTTGGCTATGTTGAATGCGGCGAAGGTCAGGAGGAAGAAGAAAGCGTCATCGAATATATCCGTATGCCCGAAAGTATTGTCGGCAAAGGTGAATTCTTTGCTCTGATTGAAAAAGGTGAATCCATGATTGACGCTGGAATCTATCCCGGAGATTATGTCATTGTAAGACAGCAGAATACCGCCGACGTCGATGATTATGTTGTAGCTCTTTATGAAGGCAAAAATAACCTTAAACTATTGCAAAAAGAGGATGACAAGTATGTCCTTCGCTCTTGCAACAAGGATAAGGAAACATACCCTGACATCTATCCTGATGATTTGAAGATACAAGGCGTCGCCGTTTGCGTTACACATAAGCTGAATCATAATTGAATACGAGATAGCGAATAAATGAAGGTTAGTTGAGAGATGAAAGTATCCTGTAGCGAAGGTATTCTCTTGCAGTTTATCTTCGGTACAGGATATATTTAGATAGGTAGGTTCGTACATATATTCTATAATTGAGAGGAAGATCATAATGAATTGGGATGCATTTAAGAATCACGACGGAACGTATTATGTACACAGGGAGTATAACAAGCCGATGCCCGACGCGGAACTAGGACAGGAAGCTGAGCAAAAGCGAAAAAAGTTCAAGAAGCTGAGGACGGTCAGCGGAGATGAATTGATGAAGAAAACCGTCAAACCCGCCCGCTTTGTTGTCAACGGATTGCTCCCCCGAGGGCTGAATATTGTCGCGGGCAAGCGCAAGGAAGGCAAGTCATGGCTCATGCTTGACCTCTGCTTTTCTGTCGCCGAGGGCGAGAAGTTCCTCGATCATGACACCGAGCAAGGCACGGTTTTGTACCTCGATCTGGAAGATCCCGAGTCGAGACTGATCCAGCGCGCAAGAGGGATACGAGATATCATTCCTTCCAAGTTTCATGAAGCGACGAAGGCAGGCAGACTCGGCGGAGGGCTCACCGAACAGATCGAGGATTTCGTCAAAGAGCACCCCGACACCAACCTTGTTGTTATCGATACTTTGCAGAAGATCCGCAAGCCGAAGGGCGACACTTACGCGGGCGATTACGCTGTCATTTCCGCTCTGAAAAACCTCGCCGACCGACTGGATATTGCCATCGTTTGTATCCACCACACACGGAAGATGAAGGCGAAAGATACCTTTGATTCGGTGCTCGGTTCGACAGGTTTGACAGCGGCTGCAGACGGTATTTATGTGCTCGAGCGCAAGGCGGACGGCAAACCTTTCGGCAGGCTTTCCTTCATCAGCCGAGACCTGCCCGACGGCGATCTTCCTGTCCGTTTCGATCACGATACCTGCCGCTGGTATCCCATCACTTCATCCGATATGGAACGCGAATTGCTCCTCGCCGACGAAGCCATGTCCGCCCTCGTTTCGTTCATGAAACAGGAGCTGATCTACGAGGGAACAGCGACCGAATTGTGCGAGCGTTTGGGTCTGAATATCGGCGCGAATAACCTCAGTTCCAAGCTCAGTAAATACAAAAATTCGCTTCAAAAACTCGGCGTTGATTACACCAAAGAGAAGCGGAATAATCATAAAGTTTTCACCCTGAATTACAACCGAAAAGAGCCCGAGTACGATGGTACGATGAAATCGGCATACACCCCTGAAGTGATGAAAAAGCCCGGTGAGAAGCCGTTTGTCGGCATTTCTGAGAACGGTCTGCACCGTACCGCGTAAATCATCGTACCATATTCAGAGAGGTTTTTCAGCGTTTGAAACCCAACGATTTTGAGCAGGTAAAAGCGGGGGTCGCTTACATGGCTTCCCCCGCCGATCACATCGGACGGCAGAGCCGACCGTTTCGCCGTTCTTTGGGGTTTACCTTAGGTGGGTTGCTAAAGGGTCGTCCCGATTTGGAGGTTTTAGATGAAAAAGAACAGATTCAATACCTATCTTGACGAGGATTTAAGTAAGAAAATGACCGCTGCGATGGAGCTTTCCGATGCAAGTTCCGAGAGCGAATTCATCCGAAACGCGGTCGAGTTTTATATCGGTTATATCTTCTCGGAGAAGTCCGCCGACTATCTTTCTCCGATCATTACCGATACCATGAAGGAGATCCAGTACAGCTACGAGCAGAGAGTGTCCGAAATGCTGTTCAAGACTGCCGTAGAGCTGTCGAAGATCAATCACGTTCTGGCGGATTCTTTCAAGATCCCGAGAAGCTATCTTGAAGGTCTGACCGCTCAGACCGCGCGCGAAGTCGCCGAGAACAACGGCATCATTCACTTGGAACAGTATGTGAACGGCGGTGATCATCATGCCGAAGCTGATCATTAAAACGAATTATTATAAAAATCCGAAGAGCTATCATATCGATAAATACGTCCGCTATATCGCTACGCGCGACGGCGTAGAGAAACAGCGCGGAAAGAAGGATAACAATCCGTATACCAAAGCACAGCAGGAGCTGATGGATAAATGTATCTTTACCTTTACCGATGTCGCTGAGATGCCTGAGCTCAGGGCTTTCCTCGACGAGCCTACTCGCTACCGCGCGAGCGAATTCATTGACGCGGTGCTCGACGCTCATGCCGATGATCTCGCCGATGTTCCCGAGCTGTTGAAGTATATCGCAAACCGTCCGGGAGTGGAAAAGATCGGTTCTCACGGTCTGTTTTCTCAGACGGACGAGCCGATCAATCTCGAAGAAGCGGTCAAGACCGTCGAGAATCGCAAGGGGAATGTTTGGAATCATATCATCAGCTTAAAGGCGGAGGACGCCGCGCGTTTGCACTATGATAACGCCGACGCGTGGAAGCATTTGATACGCAGAAATATCAATGAGCTCGCGCAGATCCATCACATGGAACCTTCGGATATTCAATGGTACGCTGCGTTCCACGAAAAGGATCATCACCCGCATATCCATATGCTTGTGTTCTCAGAATCAGGCGAAGGCTACCTCAGCAAGAAGGGTATGGAGAAGATGCGCAGCGTGCTCACCAACGATATTTTTCGCGGTGAAATGTTCCGTATGTTTACAAATCAAACGGAGATTCGTAATCGTTTGAAGAGCGAAGTCAATGATTTATTAGAAGAAACTATGCGCTCCGAAAGTCCTTTTCAGATGTATTATTTAGCGCTTTTGGGACGGCTCAGAAAGGAGTTGGACGGCTGTAAAGGCAAGAAGGTTTACGGTTATTTACCGAAGAAAGTGAAGCGTTTTGTTGACTATGCCATCGCTCAGTTCGCCAACGATACGAGCATCAAAGAGCTGTATCAAAAGTGGTGTGAAGTCAACCGTCAGAAGCTGAGTATGTACCACGACAGCCTGCAGGAAGACGACGTTCCTCTCGAGGATAACGGCGCGTTTCGTTCGCTGAAAAACGCCGTTATCAAGGCGGCTTTGGCGATCGATTATACACAGTTGCCGACCGAAAATTACAGCAACATCGGCGGATTAATCTCTCAGCTTGCAAAGCAGATCGCGCACGGTTGCGTGAAAAAGCTCGATGCTCTGAACAGGAAAACCGTCCGCAGAGAGAAGAAGGAGCAAGAGAAAATCAATGAAAAGAAGCTCGCTCACGGACTGAAATCGGGAGGAGCTTCTGAGAAAGAAGAGGAAGAGCCGACCGAGAATTTCTCGCTCGAACCGCTCCTCGATACCGTTGACGTCATCCTGCTGAACAAAAAGCCGACCAAGCTCCGCCGTGTTCATGTGCCGTCCGAAGAGAAAATCCAAGAGGATTATGAGGCATATCTCAGAGAGAAATACGGCGACGATTATGATGAAGACCTTGATGAAGAGGAAGGCCAGGGCTGGGGTCAGTCGATGTAACGCTGTCCGGATTAAGTGGGTGTAAATAGAAAAGCCGTCCCGAAGGACGGCGATTCTTGTGGATTTATCAGCATTTTTATTCCTTGATGATACACAACTCACCCTGCACATCATAGCGCATTGTGCAATCGTCATACTCAACCAGGCAAGCGCAGTGGCCGCCCGGTACGGCTGTATTGGTATACAGATTATATGTAACGATATGGCGGTCACAGTGCTGGGTTGCTTCTCCACCCGGATACAGAAGCATGGAGTCAAGCCCTAAATCTCGCGCAGCAAAAGCGGTCAGAACTGCTCCATTAACGCACATGATTTGCTCATATGTGTAGTGATCCCGAATGTATTCGGCAAAGGCTTTCATCTTTTCTCTGTCAGTCATGGACGAAGTCCAGCATGCTTTCTCTGCCGACCGAACGATCTGTAATGTCTTTTCAATATCATCGGGAGTACGGTCGACGTCGACCTTGACATTTACTCGGCGGATCAGTTTGCCTTTGTAGTACAGCTCGATTGGGAAACACCCGTGCGCTTCTCGGATGCAGCTGATCGTTGTCTGGAAAGGAAAGTACAGTCCGCTCCTGTAGTGAGCGTAAACATACGCGAGCGAATTATCCTCTCTGTCGGTCACTTCGCAATCGTAGCCGTGAAGTATTCCGTTTTCCTTTTCGATCAGGTAACTTTCCTTGAAACGGCTGTCAGTGTAGTCGATCTGATTAATGTAGTGACCATTATTGACAACCGCTGTGATATCGTGCGGATCAATCTCGCTCTTAGGCAAGAGCATCAATGTAACGCTTTTATCTGTAAGCGTGATCTCCAACGGGACCTTCTTCAAATCGAAGGTGACGCCTTCTACCGTAACATACCGATCGGTCGGAGACGGTTCGTAGACAGGTTTTGAGATCGGATAGCTGTCTGATACATTCACCAACCGGCGTTGCAGGTGTGACGCGTCCATCACGGTCACGGCGTGATCGCCGTCAATGTCGGCAACAGAAGAAGTAACGGCGACAGGCGTCTTGATACCGACCGTGTATCGCTGAATGACCGTTGCGTCGGTGATACTGATCTTGCCGTCACCGTCGACGTCACCTAACATTCGGCTTTCAGCTTTGACGGAAACGGACATCATCATTGCCATACAGAGTGATAAAGATAAAACAGATTTGATTTTCATGATAAAACCTCCTTCACGGTTTGGTGTATTTTAGCTTAGGTTGAGAGGTTTTACAAGTAAAAGATTAACTCATAGAATTGTTCAATATGACAAGCTAACGGCATCAATATTTGAGCTGTCATACAAAGAAATAGGGATTTTCCGAAAGGAGATAGAATGAACGATAAAAACTATATTACACAGGCGGATGACAGAGAAGAACCCATCCCCGACGATATGCGCTACACCTACATCGGATCGTCGGTCGAAAATGACGGAAAGAGCTATCCTGTCGTGGCGGCGATACCGCTCGGCACCGCCGATTGCTCTCTTCCCTCGGCAGAGGAAAAGCTGATGAAATTAGTTCAGGGGAAATAAGATATTTCACTGGATATTTCCGCCGACTTAGGGTATAGTGTGCTTGTATCCTATTCGGTGTGACAGAGCAGCGCCCTGCTCGGAAAGGATGGAACTATGAACACTACCGAATATAATAACAATCTGATCACCGCCCTGTACTGCCGTCTCTCGCAGGAAGACCTTCTGTCAGGTGAATCAAACTCCATAACCAACCAGAAGCTCATTCTCAGTAAACACGCTGAGCAATTGGGGCTCCGCAACTGCAAGTTCTATATTGACGACGGTTACAGCGGTACAAACAACACGCGTCCTGCTTATGTGCAAATGAAAAAGGATATGGAAGCAGGATTAATCGGAACGATCATTGTCAAGGATCAGTCCCGACTCGGGCGAGATCATCTGGAGACCGACGCGATGATGGAGCTGGTATTTCCTCAATACGACGTTCGCTTCATCGCCGTGAACGACGGAGTTGACACCATTAACGGCTTGAATGAGATGTCCGGCATACGTAACTTCTTCAACGACTTCTACGCTGCCGATACCTCGAAGAAGATCCGAGCCGTTCAGAAAGCGAAGGGTGAGCGAGGTGAGCCTGTGGGAACAACAGTACCTTACGGATATCTGAAAAATCCAGAGTATAAAGGCAACCAAAAGGAAGCTCCGTGGTTGATTATCGACCCGGAAGCGGCGCCTATAGTAAAACGGATCTTTGATATGAATGCAAGCGGATTAAGCCCATATGCGATTTGCAGAACGTTTGAGCAAGAACAGATTTTGTGTCCAAGTGTCTATCTGTTCCGCAAGACCGGAAGCAAATCCGGCACACCGAGCTTTGACCGACCGTATCACTGGTCTGAACGGACAGTAAGAAAAATGCTCAGCAATCAGTTCTACTGTGGGGATACGGTGAACTTCAAAACTTATACCAAGTCCAATAAACTGAAAAAGCGAATCAGAAACGATTCGAGCCGTATACTGATCTTCCGAGACACGCACGAGCCAATCGTTGAACGCAGTGTGTTTGATGCCGTACAAAAGCGCTTTGAAGGCAGAAAGCGACCGGATAGAACCGGTGAATTGGACATGCTAGCAGGTTATCTGTATTGCGGAGACTGTGGTAAGCGTATGTATTTGCATCGAACCTATAAAAAGAAGGCAGGCAATAATTTCTATCAATGTGGAGGATACCAATCACATACGACAGATTGCAGCATCCACTACATCCGTCAAAATGTTATTGAAGAAATCATACTCAGTAATCTGAGAAGGTTAACTTCATTCGCGCGTTCTGAGCCTGAACAGTTTTATGAGATGGCTTTAAAAAGAGGTAAAACCGAGGCAGCAAAGATACAGAAAAGCGCAGTTAAGCAGCAAGCAGATATTGAAGTGCGGCTTAAGCAGCTCGACAGTATTATCCGCTGTCTATATGAGGACAGAGTTGTCGGACGAATTACCCCGGAACGGTATGATGAGATGGTGGTCGGTTATGAGAAAGAGATGGCTGAGCTCAAACAAAAGCAGACAGAACTGAAGAACAACTTGTCTCTGTACTCACAACAGCAACATGCAATACAGGATTTTATTGATAAGGCGAAAGCGTATGCTGAGATGCCGAAGCTGACCGTTGAGTTGCTCCATACTTTTATTCAAAGGGTAGATGTATATAAAAAGATCGACAAGAATTCCCGCAAAACAGAGAATCCCATTATGATCTACTATAAGTTCCGGATAACAAAACCCGAGCAACTCGCTGTCATGTTCGGTCTTGAAGAGGACGACTTCAGTAAAGCCGACAACCCAGAACCTGCAGAACTTGACTTTACCGCATAATCGCGGCATAATGAAAATGGTCGGAGGGCAAACGCCTTCCGACCAAGTAGATAATATAAATGTTCCGTTAACGACCCCACCCTAATCCGGGGAATTATGGGGTCCCCGATACTCCAAGAATCGGAGTAGGCGCTTACGCCTGCGAACGATGATTGGCTGAGAGCTACTGCAAAATCTACATATCTCGCAAAGACAAAATAACGCAGTTGGGGGTAAAACTCAACTGCGTTTTTTGTTATAGATTAAATCGATTAAAGTATCCGTCCGTCGGGTCATAAGAAAAGCTCAGTTCCTCGCCCGTGAACGGATGGGTGAAGCTCAGCCTTGCCGAACAGAGCTGGATGTGATCGGCGGGGATATGACTGCCGTAGCGTCGGTCGCCGACCAAGGGCGTTTTTCGTGAAGCGAACTGCACGCGGATCTGGTGCGTTCTGCCGGTCATCAGGCGGATCCGCAAGAGGGAGATTTTCTTTCCCTCATGCTCGATCGTTTGGAGCACTTCATATTGCAGGAGCGCCTGCTTGACGCCCTTGCGCTCACGCTTGACGACGTAGCTTTTGTTCTTGCGGCGGTCAAAGTAAAGCAGGTCGGTGTATTCCCCCTGCGATCCCTCCGGCACACCCTCGACAACGGCAAGGTAGGTTTTTTCGAGTTGACCCTGCTGTATCATGGCGCTCAGACGCCGTGCCGCGTCCTCACTCAGCGCATACACCATCACGCCCTGTGTGGTGCGGTCGAGGCGGTGGACGGGATAGACCGGATCGCACCCCGCTTCATCCTTCAACAACGACGGCATATTCGGCTTGTGCGCGTCAAACTCACTGAGCACCCCGTAAGGCTTGTACGCGACAAGAAGCGATTCATCCCGGAACAGAACAGTCGGTTCTTTCTGTCCCTCAACTTGGCTTGTATGATTAATTCCTAATTCCTCATTTCTAATTTCCAACTAAATGCAGTAGCTCTCAGCCAATCATCGTTCGCAGGCGTAAGCGCCTACTCCGATTCTTGGAGTATCGGGGACCCCATAATTCCCCGGATTATGGGGAGAGGAGGAGCCGCGATACGAGGTCAAGGCATACCAACCGGATATGCCTACCGAGTCCAACAGGCGACGACGAGCATGGGTGCTGTAAGCCAATCGCAGGTTTTCCCTGCTCTTGGACAGCACCTCAGAATAACCCGCTGATCACGCCGTCATCATTCACGTCGATCCTCTCGGCGGCGGGGGATTTCGGCAGACCGGGCATCGTCATGATCGCGCCGGTCAGCGCGACGATAAAGCCCGCGCCGGCAGAAAGACGGACATTCTGCACATGGATGACAAAGCCCTCGGGCGCGCCGATCAAATGCGCTTCATCCGAAAAGCTGTACTGCGTTTTCGCGATACAGATCGGCAGACCGCCGTAGCCCATCGAGGTCAGGCGTTGGATCTCCTTCTCGGCATTCTTTGTGAACGCCACATGGCTGGCGCGGTACACGCGCTTGCAGATCGCGCGGATCTTCTTTTCGACCGGTTCGTCCAGGTCGTAAAGGTAGGAGAAATCCTCATTCGATTCCTCGTCGCACAGGCGGATGACCTCATCGGCGAGGTCAACGCCGCCGACGCCGCCGTCAGCCCATACGTTGGAGAGCACGGTGTTCACGCCCAGCTCCTTACAGCGGCGGATGACCATATCGATCTCCGCCTCGGTATCGGTCGGAAAGCGATTGATCGCGACCACGCTGGGCAGCTTGTAGACGTTCTTGATATTATCGACATGGCGCAGCAGATTCGGCAGACCCTTTTCCAGCGCCTCTAAGTTCTCGGGAGCAAGATTCTTTTTATCCACGCCGCCGTGCATTTTCAGCGCGCGGATGGTTGCGACGATCACGACCGCGTCGGGCTTGATATCCGCGTAACGGCACTTGATATCGAGGAATTTCTCCGCGCCGAGATCAGCGCCGAAGCCCGCTTCCGTGATGGTGTATTCGCTGAGCTTACGCGCCACCTTGGTCGCGAGCACGGAGTTACAGCCGTGGGCGATATTGGCGAAGGGGCCGCCGTGGACAAAGGCGGGAGTACCCTCCAGCGTCTGCACCAGATTCGGCTTGATCGCATCCTTGAGCAGGGCGGTCATCGCGCCCTGCGCCTTGAGATCGCCCACCGTGACGGGCTTTTCGTCAAAGGTATAGCCGATAATGATACGCGACAGGCGATCTTTCAGATCGCGGATGGATTCGGCAAGACAGAGGATCGCCATGACCTCGGACGCGACGGTGATATCGTACCCGTCCTCACGCGGCACGCCGTTGACTCTGCCGCCCAGACCGTCGGTCACAAAACGCAGCTGGCGGTCGTTCATATCCACACACCGCTTCCATGTGATGCGGCGGGGGTCGATGTTCAGGCTGTTGCCGTGATAGATGTGGTTATCGATCAGCGCGGAAAGCAGGTTGTTCGCCGCGCCGATGGCGTGCATATCGCCGGTGAAATGCAGGTTGATGTCCTCCATCGGGACGACCTGTGCCCAGCCGCCGCCCGCGGCGCCGCCCTTGATGCCGAACACCGGGCCGAGTGACGGCTCACGCAGCGCGACGTTGGCGCTCTTGCCCAGTCGGCGCAGTCCGTCGGCAAGTCCGATGGTGGTTGTCGTTTTACCCTCGCCCGCGGGAGTAGGGGTCATCGCGGTCACGAGGATGAGCCTGTTATCTCTGTCCTCCTTCTTCAGGATGTCCAGATTGAGCTTTGCTTTATACTTTCCGTAATACTCGACATATTCTTCGGGGATACCCGCCGTATCGGCGATCTCCCAGATCGGTTTCATCTCACAGCTCTGTGCGATCTCAATATCGGTCAACACTATCATCTCCAAACGATCATTGCATAGGAGGGCAAGTTCCATCTGCCGCTCCCGGGGTCATCGGGCGCCAGTTTTTCGCGCCTGATTTGGTATTATTCCACAGTTAATTATAGCTTATTTATGCGGTTTGGTCAACAAAACGGCTAAATTTTTCGTTTCCTGTCAAAAGCCCTTGCAACCCGTCACAAAATGTAGTAATATCTATATTACAAAAATCTATATATAGGTTTTTATGACAACAGTTTTTCATGCCGGATAGATCATCGGATCGATGCGGCATACAACGGCAAAGGTCTTGGGGGAAAGCACATGAAATTATTGGAAGACAGAATCTTAAAAGACGGTATCGTGCGCGAGGGCAACGTATTGAAGGTAGACAGCTTTGTCAACCATCAGATCGACGTCGACTTTATCGCCGAACTCGCCAAGGAATTCAAGCGCCTGTACGAGGGCGAAGAGATCACCAAGATCCTCACCATCGAGGCAAGCGGTATCGGCATCGCGTGTATCGTCGCGCAGGAGTTCCATGTGCCGGTGTTATTCGCCAAGAAGAACAAGACCATCAACATCGCCAACGACGTTTACACCTCCAAGGTGGAATCGTTCACGCATAAACGCAGCTATGACATCATCGTGTCCAAGGACTTTTTGAAGCCCGAGGATAAGGTGCTGATCATCGACGACTTCCTCGCGATGGGCTCCGCCATGCAGGGACTCATCAGCCTGATCCGCGACGCGGGCGCGACCATCGTGGGCGCGGGCATCATCATCGAAAAAGCCTATCAGCAGGGCGGTCAAATGATCCGCGACATGGGCGTGAGGGTCGAATCCCTCGCCCGCATCAAGAGCATGGATAATAACACGATCGAGTTCATACACTAAGAAAATGAGCCTCCCTTTGGTAAAGGGAGGTGGGTCGGAACTTGTTCCGACTCAGAGGGATTGTATTGATCGCCGATTACATCGGCAACCCTTTAATCGGGTTACTTGCGGACACATGTCCGATCAGACAACTATGCAATCTCTCAGTCACTTTATCGGTTTGAGCCCTCCTAGCGGAGGCAGCAGACCCTTTTGTCCGCGTTGCGGACATTTCCCCTAGCAGGGGAATCTCCCTTACCAAAGGGAACCAAACATGGAGGGATATATACGAAAAGCAAATGGTTTATTATCGGCACGGCGATCGTCGCCGCTGCCGTTGCATTCACAGCGGGCGTATTACTGATGACCAAGAGCATCACCTTTGCGCCGCACGATCTGCAGGGCGCCGCGGCTGCTAAGTCCGTGATCGAAACGCCCCTGCTGCACACCGTCACCGGTGAACGCGTCTTTGGAGCGTCGACCGCCGATGAAGCAGTCAAGACGACGGCGACCAAATCCGCAGAGGAAAAGAAAGAATATACCGCCGATTCCATCCCGCAGGTCACGGGTCTCAAGCGCCTGAGCGAAAAGCCCGACAGCATCCGAATCGGCTGGGATGAGATCGAGGGCGTCGACGGCTACCGCGTGTACCGCCGCGACGATAATAAGGCAGGCTCGAATTACGCGCTGTTCTCGATTGCCAAGACCGCCGGAATGGACATCCGCAACCTCGGCACCGGCAGTAAATACAGCTTCAAAGTCACACCGTACATCAAGGATAAAGGTACCGTCACAGAGGGCAAGGGCACCGAGGTCACCTTCGGCACCGCGCCCACGGATGTGGAGAACTTCAGGATGACGGACGAGACCAAGTCCACGATCTCGCTGAGCTGGGATCGGAATGACCGCGCCGACGGCTATCTGCTCGAGCGCTGTTACAAGGGAAAGTGGAGCGATTATCAGACCTTTGACCAAAGCACCACCGAGTTCACCGACACCGATCTGGAAGCCGGCAGAGCGTACTACTACCGCATCAGCGCCTTTCGTGAGGACAGCACCGGCAAGATGCCCGGCGCCAAATCCGCAATTCGTACCGTGGCGGGGCTCTTAGGTCCCGAGGACGACGACTCCGCCTCCAAGCTCGGCAGGGTATCGCTCGACTTTGAAGAGAGCAAATATGCCGACGGCTATCAGATCTATTACAGCACAGATCAAGTGAACTGGGAGCACCTCGGCGACACCGAGAGCACCCACTACAGCACCTCGCGTCTGGAGGACGGCAAGACCTATTACTTCCGCATCTTCCCCTACATGACGGTCGACGGTCACGACATCACCGGCACCTATACCGAAATGAGCTTTGTCGCGAACAAAGAGATCTATGACAAAACGGTCGGCGACACCTATGTCGAGGTCAGTCTTGACGATCAGCATATGTGGTATATCGTCGACGGCGACGTCTATCTCGACAGCGATTGCGTCACCGGCAACTACGGCTCGGCGGACACCCCCAAGGGCTTCTTTGAGGTCAACTCCAAGGCCTCGCCCTGTACCCTCAAAGGCGACGACTACACCTCTTACGTCACCTACTGGATGCCGTTCATCGGCGGCGGCTGGGGTCTGCATGACGCCGACTGGCGCTCCAGCTTCGGCGGCAGCATCTACAAGGGCAACGGCTCGCACGGCTGCGTCAACCTGCCCCCCAAGATCGCCAAAGAGATGTACGCCGTCATGGAGGTCGGCACACCGGTCATCGTGTATTAATACTGATCGTCATTGCGAAGGGCGCGTATAAACAAGGATGAGATTACCACGTCAGATCAGACATGGGTCTGACCCTACTCGTAATGACGATTTGCATGCGCCCTGTGGCAATCTCAAACGAATCACCAAAAAAAGCGACGGGAAATCCCGCCGCTTTTTTGTTTATCGGAGTATTGTATCGTAGGGACGACCATCGGTCGTCCGCATGACAGAAGCGTTCCTCCCCTATCTCACGCTTTCGATTATGGAAACGCCCGTCATTCTCGGTACGTCGACAAGCGCCGTACCCTACGGAAGATGTGATTTGCTTCGCATTTGGGTGACGTTTATCGGATAGGTTTCGGGGTGGGGAACACGGTGGCGCTTAGCCAATCACAGATACAGGGGACCCCATAACTCCCCGAGTTATGGGGAGAGGAGGAACCGCCACACGAGATCAAAGCGTACCAACCGGATACGCTTATCGAGTACGGCGAGTAACGACGATGGAGCGCTGTTGCATGGGAGTTGTAAACCAAATCACAGATTTGGACAACTCCTCAAAGACCCTCCCCTACTATTTCAATTCAACGTACTACCTTAATTCCATCATACTCTTGCCGAATAACGCTGCATACAGGTCGCGTCGAGGATACTGCGCTCACCGTCCAGATTGAAGTCGGAATAATAACGGATATGGGTATAACTGCTGGAATAGGGCTCGATCTTATCACTCGCGGGATACTCCGCAATCTTTGCGCTGCATCTCTGGAGCATGGTCGCATCGAGAACCGTCATCGCATCATCTCTGTCGATATCTCCGAGAAGTACACCTTTGCCGTAAGTGTCGATCGCTTCGGCAAGTCCGTCATAGGCGCTGTAATCGTCCATACGAGCGATATCGATAAAGACGTCCTCTTTCACGTCGTACAGTCCCATACCGAATTCAAATAATCCGCTGGTCGTATCCAACAAATAAACACGGTGATTGAAAATTTTGCAGGCGATCCACGGCATTCCGCCTCCGCCAAACGCATTGACAAACACCCAATCCGCTTTGCCGTCCTTATCATAATGGGTATACAGCTCTTCATAAGCATAGAGCTGCGTGTCATAACCGTGAGTAAGCTCGCTGAGATGCTCAACCAGCTTATCATACACAGACGACGAACCCTCAGGTTTGAGAGCTATACTATCCACGTACAGCTTATAGTATCCGTTTCCATCGGTTTCGTTCATCAGATAAAGAAGCACCTCATTAGTAAAATACTGTTCCTGAGTGCGGTGTGTACCGTCGGTGATATAGTAACGGTACTTGCCTTCCGGCATGGTGAAATACCAGCTGTCCTGATGATACTCGTTCTTACCGCCATAGGACATCTCTGCGCTCTGCCAATTTTCGGAACCGTCGGCGCAGTAACAGATTGTCGCCGCATTGAAAATGTCATCAACGTTATAAAAGATTACAACATTCTTTTTCCAATGATCAGTAACATCGAATATCGGTGTGCCTGCAAATGCAGAAAAGCCACCGATACCGAACATCATACAAAGTACGAGCATCAGAGCAATGATCCTTCTTTTCATGCTGACTCCTCCTTTTGGTTTTGTAAACAGATCTATTTATACATATTCATTATATCAAAAAAAAAAAAAAACAGTCAATATTTTCCCTCGTTTTACGCCTGATCGGAACGTAGAAAAAACACAAATGTATTTGGGCAGAATGACGGAAAGGTAGCGGGATGTCACAAGCGTCATCCCCAACAATAAACGTTACCGATAATCGTAGGGGTCGACATTCATGACGACCCGCATAGCAAAAACGTTTCTCCCCTATCACACGCTTTCGATAACGGAAACGCCCGTCATTAAGCGGATGCGACACGCGTGTCGGGCGCCGTACCCGACATCGCGCTTCATCTTAATCTTGACAATGATCGCAGAAAAATGTACTATATATCTTAGCTGTTTCAGCAAAAATAATCTGTTCGTCACAGCCAGTGGCGACAAGGAGGTAAACATGAAGAATACAGAAAAAACAATGGAAAAATTAGTCGCTCTGTGCAAGGGCAGAGGCTTTGTCTATCCCGGCTCGGAGATCTACGGCGGTCTTGCGAACACATGGGATTACGGCCCCTTGGGCGCGGAGCTGAAGAACAATATCAAAAAGGCATGGCTGAAAAAGTTCGTGCAGGAGAACAAATATAACGTCGGTCTGGATTCCGCGATCCTGATGAACCCGCAGACATGGATCGCCTCGGGTCACTTAGGCGGCTTCTCCGACCCGCTGATGGACTGCAAGGAATGTAAGACCCGTCACCGTGCCGACAACCTGATCGAGGATTTTGACGGTACCAACGTCGCCGGCTGGTCGAACGAGCAGATGATGGACTACATCCGCGACAAGGGCATCACCTGCCCCAACTGCGGCAAATCCAACTTCACCGATATCCGTCAGTTCAACCTGATGTTCAAGACCTTCCAAGGGGTTACCGAGGACACCAAAGCGGAGCTGTATCTGCGTCCCGAGACCGCGCAGGGTATCTTTGTCAACTTCGCGAACATCCAGCGCACCACCCGCAAGAAAGTTCCCTTCGGCGTAGCGCAGATCGGTAAATCCTTCCGTAATGAGATCACCCCGGGCAACTTCATCTTCCGTGTGCGCGAGTTTGAGCAGATGGAGCTGGAGTTCTTCTGCAAGCCCGATACCGACCTTGAATGGTTCGACTACTGGCGCTCCTACTGCCGCGACTTCCTCTACAGCCTCGGCATCAAGGAAGAGAACCTCAGACTGCGCGACCACAGTAAGGAAGAGCTGAGCTTCTACTCTAAGGCGACCACCGACTTTGAGTACCTCTTCCCCTTCGGCTGGGGCGAGCTGTGGGGCATCGCCGACCGCACCGACTATGACCTGACCCAGCACCAGAATGTTTCGGGCAAGGATCTGAGCTACTTCGATCCCACCGACAACAGCCGCTACGTCCCCTACGTCATCGAGCCGTCGCTGGGCGTGGAGCGTCTGTTCCTGACCATCATGACCGAGGCGTATGACGAGGAGCTCGTGGATGAAGCGAAGAACGATACCCGCGTGGTACTGCGCCTGCATCCGTTCCTCGCCCCCTTCAAGGCTGCCGTGCTGCCGCTCTCCAAGAAGCTGAGCGAGCAGGCGGGCGCACTGGCGGATGAACTCTCCAAGAAATTCATGGTCGACTACGACGACGCGGGCTCCATCGGCAAGCGATATCGCCGTCAGGATGAGATCGGCACGCCGTTCTGCATCACCTATGACTTTGACAGCCTTGAAGATAACTGCGTGACCGTCCGTGACCGCGACACCATGCAGCAGGAACGCGTCGCCATCGCTGACCTCGAAGCGTATATCGCGGAGAAAATCAACTTCTAAAAACCACACTATCAATTGTCATTGCGAGGCTCCGTCAAGGAGCCGTGGCAATCTCAACCGAATAAAACAAACGACCCGACAGGCTGAATACCTGTCGGGTTACTTATTTGCGTTGCCTTTAAACAACATATGAAATATCGTTTTCGGGAGGAGCACAGTGGCGCTTAACCAATCACAGGCTTTGCCTGTTCTTGGAGCGCTGTTGCATGGGAGTTGTAAACCAAATCGCAGATTTGGACAACTCCTCAAAGCCCCTCCCCTACGATTATCAAAAACGTTCAACTATTCGGTCAACGCTTCATAGTCTTCAAATCTGTATGCAATTGTATCGGTGCTGTGTGCGTCGGAGGACAGGACAAAACGTCCGCCATGCTCCTTGATGTAGGCGATCATGTCCTTATTCGGATAAGGCGAGGTGCGATAACCGCGTGAGATAGCGCCGGTGTTGATCTCAAAAGGTACATCATGCTGTAAGAGTTCGTCGACCGCCTTCTGCCATGCCGCGATATAGCGGGGATGGTGGATATCAAAGATCGCATTCGCGGAATCGCCCGTATGCGGGACGTCGCAAGCGTCGTCCCCTACTTCGATAAACTTACTGATCAAGTCAAAATGTCCGATGATGTCGCAGCCGGTTTTGTTCACCACATCGGCGACCGTCGCGAAATACAGCTCACACAGCGCGTAGATATCATCGTTAAAATGCTTTTCAACAGCGTCTTTCAGTATCGCAACGCTCTCATCAACGGGGATGTACTCCTCATCGACCTTGACATAATGCACCGAGCCGATGACGTAATCAAACTCGTCGGTCGGGTAGTCGGAATAATAATCCTGCTCCACACCGCAGAGCACATGGATGCGATCGAAGTATTTCGCGCGCAGATAGCGGCACTCGGCGAGATAACGCGGTACCGCCGTCTTTTGCATACAGTAGCTTTCATCAAAAAAGGTGTAGCTGTGACCGCTGATGCCGACGGTGTTCAATCCTTTCTCGATTGCAGAAAGGATCATCTCCTCAGGCGCACGCGCCCCGTCGCAATAGCAGGTGTGCATATGCAGATCCTTAGTTATCACCGGTCATCTTCTCCTGCTTGACTTTTTTGTCGATCACATGGCGGGAAGCGAGCTCACGGTGGATATCCTCGAGCGAAATGCCCTGCTCGATCATCAGCACCATGACATGGTAGGCGAGGTCGGCGATCTCATAGATCGTCTCCTTCTTATCCTCTGCCTTGGCGGCAATGATGACCTCGGTGCACTCCTCGCCGACCTTTTTGAGGATCTTGTCCAGACCCTTGTCGAAGAGGTAGGTGGTGTAGGAGCCTTCCTGCGGATCGGTCTTGCGACCCTTGATCAGCTCGATCAGTCCCTCATACGAGAACTCCTTGAGCTCGTCGCTCTCCCATACGGGATTGGTGAAGCACGAGGTGGTGCCCATATGGCACGCGGGACCGTCGGGCTCTACCATCACGACCAGCGCGTCCTTGTCACAGTCGGCGGTGATGCTGACGATATGCTGATAGTTGCCCGAGGTCTCGCCCTTGAGCCAAAGCTCCTGACGCGAACGGCTCCAGAAGCAGGTTAAGCCCTTCTCCATCGAGATCCTGAGGCTTTCCTCATTCATATATGCAACGGTGAGCACCTGCTTGGTGATGCTGTCCACCACCACAGCAGGGATCAGACCCTTTTCGTCGAATTTGAGTTCATTGATGTTGATCATGTTTTCCTCCTTATTATGGCTCCCTTTGGTAAAGGTACCCCCGTTGGGGGAATGTCCGAAGGACAAGGGGGGAGCCGCTTCCGGCGAGGAGGCTGTCACCAAACGGTGACTGAGGGATTGCATGAATGGAGCGCGACATTTGTCACGCGACCAACCTAATCATATAGTTTCTCGCTGACGCTCGTTCAATTATGCAATCCCTTCGCCTCGTACCTCGGCACCTCCCTTTACCAAAGGGAGGCTATATTCTCGTCGGGATGTCTGCTTTTGCCATTTCCGCTTTGAGGTCGGAGATCTTGACCTCGCCGAAGTGGAAGATCGAGGCGGCAAGTCCCGCATCGACTTTCGGTAATGTCCGGAACAGAGTGATAAAGTCCTCTATCTTGCCCGCGCCGCCGGACGCGATGACGGGTACGTTCACGACACTGCTCACTGCCTCGAGCATTTCGAGGTCAAAGCCCTGCTTGACGCCGTCGGTGTCGATGGAATTGAGCACGACCTCACCCGCGCCGTTATCGACACAGCGTTTGATCCAAGAGATCGCCTCCATGCCGGTATCCTCACGGCCGCCCTTGGCATAGACACGGAATTCGCCGTCCTGACGCTTGACGTCGGCGGAGATGACCACGCACTGGTCGCCGTAGAGCTTCGCCGCCTGATAGATCAGGTCGGGGTTGCGGATCGCGCCCGAGTTGACGCTGACCTTATCCGCGCCGCATTTGAGCACGCGGTCAAAGTCATCGACAGTATTGATGCCGCCGCCGACGGTGAGCGGGATAAACACCTTGCGCGCCGTTTCGGTCAGGATATCGGTGAACAGCGACCTGCCCTCGGCGGACGCGGTGATATCGTAGAACACCAGCTCATCCGCGCCGCAGGATGAATAATACTGCGCGAGCTCCACGGGAGAGGCGACGTCGCCCAGTCCCTCAAAGTTCACGCCCTTGACGACCCTGCCGTTCTTGACGTCCAGACAGGGGATGATACGTTTTGTGATCATTGTACCGCCTCCACTGCCTGTTTCAGATCGATCGCGCCGGTGTAGTAAGCCTTGCCGATGATCGCGCCGTACAAGCCCATCGTTTGGAGCGCGAGGATATCATCCATCGAGCTCACGCCGCCCGAGGCGGTGATGTCCATGCTGTAACGGCGGCTCATGGTGCGGTACAAATCGCGGTTGGTGCCCGCCATCACGCCGTCACGGTTGATATCGGTACAGATGATGGTCTTCACGCCGAGGTTCTGCATTCTCTCAAAGAACTCGTCGGCGGTCACGCTGCTGCGCTCCAGCCAGCCTTTAACGGCGATAAAGCCCTCGCGGATATCCGCGCCCACAGCGATGCGCGCATCGTATTTTTCGATCGCCTTTTTCAAAAAGGCTTCGTCGCTGATCGCGGCAGTGCCGAGGATCACGCGGTCGACGCCCGCGCTCAGATAACGGTCGACGACCTCCATAGAACGGATGCCGCCGCCTACCTCGCAGAACAAGCCGCTTTCTTTTTTGATCTTTAATACCGTGTCGAGATTCGGGGTGCCGCCGTCACGAGCGCCCTCAAGATCCACGATATGGATATGGGTCGCGCCGCAGTTTTTGAAATCCAGCGCGATCTCCTCGGGATGATCGCTGTAAACGGTCATTTTGTCATAGTCGCCCTTATACAGGCGCACCGCCTTGCCGCCGACAAGGTCGATAGCGGGGAATAATATCATAAGTTCATAACCTCCTTAGAGCCTCCCTTTGGTAAAGGGAGGTGGGCTTGCCATCGGCAAGCTCGGAGGGATTGTATTGATCGCCCGCTTTAGCGGCAACCATATTATCAATCGTTTCTCGCTGACGCTCGATCATTTATGCAATCCCTCAGTCACCGTTCGGTGACAGCTCCCTTTACCAAAGGGAGCCTAAAGTTCACAAAACGCTTTCAATATCTTCAATCCCACATCACCGCTCTTTTCGGGGTGGAACTGGCATCCGAAGACATTGCCCTTTTCCACCGAGGCGGTCAGCTCCGCGCTGTACTCCGCGACCGCGGTCACGCTGTCGTCGCAGTCAGCGGCGTAGTAGGAATGGACAAAATACACACAGTCGCCGTCGTTCAGGTATTGGAACAGCGGGCTGGGTTTCTTGACGATCAGGCGGTTCCAGCCGATGTGCGGGATCTTGAGATCCTTGTCGATCACCTCGGCGATCGGGCGCACATTGCCGCGTATCAGCCCGAGTCCCTCATGCTCTCCGTACTCATAGCTCTTGTCAAACAACAGCTGCATACCGAGGCAAATGCCCATCAGCGGCTTGCCCGCGGCGGTTTCACGCTTGATGACGTCCGCCATGCCGGAGGAACGCAGCTTCTGCGCCGCGTCCTCAAACGCGCCGACGCCCGGTAGGATCAGACGATCCGCCTGAGAAATGACAGCTTCATCCGAGGTGACGACCGCTTCTTCTCCTATCGCGGCGAAGGACGATTGCAGGGAGAACAGGTTGCCGACGCCGTAGTCGATGATCGCGATCATCACAGCACCCCCTTGGTGGACGGGATCTCGTCGCGGAAGTTTTCATCGATCGCGACAGCCTGCTTCATCGTCCTGCCGAAGGATTTGAAGGTGCCCTCGATGATGTGATGGCTGTTTTTGCCCTCGAGTTGTTTGAGGTGCAGGGTGAGGTTCGCGTTGCGGACAAAGCCGAGGAAGAATTCCTCCGTCAGCTCCGTATCGAATGTCCCGACCTTCTGGGTGGGGATATGCAGATCATAATTGAGATAGCTCCTGCCGGAGATATCCACGGCGGACAGAATGAGCGTTTCATCCATCGGCAGGATAAAGCTGCCGTAACGGACGATGCCGCGCTTGTCGCCCAATGCCTGTTCAAACGCCTGACCCAGCGCGATACCGATATCCTCCACGCTGTGGTGGTCGTCGACCTCGGTGTCGCCGTTGCAGGTCAGATCCAGATCAAAGCGGCCATGCTTCGCGAACAGGGTCAGCATATGGTCGAGGAATCCGACGCCGCTGTGTATCTCGCTTTTGCCTGTGCCGTCGAGGTTCAGGGTGAGGCGAATATCCGTTTCTTTGGTGGTGCGTGTGATCTGAGCGATTCTCATGCGGTTTCCTCCATGATCTCTCTGATGGTTTTGAGCAGGATATCGATCTGCTCCTTGGTGCCGACGGTGATGCGATTATAGTCCTTGATGCGCTCCTTGGTGAAGTGGCGGATCAGCACACCGCGTTCCTTGAGCGCGGCATAAAGCCCTCCGCCGTCAAGCTCAGGGTGCTTGGCAAAGACAAAATTCGCCGTCGACGGTGTATGAACAAAGCCCAGCTTTTCCAGCTCGGCGGTGAGATAAGCGCGGTTCTCGGCGATAGTGGCGCAATTCTTCTTTGCGTAGTCATCATCGAGGATCGTGCCCACGCCTGCCGCCTGGGTCATGCTGTTGACGTTGTAGGGGTTGGTGGAATATTTGATGGTGTTCAGATCCTGTATCAGCGAGCGGTTACCCATCGCCATCCCCAGTCGACCGCCCGCAAGCGACCGCGACTTGGAAAAGGTCTGGGTGACCAGCAGATTGTCATAGGTATGGATCAAGCCGACAGCGCTGTCCGTGCCGAAATCCACATACGCTTCATCCACGATCACCACATTGTCGGGATTGGTTTTGAGAATCTTCTCAATATCCGACAGGCTCAGCGGGATGCCCGTGGGCGCGTTGGGATTGGCGATAAAGACGGTCTTGTTGATACCGCAGTAATCGTCCACATTGATGGTGAAATCCTCTTTCAGCGGGATCTCGGTATAGGGCACGCGATTGAGCGCCGCAAACACCGGATAAAAGCCGTAGGTGATATCGGGAAAGGCGGCGGGATGATCGTCGTCGCAGAACGCCATGAACGCGAAGTTCAGCGCGTCATCCGAGCCGTTGGTGAAGAGCACCTCATCCTTCTCGAGCCCGTAGAGCTTGCAGAATTCACGCGTGAGCACGGTGCAGTCGGGGTCGCAGTAGAGCTGTAACCGCTCTGCCGCCTGTGCCGCGTATTTGAGCGCCTTTTCGGACGGCGGGAAGGGGCTTTCGTTGGTATTGAGCTTGACATATTGCATATCCTTGGGCTGTTCACCCGGGGTATATGCCTCTAAATGATTGTATTTCTGACTGAAAAATCGGCTCATGCCTCATCCTCCGGACGGGTTCGGATCACCGCGGACTTGGCGTGACCGGTGAGCCCCTCTTTTCTCGCGAAGAAGGCGACGTCCTCGGCAACACGCTTCAAGGCGTCGGCGGTGTAGTAGGTATACTGGGTCTTTTTGACAAAATCATCGACACTCAGGGGGCTGGAGAACTTCGCCGTGCCGGAAGTGGGCAGGGTGTGGTTGGGACCCGCGAAGTAATCACCGAGCGCCTCGGGACAGTTGCGTCCCATGAAGATGGAGCCCGCGTGGCGGATCTTATCCAGCCAGTCAAAGGGGTTGTCCACACACAATTCGAGATGCTCGGGCGCGATCTCGTTGGCGATGTCGACGACGACGTTGAGATTATCGGCGACAATGATCTTGCCGTTGTTGTCGATGGACGCGCGCGCGATCTCGGCGCGGTCGAGCAGGGGGATCTGCTTTTCAAGTTCTTCGGATACCGCCTGTGCCAGTGCCATACTGTCGGTGACCAGCACCGCGGAGGCGTTCTTATCATGCTCCGCCTGACTGAGCAGATCAGCCGCGACATAGCGGGGATTGGATTTTTCATCCGCGACGACCAGGATCTCGCTCGGACCCGCGATCATATCGATGGAGACCGTGCCGAAAACCTGCTTCTTCGCCTCTGCGACAAATGCGTTTCCGGGACCGACGATCTTGTCCACCTTGGGAACGCTCTCGGTACCGTAGGCGAGCGCGGCGATCGCCTGTGCGCCGCCGACCTTAAAGATCTTGTCGATGCCCGCGACAGACGCCGCCGCTAAGATGGCGGGATTCACCTTTCCGTCGGCAGAGGGCGGTGTGACCATCACGACCTCTTTGACGCCCGCGATCTTGGCAGGGATCGCGTCCATCAACACGGTGGAGGGATATGCCGCCGTACCGCCGGGCACATAGAGTCCCGCGCGGTCGACCGGGATGATCTTCTGCCCCGTGACGATGCCGTCCTCATCGTTGATGATGAGGCTCTGACGCTTTTGCGCCTCATGGAACTTGCGGATGTTCTTCGCGGCGCGCTCGAGGATGTCGATGAATTTCGGCTCAACGATGGAGCCGGCTTCTTCGATCTCTTCCTTCGTCACCTGCAGGGCGGTCAGCTGTGCCTTGTCAAAGCGCGCGGTGTAGTCAAAGAGCGCCTTGTCGCCGTTCGCTCTGACGGTCTTGATGATATCGGAAACGACGTCCTCCACGGATGAGGTCGGCTCAAAGCGAGCGAAGATCTCATCATAGGACAGTTCGTTGTAGTTTAGTATTTTGATCATGATTATTCTCCTGTTTTGCCGTAGGGACGACCAGTGGTCGTCCGCGTGCAGCCGTGTTATACTTCTATCTGACGTATCAGCGACCTGCAATGCCCGTCATTCTGCGGACGAGCAATGCTCGTCCCTACATTACCTCTATCTGGGTCTTCAGTTCATGCGCGATCTTGGTGATATTATCGCCCTTGAACTTATAACTGCTCTTGTTCGCGATCAGGCGCGCGGAGATCGGCACGATGTTCTTGACCACCTCGAGGTTATTCTCCCTGAGGGTGGTGCCAGTCTCGACGATGTCGACGATAACGTCAGTCAGCCCTAAGATGGGCGCGATCTCGATGGAGCCGTTGAGGTGGACGATATCGATATCTCTGCCCTTCTGCGCGTAGTGATCCGCGGCGATCTTCGAGAACTTGGTCGCCACACGCAGGGTACGGCGCCTGTCATCCTCAAAGCCCTTGGGCGCGGCGACCGCCATGCGGCACTTGCCGAACCCGAGATCGAGCAGCTCATAAACCTCCGGCTCATATTCGAGCAGAATATCCTTGCCCGCAACGCCGATATCCGCGGCGCCGCGCTCGACGTAGATCGCCACGTCGCTGGGCTTGACCCAGAAATAGCGCACACCCGCCTCGGGATTCTCAAAAATCAGCTTACGGTTATTTTCCTTGATGGACGGACAGGGGAATCCCGCCGCCTCAAACATCGCGTAGACCTTTTCGCCGAGTCTGCCCTTGGGCAGCGCGACGTTCAGCATAGAATCCACAGGAACATCGACCGCGGTCGTCTCGTCGACACGCTCGAGCTTATCGAGATAGACGGCAAAGCCGACCGCCTTGGCGCTGCGCTTCATGCGGCGCAGGAGCTTATCGTATCTGCCGCCCGAAAGCACGCTGTCGGGCACGCCGCTCAAAAAGCCCTTGAAGATCACGCCGTTATAATAACTGCGATCTCCCACGACCGAAAAGTCGATCTGAATCCTGGAGAGCAGCGGCGTATCTTGGAACACGGACAGCGCTTCGCTGAGTTCTTCATACGCGTCACGGCAATCGAGAGATTCGCACAGGTCGCTCAGCTTCGGGAGCACCCTGTCGGGAGCGCCGCACATCGTCAGCAGCGCGATCAGGCTGT
Source organism: Ruminococcus difficilis (assembly GCF_016680995.1). The sequence goes on along the minus strand of NZ_JAEQMG010000040.1, from coordinate 209,974 downwards.
CGGCGGCAGCGGGATCAATGCCGTTGTTCTCGCACAGTGAGAGGATGCCGTGGGCGTTCTTTTCGCTCACGCACTTGACCAGCTCATCCTGCAGGGGCTTGCTGTCGGTGACTTGTTCCGCCGCGGCGTTGAGGATGTCGAGGTCGGACACATCGAGGACAAAGTTCCCACCGATCAGCTCAAGGCTCTTTGCGGCGAGCATCAAGCTCTCGCCGACAAGGGCGTTGTCGACGTCGCCGATACACTCCACACCCGCCTGCATGATCTCCTTATAGCCGTCCGCGCCCTTGCTGACGCGGTACACGTTCTCGTTATAATAAAGCTTGCGGGTCGCGTCATCGGTATGGTTCTTGATGATGGAGAGGGTCACATCGGGCTTGAGCGCTTTGAGCTTGCCGCTGAGATCGGTAAAGGTGATGACGCGGTCGGACACCAAAAAGTCCATATTGCGGCTGTAGAGGTCATAATCCTCGAATTTGCTCATGCGATAAGGCTGATAGCCGTTTTGACTGTACAATTCTCTGAGCGAGAAGTTCAGGCGTTCGGCGTAGCTGAGTACGCTGTCGTTGATATTCATTCTTCTCCCTCCTTCATTCGGTCGATCACGGAGCGATAACCGCCCGCGCCGTAGTTGAGGCAACGGCTCACGCGGCTGATGGTGGCGGTGGATACGCCGATCTGCTCGCTGATCTTCTGGTAGCTGACGCCCTCATCGATCAGAAAGGCGGTATCGAGCCGCTGACACATATCGCGCAGCTCGGTGATCGTGCAGAGATCTTCAAAAAAATTGTAACATTCGTCGATATCTTTCAGGCTCAAGATCGCCTCAAAGAGCCTGTCGGCAGACGGAGAATGGTTCATAATATACCTCTTTTGTCAGTTAGGAATGAGGAGTTAGGAGTTAGGAGTGAATGGTGGGCAATGCCCACACCCATTTGTAAATGGATCAGCAACGCTTTTGACCATCTTTTAGGAATCCAAAGCACGAAGTGCTTCCCACAACTCCTAACTCCTCATTTTTAAAGTCAGTTTATCACTTTATCATGATAAAGTCAAGTCTTCCCGATACTTTCATCATCTTGACGGAACAGGCATAGTATGAGGAAAACTTTTTAGGCAAAAGGAAAGTGAGGACGGTGAGATCAACTCCTCATTCCTCACTCCTCATTGTTATAAGGTTGAGATTGCCACACCCCCCGACACGCGTGTCATGGGGTTCGCAATGACGATCGATAGGGCGCACATGTCCTCCGTACCATACAGTTATATTTCGACAGTACCCTCAAAAACGGTGGACGCAGGGCCGGTCATGATGACGGTATCGTCGGTATAGCGGATGACCAGATCGCCGCCGCGCAGGTGCACGGTGATATCGTCGCCCTTTTTGCAGTAACCGTTCAGGCACGCCGCTACGGCGGTCGCGCAGGCGCCGGTGCCGCAAGCCCAAGTCTCGCCCGAACCGCGCTCCCATACGCGCATCTGCAGGGTATGGTCGTCGATGACCTTGACGAACTCCGTATTCACCCTCTCGGGGAAAATGGGGTGGTTCTCAAAATGCGGGCCGATCTTCTCGAGGTCGAGGCTGTCCACATCGTCCACGAAGGTCACACAGTGCGGGTTGCCCATCGAAACAGCGGTGACGTTCCATATCCTGCCGTCTACCTCTAAAGGCGCGTCGATCATCCTGTCGCCGTCGTATCGGACGGGGATATCGGCGGGGCGCAGGATCGCCGCCTCCATATCGACGCGGGCGGACTGCACCTTGCCGTCCTTTACGGTCAGCTCCAGTGTTTTGATGCCGCTGAGCGTATCGATGGTGATGGTGGTTTTCTCAGCGGGGACAAGTCCCTTGTCATAGACGAACTTGCCGACACAGCGGATGCCGTTGCCGCACATCTTGCCCTCACTGCCGTCGGCGTTGAAGATCCGCATCTTCGCGTCGGCGACATCGGACGGACACACGAGGATGATGCCGTCGCCGCCGATACCGGTGCGGCGGTCGCTCAGACGGATCGCGAGCTGCTCCCAATCCTCCTCGGGCTGGTCAAATGTGCTGATATATACATAGTCGTTCGAGATGCCGTGCATCTTGGTAAAACGCAGTTTTTTCATAAAAATCACCCTTTCGGGTCAATTATACAGAGATTTGTGCGCAAAGTCAACAAAGCTATTCGGTTGAGATTACCACAGGACGCATATTGATCGTCATTGCGAGGAGGAATCTCATTCCGACGCGGCAATCTCAACCTTAGCTTAATGCGTCCTTCGCAATGACATTTAAATGAAACTGCGTGGTTTTAGTTGACACGGGCGACGGAATCGAATATACTTTAGTAAATAGGCTCCCTTTCCTAAGGGGGCTGTCACCGGACATTTATGTCACGGTGACTGGGGGTTGCCAAAAACGCTTTCGATCAAACGACAACCCTCCGCCCCTTGACGCTCGCGTCAGGGGCACCTCCCTTAGGAAAGGGAGGCTGTATCAATTTCCTGTTGCCATGGGAGGTTATTTGATGATAGATGTACCCGGCATTTTTGCCTCAAATGTATTCAATGACGAAAAGATGCGCGTGCGGCTGACGCAGGAGGTCTATGACTCCTACCGCGAGAGCATCGAGAACGGTACGCCGCTCGATATCAAGGTCGCCAACGACGTTGCCGACGCGATGAAGGAATGGGCGATCGAGAAGGGCTGTACCCACTACACCCACTGGTTCCAGCCGATGACCGGCATCACCGCCGAAAAGCACGACAGCTTCATCTCCCCTCACGCGGACGGCCATGTCATCATGGAGTTCTCGGGCAAGGAGCTGATCAAGGGAGAGCCCGACGCGTCCTCCTTCCCCTCCGGCGGTATCCGCGCCACCTTTGAAGCGCGCGGCTATACCACATGGGATCCCACCTCGCCCGCGTTCGTTAAGGATAATACCCTGTGCATCCCCACTGCGTTCATGTCCTATACCGGCGACGTGCTGGACAAAAAGACGCCCCTGCTGCGTTCGATGAACCGCATCAATCACGAGAGCGTGCGCATCCTGCACCTCTTCGGCAAGACCGACGTCACCCGCGTGGACGCGACCGTCGGCCCCGAGCAGGAGTACTTTTTGATCGACAAGGACGTTTACGAACGCCGCAAGGATCTGAAATATACCGGCCGCACCCTCTTCGGCGCGCGTTCGCCCAAGGGTCAGCAGCTCGACGACCACTACTTCGGCGCGATCAAACAGCGCGTCAAGGCGTTTATGGCGGAGCTGGATGAGGAGCTGTGGAAGCTGGGCATCTACGCCAAGACCGAGCATAACGAGGTCGCTCCGGCACAGCATGAGCTGGCGCCGATCTTCACTACCGTCAATATCGCCGCCGATCACAACCAGCTCACGATGGAGCTGATGAAGCGCATCGCCAGAAAGCACGGCATGGTCTGCCTGCTGCATGAAAAGCCCTTCAAGGGCGTGAACGGCTCCGGTAAGCATAACAACTGGTCGCTATCCACCAACACGGGCGAGAATCTTCTCAAGCCCGGCAAAAAGCCCGAGGAAAACACCCAGTTCCTGCTGTTTTTGACCGCCGTCATCACCGCGGTGGATGAATATCAGGATCTGCTGCGCCTGTCTGTCGCGACCGCAGGCAACGATCACCGCATGGGCGGTGACGAGGCGCCGCCGTTCATCATCTCGATGTTCTTAGGCGACGACCTGGAAGCGATTGTCGAGGCGATCATCAACCGCGAGGAGTACGAGAGTCAGGGCAAGGTCGTCATGAATACGGGCGCCGAGACGCTGCCCGAGATCCGCAAGGATACCACCGACCGCAACCGCACCTCGCCCTTCGCGTTTACGGGCAACAAGTTCGAGTTCCGCTCCTTAGGTTCGGCGCTGAACATCTCCTGCCCCAACATCATGCTCAACACGATGGTCGCGGATGTGCTGTCGAGCTTCTCCGACGAGCTGGAGAACGCGGCTGACTTTGACGCCGCGGTACGCCGCCTGATCCGCAAGAACCTCAAAAAACACCGCCGCATCATCTTCAACGGCGACGGCTACACCGACGAGTGGGTCACCGAGGCGGAACAGCGCGGTCTGCTCAACCTGACATCGACCCCCGAGGCGCTGAAAAAATATACCCTCAAGAAGAACCTCGACCTCTTCAAGCGCAACAGCATCTTCAATGAGACCGAGGTCAAGGCGCGTCAGGAGATCCTGCTCGAAAACTACATCAAGATCATCGACCTCGAGGCGCTGACGATGCTCGATATGGCGAAGAAGGACATCTTCCCCGCCGTATCCGCCTTTACCGGCGAGCTCGCCGAGACCATCCGCGGAAAGCGCGCGGTGTCCGACGATATCCGTGTGGACGCCGAGGTCAAGCTGCTGTCGAAGCTGAGCGATCTGCTGTCACAGTTCAGCGACAAGATCGACGAGCTGGATTCCAAGGTCGGCGGCTCCATCGCCTACCGCAAGAATATCCAGAGCCACGCCGAATACTGCTGTAACGAGATGCTCTCGACCATGTCCGAGCTGCGCGCGATCTCCGACGAGATGGAGATGTGTACCGACAGCAAGCACTGGCCCTATCCGAGCTACGGTCAACTTCTGTTCAGCGTACAGTAAAAGGTGTCGCGATACCGAGAATCATTCAATATGAAACACCCCTGCATCCGCAAAAGCGTTTGCAGGGGCTTTTTCATGTCATCAACAACTGTCAACAAAACCAACAAGTGTCAACAAATGTTAACAAAATAAGCAATTGGTTTTTTTGTTAAGCAAAATAACCTAAGAGAAAGAAAAGAAAAAGAATAAAGAAAAAGAAAATGATAATGAAATGAAATGAGAAAGCTAAGAAGAATACAAAACCGTTTGTTTCTCAACAAATCAACATGTTTTCCACATGGTTATCAACATAAAAACCTAAGTATTGTCATTCCGAGGGAGCGAGCGGCACGCGTGTCGGGAACCCCGGTTAATGGGCTTCGCAATGACTCCGTTATTGTATATCGATTGATTCGTCGTTTACCCGAGGGGAAGGCTATGAAAAACACCGCGACATCACAAAAGCCCCATACGCATGGTTGCGTACAGGGCTTACGATTCGTTATCAAGTGATCAGTTTCTTCTGAGCATGGAGCTGACCTTGCCGAGATAACCCAGATAGAGGATATAGGCAATGACGGTCAGGATCACGATGATGATGGCGACGATCATAGTGATCGTATTGACGATGTTCTCGCTGACGAACAGTCTGAGCACTCTGCCGCCGATGACCAGCGCGATGTTCAGGCTGAATACGGTGCCGATGATCTTGTTGATGGTGCTGCCGCGGGATTCGAGGTCATCTCTGCGGCAACGATAGGACAGCTCGCACAGTCCGTTGATCGTGGACGTCATCACGAGCAGCTGCATCAGCTCCGATATGGCGATCACGATGGTGTAGATCCATTCCATCACGACGCTCGTCTGGTTCTGTAAAAAGCCGGCGATCACATAGAGGACGACCCCGATGACCGCGTAGATGATGGCGCGGGTGAAGTATTCTTCATCACCTGCCGCCTGGATATAGCCGATGATCTTGAGCAGACCCGAGAGCAGCAGCAGTGCCGCCGCCACGATGAAGCAAATCAGAACGATCTGTGAGGACGAGTTATTGCCTTCAAAGCTGAAATTGTCGATACCGCCCGCCTGTGTGACGATCACGTACAGAATACCGCCGATCACGCCGGCGATCAGGGTAAAAAGCTCCGCGATAAAGATTTTTGTCACGCCTTTTCTGGCTTTGGGAAACATCATAATCGTACTCTCCTTTCTATGTTGATTCTATCATAATATAATTTCGAGGAAAAATCAAGAGTTGAGGAAGGTAGTGGTTAGTGGTTAGTGGTTAGTGATTAGTGGTCAGGGTGTAGAAATGAGGAGAAGCCTTCTCCTCGGGGGGTAACGAGAACTGAAGACTGAAGAATGAATAATTTCGGGAAACACTGCGTGTTTTGATTTTTATATGCCTTCCCCTTGGGGTGCCCCCGTTGGGGGAATGTCCGCAAAGCGGAAAAGGGGGGAGCCGCTTCCGGCGAGGAGAAGGTGTCACCAAAGGTGACGGATGAGGGGACAACTCTTCCTATTGATAGCGGACTCGGTGAGGCTGTGCGTTTACCGATAAACAAGGAAGCGCATTACACTCTTTGTTAAGATGATCTTCCGGAAAAGTAAGCCCCTCATCCGACTCGGCATACGCCGAGCCACCTTCCCCCCGAGGGGAAGGCTTTTTAGTAAACTGAAAGGAGGGTGCGTAATTACACCCTCCCTTGTTAATGGATTATTTGTTTCAGTATTTTTCTACTTCCGACCCGCCGTAGCAGAAACTTTCCAAACGATATGGGAATATGCCGTTCCGACCCCCCGTTGGTGGTGGTTTCCGCACTATCAGACGATGTGAAAGACGATATCGGAATATGCCGTTCCGACCCGCCGTTGATGGGCGGTATCCGCACGATCAAGAGGTTGCAAAAGGCGGAACCAAGACACGTGTGTCCCCCCTCGCAATGACTATTTTGAATAAAGCGGCGCGCCGCTTAGCGGTCTTCTCGGAAGTAGGAGAGTCCCAATGCCTCGGGCGGCTGATTCTCACGCTTGTTGCGCATGGAGTTGACGATCAGCACCAGTACGGTGACAAGGTAGGGAGCCATTTTGATCAGCTCCTGGGTGCTCATGTCCACGGGGATGAACGGGAAGAACTGGTTGAGGTAGTTGTGGATGATGTACAGTCCGCCGAACAGGATGGAGCCGATGATGGCGAAATTCGGCTTCCAGACGGTGAAGATAACCAGCGCGATCGCCAGCCATCCGCGGTCACCGAAGCCGTCGTTCGACCAAACGCCGCTGACATAATCCATGACGTAGTACAGTCCGCCCAGACCCGCGATCATACTGCCGATGCAGGTGGCGAAATACTTATAGCGAGTGACGTTGACGCCCGCCGCGTCCGCGGTAGCCGGATTCTCACCGACAGCGCGCAGGTTCAGACCGGCACGCGTCTTTTTCAGGAACAGCGAGGTCACGATCGCGAGGATCACCGCGAGATACGCGAGGAAGCCGTAGCTGAGGAATATCTCGCCGAACCAGCCTAAGCTGTCCGCAACGGGCAGGTGGGCTGAGAAGAATTTTGAGGTGGTGCTCAGGGTGATGGACGGCACGTCAGCGCCGACGATCTTGATCAGCGAGCCGCCGAAGAAGTTGCCCAGACCTACGCCGAAGGTGGTGATGGCGAGACCGGTCACGTTCTGGTTGGCGCGCAGGGTGGTGGTCAGGAAGGAGTAGATCAGACCCATGATCAGCGAGCCGATCAGACTGCACAGCAGCGGGATCATGATCGCTAAGAAGGGATTCGCCATGTCCTTGTCGGGCAGGGAATTTTCATACATAAAGGCGCCGATAACGCCGGAGATACCGCCGACGTACATCACGCCGGGGATACCGAGGTTGAGGTTACCGCTCTTCTCGGTGACGATCTCACCGGTAGCGCCGAACAACAGCGGGATGCCCTGCATCACCGCGCGATGGATAAAGGCTACGATCATTTGCTCTCAACCTCCTTCGCGTGTGTTCTCTTGATACTGTAATTGATAAAGAACTCGGAACCGATGATGAAGAAGATGATGATACCGGCGATGATCTCCGAGAAAGAGGTGTTGAGTCCGAATACGGTGGAGATCTCTTTCGCGCCCAGCTCCATGAACACGAGCAGCAGTGAGGTCAGTACCATGAACAACGGGTTGAACTTGGCGAGCCAGGATACCATGATCGCGGTAAAGCCTCTGCCCGCGGCAGTGTTGGGGGTGATGGTATGGTCGGTACCGGATACCAGCAGCATACCCGCGACGCCGCATAACGCGCCGGAGATCAGCATGGTGCGGATGATGACCTTCTTGACGTTGATACCGGCATAGCGAGCGGTGTTGATGCTCTCGCCGACGACGGAGATCTCATAGCCCTGCTTGGAGCGGTTGAGGTAGAAGTACATCAGCACGGTCAGCACGGCGACGATGATGATATTGAGCAGATAACCGTATTTGTCGATCGACGAAGGCAGGTTCAGCCAGCCGGCATGGTTATCGGTATTGATGGTATTGATAACGTTGTTGCCCTTGTTGGACGACCAGATATAGGTGAAGTAGGAGACGATCTGGATCGCGATGTAGTTCATCATCAGGGTGAAGAGGGTCTCGTTGGTGTTCCAGAACGCCTTGAACACCGCGGGGATCACGCCCCAGATCGCGCCGCAGAGGATGCTGACGACGATGACCAGCGGCAGTACCACGGGTGCGGGGAGCTTGTGGCCGAGCAGCAGCATGACAGCTGTCGCGCCCAGACCGCCCATCAGCACCTGACCCTCGGCGCCGATGTTCCAGAATCGCATCTTGAACGCGGGCGTCACGGCGAGCGATACGCACAAAAGCATCGCGACCTCCTGCAGCAGCACCCACACACGGCGTGCGGAGCCGACAGCGCCCTTGACCATGGTGCCGTAGATCGCAAGAGGATTATCGCCTGTTACCGCGACGATGATGATTGCGCAAACGATCAGTGAGGCGAGAACGGACAGGATACGGATCAGCCATGACTTCCATTTCGGCATATCCGTGCGCTTCACGATATGGAACGGCTTCTCGCGGGAGCTCGCTTCCTTAGTGACTGCTTTCGTTGTTGTCATCCTTCTCACCCTCCTTTTCTTCTGTATTCAGATTGGTCATCAGCAGACCGACCTCTTCCTTGGTGGCGGTCCTGCCGTCGACGACGCCGTTAAGCTTGCCGCCGCACAGTACCGCGATACGGTCGCACAGCGCCAGCAGTACGTCGAGATCCTCGCCGACATAGATGACGGCGACGCCCTTTTTCTTTTGCTCATTGAGCAGTCGGTAGATGGTATAGGATGTGTTGATATCCAGACCGCGCACCGCGTACGCCGCCATCAGCACCGTAGGATCGGACGCGATCTCTCTGCCGACCAGTACCTTCTGTACGTTACCGCCGGAAAGCTTGCTGACGGGAGTGGAGATGCCGGGAGTGACGACCTCGAGCTCATCCTTGACCTTGTTCGCCAGATCGCGCGGGGACTTGCGGTCGGTGAAGGGTCCGACGCCCTTTTCATAGGAGCGCAGCATCATGTTATCGGACATGCCCATCGCGCCGACCAGACCCATACCGAGTCGATCCTCGGGCACGAAGGAGAGCGCTACGCCCAGCTTCTTGATATCGGAAACGGATTTGCCGACGAGCTCCACTTCCTTGCCGGTTGCGGGATCGATATAGGTGATGGAGCCGCCGTCCTGTGCCGCCTGTAAGCCGGCGATCGCTTCAAGGAGCTGTTTTTGTCCGGAGCCGGAGATACCCGCGATACCGAGGATCTCGCCGCCGTACGCCTCGAGGCTGACATCATCCAGCGCGGTCACGCCGTACTTGTCAAGACAGGTCAGGTGCTCGACAGAGAGGCGCAGCTTCTTGTCCTCGACCTCGGGACGGTCGATATCCAGCTCGACCTTCTGACCGACCATCATATCGGTCAGCGACTGGACGGTCGCCTCGCTCGTTTTGACGGTGTCGATATATTCGCCCTTGCGCAGGATGGAAACGCGGTCGGAGATCGCAAGGACTTCGTTGAGCTTATGGGTGATGATGATGATGGACTTGCCGTCCGCCTTCATGTTGCGCAGTACGGCAAAGAGCTTGTCCGTTTCCTGCGGGGTGAGAACGGCGGTAGGTTCATCCAGAATGAGGATGTTCGCGCCGCGGTACAGCGCCTTGACGATCTCGAGCGTCTGCTTTTGAGAGACGGTCATGCTGTAGACTTTCTTCTTGGGGTCTACGTCAAAGCCGTAGCGATCGCAGATCTCGGTGATCGCCTTCGCGATCTCTTTTGTGCCGCCGGTGGTTTTTTTGTTCATGCCCAGCGCCACGTTCTCGGTGGCGGAAAAGACGTCGACCAGCTTGAAATGCTGGTGGATCATGCCGATGCCTAAGGCATAGGCGTCCTTGGGCGAGTTGATGTGCACCTCTTTACCGTTGACGAAGATCTCACCGGAATCCTGATGATAGATGCCCGAGAGCATATTCATCAGGGTCGTTTTACCGGAACCGTTTTCGCCCAGCAGCGCGAGGATCTCTCCGCCCATGATATCCATCGAAACGTCCTTGTTGGCAACGACCTTGCTGCCGAACGCCTTGGTGATATGGCGGAAGCTGACTGCCGCTTTATTTTCCAAAGAATCTTCCCCCTTCAAGTAAGTGAATAGTGATCAGTGATCAGTGTTCAGTAATCAGATAACGTCGGGAACAGCCAAAACTGTTCACTGACCACTGACCACTAACCACTATGACATAAACCACGTAAAGGGAAGCCGTGAAAACAGCTTCCCTTTACGATATTAGAGCATTAAATTAGAACTTGGTGTTCAGCAGGGTGATGCCGTCGATGTCCAGAGCAAAGTAAGGAGCAGAACGGTATTCGGACTCGTGGAAGTAACCGTCAGCGATTACCTCGGTGTCGCCCGCGAAAGCCTCGTCGGTATCGACGTCAGCCATGTAGCTGGTCAGATGGCCTTCTTCGTCGACCTTAGCGCCGACGTTGAGCTGCTTAGACTCGTCAACGGTAACGGTGAACGCCTTGGTATCGAATACGTGGATCTCGCCGCTCTCGAGCTTCGCCTTGACCTCATCGATCTTAGCCTGAGTATCCTTCGCGGCAGCCTTGTCGTTGACCTCGGTCAGGACAACGGACTTGGTGCCCAGTGTACCGGTCCAGTCAGCATCGATCTTGTCGCCGTTCATAGCAGCCTTGATGGCATACTCGAGGTAGGGAGTCCAGTCGATTCTGGAGGATACGATAAAGGTGTTGGGGCAGGAAGAGAGGGTAGAACCGTTGTAGGAAACGTCGGGGATACCGGCATCCTCACAAGCGGTCGGAGCGCCCATGGAGTCAGCGTGCTGAGAAAGCAGTACGCAGCCGTTGTTGATCAGGGTGGTAGCAGCTTCCTTCTCGAGGGTCTCGTCATACCAGGAACCGGTGAACTGTACTTCCATGGTAGCGGTCGGGCAGATGGAGCGAGCGCCGAGGAAGAAGGAGGTGTAACCGGACTTAACCTCAGCATAGGTGTAAGCGCCGACATAACCGATCTTCGCCTTATCGGCGGTGATCTTGCCGCTCTCGATCATCTCGTTGAGCTTCATACCCGCGGCAACGCCTGCGAGGTAACGGCCTTCGTAGATGGAAGCGAACGCGTTGTGATAGTTATCGAGCTTCTCGGTGTGAGCCATGGTACCGGTCGCGTGAGAGAACTGGACCTTGGGGTTAGCCTTGGCAGCCTCGATCATGTAGGACTCGTGACCGAAGGAATCCGCGAATACAAAGCCGCAGCCCTGGTCTACCAGGTCAAGAGCGGTCTCTTTGCAGGCATTGGACTCGTCGATGTTGGTCTTGAGGATGCACTCAACGCCGAGGTTCTCACAAGCAGCCTTCGCAGCGTTGATGAAGTTGAGGTCATAGGTGGAGTTTTCATCATGCAGGAAGATGAAACCCGCCTTGAAGTCAGACTTCTTCTGATCCGCAGTAGCCGCGGTGTTGTTGTCAGCAGGCTTGTTGCCGCCGCAAGCTGCGAGCGCGCCGCATACAAACAGAGCGACTAAAAGCAAAGCAATAATTTTCTTCATTTTTTCCTCCTAATACTTTTATAAGGATTTTTTACTGCGTTTCCGAAAAAGGAAACACGCCTAACAAATAAATTATACATAAAAAGGCAACACTTTACAATTCGTTATTATGTCAAATTTAGTATGAGAAATATGACAGTTTTTTGTCATTTTTAACAAAGAGCAGACAGAAGCCTACAGCAACCGCTTATTATATTCTGTTGGGGAAAAATACAGAATAATATTGAAAGGTTCGACCCGGCGCGTTATAATAGGATCGAAGAATAATTTCGGCTGAGATCGCCGCAGGGCGCATTACTGATTGTCATTGCGAGGAGGAACCTCGTTCCGACGCGGCAATCTCAACCTCAGGATGAAGGAAGATCAGTATGAACAGCTTTATCATTCACGGCGATATCTGCTATGCCGCAGACAAGAATACATTGGTCACACGGGAAAACGGCTATCTGGTATGTGTGGACGGCATTTGCAAGGGTGTGTTCGGCACAGTACCGGAGCAATACGCCCACCTCGAGCTGCGCGAGTACGGCGGTATGCTGGTCATACCGGGCATGGTCGATCTGCACATCCACGCGCCGCAGTACGCCTACCGCGGACTGGGCATGGACAAGGAGCTGCTCGACTGGCTGAACACCTACGCCTTCCCCGAAGAGAGCAAATACAGCAACCTCAACTATGCCGACAAGGCGTATACCATCTTCACCGACGCGATCAAAAGGAGCGCCACCACGCGGCTGGTGGTCTTCGGCACCCTGCACAGAGAGGCGACGGAGCTCTTGATGGATAAGCTCGATAAGAGCGGCATGGTCAGCTACGTCGGCAAGGTCAACATGGATCGCAACTCACCCGACAACCTGCGTGAGGTGAGCGCAGCGGAATCCCTCGCCGATACCGAGCGCTTTATCCTGAATACACAGCACAAATACAAAAACACCGCGCCGATCATCACCCCGCGCTTTACGCCCTCGTGCTCCGACGAGCTGATGCGGGGCTTGGGTGAGCTGAGCAAAAAATACGGCGTGCGCGTGCAGTCGCATCTAAGCGAGAATCCCGGCGAGGTGGAATGGGTCAGGGAGCTGTGTCCGTGGGCGGAGAACTACGGCGAGGCGTACGACCGCTTCGGGCTGTTCGGCAAGCCCCAAAAGACCGTGATGGCGCACTGCGTGTACTCCGACGACAACGAGATCGCGCGGATGAAGGAAAACGGCGTGTTCATCGCGCACTGTCCCGCGTCGAACACCAACGTCGCATCGGGTATCGCGCCGATGCGCAAATACCTTGAGCTGGACATGAACCTCGGACTGGGCTCGGATGTGGCGGGCGGTCACAGCGAAAGCATGTTTACCGCGATGGTGGACGCGCTGCAGGTAAGTCGGCTGTACTGGCGGCTGGTCGATCAGAGCAAAAAGCCGCTGAACGTCACGGAGGTCTTTTATCTGGCGACCAAGGGCGGCGGCGCGTTCTTCGGCAAGGTCGGTTCCTTTGAAGAGGGCTACGAATGTGACGTGGTCATCCTCAACGACAGCCTTCTCCCCCATCCGCAGGGTCTGAGCCTGCAGGAACGCTTAGAGAGAGCGATCTACCTCGGCGGCGACGTCAAGGCGATGGAGGCGAAGTATTGCAGGGGGAATGTGATAATTAGGAATTAGGAATGAGGAATTAGGAATTTTGGGAGGGCTTCGCCCTCACCCTTTTGTAGTGAAAAATTGACGGAGGGCGCTGCCCTCACCCGATTATAAATCGTCATTGCGACGAGTCAGCAAACCTGACTCCGTGGCAATCTCCACCGAAAGAAACAACGCTCATGGCTTTTCAAAAGAGTCATGAGCGTTACTGTTATATATCATTATTATCATTCAAAACGCGACAGCGTTTCCCAAAATTCCTAATTCCTCATTCCTAATTCCTCATTAAAAACGGTTGTTCCCGCCTTCCCCTTGACCGCGTCGCTCGCCTGATCCAGCGCGGCGATGATCGCTTTTCTGCCGGGGGCGGCTTTGACGAATGTCGCGCAGGCTTCGACCTTGGGCAGCATACTGCCCTCAGCGAACTCGCCGTCGTCGATATAGCGCTGTGCGTCGGCAAGGCTCATACTGTCCAGACTGCGCTCGTCAGGCTTGCCGAACCGGATCTTCACCTTGTCGATCGCGGTGAGGATCATCAGGATATCGGCGTTGAGGTTTTCCGCCAACAGCGCGGAGCAGTAGTCCTTGTCGATGACGGCGGCACAGCCCTTGAGATAATCGCCCTTTCGGCGCACGGGGATACCGCCGCCTCCGCAGCAGACGACGACGGAGCCTTCGCGCAGAGAAGCGCGGATGGCGTCGATCTCGATGATGTACTGCGGCTGAGGGGACGCGACCACACGCCGCCAGCCCCTGCCGGAATCCTCGGCGATCGCGTAGCCGTACTGCTCTTTCAACCGCTGAGCCTGCTCACGGGTCATGAACTTGCCGATCGGCTTAGTCGGGTGCTTCATCGCGGGATCGTCGTTGCTCACCTCGACCTGCGTGATGATGGTGACGACGGGCTTGTACATCCCGCGCAGCATCAGCTCCTTGCGCAGGGCGTTCTGGATATCGTAGCCGATATACGCCTGACTCATGGCGACGCACATCGAGAGCGAGGTTTTCTCCTCGGTGGGATCCTCGAGCAGCAGGGCGTTCATCGCGGCGTCGATCTTGCCGACCTGCGGGCCGTTGCCGTGAGTGATGACGACCTCATTGCCGTCCTCGATCAGGTCGGCGATCGCCTTGGCGGTATATTCCACCGCCTTTAATTGTTCGGTTAAGGTTTTGCCCAAAGCGTTCCCGCCCAGAGCGACGACAATTTTTTTCATAGCAGAAACCTCAGCCTCCCTTTCCTAAGGGAGGTGGCACGCAGTGCCGGAGGGTTGCAGCCTCTCCTGCACATGGTGGTCAATATCTTCACATACATTTTTGAATTGTCGGTGAATTTCAAGGTTCGTGTATCGCAATACCAAAAAACCGTACTTTTCTATTACTTTTGTACGATTAACGTCGTAGTCCAAAGCCGAATCGGTTTCGTAATGCTGATTACCATCCAATTCAACAACTAATTTTGCCTTAGGGCAGAAAAAATCAACAATATAGGATTCTATGACGTATTGTCTATGAAAACGTACCGGATAACTCCGCAGAAAACCATACCACAGATGATTTTCTTCTTTGGTCGGATTCTTTCTTAAGGTACGTGCGTTTTTTCTGGACTGTAATTCCCTTGGGATAGGTTTATCTTTACTCATGGCAACCCTCAGTCGCTTCGCGACAGCTCCCTTAGGAAAGGGAGCCTAAAATTCCTTTCGATTACAAGCCTTCGCCTCCAGCTCCTCCAGCGCCGTTGCGGGATCTTTGACCTTAGCGAGAAAGATCATGGCGGCGATGACATAGGGCTTATAGGACGCTTCTTTATACAGCGGCGCGCGATAGCGGTCGAAAACGGACGCGGCTACCTCGCCCTCTTTGCAGCTCACATCGGTGATGTCGGCGGGCAGACAGTGCAGATACAGCGCCTTGCCTTCCTTGGTGAGCTGCATCATCTCCTCGGTGCACTCCCAGTCCTTATGGGTCGCGTTCTCGGCGAGAAGCTCTTGCTCGAGCTTGTCGATGCCGTCAAAATCGCCCTTGCCGTAGAGCTCGGTGCGCCTCTCCATCGCGGCAAAGGACGCCCAGCTCTTGGGGTAGACGATGTCGGCGTCTTGGAACGCCTCTTTCATATCGTTGGTTTTGGTAAAGCTGCCGCCGTTCTTGGTGACATTCGCCTTGGCGACCTCTTCGACCTCGGGCATCACATCATAGCCCTCGGGGTGAGCGAGGACGACGTCCATGCCGAAGCGGGTGAACAGACCGATCACGCCCTGCGGTACCGAAAGCGGCTTACCGTAGGACGGCGAATACGCCCATGTCATGGCGATCTTCTTGCCCTTGAGGTTCTCGACGCCGCCGAAATAGTGGATCACGTGGTCAAGGTCGGCGAGGGTCTGGGTCGGGTGGTCGATGTCGCACTGCAGGTTGACGAGGGTGGGCTTTTGCTCCAGCACACCGTCCTCATAGCCCTCCTTGAGCGCGTCGGCGACCTCCTTCTGGTAGGTGTGGCCCTTGCCGATATACATATCGTCGCGGATGCCGACGACGTCCGCCATGAACGAGATCATGTTGGCGGTCTCGCGGACGGTCTCGCCGTGGGCGATCTGGCTCTTGCCCTCGTCCAGATCCTGCACCTCCAAGCCGAGCAGGTTGCACGCGGAGGCAAAGGAGAATCGGGTGCGGGTGGAGTTGTCGCGGAAGTTGCTGATCCCAAGACCCGAATCGAAGATCTTGGTGGAAATATTGCGTTCTCTGAGGTCGCGCAGCGCGTCCGCTACCGCGAACACGGCGGCGATCTCGTCATCCGACTTGTCCCATGTCAGGAAAAAGTCGTTTTCATACATGTCATTGATATCAAGGCCGCGGAGCTTTGCGGCGAGTTCAGCTGTTTTAGTCATAGTAGATTCCTTTCTGAGCCTCCCTTTCCTAAGGTACCCCCGTTGGGGGAATGTCCGCAAAGCGGACAAGGGGGGAGCCGTTTCCGGCGAGGAAGGTGGCACGCAGTGCCGGAGGGTTGCAGCCTCTCCTGCACATGGTGGTCAATATCTTCACATACATTTTTGAATTGTCGGTGAATTTCAAGGTTCGTGTATCGCAATACCAAAAAACCGTACCTTTCTATTGTTTTTGTACGGTTAACGTCGTAGTCCAAAGCCGAATCGGTTTCGTAATGCTGATTACCATCCAATTCAACAACTAATTTTGCCTTAGGGCAGAAAAAATCAACAATATAGGATTCTATGACGTATTGTCTATGAAAACGTACCGGATAACTCCGCAGAAAATCATACCAAAGATGGTTTTCTTCTTTGGTCGGATTCTTTCTTAAGGTACGTGCGTTTTTTCTGGACTGTAATTCCCTTGGGATAGGTTTATCTTTACTCAAACGACAACCCTCCGCCCCTTGACACGTGTGTCCGGGGCACCTCCCTTAGGAAAGGGAGGCATTGTAGTTCATCGGCACGGCGGCGTACACAGCGGCACAGCGCACCAGATCCGCCTTCCATGTGATCTCATTGGGAGCGTGCGCCTGCGCCTCGGCGCCGGGTCCGAAGCCGATGCACGGGATGCCGTAGCGACCCATGATGGAAACGCCGTTGGTCGAGAACGTCCACTTGTCGACTCTGGGCTCGCCGTACATGCCCTTGTGGGCGGCGACCATCGCCTTGCAGGCGGGATGATCCTCGGGGATGACCCATGTCGGGAAGAAGCACTCGGTCGGATAGACCAGCCCCGTCCACGACGGACGCTCGTATTTATACATGCTGACCTGAGCGCCGAACTCCTTGACGGACGGCAGGTTGCGCACCTCTTCCAGAGCGCTCTCCCATGTCTCGCCGTCGGTCAGACGACGGTCGAGCGAGATCGCCGCGAAATCGGCTACCGCGCAGCGCGACGGAGAATTGTAGAACTGCTGGGTGACGGTGATGGTGCCCTTGCCGAGGAAGGGATCAAAATGCAGATGCTCGTTGAGATCTCTGACCTCCAGCACGATCTGCGCCATTTTATAGATCGCGTTGTCGCCGCGCTCGGGCGCGGAGCCGTGGCAGGATACGCCCTTGACCTCGACGCGGATCTCCATGCGTCCGCGATGGCCGCGATAGATGCCCTGATCGGTCGGCTCGGTGATGACGACAAATTCGGGGGTGATGTCCATTTCGTTATGGATGAACTGCCAGCACAGACCGTCGCAGTCCTCTTCCTGCACGGTACCGGTGACCAGCACCTTGTAGCCCTCGGGGATCAGCCCGAGATCCTTCATGATCTTGGCGCCGTAGACAGCGGATACCACGCCGCCTGTCTGGTCACTTCCGCCGCGTCCGCCGATCTCGGTCTCATTCTCATAGCCCTTGTAGGGATCGAACTTCCAGTTGGAGAGCTCCCCCAGTCCGACGGTGTCGATGTGGCCGTCAAAGGCGATGATCTTCTCGCCCTTGCCCATCACGCCGTGGACGTTGCCCATCTTGTCGATGAACGCCTCGTCAAAGCCGAGTTGTTCCATCTCGGCGACGATACGCTTGGCGACGCCCTCTTCCTCGGCAGATTCGCTGGGAATGGCGATCAGCTCGCGCAGAAAAGCGGTCATGTCCTTTTCATAATTTTCGGCTGCTTTTTTGATTGCGGAATAATCGATCATGGTAATCCTCCTTTTTCTCGGCATAGCCAATTCATGCCGCAGGCATTTCACACGCCGCGGCGCAATATATTTTACACTTTTATTATACTACATCACGGGCTTGTGTCAAATAAAATTTTCGGTTTTCTGAAAGATTTTTAGGTGTTTTTCAGACTCTTCAATCTTTCGTAGAAATCATAGGGGATTTGCAAATTGCCAAAGCCTTTTCCGAGTGAGATCTTCGGCTTGTTCGCGCCGTGAAAATCACTGCCGCCGCTCTCACAGATGCCGAACCGACGGCATACCTCTTTTGCCTTTTCGGTCGTAGCGTCATCATAGGTGCTGTAGATCGTTTCCATCCCCTGCAATCCCGCGGCTACGGCGCGCGGCAAAAACTCCTCCGCCTGATCAAAGGTCATGTGGAAGTACGGGTGCGCCCATACCGCTACGGCGCCGATCTCACGGATGAAGCGGATGGTCTCGATCGACGACAGGCGCTCGGGCGGCTCATACAGTCCGTAGTCCTTGTGCAGGATGTTCTTAAACGCCCAGTCGATGCTTTCGATATAGCCCTTCTTGACCAGCTCGGCGGCAATGTTGGCGCGATTGACGTGTCCCTTGGAGTTTTCGAGGATCTCGACATAGGTGATGTCGTAGCCGTGCTCCTGCAACCTCTTGACAAGGCGATAGTTGCTCTCTTCCTTGAGGGTCGCCGCCTTGTCGATATAGCTGTTGATCGTGTAATGGGTCTCGGGATTGATGAACAGCCCGAGGATATGCAGCTCGATCCCGTTGTCGGCAGTAGTGAACTCCACGCCGGGCACCAACTCGATCGGCTTCCCCTCACCCGCGGCAATGAATTCGTTCAGCCCCGATACGGTATTGTGGTCGGTCATGGCGATGGCGGACAGTCCCGCGGCGATCGCGCCGTCGATCAGCTCGGCGGGCGTAAAGGTGCCGTCGGAATAGACAGAATGGGTATGAAGATCACATATTTTCAAAGGAGCACCGCCTCTCGCTCTAATACATATAATTGATTATATCATCAACTGGTTAATTTTGAAAGATGGATATCACGGGAATCTGCAAAAAATCTCAAAAAAATTCGCGCGGAACCATTGATAAACCCACGCGAATGTATTACAATATAAATAGTTTTTAGATTGGCTAAAAATTTGTCTGAAATGCGCTTCTGACTCCCATCGGACAAAGCCGAGATCGACAGCGGAAACGGGGGCATGATATGCTGAACGAACAACTCAAAACCACCCTGTGCTCCTTGGCGCACGCCATAGCCCTGCACTACGGCAAAAGCTGTGAGGTCGCCATCCACGACCTGACGGGCAAAAACGCCGCCGACAGCTCCATCATCTACATCGAAAACGGCGAGGTGACGGGTCGAAGTGTCGGGGACGGCGCTTCTGCTGTGGTGCTCGAGGAGCTCAGTCAGGCGGAGCAGACGCGCGAGGATCGCGTCGGCTACTTCACCAAAACCACCGACGGCAAGGTGCTCAAATCCACCACCGTCTACATCCGCGACGAAAAGGGCAAGGCGATCGCGATCTTCTCCATCAACCACGACATCACCGCCCTGAGCGTCGCCGCCGCGTCGCTGACGGAGCTGACCGCTCCCGCGACCGCGTCCGAGCCCGAGAAAATCACGCCGCATGTCGGCGAGCTGCTCGACGAGCTGCTGTGGAAATCCACCGAGCTGATCGGCAAGCCCGTCGCCCTGATGAACAAGGACGACAAACAGCGCGCGATCCGCTATCTGGACAGCAAGGGCGCGTTGCTGATCACCAAATCCGGCGACAAGATCGCGACCTACTTCGGTATCTCGAAGTTCACGCTTTATTCGTACTTGACGGATGAGGATAACGAATCAAATTAACAAGGGCAACGCCCTCCCTCAATTTTCCATTTTCCATTTTCCACTTTCCATTCAAATAAAAGGAGGACCCTATGATCGACTTTACCGTTAACAAAGAAGGATTACAACACAATATCGAAAAGGCGCGGGAGAACGGCATCATCATCCCGACCATCAAGCAGATGCAGCACCCCGAGCTGATCCCCGAGCAGATCAAAGAAAAGCTCAGCCACACAGGATTATGGGACGTCGATCCCGTCAACCTGTTCCGTATCACATGGAAGAATGAGCCCAAGGAAAGCGGCGGTCTGTTCCGTGAGATCCCGAACATCATCGAGCTGCCCTCCGCTCTCACCGGCGTGAAGGCGCGGATCTTCGCGATCGTCGGCAAATGGTTCCCCACCGGCTGTCATAAGGTCGGCGCGTCGTTCGGATGCCTGGCGCCCAGACTGGTGACCGGTCAGTTCGACGCGACAAAGCACAAGGCGGTATGGCCTTCCACCGGCAACTACTGCCGCGGCGGCGCGTTCAACTCAAAGCTGCTGTCCTGCGACAGTATCGCGATCCTGCCCGCCGAAATGAGCCGCGAGCGCTTTGATTGGCTTTCAAAGATCGCGGGCGAGGTCATCGCGACCCCCGGATGTGAATCTAACGTCAAAGAGATCTTCGACAAGACATGGGAGCTCAGACGGCGCCCCGAGGTGATGATCTTCAACCAGTTCGAGGAGATGGGCAACCCGCTGTGGCATTACAACGTCACCGGTCACGCGTTAGCGGACGCGTTTGAAGCGATCAAGGGCGAGAAGGATCGCTTTGCAGGCGCGTGCTTCACCTCCGGCTCCGCGGGCACGATGAGCGCGGGCGACTACCTCAAGGAGCAGTACCCGAACCTCAAGCTCGGCGTTGGCGAGGCATTACAGTGCCCCACCATTCTGGACAACGGCTTCGGCGGTCACCGCATCGAGGGCATCGGCGACAAGCATATCCCGTGGATCCACAACGTCAAAAACACCGACATGGTGGTTGACATCGACGACGAGGACAGCCAGCGACTGCTCCGACTGTTCAACACACCCGAGGGTATCGATTATCTGGTATCCGTCGGCGTTGAGCGTGAGCTTGCCGAACAGCTCAGCCTCTTAGGCATCTCGGGTATCGCGAATCTGCTGTGCTGTATCAAGATGGCGAAGTACTATGAGTTCACCGAGAACGATGTGCTCGGTACCGTGCTGACCGACTCCGCCGATATGTATCAGAGCCGCATCAAGGAGCTCGCAGAGATGTACGGCGAATACGACGCACACAAGGCGGAGCTCGACCACAACCTGCACATCCTCAACCTCAAGGACGACAACATGCTGGAGCTGACCTACAAGGAGCGCAAGCGTGTGCATAACCTCAAATACTACACATGGGTCGAACAGCAGGGCAGAACCGTCGAGGAACTCAACGCCCTGTGGTATGACACCGAAAACACCTGGGACGCGGTGCATAAGCAGGCGGAACAGCTCGATGAATACATCGAGGCGTTCAATAAGGAAGTCGGATTAATCGGCTCCCTTTCCTAAGGGAGCTGTCAGCGCCAGCTGACTGAGGGTTGCCATGAGTAAAGATAAACCTATCCCCAGAGAATTACGATCCAGAAAAAACGCACGAATATTAAGAAAGAATCCGACAAAGGAAGAAAATCATCTTTGGTATGATTTTCTACGAAACTATCCAATTCGTTTTCACAGACAATATGTTATAGAATCTTATATCGTCGATTTCTTTTGTCCCAAAGCAAAACTGATAATTGAACTGGACGGTAATCAGCACTACGAAAAGAATGCCGCAATAGAATATGATTCCAAACGTACCCAAGGCATAGAAAAATATGGATTTTGTGTTTTGCGATACACAAACCTGGAAATACAACGTCAATTCAAAAATGTCTGTGAAGACATCAACAACCATGTTCAGGAAAGGATTCAACCCTCCGGCACTTCGTGCCACCTCCCTTAGGAAAGGGAGGCTTTATAGGTGAGATGTTACTATGAACCATATTATTCACTGCAAATGCGTCAAATGCGGGAGGACATACGCTCCCGCGGCGGATATCACCATCTGCGAGTGCGGCGGTATCCTCGACGTGATCTATGACTACGAATCTATCAAAACCAGATTCAATAAAGAGGTGCTCGCGCGTCGTGACGATCCCACCATGTGGCGCTATCGCGAGCTGCTGCCGATCGAAGAAGATACCGTTCCCACGGGACTGCAGGTCGGGATGTCGCCGCTGTATGAGGCACAGAAGATCGCCGAGGATCTCGGCGTCAAGCGGCTGTACATCAAGGATGACGGCGTCAACCCCACCGCTTCTCTCAAAGATCGCGCCTCCGCGATGGCGGTGACCAAAGCGATCGAAGCGGGATATGACACCATCGCGTGCAGTTCCACCGGCAACGCCGCCTCATCCCTCGCGGGCAACGCGGCGAAGGCGGGGCTCAAGACCTACATCTTTGTCCCCTCCCGCGCGCCGAAGGGCAAGATCGCCCAGCTGATGATGTTCGGCGCGAATCTGACCGCCGTGGACGGCAGTTATGAAGAGACGTTTGAATTATCCAAAGCCGCCATTGACAAATACGGCTGGTACAACCGCAACGCCGCGATCAACCCCTATCTCAGCGAGGGCAAAAAGACCGTCGCGCACGAGATATGCGAACAGCTCGATTTCAACGCGCCCGACTTTGTCGCGGTATCGGTCGGCGACGGCTGTACGATCGCGGGCGTGTACAAGGGTCTGTACGATATGTATAGGGTCGGGCTGATCGACAGGATCCCGCGGATCATCAGCGTGCAGGCGCAGGGCTGTTGTCCGATCAACACCGCCGTGATGAACGGTGAAGATTGGCGACCGCAGGAGGAAAACACCTATGCGGATTCCATTGCCGTGGGCGTGCCGCGTAATCCGGATAAGGCGATCAACGCCATCAAAGACAGCGACGGCATCTGCGTCAACGTCACCGATGACGAGATAAGAGAAGCACAAAAATATCTGGCGAAGAACGCCGGTGTGTTCGGTGAACCCGCGGGTGTGACCGCCACAGCGGGTCTGATGAAGCTCAGCCGCGAGGGCAAGCTGCCGCATGACACGACTATCGTGTCTATCGTCACGGGCAACGGGCTCAAGGACATCGACTCCGCGATCCGATCCGTGGGTGAACCCATCCATTGCGGCAACGATCTTGCAGAGTTTGAGGAGAAGTTCGGACTGTAAAACAAACGCTGAAACAGTTTTGTAGGGGTCGACATTTATGACGACCCGCACGGCAGAAGCATTTCTCCACAATCACACGTTTTCGACAACGGAAACGCCCATCTTTTTGCAGATGACCGATGGTCATCCCTACAAAAAGGTTGAGATTGCCACCGCTCCCTGACACGCGTGTCCACGCGTGTCAGGGAGCCTCGCAATGACTTTTTATAATGATATTCCTGACTTTTGGGTATATAAAAAGGCATCCCGAGATAAGCTCTCTCGGGATGCCGCTTTTTGAATGAATATCGGTTGAGATTACCACGTCGCTGAACACGCATGTTCGCTCCTCGCAATGACAATTCATTGATTATGCCAGCTTCAAATCGCCGTCCTTGACCCAGCCGACCTTGCGCAGGAGCAGGTTGATCAGCGGGGTGATCACGGCGGGGAGCACGATGCAGATCAGGATCAGTCCGATCCAGTCCATCGCGCCGGGCGCTATCGCCTCAGCGCCTTTGGCGACCGCTTCTTCAGACGGGTTGAACCAGCCGGTGATCACGCCGATCTGACCGCAAAGTCCGCAGGTGCCCATGCCCGAATTGATCGGCGCGCCGTTCATCTGCAGCTTGAACACACAGGTCGCGATCGGCCCCGTGATCGCCGAGGTCACGATGGGCGCGATCCAGATACGCGGGTTTTTGACGATGTTCGGCATCTGGAGCATCGAGGTGCCAAGCCCCTGGCTGACCAGTCCGCCCCAACGGTTTTCCTTGAAGGACATCACCGCAAAGCCGACCATCTGCGCACAGCAGCCCGCCACGGCAGCGCCGCCGGCAAGTCCCGTAAGCGCGAGCACCGAACAGATCGCCGCCGAACTGATCGGCAGGGTCAGCGCAATACCGACCAGCACAGATACCACGATGCCCATCAGGAAAGGCTGGAGCTTTGTCGCCGAGTCGATCAGCAAGCCGAACCAGCTTGCCGCCGTACCGATCGGGGGCGCGATCAATTTCGCCAGCGCCACGCCGACGAGGATCGTCACCGCGGGGGTCACGAGGATATCGACCTTGGTTTCCTTACTGACCGCCTTGCCGCATTCGGCGGCGATGATTGCGATGATCAAAACGGCGAGCGGACCGCCCGCGCCGCCCTCGGCGTTTGCCGCCCAGCCGACTGCCGCCAGCGAAAACAGCACCATGGGATCGGCCTTGAGCGCGTAGCCGATGGCGACCGCCATCGCGGGACCCGACACCGCCATCGCGTAGGTGCCGATATCGGTGAAGAACTGCCAGCCCGACAGCACGCCGATGGTCTTGATGATCGTGCCGATCAGCAGTGAGCAGAACAAGCCCTGTGCCATCGCGCCGAGCGCGTCGATACCGTAGCGCTTCCACGAGATCTCAATATTTTTGCGTTTTAAAAACGCTTTGACTTTGGACATTGGTTATCCCCCATTTTTGCAGGGGCGGGTCTTGACCCGCCCGATTGGAAATCAAAATTGATTGTCAAATATGAATATAAACAACAAAATGCCGAAAGTCAACGGACAATCGGCATTTACTCTGTTTTCACCAAATATGAGATTTGATAAGGATGGATTATTGCGCACTTTTCAACGATTCAAGGCAATACCGCACAATTCGCGGCGCACGCCTTGCTTGCCTATTATTCCGTCAGATTGCCCAAAAATCCTTGTCCATACGACAGTATGCACGCGGATTATTTGTACACTCTGACGAAAAATATGACTACGCAATCCGCACACCGGAATGATGCGGTATTGCCTTAACTCACTAAACCGCGTGAGCGGTGGCGACAACGTCTACACCGGTGCCCGCGACGTCCGCAATCAGCACCTCGCCGATCACGACGGGCGCCTGTGCCTGAGCCGCGTTGATCGCCTCCATCACCGCGCCGATCTTATCCTTGGGGATATCGTACTGCGTTTTGCACGCGACGCGATCCTTTTTGCCACCGACAACCTTGATGGTCGAGGTGACGACGCGGGTGGGGTTGGTGACCTCTTTTTCGGCATAGGTCTTGCCGCGCGGACAGGTATAGCCGCTGATATCCCTGATCTCATCACCGTCCATCTCGACGGTCAGCAGACAGCCCATCGGGCAGTTGATACAGGTGAGTTCCTTTGTTTCCATTGTTGTTCCTTTCATTGTAGGGGCGGGTCTTGACCCGCCCGTTCGCAAAGTGAATAGATGTGTATCCATCCGGATCATCAAATTGATGATCCGTCGGGCGGGTCAAGACCCGCCCCTACATTCAGTTGTTTTCTATCTTCACCGTGATCGTTTTCAGATCCGGGATCTCTTCCAGTTGTTTCTTCAGGATGACGACCTGTTCCATCTCGCCGGGCGCTAAGATGCGCTTCTTTTGATGGCGGACGCGGGTATCGTCAAAATACACGCTGACATAGGAATCCTTGTACACATCCCCCACACGGAAACGGATCGTCAGCTGATCTTCCACATGATCGGGTCGGACGGTGACGGGCACGGTATAACGCACGCCGCCCTCGGCTTTGACAGAGATCTCTCTGCCGCTGTCGGCGGTATGCTCACCGCGCGCATAGCGTGAGGCGGTCACGCCCGCTTTTGCCGCTTCTTCGGAAACATAGTCCACGAGGTCGTGCACGTGCAGGACATTGCCGCAGGCAAAAACGCCCTCGATGTTGGTCTCCAGACTTTCGTTAACGACGGGACCGTTTGTGACAGGATTGAGCTGTACGCCCGCGGCGGTGCTCAGCTCATTCTCGGGGATCAGACCGCAGGACAGGAGCAGGGTGTCGCAGGTATAACGCTCCTCGGTGCCCTTGATCGGCTTGCGGTCGGCGCCGACCTCGGCGATGGTCACAGCGGTAATATGCTCCTTGCCCTCAATATCCACGACCGTATGTGATAACCGCAGCGGGATATCGAAGTCATCCAGACACTGGACGATATTGCGTTTCAAGCCGCCCGAATACGGCATCAGCTCGGCGACCAATTTGACTTTCGCGCCCTCTAAGGTCATGCGGCGCGCCATGATCAGTCCGATATCGCCCGAGCCGAGGATGACGACCTCTTTGCCGGGCATATAGCCCTCGATATTGACGAGGCGCTGTGCCGTTCCTGCCGAAAAAATGCCGGCGGGTCGATAGCCGGGGATGTTCAATGCCCCACGCGGACGTTCACGACAGCCCATCGCGAGGATGACCGCCTTTGCCTCGATCTGAAACATGCCGTCCTCACGGTTCATGGCGGTCACGACCCTGTCGGGTGAGATCTCCATGACCATGGTGTTCAGCAGATACGGGATCTTGCGCTCATTCACTTGCCGGATAAAGCGGTCGGCGTACTCGGGGCCGGTCAGTTCCTCCTTGAAGGTGTGCAGACCGAAGCCGTTGTGGATGCACTGGTTGAGGATGCCGCCGAGCTGTTCGTCACGCTCTAAGATCAGGATGTTTTTTGCGCCGTCATCATATGCCGCGACAGCCGCCGCCAATCCCGCGGGACCTCCGCCGACGATGACGATATCTACCTTATTCATTGCTGTCACCATCCTTTGTCCGTGCGAAAACGATCTTGGAACTGCCGCCGCTCTTCGTGACCTCGGTCAGGTCGATGTTCCGCTCACGGCGCAAAATCTCCATCACCTTAGGGCTACAAAAGCCCGCCTGACAGCGACCCATGCCCGCGCGTGTGCGGCGCTTGACGCCGTCGAGTGAGCGCGCGCCGACAGGACGGCGGATCGCGTCGAGGATCTCGCCCTCGGTGACGGATTCACAGCGGCAAATGATGTTGCCGTATGCGGGTTCACGGCGGATCAGCTCGTTACGCTCCTCGAGCGATAAGGTCGAGGGGTTCAGAATATCTTTTCGCCGGGCGATGTAATCCTCTTTCTCGCTCAGGCTGTATTTTTTTCGTATCAACTCGGCGATATACACGCCGATGGCGGGCGACGCGGTCAAGCCGGGGCTTTCGATGCCCGCGCAGTCAAAGAAGCCGGGCGCGTCATCAGGCTCGCCGAGGATGAAATCCCCGCCGTCCTCATGCGCGCGTAAGCCCGCAAAGGAGGTGATGACCTGTCGGGTCGGGAGGTCTTTGACGCTGAGCGCCGATTTTTCGATCACGCTGTCGATGCCGTCGGCAAAGGTGGCGGTACACTCCTTGTCGTCCATATCCACGGCGGTGGGTCCGACGATGGTATTGCCGTGGACGGTGGGCGTGACCAGAACGCCCTTTCCGAGCTTGGTGGGCAGCTGGAAAACGGTATGGTTCACAAAGCCCTGTACCGCGCGGTCGAGCAGGATATAGTCGCCGCGTCGCGGGGTGATGCGCAGCTTCTTTTCGGATACCATATTGTGGAATACATCCGCGTAAACGCCCGCGGCATTGACTACCGCTTTGGCGGTGTATTCTCCGTTATCGGTCACAACGTGCCATACGCCGTCATCACAATATACCTTTTTCACTTCGCTGTCAAAGCGGAATTCTGCGCCGTTGACGGCGGCATTCTCGGCAAAGGCAATGGTCAGCTTGAACGGACAGATCACGCCCGCCGTAGGCGCGTAGAGCGCGGCGACGACCTCGTCGCCGATATGCGGCTCCATCGCGAGCAATTCCGCGCGGTCGAGGATCCTGAGCCCCTCTACGCCGTTCTTCTCTCCCCTCTCCCTGAGCGCTTCGAGATCGGCGATATTTTTTTCATCCGTGCAGACGGTCAGTGACCCGATGCGGTCGAAGGGAACGTCCAGTTCGTCGCAGACGTCGCCCATCATGCGGTTGCCCTCGATATTGAACCTCGCCTTGAGGGTACCGTTGTGCGCGTCATAGCCCGAGTGGACGATGCCGCTGTTCGCTTTGCTGGTGCCGGAGCATACGTCCTCGTTTTTCTCGAGCACCAGAATCTTGGCATTGTATTTGCTGAGTTCTCTCGCCACGGCGCAACCGATCACGCCCGCGCCGAGGATGATGATGTCGTACATAAATCTTGTTCCTCACTTATTGGATCAATAGCCTTCCCCTCGGGGGGAAGGTGTCAACAATGTTGACGGATGAGGGGCTCACTTTTCCTCTAACTCTATTATACAAAGAGTTTTTTGTCTTTTATTGAGTCCCGGATTTTCCGCTCAATGTCATTACATATATCGTCAAACTCTTCATGTATTTGACGATTGGTATATCGTAAAACTTTTATTCCGATTCTTCTCAGGTAATCATCACGTTTTCTATCGCTTTGTTCCCCTTCTTTTGAATAATGCTGTGAACCGTCGAGTTCAATCACAATTCTTGCTACGGAAATATAAAAATCAACAATGTATTCTCCGATCACCTTTTGTCGATTAACCGTAATCGGCAATCGTTTCAAATAATCATACCAAAGGTGTTTCTCTTCCTTTGTCATATTCTTACGGAGATTTTGCGAAAAATCGGTTAGTTTATTCTGCATCGTTCACCACTCTTTGTAAAAAAGTTCGTAAGGATAGGTTATCCCCTCATCAGTCAGACAATCTGTCTGACAGCTTCCCCCCGAGGGGAAGCCTTTTTAGCTCCTCACTCTACTTCGCCCATCCTTTGGTGGCGGCGACTGCCTTGTTCCAGCCGGTGATCTCTTTTTCACGCCACTCATCGTCGCGCTCGGGCAGGAACTGGCGCTCCATGCGCCACTGGCGCTTGACGTCCTCTTTATCTGCCCAGAAACCGACTGCCAGACCCGCGAGGTACGATGCGCCCATCGCAGTGGTCTCGACGCAGGCGGGACGGTGCACGGGGGCGTTCATCACGTCCGCCTGGAACTGCATCAAAAAGTTGTTCATGCTCGCGCCGCCGTCGACCTTCAACGAATCCAGACGGATGCCGGAATCCAGCTCCATGGCATGGAGCACGTCGTTGGTCTGGAAGGCGAGCGATTCCAAGGTCGCGCGGATCAGGTGGTATTTGTTCACACCGCGGGTCAGTCCCATGATCGCGCCGCGCGCGTAGGGATCCCAATGCGGCGCGCCCAAGCCCGTGAACGCGGGCACGACATAACAGCCCGCCGTATCGCTGACGCGGGTCGCGAAGTACTCGCTGTCGGGGGAGCCGTCGATCAGCTTGAGCTCGTCACGGAGCCACTGGATCGCCGCGCCCGCGACATAGACGGAGCCTTCGAGCGCGTAATTCACCTTTCCGTCAAGCCCCCACGCGATGGTGGTGAGCAGTCCGTTCTCGGAATAAACAGGCTTTTCGCCCGTGTTCATCAGCATGAAACAGCCGGTACCGTAGGTATTCTTCGCCTCGCCCTCATGAAAGCACGTTTGTCCGAACAGCGCCGCCTGCTGATCGCCCGCGGCTCCCGCGATCGGGATCTCGCCGCCGAAGAATTCGGGGTCGGAGGTGCCGTAGATACAGCTCGAGGGCTTGACCTCGGGCAGCATGGCGGCGGGGATATCGAGCTCCTGCAGAATATCTTCATCCCACATAAGGGTATTGATATTGAACAGCATGGTACGCGAGGCGTTGGAGTAGTCGGTGACATGGATCCTGCCCTTACTGAGCTTGAACATCAGCCATGTGTCGACCGTGCCGAAGAGCAGTTCGCCGCGCTCGGCGCGTTCACGCGCGCCCTCGACGTTCTCTAAGATCCAGCGCAGCTTTGTCGCGGAAAAGTAGGGATCGATGACCAGACCCGTCTTTTCACGAAAGCTCTCGGTCAAGCCCTTTTCGACGAGCTGATCGGAATAATCGGCGGTTCGTCTGCACTGCCAGACGATCGCGTGACTGACCGGCTGACCCGTCGCCTTGTCCCACACGATGGTGGTCTCGCGCTGATTGGTGATGCCGATCGCGGCGATCTCGTCATAGGTCGCGCCGATCTTGCGCATCGCCTCACGCGCGACGCTGAGCTGCGTCTGCCAGATCTCGTTGGCGTCATGCTCGACCCATCCGGGCTGCGGAAAATACTGGGTGAATTCCTTTTGCGCTACCGAGCACATATTGCCCTCGCGGTCAAAGAGGATACAGCGGTTCGAGGTCGTGCCGGAATCCAGCGCCATGATATATTGCTTCATAGGTGCCTCCTGGGAGTTATTTTGATTCAACCCTCCGAGCGCGCAAGCGCGCCCACCTCCCTTAGGAAAGGGAGGCTATCATTTATATTATACCAGTATTGTCGACGTTTTTTCTATCCTCATAGCGTACAAGATTATGATCGGAAAACTGTACAATATTACCTTAGTGTGGTATAATGATATCAGAATCATTTGATCGGCTGAGATCACCACGGGGCGCATTTCAGATTGTCATTGCGAGGAGGAACATCGTTTCGACGCGGCAATCTCACCCTTATCCTCTGCGCCCCTTACAATGTCTGTTTTGAATAAAAGTGTTGAGGTGCGATATGGTCAAGATATTATTCGTATGTCACGGGAACATCTGCCGCAGTCCGATGGCGGAATTCGTGATGAAAGATTATGTCAAAAAGGCGGGACTGGAGAAGGAATTTGAGATCGCCTCCGCCGCCACCAGCCGCGAGGAGCTGGGCAATCCCGTCTATCCTCCCGCGCGCAGAGAGCTTGCAAAGCACGGTCTGTCCTGCTCGGGCAAGTACGCCTGTCAGATGACCGCCGCCGATTATGAGCGCTACGACTACATCCCGATCATGGATCGGAACAATCAGCGCAACATCATGCGGATCATCGGCAGTGACCCCGAGAACAAGGTGCGCCTGCTGATGGAATACGCGGGCAGTACGCGCGACGTCGCCGACCCGTGGTATACGGGCGACTTTGCGGCGACATGGGACGATATCACAAAAGGATGTCGGGCGCTGCTGGAAACGATCCGAAAAGAAAGAAGCATATAATAACAGGCTGTCTGATCGAATATCAGGCAGCCTTGTTTGATGGTTGGGAATATTTTGCAGTGCTATACTGTTTTATTTATGCGTAGATCAATCTTGCGGCGGTGTCGAAGTCATAGTGCAGATTCACCATGCTGACCGCCTCGCCGAGCTTACGGGTCAGACTGCGCTCGATGGCTGCGATGGGATAATCATCGTCGAGGGTGATGTATTTGAGCAGCCAGCCTCTCTCACTGCGCTGTGCGCGCATGATGCGCATATCGCGCATGGAGGAAGTCTCCTGGGCGGCGGCGTCCATAATGTTCTCGGGCTTGTCAAAAGTTCTTTCGAATAACATGGTCATTCTCCTTTACAAATAAGCATTGTTCGTTCCTACAATCTTAGCTTGAATGAAAGAGTAGATGTCCATATCAAATCATGCAATTTGAAAAAAGAGTGTTTAAAAGTGAAAACAGGGGTAGAAAAATGAAGAAAACATGGTATAATGAACACAAATTCAACATCACAGGGCACAGCAAAGCTGACCTACCGCGTTTAGATTCGCAAAAGTAAACGCAATACGCCGTGACTTCAAAATATTGAATAGCGAGTCTGCTTTACTGTCTGCGTGTTGGATTTATTTTGTGGTTACCGGATCAACAGATCCGGCTTGAGGTGGACGTCATCCGCAGGGATGGCGTCCATTCCCATTATCTGCATCAACCACTTCATGCTCTCATCACCCTCAGCGACCATCTCATACGGAGATTTTCCGCCGAGACTCATGCGTTTGGTACTGTTAATATGGTTCATCAGCAAGGTAATGTCATCATCGGTGTAACCGTCAAGGCTCTTTCCTTTCGGAATCACATAGCGGATGTATTCATGGTTCTTTTCGATCTCTGCCTTTTGCCATGAAGCCATCGGATCACAGTAGAATACTCTGCATCTCTGCTCGCCGGTATACGGCGCGTATTCCAGATAATCCGTCATCCTGAATTCCGGTCCGTTATCCGTGAGGATCACTGTAAACAGCGACTTGAACTCCGGCATATCCAAAACATCCAGCAGACTGTCAAAGAAATCGACTACCGTCTGAGCCTTACCGTCGGGGATCAGCTTCATCAGCATGATGTTCGACTTCACAAACAGCATCGTAAGTATTCGCTGTCCTTTTGACCTTGTACCGACCACAGTATCCATCTGTACGATCGAGCAGTTCGGATGTTCCTCTATGAATCTCTTGTAGTCCTCATAGGTATGCTCATAGCGGTAGGCAAAATGATCGCCCTTTAACGCAACCTGCTTTTTTCGCTTTCTCGGCTTGTACCTTACCTTTCTTCTCAGATCGATGTTACGCACCGAAAGGATCCCGCTGTCGATGTAGTTGTACAGCGTCCTGAGCGATACAGGCATTTCCGCTTCATGCTCGGCGTAAATATGTGACAGCGGCTGTCCCTTATTCACTTGCTTCTTAAGAAGGTTGTCAAGGGAATCTAACTGTTCTGCTGTTAGATGAACGCCGCGTCTCGAATCCGACCGTCTTCTATTCGCCGCCGCGTCAGCCAGCTTTGCGGAATAAATGTATCTGTTCTTGCTGCATTTATCCTTACGGGCACAGCGGTTGCATACATACGGCGGTTGCTCAACGACCGAGCACTTAGACGGTCTGTACCTCGGGCAAATGTCGCTACACTTGTAGTACCGGCATTTCACACACAATATACTGCAGTAGTTTTCAGGACAGAGATTCTTCTGAGCACACCTTCTGGCGTTGACACAGTCGTTGTTCATATAGAACGAGCCGCGGATAACTGTGCGGTTGGCGCGTATCTCTCTGGACACGGTCTCAGGACATTTACCGATATCCTCGGATATCTTTCTCATGGACTTTCCGGAACACAATCCGGCTTCGATAATGATTCTGTCACTCAGTGTAATTTGTTTCATGATTACCTCTTTCCCGCAGACAGTAACCACTCACTTTTACACTACCTTATTGCAATACTAAACGCAATACTTTTTCTACTTTTCTCACCCTTTCCTCGACATTTACTTTTTCATTCTAACTCCTACAATCTTATTATAACAAAGGATCATGACAATAAACGGGACTCTGGGATCGCATCGCTTTTCGTTAATTGTAAAAGTAAACGCAAGTAATACCCGACATTTACTCTTACAAACAAGGATTCAGTATTACAAAATCATTGGTAAATGACAAAAGATCCGAGGCAATACGCTTCGGATCTTTTTACGTTACCAGTTCTTGATAGCGGCACAGGGTGAGCGACTTCTCCCGATAGATTGCTCCATCCAAAAGTATTCCACTCGGGTGACCGTTGATCACAGCGGTACGGTCGATCAACCTGCCGTCCTTATCCAAATCGGGGTGCACCAATATCTCGGTACGATCCGGGATCTCCGAATCAAACAGATCGGGATATCTGCCGAAATGCTCCGAGGTCCGCAAGCCTTGATCCCGCCAGAATCGGTTATCGATCCGCCCGTCGGTCACGCGCGGATGCGCGGGTGTATCGAGCGTGCGGTTCAGGCGGATACTGTCGATCCCGCACTGACGACAAACCTCGGCGAAGATCGGTGCGAGAGTTTGATAGGTGTGCAAATAATGATGGGAGTCGGCATGGGTGATCGCGATACCCGCGCCTCGGATACGTTCCGCCTGCGCGCAAAGCTCATCAAAAACCGCCTTGCGCTCCGCCGCATCCAACTCACGCGGCTGCTGCAAAAACGCGCGGTGAAATCCGCCGTCCTTGACAAACAGCGGCGCCTTTGTGATCCCGTCGGTCAGCGGTCGACCCTCGGTCAGATTGAAGTGGACGCCGATCCGATCGGTCAGTCCGAACTCCTTCGCCATCTGAACAGCTTCATCAAAAAACGACCCGTTCGCCATCATGGTGGTATCGGTGATCAACCCCTCGCGCAGTGCGCGGAGGATCGCCTTGGTACAGCTCTCGTTCATCCCGAAATCATCGCCGTTGATCGTAACGCGCGGCATCCTCTCACCTCCCGAATTCTTTCCTTTATTCTATGTGATACCGCTGTTTCTGTCAAGATTTTCCGCTGACAGATTCTTCCTGCGCGATTTCCGTATTTTCTTATGATGGGTGCAAACACTATATCTGCAAACTTTTGTAAACCAAAACAAGGAGATTCAGATATGAAAGCAACAGGAATCGTCAGACGCATCGATGACCTCGGCCGCGTCGTCATCCCCAAGGAGATCCGCCGCACCCTGCGTATCCGCGAGGGTGACCAGTCACTGACAACATTGACAACTCGGCAAAAATTCTGCTTTGCAATGTTAGATTTAGGCAAAAGAGCCGGCCTTGATTAGTACATAATGACGAAGAAAAACATACGCTGAGGTATCAGCAAAGGGGGAAAAACGATGGATACCATTTATAACAACACAGAGAGAATACAGCAATTATCTCAGGAGCTGCTCACCAACACGCGATTGTTGCAAAAGCATCAAGACGAGTGTGATTTTGATCGTTTTGTCAGCACAACCAAAAAGGGAGCGCGCATTACTTCCAACATGTTTTTATTGTATCGGGAGCTTTTGCTTTCGCTCAAAGAATCTATTCCATCCTTTCCGGGGCTTGACCGGATCAACCATATCGAATGTGAGATCATGGGTATCTCTGTCGAACAGGTTGCAGATTTTGACTTCCCGATGTACAAGATCACACTCCCGATGCTCCTGCCCAATATGCGCAGAAGAAAGGAGGATTACAACAACGCTCTGGCACAAACGGTCAACGAGGCTGTGCATCACTTCTGCATAAAAAACGGCATCCAACCGTTTGAGCACGCAAAGGTGGCGTTTCTGACCTACTGCAATCATCCGCAGTTTGCCATTGACAATGACAATAAAGAAGCGTCCGTCATCATCAACGGATTGATCGGTCACTTTCTGATCGATGATTCACCATATACGTGTGACACCGCCTATTACTGCAAATCGAAAGGAGTCGGTCAGAACAAAACCGAGATCTATATCACAGATAATGAACATGAAATTGATCTTATGTTTCTGATACATGATATACGCCGTGACGGCAACTCGTAATTTAGGTGTCACAAATCTTTGAATTACCCCTGTCACAAATACCCAAAAACAAAATCAAGTAACGTGACAGGGGTAATGATTCAGGCATTTCACTGTTGATGCGGTTCGAGAGACGATTGAAACAAATTCGCCGCTCCACCTTCCTAAGGAACAAAAATATAAAGTACAAAAACAGTGTAGCAAAATACTATAATGATAAGGAGAACAAAAGATGTCAAATAATGAAAACAATCCCGGATATCACATCGACTTCAGCAGAGAAAAATACGACTCGAGATATGACCGTCTTTTGAATATCCTGTATTATTCAAAAGAGATCCCCAGCGATCTATATCAACACATGAATATGTCAAGCACCAACTTCAGAAAGGCAATCTCGATCCTGAAGCAAAGAGGATATATCAAGCGGATCAGCAGAGACGGCGCTATCGGATATATCCTGACAAACTCTGGGAAGTTGCTGACCTCACACCCTCATTACATAAAGTATAAGAGCTGTCTCGAGGACGATAATCGGCAGTACGATATCAAGCACCGAACCAGAAAAAGGCAATTCGCATATCTTTACGCCCTCCTCGACCGTATGGGGATCCCCTATGAATCCGATGAAAAGCCGGATATTTCGGAGACGATCGACCAAAGCAATCATCAAGTATACTTCTATACCGCGTTGGATTTCAAGCGCATGCTGGGTGTCAGGTCAACCGTATTTAAGGGGTCAAGGGTCTTAGGCTTTTTCGGAGGAAGAGGAAAGATCATCCCTGTCTATCGGACAAATCATGATATGAAGACCTTTTCAAAGCAAGAAGGGTTACTCCCCTACTTCTTAACTCAAGTATATTCGATTCCCGTAAGCGGCGCCATACTGATCTGCAATGATGAAAAGTCGGTGATCGATATCACAAAACAAATCATCGCCAACTACCGAAACGATGATAAAAAAGGCATCAATACCGCCAAATATTCGGAGTTCTATGTTTTCGATAGCGGAGATAACTTTTACAGCCGTTTTGAAGATCTGTATAACGATCACAGCGATTTAATGCACAGGCTGATCGAACAGGGCGACATAGAAACCACCGACAGAGATGATGAGGGCAGGTATCGGCTCCGGATCGGCACAGGATTCTATCATGATGCCCCGGTATGGTTTTGCCCCGGGAATATCAATGCTGTAACGCTCAGGTTGTTTATCCATAACGCTGAAACCAACGCAAAGATGAATTATATCATTTGTCAGGATCGGGATTTGGGTATACTGAAAGAGACAGCAGAGAGACCGTCGCTCAGAGTAGGATCGATCAGAGAGCAATAGATCGGTACGATGACATTAACACTGCAATCAACAACAGCGGAATCGGTTTGAAAAAACTATTCCTCTATAGCAGATACATATTATAAATATAAAGGAGGTTCGTATAATGGATAAGAACGAACAGAAAAAGAATCACGATATCGAAAAGGAAACCGTCGGTTTCAGCTTTCCGCTATCAGATCTTCTGTATACTCAGGGCTTCAGAAAAAGACTGGAGGCCGCAAGGAAGAAACTGGAAGCCGATCCCAAAGCAGAGCTCAAATCATCCGGCATCCTGATCGTTTCGGATGAACTGAGCGACGGAAAGTACGCGGTCAAATCGACATCATTCGGATCAATCAACAATACGATCAACACATTAGCGCATGTGCTGATCGACAAGCTGATAAGGGGCACCCCTCCCAAAAGAGAAGTGCGGGAGCAGGTGTTGGAAAACTTCATGAACTACTTTATCAGCGAAGCCACTGCTCGGTTCTTTGATGATGTTGATAATGAATCGGAATAAGACATTCAGACTAAAAGATGAAAAAAGATAACAAAGAGAATAGATGATGACAATTCTCTTAAGGAATCACACACATACATATATATTGTGTGTGATTCTTCTTGCGATGTAAAGGAACTGATGTTATACTGATCTACAGATAATCAATCTCACAGAAAAGCTTAGAAAATGAACACGGTTTAAAGGCCCTGCCACTATTATCGTAGGGCTGAAGAAAAAAACTGCAGAAAGCGAGATTAACAATAGCTCTGCTTGATGCTTAACAAAACAATTTATTATAGATACGGAACACGTCAAATCTTTCTTGGGGGAACAGAATGGAGAACAATGAATACTTGTACCATTATACCAGTGTAGAAACACTGGCGCTAATCCTAAAGAATCGATCCATCCGATTTAATTCTCTTGATAAAATGGATGATCTTCAAGAGCAGGAAACATACGATTTAAAAAATGCCGGTCAATTTGTTTACGTCAGTTCCTGGACTGATGATGAATCAGAAAGCATTCCGATGTGGAATATGTACGCCTCATTAGACAAGGGAGTTAGAATTCGTCTATCTAAGAATCCTTTTAGGCTGTATAACAACACAGCGGAAGATTTAGCTAAAGCTAAAGGCTTACATATCACAGACGCATCAAAGGGCAATTCCATACAGACTATTATTCCGCTTGCAGAGATCTTCTCAAAAGGGTTCATTTCCATACAGGCTATCACAAAAGATCTTTTATGTAAAGTAGAGTATACTGACGAAAAAGAGAAGTTATATCCCAAATTGCTTCTTGAAAACGGAAACCAATTCTCCATCAATTTTGGTAAATTGGGGAAATATAAAAATCTGCATTGGCAATTTCAAAAGGAATGGCGATATATTCTTAATATCTATCCGCTAAATCTAATGCAATCGCCGGATAAAATCAATACAGATTTTCAGATGTTTGCAAACAGATTGTTGTTTGGTGCGGAAAAACAACCGTTTTCTTATTACGATATGATAATAGACGACAAAGCCTTTGCCGATATGCAAGTTACATTAAGCCCTCGGATCGGTGCAGGCAGCAGAGTAATCGTTCAAGATTTAATTGAAAAGTATAATCCGACAGCTGAATTAAAGGAAAGCTGTCTTTCAGGAATGTTATAAACGAAATGAAGGATATAGATCAGCAGATCCATATACGATAATGATATGTGTATTTATTTAAGAAATCGAGATAACCTTACATACAACGGTAGAGAACACATTTTTCCTGCAGCCATCGGTGGAATTCACACTTTAGAAAAGGGATGCGTTTCAGATCAAGCTAATTCTATTTTCTGCAAACTGGAAGATGAAATGATTCATGCTTCTACAGTATCTCTTTGCAGAGGCTTTTCCGGACCCGGAAAACGAGGTTCTACCTTGCCATCCGGAACTGTAAGAATACTGTACTTCTCTGATAATGACGACATCAGTAATAAACTAAGCCTTGGATTTATGAGTATGGGAAAAGTATATCATATACCTCATATCAGTATATCGGCTAATTCTTTTTCCTTTAGTGACGAATACACTTCCGAAAAGGAATTAACGGAATCATTTCATAAGTTTCTTAATATGCTTTCGGAATTCAATAAAAGCCCCAGATTTGTGAACATCACGCCGGATAACTATTCGGATGATACTATCCTAATTGGATTCTATGATAAGAAATGGTATGTTGTATGTCCTGATAAAGAAAGCATCCACGACAAAATAGATGCTTTGTTAAAATCAAAAGATTCCGTGGGGGGTGTTTCTCACAGTATTCTTCAGCCAAGTCTAAATGATAGAATACTGGAAAGCAAAGCTACAGATCGCGCTTATGCAAAAATTGCATTTAACGTATTGTGTAAATTATACGGCGCGGATTTTGTAAGCAGTCATGACTTTGACATATTCAGGAATTGGATTGTTAGCGGAGAACCAAATAATAACAACTGGATCAACGAACACATATGTCAGAATTCTGACTTTCCGATCCGTTTTCCCGAAGATGCACATTGGTGTTTACTAACACAAATCCAAAACCAAATATGTGCTATCGTATGCCTTTATAATATTTTAAGAAGAAAGTATATAATAGGAGAGATACCTAACGGTAGTCGTTTTCGAAAAATAGACGGATATATCTGCGATTGGAAAAACCATATTGAATACAATTTGATGGAATATATCAATACGATAATCCGTTAGTAGTTTACCCTGTTGAAGCTCGGCATGGAACGCGTCACTACTCACGTGTGTTCCGGCGGCAGCGGCATCGGTTTTATGACGACCTTTAATACACTCAAAAAAGCATACGCGAGGCAGATTTATCACCGAGTTCGAACATCGAGCCCCGTTCTCAAAAACCGTATCCTTCCGCTTCGACGGTGAAAGCGCCTTTATCATCAATTCCTATCGCATAGACGAGCTCCAACAGCTCATTAAACGAAATGATGTCTTCTATCTCTGAGAAGCTATTGACCCTGCTGATATAACAGCCTGCTAATTATATCAGACTTATCATAAAACACATACAATAAAACAACCACCTATGATAGAACACTCGATCTATCATAGGTGGTTTCACATTTTGATTATGTTTGAGCCATTTGATATTCTGAAAAAGCTACTGGGCACTGACATCTACCATTTGACGAAGAAATTACGAAGAACCGCCTTTCAACAGCTGAAGGATTCTTTCTTCACTCCAGTATTGATTGGAATAAATCTCCGCTTTCCCGTCAACAAGCTTCACGATCAAGCAGGATGAGGCATCTTCTCTTTCGGCGGAGTTATCAAAAATATAGAGTTCATCACATACAGATAACAGCGACGGAAGGAGCTTCAAAGCCTTATGCCAACGGTCTTTGATTTTATTCTCCGGCACAGAATGTCCCCCACCCAGCACGCGTTTCTTGACCCTTTGTACATTTATTTGCGGATCAACAGTCAGAACGTAGAAGCAGGTGATATAATAACCCTTCTCTTTGGCGCGAATCATTAGTTTCAAGTTTCTTTCGGTAGATAATACCGTTTCAAAGGTAAAGTCCTTTTCACAATCCAAAAGATACTCTCGCGTTCTTTCGGCAATCAGCGCCGCATCCATATCGGAACACTTCGTTGCCGTTTTAATCACATCTGCGTTAACGTATTCTCCGACTGTTCCGATTTTTGAAGTAATGGTGCTTTTACCGGAACCATTCGGCCCGGCAAAGACAAGCAGATTTGGCATTCAGCGGCCCTCCGTTATTCGTCTGTATATCGAAGGTTACCGGATTCATCCAAATATGCAGATCTCGGAACAATAGGAGCATCGGAGCTCTCTTTGATCGCCTGCAAAAACATTGCGTTGACGTCTTTATCCTTGAATAGAGCATTATCCTCCCGCGGAGCTGTCACATCAAACGGAAACCCCCTATCCGCAATAAAACGGTTCAAAAAAATGTTAATAGCACCACTCAATGAAATACCTATCGACTCTGCGATCGCCTCAGCTTTCGCTTTAGAAGAATCATTATAACGAACAGAAATAACAGCCATACAAACAACTCCTTTCAATCTTTTGTTTCGCTATTATTATATACCGATATTCGCAAAAAGTCAATATATGTCATACATTTAACATATATTGTATGACATGGTATTAAACGCATCACAAAAGATTCCGTATGGATTTTCAACCCAGTAAAGCATCCCTATAGGGTTCTATGGTCATCAAGAAGCAATGACACCACTCAAATTATCGATCACAAACTCCTGCGCCTTGCGGTTGTAGAGGGTGATATAGTAGCGCTCACCGTCATCTTTTTCTCTTCGCTCCACCGATAAGCCCAGCTTTGTGCCGTCATAGGTTGGGAGCTTGAAGGGTTTGCCGTTCAATTCCTCGATCTTCAGAACATTGATCGACAGCAGCCAGTCTGTGATATCCGTTGCTCTGAGCTTCTTTCGTCGCTCATCGTCCGCCAAACCATTGATCCGTCTTGTGATTTCGGAAACCGGGATCGGCGTATCCGAATACTCAAAACGGCTCAACTGCTCCTCAGAAATATAGAACGGTAATTTGCCTCTTTTTGTGGGGAGATAGCGCTTGACCACCGGGATAAAGGAAGCGCCGTATTGCTTGAGCTTTGTTTCGCCGACGCCGTTGACTGTCAGGAATTCTTCATCGGTTGTCGGCATTTTTGCGCACATATCGCGCAGAGCTGAATCGGAAAAGATCACATATGCCGGCACGCCTCTCTTCGCGGCGATTTCGGCGCGCGTTTTTCTCAGCGCGTTGAACAACTCTCTGTTGTTCGCTTCAAACGCGGTTTCTTCTTCCTTTGACTTTTGGATTACAGCAGAAGTTCGGAGCAGGTCGGTTTGGATCATCATCACCTTTTCCTCTCCCCTGAGCACGCGCCATCCGGCATCCGTCACCTTGATGATCGGATATCCCGCGCCGACATAGCGCACATAATCCATGCGCTCCAGCTCATCGATCATCTCATTGATATACTTTTTCTTCTCGTTCTCCATGATGCCGAAGGTGGAAAGTCGATCAAATCCGAGCGTTCGCACACGATCATTGATCTTTCCTCTCAGCGTATCCGAGATAACTCGCGCACCAAAGCGCTGACCTGTTTTCACGATACAGGACAGGATCTTCTGCGATTCTATTGTAGCGTCAAAGGTCTTCATCTTCGACCGACAATTGGAGCACTTGTCACAGCGATCATCGGCACTGTCACCGAAATAACGCAGCATATGCGCCCTGAGACATTCGCGCGTTTTGCAATACGCGATCATATGACCGAGCCGCTCGATCTCCTTCTTCCTGAAGGCTTCATTCTGCTCATCGCTGAGCTCCGGATTCGGCTCCATATGATCAATGAAATACCATGCGGTTTGAATATCCTGATGCCCAAACAGCAAAATACAATCGGAGTCCTCGCCGTCGCGACCGGCACGACCCGCCTCCTGATAATAGCTCTCCAGATTCTTCGGCATGTTATAGTGGATGACAAAGCGCACATCTGACTTGTCGATACCCATACCGAAGGCATTGGTTGCAACCATGATGCGCTTGCGGTCATAGACAAAATCATCCTGATTCTTGCGGCGTTCTTCATCGCTCAGACCCGCATGATAACGCGTGGCGGAAAAGCCCTTATCGTACAGCAAAGCGCAGACCTTCTCCACGGTCTTACGTGTCGAGCAATAGATGATCCCTGAGTTGTTCATTCGGGAAAACAGCAGATACAAAAGCTGCTTCGATTTCTGCGATGTTCGTATCACCGAGAAAAACAGATTGGGACGATCAAAGCCGGTGGTCACTTCCAGTGGATCGCGCAATCCTAAAATGCGAACGATATCCTGTTTGACTTCCGTTGTTGCCGTTGCGGTAAAAGCGCCGATCGTCGGGTGCTGCGGCAATTCGGCAATGAATTCCGCGATATTCAGATAGCTTGGACGAAAATCCTGTCCCCACTGTGATACACAGTGTGCTTCGTCGACCGCGATCAGCGAAATACGGATGCTTGTCGCCGCACGGATAAAGCGCGATGATTTCAAGCGCTCAGGCGCAACATAGACAATCTTGTACATACCGTTCGCCATGTTACGGAGCGCCTTGTCGAACTGCGCGTCATTCAGGGAGCTGTTTAGATAAGCCGCTTTCACTCCCTGCGCAGTCAAGGCGTTGACCTGATCCTTCATCAGCGAAATCAGCGGAGAAACAACCAGCGCAACGCCGTCCAACAACAACGCGGACACCTGATAACAAAGCGACTTGCCCGCACCCGTCGGCATGATAGCGAGGGCATCTCGTCCGGACAGCAGACTATCAACGACATCTTCCTGCCCGCGACGAAACGAACGATAACCGAAGTACCGCTCCAGCACAGCATATTTGTCTTTTGTATCAGCTTTTTTCGCATGATTCATTTCATCAACTAAAGCACTACGCATTGCCGTCGCCTCCGTCCAATTTCGATAATATGTTTGATGCTATTATACTATCACACCGAACATCTGTTTGTCAATATTGTTTGGTACAAACATGGTAAGCTTATTCTTGCAAACTGTATATTTACCAACTTTACAAAAATCTGTTTTAGGTAAATTTGTAAAGTACAATGGATGATTAACCGATTTAAATCACATGATACTGTCATATTTAAAAAAATATACTGATAATAATTCCCCCTGACACCTTAATAAGATAGAAAAAACCGATGTCGGAGTTTTCTTCCCGACATCGGTTTTCTTCTATTTGGGTCAAATAACGCCACACTCACCTCGATGAAGATACGACTTCATCAACGGTGGGATAACTGATTCCTGACGCATCCTTCAAAATGAACAAACGTGTAAAGAACATCCTACATTCTGCGTCGTTCTCAAACCACTCCGGTCTGACCTCGGCGATCTGATTCAACCCGATTTTGCCGACTGCCTCCAACGCAGCCTGCTTTTGCGTGTAGTCCTCACCTCGCGGCAGGCACCTGACTCCCTCAATTGTATCGTAAGACAAAAACGCTTTATTATAGTCCATCAGAGGGTGCAATCTGACAAGTTTATTATTAGCGTTGTTCACCAAGAAACCCCAGTTGCCCCAATGCCTGTCGGTATTGCCAATCAGGTAATCGATAATATTCATCATGTAGAATTGATAGCTGTCATGCTTCAGGACAAACTCTAGCGGATCCTTATCGTGGTTTTCGCAGTATACAGATACATACTCGAACGGAACAATGCCGTATTCCTCCGACGTAATGATCTTACACTTTGAAACTTCACATCCGGAAAAGCAATCTTTTGAATATGACACATGATCGATATCAAAACAATCAACGATTTTTGACGCTAAAAGCTCAGCCTTGACATCACGCTCATCGCCGTCTTTGAAAAGATAAAAGCCATCCTCGCGGCGTATCCATGCTTTCGGCGCCACTCCTTGTGTTCCGATATCGCCGGCGACATCCTGATCGGAGATC
The DNA here is from genome assembly GCF_016680995.1 of Ruminococcus difficilis. The sequence goes on along the minus strand of NZ_JAEQMG010000040.1, from coordinate 166,238 downwards.
GACTTGGCATTCTGAACCGTGAGTGAAATCCCCCTCAGGCTGACATCTGCGAAAGCGTTGCTCAGCGAATGACGATACAGACTGATTTGCGAGTATTCCAATTCTTCACGATTCATTTTGACCCAGAATACGTCCGTCAAGCTCAGACAATGGTAGGAGATCGAGATCATGGCTCTGTCTTTATCCGTAACAGCCTGCATAGCGCCGATGCTGTTCATGATCTCTTTTGCATATTTGCGATCAAGCGTCAACAAACGGCTCGAGCACCAGTAATAAAAGTTGCTGAGATTGCTTAATCTGGTATCAAGGTCGTCTCCTTTTTCCAAATACAGATTATAGGGCATGAAAGAAGGGAAATAGATAGTGCATCGTCCGTTCTTGTGGATCGTCGCAACACGCCTGTCTTTATGCATGATATATATTCTGCTCCAGTCCTTGATCGAACGACGATTCATCTTTATTCACTTCCTTATCCTATAGATGACTCTTTTTAATTCTTAGTTATTATACCACTATTTGATCAAATTTGTAAAGATGATTCCTTCGAATTTATGCGTACTCAAAAAAATCAAATCAATTATTGTGAGGTCTTTTAGTATCCCTTTGATGAATCGTTTCACCTTCGTCAAAGGTGTCTTCTATTGAATTCACAAGTTTATCTCTGATATAATAATATTCCTGCGCAATAATACTACGAATGGATATCTGTTATCATAAACGATTGAATGAAAATGCACGCATACATCTTTCAATAGTATAAAGACTGTATGCGTGCAATCTTTTGAAAAGCATTAAGATATAGATCTATACTTTTCCTGTTGCTCTACATGATACTTTGAATCGCTTTTCACCGCGAATGATCCTCGATATTATTTTGGATCACTCCGATCGTCAGGCCGGAGATTATGAGGGACGGGCTGAATAGACAAAGTCATCTTGGCCGATATCATATTTTTCAAGCAATGCACGGATAATCTGTACGATATTTGACGCAGAGAAACCCTGACTTACGAGAATCGTTGTACCGTCGATATTGATATATTTCCCGGAAACCTTTGTAGGATCGTAGGAGAACAAAATGTTCTGTGACCATGGCAGAAGCTGCTCATCAAAGCGTGCCATTTGTTCGATCGGGCTCGGATCCATGGCATACAACCGCAGGATCACGGATCGCAGCATCTGTGCGAAGTTCGTTGCGTTCACACGCTCACCCTGTAAAATATAATACTGCGGTTTTTTATTAGTAGCTTCCTGCGGATCTTCACAAGTATATTCATGATACCGCGGGTCTGCAAATGAAATATGGTTTTCGGGCAATACCAAGGGAAATAGCTTTATAATGACACCGGCAAGCCGATCAGCTCGTCTTTCAATTGCCTCTGCATTCCAACACTCGCAGGTCTTGACGTCTTTAAAGAGTTCGACTACCTTTGTGTTCACCTCGGAGAGTAGATCCTTCTTCTCCTCAAACGGTTTATCACCCAACTCGCTGTTGTATCCTGTGAGAGTTAGATTGCCAAGCGTGTGAAGGAGACGGTCGCGATCCGATTCCCAGTTTTCACCCAACATATTTTGCCATGATGTGGAAAGGTTTTTGTTCTGCGGCAAGATATGTTCGATCGTCAGGTTGTCGGTAATCAACTGTTCCTTGCCGCGATTTTCGATCATTACAAGCAAGAAGCGGCAAAGCGCATTCTTACGATAGAGATTCTTCTCTTTCAGCGCCATGAGAAAGGTCATATCATCGGGCATAGCATCCTTTGAGGTCAACTGCAGGAAGAATGAAATTATAGAATCATAGTAATGCTCTTTATTGCTCGCTTTACCGAAAACGCGGGAATACAGTGTTTTATACAGACCGCGCAGGGAGTTAGAGCCTATCTCACAAATCAGCCTGCGGATGCTGTAGTTCAGAAGAAACGCAAGTACCTTCTCAAGCTCAGTAGTATTGATCACACCCTGATCGTAGTCGTCAAACACGCGGAACAGAAAGAGAAATACTGTCGTCTGCTTCAATTTCTGCAGGCTTTTGAGCAGTTCATTGACACGCACACTGTACTTAGGGTTATCGCCATATAAGAACGTATGGAAATAACCTGCATAGTGGAGCAGCTCGCTGAGCATACTCTCATTCGTGTAAAGATTATCATGGTATACTGTCTTGAAAAGATCATAAGCTTCGCTCTCTTTGGCAAATCCCTCTGTCTTGATATTGAGATAATTCAGGAAGAATGTCGTCAGCTGATCCTTACTGACTAACCGCTCGATTTCGAGCCAGTAATCGGTATAGAGGCGCTCCTGCTCAACATCGGTCATCAGTACGAAATTCCTGATCTTATCCGCAAGGCTCAGCGGTACTCCGGTGGAGTTGATGCGCTCGAATATCTCCTGCGCATTATCGTCAGAATCAAGCTTGATCTTTGCGCAAATCAGTTTCTCCATTCCGCGGTAGATATCTTTTACATCTAAATCATCTTCTTCAAGGGTATTGCGGATCAGTTCACAGAAAATCTGATAATTTTCCCATATCTCACCCGTCTTATCCATCTCGTCATAGCGATCTTCCATCAACAGCATCAGCTGATTATTATCCGACTTGATCGGCTTGAGCTTTAGCTTACTCTGGCGATCGATGGAATAAGCGTCGTACTTATCCTGATTGAAGAGCGCCTCGATCATCTTCTCCCTTTTTGAATCGGTATCGGAGAGATCAAGCAGTGCTTTCAAAAGAATATAAATCGTCGTCAGGCGCTGTTGACCATCTATGATGATATGATAATATATTCCATTTACTTCATAAAACTGCGAATATACGACCGAACCGCAGAAGTGGGTCTTATCACTTTTATATGCCTGTACGATATCATGGAACAGATTCTCGCATTGCTCACGTGACCACTCATAGTTGCGCTGATATACCGGAACCGTATACTGGTGCTTATTCGGCTCGATAAAATCATTCATGATTCTTCCCTGTACAATTTGCATCTATTCCACCCGCCTCTGCTGATTCTTTGGAACTATTTGATTTCATTATACATAATAATGACAGCCTTTGCAATAATATGACGAGAATCAGCACTGCATAAAACACTCCCGCAGGTATTTGATCGTGAATGGGATGACAGCGTACTGACTGTTGCGGACGAAATCGACTACTTTCATGAAAAACAGCAGATCAGGAGAAGGCAATTCGCTTTCGGCTCGCACTTGCTACTCGGGCAGGCGCGGCTTTCCTTATCCTTTGCCGTGATCTTTGAGCCGACGTAATAGTACGGATCGTTTTCGCCGTATTGCTTAGGTAGTATTGGATACCGCTCAGGCTGCCAAGTTCCATACCGCCGTCAGAACTTTTTAGCTCGGAACAGTCCCCCATCCCATTCTTTGGATATCAACGCATAATTTGACGTTTTGAAATACCTGTTTTTACCATCCATAATTACCCAGCTTAATAACCAGTCACTGATAACATTGACACAGTGGCAAAAAATTACCATTTCCTTGTTTAACATTAACAAAAGATTGAGGCTTACATAGTGCAGGTTGACGAGGAGGGTAGTAAAAAAGCAAAAATACCTTCTGACGATGTATATCCGCAGCGGGTTATACCACTTGACAATTGATATAACATTTTTTAGTAAGTATAAACTTGTACATACTTACTTGCTCTCTCCTGATTATATCTTTATTATCATACCGGAATTCGCACATGAGATCAGATTTATTCTCATTTTCATTCAGCTTAATCATACAGTGATAAAGATAGCGCCTTATTGCTTAAGCTTCATCTTGCTTTTTGTCTTTAGCTAGTTTGTTAAAACTCAGTAACAAATATGCTATACTGCATATGTAAAATGATTTAGGATTGTTAACTCATGATAGGTTCACTATTTCACACCGTTTACATCTCTGATTTATCAACAATTCTTATTGCTATGCCGATCATTATGATCGCATGGTCGGTTTTCGGTGCTCTTTTTTATCAACGAATGCGGATTATTAGTTCAGTTTTAGCGATCTGTATCATCGCAGTGATTCTTTACTTGACCATCTTTTCCCGAACATCAGGAACAAGAGCGTGTGATTGGATCCCGTTCTCATCGTTTCAAAAAACGCAGGTGCAACCGGAATTATACCGCACAATGCTGATGAACACATTCTTATTTTTCCGTTGGGACTTACATTGCCATTCGTGTTCAAAGGCAGCACAGTGAAGCGGATCCTGTTAGCGATCTTGATTGGTTTCGCTTTGTCAGCAATGATTGAAGCGCTGCAATACTTCTTCTCGCTGGGGCAGTCGGAAGCCGACGACGTGATCTGCAACACCGTCGGTACCGCCTTCGGAAGTTGTTCTTATCTGTTATCGCTTTTATGGCGAAAAATGACACTTAAACTGAGGAAAGAAGTAAAATCTGATGAATGAGATTCAGAATCAGCTGTTACAAATCATAGGCGCGGCATTGTTCGGCAGCAATATCCCTACAATAAAAAAAGACTCTCTTTTACCGCTGATTAAAGAAAGTAATGCTCAGACTGTTTTTCCGCTCCTGTTCTCCGCTGAGCATTACGCAAAATGCAGCGATGATTTCTTCCGCTATGTTCTTGCCGGAACGCAGAATTTCTCTGAACATGGAGAACTCCACGAGTTGATGTTAAAAAACCAAACGTCGTATGTTGCAATAAAGGGTTTAGCTTCCGCTATGTACTATCCTGAGCCGTCACTTCGCTCAATGGGCGATGTTGACTTCCTCGTTTTGAAGGATAAAGTTACTGACACGGGAAAGCTCTTAGAAAGTATTGGCTTTGCTGTCGATCACGGTGAAGAGGATGACGGCATCCACATTGCCTATACCCGCCCGCCGATGAGCATCTGGGAGCTGCATTGGAGTATCAACGGTATCCCTAACAATGACGTCGGCAAAAAGATACAAAAAGAAATAGATTCTATAATTGCCACAGCCAAGGAAGCAGCTGTCGACGGCGTGACCTGCCTTGTGCCGGACATCTTCCACCATGGACTGATCATGCTGCTGCATATCGCCTCTCACCTGACCAGCGAAGGCGTCGGTCTGCGCCACCTTTGCGACTGGGTGGTATTTGTCTCCGCATTGAGCGACATAGAGTTTCGAAAGGTTTTTGAAAAGAAGCTGAAGGAATTCGGATTGTGGCGTTTTGCCCAGATATTAGCTTTGCTCGGCATACAGTATCTCGGTGCGCCTAAACGCGTGTGGGCAATCGATTCACTTGAGAGCAGGAAGATCACTCCCGAACAGATCGAAGGGCTGATGAACGATATTCTCAGCGGCGGCAACTTTGGCTTCAAGGATATGAACCGCTACCGCGAGATCAAGTATATCTCCGACCGTGATGAACGCACAGTTGGAAAAAGCAGCCTCTTACACCAAGGTTTCAAGGCTATGACAAGCAAGGTGTATGCAGATTATAAAACAATCGATAAGCATCGCTTTCTCTTGCCTATCGGCTATATCGCCGAGGGCGGCAAGTATATTGGGTTACTCTTGACAGGTCAGCGCAAGTCCTCCGGCACAAAGAAAATGCTTCAGGAAGCCTCGGAAAGAAAAAAGCTGTACAATAGCCTGCATTTGTTTGAATAACGAACGCCGAACACACAAAACGTTTTGGTGATCATTTCCCAAAACTCGTTGTTATCCCCTTGGTTCAACCGAGGGGATTTTCTTCGTAAAACGCCTCGAAAAAACATCGAACAAAACCACTTGTGCTGTAAATATCCGAAAAGGAGGAATTGAACATGGACACCATTTATCACACCACCGAAAGAATTCAGCGCTCATCTGAGGAGCTGCTTCACAACACGCAACTGATGAAGAAGTATCAAGATGAATGTGGTTTTGATCGTTTTGTCAGCACAGTAAGGAAGGGAGCACGCGTTACCTCCAGCATATTTTTTTGTATCGGGAGCTGTTGCTTTCGCTCAAAGAATCTATCTCATCATATAACACATACGATAAAACAACCATCTATGATAGCACATTCAATCTATCATAGGTGGTTGCTTGTGTTTTGTTCTGAATAAGCTATCTAACATTCGGCAAACAATCTATTTATATATGGTCTAAATACCGGATCCGAACTAGTCATTTCAATTGTGATAAATGCAATAATAACAAAACCAATCCAAATTGCCGAGAATAGAATTAGATTCTTTTTTACTACTTCTTGGTTTTCCGAAAACACATTATCCTTGTTAAAAATATCATCTATTTCTTCAGGTAGAAATACCCCTACATAGTTGCTACGTAAAGAATAATAGCTCTTTTGTATTCCTTTGACCCTTGATATAGATTGAATCAGCGAAATAAAATAGTATGCAAGTGATCCTAAGAGAATCAACTCCATAATTACAGTGATTTCTCTTGTAAGCAAGTTTTCCAAAGGGTGTTCCGAAACCACGTTCACCAGGATAACAGTTAGAAAAAAGCTAAATATTGCAATTATATTCTTCTTGAAATCATTCAATAATTCATACGCGCTCTCTGTCATTTTGCTCCCGATCGTACTGATAAACTCCGAAACCTTTGTCTTTGCCTCCAAGTATTGTGAGACATTTTCTTTAAGATAAAGCCTGTAACTTGAAATAATTGAGATGAAAACCGATGAATCAATATCGAGAATACTACAGTATTTACAATGTAGACTAATAATATTTCTAGCAATAACAGCTTTGTCTACAATGTTGCCATCTGTAAAAATCCAAATGTATATATCGTACAGTGTTTTGCTATTGTTTACGTCTTCCAGACGCCTCTCAAAAGTAATACTTCTTTGTCCGTTAATTATACATTTAACGTGAGTATTATCAATAGTTGACGATGATGCAATATAGCAAATGGATAAAATCGTTCTGAGCCTGTTAAAAACTGTTTTATAAGGATTGTTCTTAGTATTATTAATAATATCAAAATCGTCCGGAAGAAGTTTAAAATTACCCGTACTCTGAAAAAAAGAAGAAAGTGAGCATGTTTCAATCCGACTTGCTCTATTAATAGATTCTGCAAAACAAGAGTCGGAATTACTTGTAAACATTACTGTTTTTGTGCTCCAAAAAATACTCTCATCCAAAACATAAACAATAAGAGAATCCCGTTCCTGTAGAAAATTGCTGAAAACAGCCATTATCTCAAATATAGAGTTATCTAATATATCCTCGGTAAAAGCCTTATAATTGTATACAACAAATCGGTTATCGACTATTACTTTTTCAATACTGATTAAAACGTCAAAATCATCATCTTCCTCTGCATGTGAGAGATAGTCGTTATATTCACACTCACTTTTTTTATCACTATCCGACAGAAACAGTACTTCTTCATCTGGATTCGTGATATCAATTTGAACCTTATTTTTAAAACTAATTGCATTGATACAATTAATTAAATCATTGTATACAGGAAGATGGCTTTTTGAAACCGTAATCTCTATTTGGCAAGTTGAGACGCGTTCTGAAAAATTGGTTATATTTGATTGAAAGACGGCTTCGATAAACGATTGTATATCAAACATGAAAGCTCTCCTTAACAAAAGCTATTTAAAACTATCATATGTATCGTCATTTGTAACTTTAATCTTCAAATAACGGACTCCGTTTTCTGCTTGAAAGGCTTTTATAGTTCCCTTTAAATCCGGAATCGAATCGGTAATCTTAACTTCAATTCCGCTTGTAACTTTATATACTTTGCCGATCCTAGCATTGATTGCAGTCGGAATAGAATTAAACTGGTGATCAAAACCTTTTTTGTTTGGCAGATCATACAACTTGTTTCTGTAATCATCTAATCGTTCTTTGTCAAGATCATAAGGAACATAATTCTCCAAAACTGTATCCACCATAGTTCTGTAGTCAATATGCTCATTTCTTTTCATATATGAAATAAAGGCATTTCTTATCACAGTATAGTCTTGCTTTGAAGAACGCTTAATATTACGGTTTAGAAATCCCTCAACAGCCTTAAAAGCATTTACTGTATTTGTCTCGTCATTAATCAGTTCAACTAACTCTAAAAAATCTATACTCCAGTATTTTGCTTTCGTATCTGAGTATATTTTTACATCAAATGTTTCTGCTTCCGGATTGAACAAATCTATCAAACACGATTTCCAAATTGTCTTTTTATCTTTAGAGAATCCAGTTTTAAAACTGTAATCAGAGTCATCAACAAACTCACTGTGTTCAACTTTTGCAATTAAATACTGATCGGTCTGGTTTTCTTGATCAAAAAGAAGCGCTTGAATCAAACTACCTTTACGAACATTAATATTCATTCTACCAACATGGCTTTGGGCTTCTTTTTCTTTTCTAAGCAATCTATCTGCAATTATGTCGTTCTTTATTGCAAATAGTTCCGAGTTGTCTTTATCTTCCAATATCTCAAGAACACATGAAATAACCTCAGTGGAATTAGAGATTGTCTTATATGCTCGCACGTTATTATTACTGTTTATATGAGATATTAACTCCGAAATGTATTCATTAAATGCGTCCGGTGTTTCTCTGGTATATACTCTTTCATTTTCGTAATCAATTATTCTAATTGAATTATTAAGTATTTGCATTTAAACACTCGCTTTCTATTTATTATTTATATCAACTATATGTTTTCCGATTAATAAAGGATAATATTCAGTTATCTAATAAAGGTGATAATCAATGGGAAAAAAGCATCTGATAGGTAATCAACATAATTTACCGTGGGATTTGGGAGATAGTTTAGGAAACGCTTTTGAAGACAGCATTTATACTATTATCACTAACGAACTAAGTATTTACTTTGATTCAGGACTGAGAATAGAACAAACACCAAGAAGTAATGACGGCGGAAAAGATATTGTAATTTCATCTCCTGTGAACATCAAATCGCTTTTGGGAATCTCTCTGCACAAACGTGGAAAGGATTCCATTACAATACACATTGAATGTAAAAGCACGAATTATCCAAATTTAAGATTTGAAAAGATTATTCCCAGCGCGGTTAAAAATAAGCGTAAGAAAATAGACTATTTTATTTTAGTAACAAATTCTGAAATACTTCCGTACACTTATCATCTTGTAAAAGAAGAGCTGGGAGATAATATAGAGTTTATCTTAATTGATCAGTATTTATTGGCAAAAGCCTTAAAAAACAAGCATGATAGCCTGTTTAATAATATACCTTTATACGAAACCGAAAATGATGATTTCTACGGAGAATATCAGATTATTTCAGTTGGAGATGATATTGAAAATAGATATGAAATCTATTTCTTATTCAGAAATTATGGATCCTCCGTTCAGAGTTGCAGTTTAGACTTAGTTTCAGACATAAATTGGATGATTGATGATGATGGCATCCAGTTTATAATTGATCCAAAGAAAAGCTATTCGAGAATGATTTGTGTCACGAGTGAATTTAGAGGCGGACTGGATACATTAGCGTTTAGAATTACAAGAAACGAAAATGAGAGTTTTATTCTTGTTGATGGTACTAAACTAAATGAGTATTTTGAGCCTCCCTTTATTGGAGAACAACACGAGTATATTAAAGAAATTATAAAGAAAAGGATTAATTCTAATTCTGAAAATAAGCTTTACTGCGTTTGGGGTGATTCCGGGGTTGGAAAGACAAGAATAATAAGTGAGATTATAAAAGATATTAAAGGAACAAGTTTTAATATCTTTAAGTGTTCTCTGAAAAAAGATAATAAAACTACTATCGAAAAGATTATTAGGTTTCTAAGAAGTAAAAGCAACAATAATGAAGAATCCGGTACAACAATTGATTCGCTGTCAAATGAAATAATAAACAGTAAAGATACTTACATAAAAAATCTTATCATAATAGATGATTTTCATTATGCTCAAAAGAATTTGATCGTTGAAATCAAAAAACTTGCTGTACATAAAAAGAGTGTTTACATTATAATTTCGGGAAGGACAGATTATGGATTTGGAAATATAGATTATTTGCATTTCGTTAACTGGACAGAGAATAATCTATCTGATGATTGTTTTCATAAAGTTAGACCATTAAAACAAGAAGATACAAGAAAATTAATAATAAGTATTATCAATAATATACCGGATAGTGCATTAAGTGTTTTGCTCGAAAAGAGCATGAATAATCCTCTCTATATAATTCAATATGTTGAATATCTTATAGGCGAAGAACTGGTATATATTAGGAATAAGAATACTGTAGCAATAGAAGATGTTTCATCATTTAGTTCGAAAAAGTATATTCCCCAAGGAATAGAACAGATTTATAAGTGCAGGATAAATCACTTAACAAAGAATAGTAATAACGCTAACAATTATCTTGAATTCTTATATATTCTATCTGTATATGAAGGTGAAATAAATAAGGATACGGCATTAAAACTCTTTGACGAGCAATTTGAAATAATTCCGTACCTGGAAAACAACGGATTCATTATCTTTGAAAATGGTTCCTATAAATATGTACATGAAAGTCTGCTTCTATATATTAAACAACAGATTAATAATAATAATAGAATAAAGAAAAAAATAGCATCCATAATAATATCCAAATTGAATTACTCAGACTGTGATCTTTCAGATTTCTTTATTGGCAGACTTTATCTTTGGAATAAACAGGTATCAGATGCAAAAATAAAATTCCAACCGTTAATTGAATTAATAAAAGGATATCAAGGCTTATCAAATATAAATATTGACATTACCATATATGACTTTCTATACGATGCATATGAGGTATTTAAAAAGGATAGTAAATATATAGAAGAAATTAAGTCAATATTAAATATAAGAATTTATATTACACTTCATTATATGATACCATATAATGCTGCTGAGGAATGCGATTATTGTCTTAAATTAGCAGCTAAATCCAAAGCGCTTAAGGATGATATAAAATTCATTTCATCAATTATGTCTCAAAAAGCTCATGCATTATTAAACTCCGGCAAAAATACTGATGGCAGTCTTGTTTTACATGAGTTACAGTCTATATGGTTTAAATCGAATAATAATCTGGATAACAAAACACTCTTTGATGTTGTAGATAGGCTTTCTGCTATATATATTAAGTTTAATTGCCATGATATAGCTGAAAACTATAACAATATGTCCATCGCTATAGCCAATGATTCTAAACTCTATACTAATCTTGCGATTTCTTATAGAACACGTTCAAAGTTATTCTATTTAAATGACTATCAGAAGTGCAAAAATGCTTTAATTAATGTAGATAAAATAATAGAAAACTATCCATCTCCACGAATAAAATTAAATAATAGTATTTATCATGCCATTCTGGATTTCTCATACAACATGTTCCCATCTTTTGATGAAATAATAAATGATGTAGTCTTGCTTAACCAATATGCCTTGAATAGCGGCTTTAACAGAGCAATAATACAGAGTTTAATGTTGTTATCAGCTATTTTCTTAAAAAGAGGTGACTCAGAAGATATAAACCAAGCGAAAGAGAAAGCAATTGCAGCTATAGATTATAGCATTAAATTTGGAATTCCCAGTTATATGTGGCAACTATATAATTTGCTTGCTATTATATCAGCTAAACAGCAAATTCCTGTTGATGAAACGAGAAAGTATTTTGAAACTGTATACGCTATATTACAACAACAAGGTTTATTATACTTAGGATACAAAAACATATGTTATAGTAATATCTTGGCAATTTGCAATATTGGCTTTTTCTGGAGCAGGCACAACTCGGAACGTGTTTTTATTGAGAAAATTACTAAAATACAGTACTATGGAAAAGATAATATGTCAGAGTATAATAAACTTATCCCCAAAGAAGTTGGCGATAGGCAAATATTGGAATTCTACAAAAAAGCAAAAAGCAGTAAATTCTTTTTCTCTAACGCCTATCAAAATGATTTTTTAAAAGATAATGAAACAGGTTATTTCATTGCTCTAACATAGTTTCTTTTTCTATTATAAAATTACCTAAAACAAGAATATCGATATCTGTTTTTAAAAAGGTGTTTAATGCATCCAAAGGGGATTCCACGATGGGTTCCCCTGCAACATTAAATGAAGTATTGAGAACAATAGGATATCCAGTTTTAGCTTTTATTTCCATTAGTAACGCGTGCAAGAATGGCTCTTTATCCTTTGCAACACTTTGGATTCTAGCTGTATTATCTACGTGTGTAATAGCAGTTAAATCCGATCGATATTCATCTTTTACAGTTGTAGCTAACAGCATATACTCAGACGAATGCTTTAAGTCAAAGTAGTTGTATTGTTCTTCGTCTACAACTGTAGGAGCAAAGGGGCGAAAAGGCTCTCTGTGTTTCACACGATAATTAAGAATATCCTTCATATTCTTGTTAGTTGGATTTGCCAGAATACTTCTATGGCAAAGTGCTCTTGGTCCGATTTCAGATCTTCCTCTGTGAAATGCTATTATTTTACTATCATAGATGTATCCTGCTATTTTCTTAATTAGTTCGCCATCCTCATGTTTTCTATATTTAAGTCTTTTCTCTTTAATTTCTTTTTCAATGTAGCTATCATCATATGATAACCCTAAGTACGGCAGTTCGATTTCAAATTCGGTGTTTGTTCCATACATTTTTGTATAAGCATAGTATGCGCTGCCGAGAGCTTGTCCGTCATCACCCGAAGCCGGCAGGATAAAAACATCGCTTAGATTACACTTTTCAATGATTTTGTGATTTGTCAAGCAGTTCAGAAATAATCCACCGGCAAGGCAGACGTTTTTTATTCCGTATCTTTGTGTATAGTTTTGAATCAAAGAGATAACAGCCTTTTCGATAAGTGCTTGTACGGTAGCAGCGATATTTTCCCTTTCTGAATATAGAAAGTCTTGAAAATCCTTGCCGCTTCGTTGCTGCATAACAAACAAATCTTTAATAATATCTTTATATGTCAATGAAAAACCAAGCGTTTTATAATCTGCGTTGCTTAAATCTACTATAGGTTTTCCATAGGAAGCTAATCCCATTGTTTTTCCTTCTTGCCCAAACCCAAAGCCCAGCAAATGAGTTATTTGAGAGTACTTCCTCGCCAAACTCATTTCGAGATTCTGAACATATTTTGGCATAAATGGAATAAGGTGATTGATAGGATCTTTCATATGACGAACCGCTAGATTTTGAAGTCGTCTATCAATGCATGAAATATTATTATGACTGGCTAAATATATTGTTTCTGATTCTTGCATTGATTCGGTAAAATCTCCACCACCGTCAAAAACAAATATCATACTTTCATCAAATCCTGATGAATAGTATGTTGAATAAGCATGTGCATCATGATGATGCACAAGAAAAAAAGGTTTATACTCGCATTTGTAATAACTAAAGAACTTGTTTTTATACGTGTTGTATATATCGTCATTTTCGATAGCTACTGCAGATAATCCAACGCAAGAAATATCTGCTATGGTTAAATGGCAGTATTCTAACAAAGCGTCAATTGTTTCAAATGGAATATTTAAGGATTGAGAGTGTTTAATACGATCTATTCTTTCCTGCGATAATGCAGCAATAACTTTTCCGTCTTTTATAAGACATGCGCCTCTGTCATGACCTATATGTATTCCTAATGATAGTTTCATATTTTGCCCCCTAGTCCTGAAGACTTTTTAATATATTCTGCATATAATAAATCGTCTTTCGTTGTGAATTTAAAAATCTTTTTCGAACCATTAGAGATACTAATTGGTATTTTCCTTTTTATATATAATTGAGATATTGTCATTGGCTTTATAAGTTCTTCTTTTGAAAATGAGTTTAGTATGCAATGCATTATAGTTAACTTGCTACCAAATGGACTTTGACCAGTTCTGATTATATCCTTTCCAATACTGTCCGCTAAAAAACCTTTGTTATCTATTATATACATAGTTTCTTCAGAAGGAATCACAGCTAATGCCACTTTGTTTCGTTCGGCTTTATCAATACAATCAATCAGAACTTCATTAGTAACAAAAGGTCGATCAGCGTCATGAACAATAGCTATATCCTCATTTGATGTTTCTAATTAATTGACTATATTGTTTATAGCTTGAGACAACGAATACGTTCTACTTAAGGGTTCACAAGGATAAAGCTTTATTTTATCAAGCTGAGGTTTGGAAAAGTACTTTAGTAATAATTCGTTGGTATATTCTTTCCACACATTTCCAATGACTATGTATACTATATTGAACAAGTTAGAGCATAAGAATGCTTCAACTGTATGAACTAGTATCGGCTTATCATCAAGAATCATATACTGCTTTGGAATGTTTGAATTCATCCTTAATCCTTTTCCGCCTGCCATAATTATGCCATATACCATATCAAACCTCTATATTAGATAACTGAATATTATCCCTCATTTAATCTATATATTCCTATAACAACATTATACTCTATAAAAATGCGTCGATAAATGCATGATATTGCAAAACTTTGGAACATTGATTTATTTAAAGTATACTAAAAATCATATACTCATTTGTAAACTTCGACAATCTATAAATAATTACTCAGCTTGGTGTAGACTAAATCCCAGTTTCATTGCATAATTATCTTAAATTCATTATTTAGGAGATTTGATATGGAACCTTTCGAAAATAACAATCAAATGATAGATGATTATATATGCTTTTGTCATAATAGAAAGAATCTTAACAGCAAAACAATTAAGTCTTACCGTATTGATCTTCGGCAGTATAAGAATTACATTGAAAAGAATGATATGGAGTGGCGTGGTAAACAAGCAATAGAGAGTTACATCGAAGAACTACACGACCACTATAAACCTAAGAGTGTAAAAAGAAAGATAGCATCACTCAAAGCTTTTTTTCATTATCTTGAGTTAGAGGATATCATAGAGAATAATCCTTTTCATAAAATTCAAATCAAATATAAAGAGCCTTTTATACTACCAAAAACAATTCCTCTAAATAGTATTAAAGCAATCATATGTTATGCCTATGAACAAATCAAGCTTGCTACTACTGTCTACAGTCAAAAGATTGCTTTAAGAAATGCATTGATTTTGGAATTGTTGTTCGTAACAGGAATGAGGATTTCTGAGCTTTGTTCACTGAATTTGGATCAGATTGATCGTAACGACTACATCATAAGGATAAATGGAAAAGGTTCAAAAGAACGGCTTATTCAGATTTGTAATTCTAAAGTTCAACAATTATTAGATCTTTACATAGACAAAACACAGAATGATAATAATAGATTTTTCTTTGTCAACCGGCGAAACAATCCCCTTTCAGAACAATCTGTGAGATATATGATTAGTAACTATGCTAAGAAAGCCAGAATAACTCAGCATATTACTCCCCATATGTTTCGTCATTCATTTGCTACACTTTTGCTTGAGGAAGGTGTGGATATCCGATATATCCAGCAAATGCTTGGTCACAGTTCTATAACCACGACACAAATATACACCCATACAAGTATAAGCAAACAAAAAATAATACTTGCCACAAAACATCCCAGAAATAAAATGGAAATCCAATAATCCCTTTATTTGAAAACTGAATTCTGCTTGTATATTAATCACTGGATAATAAGTATTATTAAAGAAATCATAAAACCATAACTTATCCTAAAACACAGCTTCGGCGTTATCTTTATAACGCCGAAGCTGTGTTTTTATACCTAAATGGTTTAAATAAAAGATATCACATTTGCTCAAGATACTTGAAAGAATCATCGGACACTATCCGTATACTATTTGCCATAAAATCTTCTTTTGACAACACTACTTCATTTCCGCTAAGTTCCGGAAATACTGTTTTTATCCAAGAATGCACCTCACTTAACGCCTTGTTAAGTTCAGCAAATGACCAAGTCACTTTTGCGTCTTTATATGAAGTGGTAATCAAAGGCAATTGATAGAATGCATCTTTTTTTGCATCGATTATCGATTGATCTACCTTTAGATTCTTTGAGTAATACTCAAAAAACCAGTGATACTTTATCAACATTTGCACTTTAGGATTATTAACATTATAAAATCGTTTTCCAAATGCAAAAAGCTTTGAGTATTCCTCGGTGAAAGAGAGGATTTTTGTAGAATGAGTAAGTATTCTCAATGCCTTCTTCAGCTCAGACCAGTCTTCATCAATTGACACATCGAAATCAGAGAGTATTTCGCAAATTCTCTGAACCAGGTTTTTATGATCTCCGATAGAATAAATGATCTGATAAACAGGCTCTTTTGATTCCGCGTCATTATAAAAGTCTATCTTACTCATATAATGCGATTCTTCCAACAGCTCAATAATAATATTAGAAATATAATCCTGAATAGATTCACAAAATCTGCTACTCCTATCTGTTAATAGACATTTTCCATATTTCCACTTGGACTCCAATTTGATTTCTCCTGTTGAATTATAGTGTGTAGCAACTGATCCTTGAGAGATTGGTAATAATCTGATCTCGCTTTTTTCAGTAGTTTTTTCATAAATCAAAGTCCCCTTCTCATCTATAAAAGGAAAATAAAGATCCTTGAATTCTTCTAAAGGTATATTTTGGGGAGAAAGATGAAACTGTGTTAATAGATAAGTAAGACTTCTCCAGTATAAATAGTTATCATCATCCGGAAGCTCTGAAAAATACTTATTCGCAACATATTCACCCAGTTTATTTAACATCTTTTTCAGTATATTCTTTTCACTGATCATTGAAAACCTAGACACCGAAATACTATTGATGGTATCAGGATAGTTTACCATAATATATGGAGAAGGATATAAGTTGCTTCGAAAATTATATACTATTCTATCAATTCCTTCTGAACCTTTTTCTAAGAGAATCCCTTTATTGTACACATCAATTATTCTGTTGTTTCTCTTTGCTCGCCAAAAATCCTCGTCCCAAAAATGAGATTGTATCCACCTCACCCTTTCTTTGACATTGATGTCAACAACGGACGCCGGCCAACCGGCGGTATTATTCCTTACCTCTGTATTATTGTCCTTTAATACTGCAAAGAACATACAGCCACGAATATTCTCAATACCCAGATCATCTTGTAGATCAACTCGTACAATTTTATAGTACTTATTGAAAGTATCGATATCATATTCATTCACAATCTGCTCAACCGGGAATCTTTCCTCAAGTAGAACAATCTTGTAATCCTCATATTCAGGAAAAACCTTTTGCAGTTTATCTTTATCATATTCCGGTGAAAGCAATACGGTATGTTTGCCTTGTTCATTAACAAATACTGGATAATCAATATATTGTAAAAGCATTTGCAGATAATCTGTGATACTGTACTTCGAGATATCAATATCGTTTTTCTTTAACTGAGCATATAATTGTGCGGCACTGATGTGCAGTTTGATTTCCGTACCGACAGTGCTTTTATAATCAGGGAGTTCCTCAACCCTAAAAGTTCTTTGTATGTCATTGATAATAACGCGCAGTCCCTTCGAACCCTCTTCCATATATGGTTCTCTTTTTGTAATGATCTCCATTTGATCCGCTACAGAAAAGCAGCTTAAAATACCAATGCCGAACTTAGAGATCGAATGCATTTTTAATCCCTTATTCTTAAAATCATTACTCTCATAATAGCTTTTGCCCAATACAGAGAAATAGTTTTTGAGAACATACTCGTTCATTCCGATACCGTCATCTCGGCATATTAAGATATAATCGCTATTAGAATCCTGATTGAATTCCAGATAAATATGACCTATATTATCTCCGCCAACCTTCTTGCGATCCAATATTTCTTTTCTTAACGCAACAGCATCCAAGCTATTCTGGATTAGCTCTCGAACATAAACATAGGGATGCGAATTGTATATTTCATCGCTCAACACATTAAATATTTGCTGCTTATCTAAAGAGAATCCGATATCAATAGGCTTAAAATTTCTCGGTTCGATTCTCCAATCCAGCAGATGTACATCAAACTCACATCTGGGATCGCTCATATTCAATAAAAAGTCAATGCTTTCCTTAAAGTATCTTTCACATAGTTTTTTATAATCCATCAAAGCGGCATATACTTCATGATCGTCTGTGCTCCCGCTGATTCGGAGCACCCTGCCGCTGTCATAATCCGGACAGGTAATCGGATTTAAAGCTCGATGCTTTTTCCATTCCATCTTTGAATACTTGTTTTGGGGATTGACATATTTCCACAAGACATATGGAGTTCTGTCCTGTGCCAAATCAAATAAATCAATCAGTCTGATATAAATTGTCAACGCTTTAACGTTTACTGTTTCGCCATTGACGGAATCATCTTTATAATAACTTTTCGCTTCGGAGATATCGGCAATATCAAGCCAATGACCCACACATATTTTGTCAAGCGCCGACGCTACAGAAGAATCCAAGTTCCAAAAATAATCTCTGATTCTTTTTCCGCTGCGCAGCGCATGCGTTTGACGAATGTATTCCTGCCAAATCTCCAACTCTATTTCATCATCAGAGCCAAATACAATCTTTGGTTTATGCTTTGAGATAAATCCTCAAACCGATCAAACTCATCATCAAGCAGAATGATTTCCGGGGCAGATTCTTGTTTTTTCTTGGTTGCAATATAATAGCGTTCCGACTTACTGACGGCCATTCCCCAATCATGACCATACATCGCCGCTACCAACAGCAACAACTCTGTAGTGTTTAATCGCTCATAGGTATTCTCCAACAGAATATCCGAAATTCGAAACAGATTTGCTATGTGATAGTCCTCATCATGTGGCGTATATTCAGGAAAGAGCACATTAATCTGTTTGAGTTCCAGTGAAACCTTCCTGCGGAATTCATAAATTGCGCAACATAGATCTTTGAAGCTTTTTCTCTCAAAATCCGATGTGCGATTTTGCAAAGCTTCAAGCAGTTTCGATTTAGGTAAATCTTGTAATAAATCCATCATCTGTCCCCCTCGTTTTTAATGTTTTTTTATTCGATACAAACCGCTACATTCTTGCCGCTGAATGCAACGCCGTATTTATAGATTGCCGTGACCCCATGTGTCTTCATTTCCGTATCATATTTAAGTTCATTGATTTGGTAGAGCGCCGCTTGTGCCAGATCATTTAACTGATCGGCAGTGTACTTCTTTCCTGCTTTTAACTCAATCAAGATTCCGGGTTGAGAATTGTGTTTCGGCATCAACTGTATATCAAATCTACCCTCTCCCGATTCCCTATTGGAAGAAACATAATACTGATCATCGAATAAAGCACACAAACCGAGAAATAGCCCTTGAAAGAATACTTCTCCGACCGTGTCAAAGTAGCTTGCAGACTGCAAAAGCAGCTTGCGTAATTGTCTTTGTAAGTCTGCTGAATCGTTAGCATAAATCGCCTGTTGAATGGAAATCGCCGAAGACGGAGCAATTACATTGTCGTATTTTCGCAGTATTTCTTTATTATATACAAAACGAATCTCTTTATTGGGTAAAGAAACCGTACACATGTAATCGCCGTCAGTTGATAAACCGACATGATCCGTTTTCAAATACCCTGCTACCAGTAAAAAGCTATAGATAGTTGAAGGATTTCTTTTTATCTCAGGGTAAATAACGGAGGTATCCACATATGTTAAAAAGCTGTCCCCGTTCAACAAAGCTCTTAAGTTTTCAAAAATATCCTCATCTGCCGCCTCTAACATTTCCCCTATAATACTGTTGCTTCCGGTGGAAAGCCAATAAGTGCGCGGCAAACAATTATCGGTAAAATAATTGATAACTGACCATGGATTGAATATATCAGTATCGCCAAAACGGAACCCGTCATACCATTCACATATTTCATCATACTTATCTTCAACATTATAATACTTTGTAAGCACACGGACATCTTCTTTTGTAAAGCCAAAATATGTGCTGTATTTTGAATCGAGTATCGAATATATCTTTAGATTATTTAATCCGCTAAAAATACTCTCCTTAGCAACACGAAGAATACCGGTCAAAAAGCCATATGCTAAAGCGGGATTATCTTTTAACCCTCCGGAAAAAAGGTTTCTCATAAAATCAACAACTTTATCATAAAAGCCTTTGGAGTGTCCCTGCTGTATCGGAACATCATACTCATCAATAATGATGACCGCTTTTTCCCCGTGATGCTGATAAAGCATTCTCGACAAAACGGCGAACGCACCGGACAAAGAAATGATATCCGCTTGTCGTTCGACAATATCGCGATAGCATTTCTTATCCATCTCACCGCATTTTGCAGAATCAGCCAGTTCGGAATGGCGTTCAAACTCATTCCCGATAACAGTTTTTAGCATCTCAAATGTCTGTTCCCACGATTCAAACTTGATATCTTTGAATGATACGAAGATAACAGGATATTTGCCTTGATATCCCTGATAATACTCTCCGTATCGCCAAATTTCCCTGTCCTGAAAATAGATAGAGGTGTCCTCATCACACTTTTCAAAAAAAGTTTTGAGCATGTCCATATTTAAAGTTTTTCCAAACCGTCGAGGACGTGTAAACAACGAAACCATCGGGCGCTCATCCAAAAAATCCTTGATCATCATTGTTTTGTCAATATAGTAATACTCTGTAGACGCAACACGATACTCAGAGATTCCAATCGGCAAAGGCAGCTTCTTCAAATGATTTGTTTCATTTTTCGGTTGTTTTTTGAATCTGTGATCCTCAGGTCGTGGCGTTCCTTTTGGTATCTCCCATGATTTTCCTTTTTTGACAGCTCCGGGTATTTTTCCTTCACGGCACAGTTTTGTAATTCTGCTGTCAAAAATCCCCCATTCCTCTGAAGCTTGCTTTACTGTCATCATTTCTTTCATAAAGAATCCTCCGAGCTTATATTAAGTATACTATACCCCATCATTCAGAATAATACAAGCGTTTTTCAGAATAATATTTAAATTTTTCGGAATAATATACCCAATACTCGGAATAGTATATGTATTTTCTGAATGATTCTACTGTTATTTTATTCTAAACCGGTTAATCGCAATAAACGATACCATAAAAACAGCGACTGAAAAGCTACTTCAGTCGCTGTTTTTTTGCCATGATAGATTATATTACATAGGGTCTATTGTGATAATCCAATAACACTATTCAAATTATCGATCACAAACTCCTGTGCTTTGCGGTTGTAGAGAGTGATATAGTAGCGCTCGCCGTCATCTTTCTCTCTTCGCTCCACCGATAAGCCCAGCTTTGTGCCGTCATAGGTCGGGAGCTTGAAGGGCTTGCCGTTCAACTCCTTAATCTTCAGAACATTGATCGATAATAGCCAGTCTGTGATATCCGTTGCTCTGAGCTTCTTTCGACTATCGTCCTCTGTCAGATCATTGATGCGCCTTGTGATCTCGGAGATCGGGATCGGTGTATCCGAATACTCGAAATGGCTCAACTGCTCCTCAGCAATATAGAACGACAGCTTACCTCTTTTTGTGGGAAGATAGCGTCTAATTACCGGGATAAAAACAGCACCGTATTGCTTGAGCTTTGTCTCGCCGACACCATTGACGGCCAGGAATTCTTCATCCGTTGTCGGCAGTTTCTCGCACATATCGCGCAGAGCCGCGTCGGAAAAGATCACAAAAGCAGGGACACCGCGTTTTCGGGCAATCTTTGCCCGAAATACTCTGAGGACTTCGAAAAGCTCAGCGTTAGTTTCGGAAACCGCCTCGGTTTTAATGGTTGTCTGAATCGTCAGCGCTTCTCTCGCCTGCACCTGCGCCTTTCCCTTGAGCACCAGCCAGCCCGCGTCTGTGACCTTCAAAATCGGTTTGCCTACACCGACGTATACAATATAGCCCTGTGCTTCCAACTCGTCGATCAGGCTTTTGATTTTCTTTTGACGTACACCTTTCAGCAACGCAAAGGTCGATTGCTCAGTCAGGTGGAAACTCTTCACCCACTGGGATTCTTTGCCTCTGAGCACATCGCAGATTGTCTGTGCCCCGAAACGCTGACCGGTTCTGACGATACAGGACAGGATCTTTTGCGCGTCAACCGTCACATCGACCGTCTTGAAGTTCGTCAGGCAGTTGGAACATTTCTTACAGCGATCATCAGCAGTATCGCCGAAATAGCGTAGCATATACGCGCGCAGACAGCCTTTCGTCTTGCAATAAGCAATCATGAAACTTAAACGCTCTTCTTCCTTTTTCTTGAAAGCGTCGTTTTGCTCGTCGCTGAGCTCCGGATTCGGTTCTGTATTTTCGATAAAAAATCGTGCCGTCTCGATATCTTGCTGTCCGAACATCAATATGCAGTCGGAATCCTCGCCGTCGCGACCGGCACGCCCCGCCTCCTGATAGTAGCTCTCCAGATTCTTAGGCATATTATAATGGATGACATAGCGCACATCGGACTTGTCAATTCCCATACCAAAGGCGTTGGTCGCGACCATGATCTGCTTGCGGTCGTAGACGAAGTCGTCCTGATTCTTGCGGCGTTCTTCATCGCTCAGTCCCGCGTGATATCGCGTAGCGGAATAACCTTTTGCACAAAGCGAAGAACAGACCTCCTCTACCCTCTTTCGGGTGGAGCAATAGATGATTCCTGTTTTGCCGCTGCGTTCCTTGACCAGCTTTTCCAAGGTCTGCGGCTTACTGCTCGGACGCAGGACGGAGAAAAAGAGATTCGGTCTATCAAAGCCTGTTGTCACTTGAAGGGGATCATGCAATCCGAGGATGCGGACGATATCTTGTTTGACCTCAGCGGTTGCCGTTGCGGTAAATGCACCTATCGTCGGACGCTCGGGCAGTTCGGCGATAAACTCCGCGATGTTCAGATAGCTCGGGCGAAAATCCTGTCCCCACTGGGATACGCAGTGCGCTTCATCGACAGCAACCAGCGGGATACGGATGCTTTTTGCCGCACGAATAAAGCGCGATGATTTCAAGCGTTCGGGCGCGACATAAACGATCTTGTACATCTCGTTCGCCATGTTATGGAGCGCCTTGTCGAACTGCGCGTCATTCAGGGAGCTGTTTAGATAAGCCGCTCTCACACCCTGCGCGGTCAGTGCATTGACCTGATCCTTCATCAGTGAGATCAGCGGAGAAACAACCAGCGCAACGCCGTCCAACAACAACGCAGGCACCTGATAGCAAAGCGACTTGCCCGCACCTGTCGGCATGATGGCGAGCGCATCTCGTCCCGATAGTAAGCTGTCAACGACCTCTTCCTGTCCGCGACGAAACGAGCTGTATCCAAAGAACCGCTCCAGCACGGCATATTTGTCTTTTGTATCAGCTTTTTTCGCATGATTCATTTCATCAACTAAAGCACTACGCATTGCCGTCGCCTCCAACCGCCCTCGATAATATGTTTGATAAAATCATATTATCATAGCGAACATCTGTTTGTCAAGTTGATCCATTTCTGTGTATAAAAAAGATTTAAATATCATACTATTCTCCAAACAATGTTTCAAGTTATCATTGTATGTTGTCGCATAGAACAACACCTCCGCATAGCATTATGCGGAGGTGTTTTGATGAATCAGTGTAATAGAATATCTTCCGCAAAGGCGATCATCAAGGGCGATGACGAGTATGCGAGGATTCGGGGAGAAGTATTATTCCGTCGGGTGAAAGACGGCGTTCTCGTTACCGCAAAAATCTCGGGATTACCGAAAAGCGAATCCGACTTCTACGGCTTTCACATCCATGAGGGCAAAAGCTGTGAAGGGAATGGTTTTTCGAAAACGAAAGGTCATTACAATCCGAAGAACCAACCGCATCCGTCCCATGCGGGCGATCTGCCGCCGCTGTTATCCTGCAAAGGGAGCGCGTATATGCAGGTCAAGACTGACCGATTTAGAATATGTGACATCATAGGCAGAACCGTCATCATACACAGCGATACTGACGACTTTCGTACACAGCCGTCAGGTGATGCGGGAGAGAAAATCGCCTGCGGCGTGATCCGCGCGGTATAATCATCAGATTTTCACCCACAATAACAGTGAGGTGAAACCATGGCAAAACAAGGAATGAAGCGACCGAATCGGACGCATACCAAGCCGCGCAACGAGCAGGCGGCTGTTCCCGAAATTCAGGGAAAGGCAAAGCACGGTAAAGAGCGCGTCAACCCCATCATTGCAGGGACAGAAGCTCCTGCTCAGAAGGTGTATCACACGACACCCCACACGCAAGAAAAGCCGATCTCCAAGGCTTATAAGGAGATCGACACCGACCTCGCTCAGGATAATCTTGAAAACGATATCCCCGACGCAGACTTGCAGGACTTGTGATGGAAGTTCTGCAAGTCGTTCTCGCGTCGCTGTTCTCGGCAGTGATCCTGTTCCTGATCGCGAAGGTCATCGGACATAAACAGGTCGCGCAGTTGGAGTTCTTCGACTACATCACGGGCATCACCATCGGCTCGATCGCTGCGGAGTTGGCGACCACGCTGGACAAGCCGTGGTGGAAGCCGACGATCTCGATGCTGGTGTTTGGTTTGATCACCGTCGCTTTGAGCATCATCACGCGCAGGTTCGCGAGAAGCCGGAAATTCATCAACGGTACGCCGACGATCATCATGGACGACGGCAAGCTGTATCGCGAGAACATGAAAAAAGCAAAGCTCGAGCTGAGCGAATTTCTACTCCTATGCCGTCAGGAGGGGTATTTCAATCTCAACGATATCCAAGCCGCAGTCTTTGAATATAACGGCAAGCTGTCAATCCTGCCGATCAGCACCAAACGTCCTCTGAACCCCGAGGATATGGAGCTGAACCCCAAGCCGGAGCACATCGGTACGGAGATCATCATGGACGGCAGAGTGATGGAAGATAATCTCAAACGAAAAGGTCTGAATGATGATTGGCTCCAAAAGGAGCTGAAAAAGCAGGGCTATAAAAGCGCAAAGGAAATCTTCCTCGGCATTTGCTACGACGAAAACCAGCTTACTCTTTTCCCAAAGAAGAACGGAAGGTCAACATGAAATCCATATGGCAAGATACGGTGCAGCTCCTACACTTCCCACAATTAAAGAAAGATATCCACACCGACGTACTGATCATCGGCGGCGGGATCGCGGGGATACTCTCCGCGTATTTTCTGCACCAAGCAGGCGTGAAGTATGTGCTCGTTGAAAAGAACACGATCTGCTCGGGTACAACGCAGAACACCACCGCGAAGATCACTTATCAGCACGGTCTGATCTACCATCAAATTCTAAAAAGCTATGGCACACATGCGGCTCAGCAATACTTGACCGCAAATAAAAGAGCGTTTGAAAAGTATGCCGCCCTATGCCGAACGATTGACTGCGATTATGAGATCAAGGACAACTATGTGTACAGCGTCACCGATCGCAGAAAGCTCATTGACGAGATGAACGCTCTGCAAAAAATTGGCTATGCGGCTAAGTTTTGCGAAAGACTGAATATCCCTATGCAAACGGCGGGGGCGGTAAAGTTCCCGAATCAGGCACAGTTCCATCCGCTGAAGTTTATCGCTCCGATAGCTGATGGGCTGAACATTTATGAACACACCTTCGTCCGCGAGATGATTGGCAATCTGGCGATCACCGATCAAGGTACAATCAACGCGAACCACGTGATCGTAACCACACATTTCCCCTTCATCAACACGCACGGCAGTTATTTCCTCAAGCTGTATCAACACCGTTCCTATGTCATTGCACTCGATAACGCACAGGATGTCGAAGGGATGTATGTTGACGAATGTCGGACAGGCTTATCCTTTCGCAACCACGGCGATCTTCTCCTGCTCGGCGGCGGAGGTCACCGCACGGGTCATAAGGGCGGCAACTGGAATGAGCTGCGTGAGTTTGCCCAAAAGGTATATCCTCATTCGGCAGAACAATACCACTGGGCGGCGCAGGACTGCATGAGCCTTGACGACATCCCTTATATCGGTCAATACTCAAAGCGCACCCATCATCTCTATGTCGCCAGCGGCTTCAACAAGTGGGGTATGACCGGCGCAATGGCTGCGGCGATGATACTCACGGATAAGATCCTCGGCAAACAAAACGACTGTGCCGATGTGTTTGACCCGTCAAGGAATATCCTCAAACCGCAGGTACTGGTCAACGGTTTTGAGGCAACGAAAAATCTGTTGACCATCTCAAAGAAACGCTGTCCGCACCTCGGCTGTGCGCTGAAATGGAACAGCGCTGAACGGTCATGGGACTGCCCCTGTCACGGTTCGCGCTTTGATAAGCACGGTAAGGTGCTTGATAATCCCGCGAATGGAGATTTACCATCATAAAGATCGGAGACACAAAAAATATCTTTATGTTTCTGATTATAATTACAAGTTGATAGAGAAGCTAAAAAGGAAAGGATTTATTTCAAGCTATTACTTAAGCAATAGCAATTTACTCTGCATTCAATGCATCAGTTTAGCTTGATTTGATGTCACATTTGACTTCACCTCCGCACATCTTAATGCGGAGGTGTCACTATTATCAATCAGATAATCTTACTCTTACTTTTCGAGATGAATCAACAAATCATCAAGCATATCGCCTAATTGATCCGCCGGTTCTTGTTCTCCCTTATATTTACTCTCTATCATTTCCAACAGCTGCTCATCAGACAAGCATAGAATCAATTTTCCTGTTTCGCGAAGACTTCCTTTTACCGCTTTCATCGCATGCTTGTCAGCTCCTTCTCTGGAAATAATGACAGCTACTTTGCGCAAGGCTTTTTCGTAAAGATATTTTTCTGTAGTATATATTTCCTTTTGCCCTATCTTCTCTCTCGTGTTTTTGAATTCAAAGACGATATATTTGGTGTTGAAGTATTTCTTGATGGTATCAAAAAAGTCCTGATTGATTCCGGCTTTGATTCTGCAACACAAGTCAAAGCGATACAGACCATCATTGGATCGTTCCTGTGTTTTCCATAGTGTTAAGTAGTCGCCGAGTACATATTTCAGTATTTCAACACACGCATCCTCGTAAGCTCTGAAATGCTCCGTTCCCGGTTTGATTCCGGACAGCTTCTGTGCCCAATCCGTGTCATGCTCCGCATCAGGCTCAACCTCCGGTTTTGCCGAATTATCCCACACAATACCGACAGCAGGAGCTTTAGTCTCGATACTATCGATGGAATAATCCAAAAAGGAGATAAACTCAGTTTTAATCTCGGGATAATCCTCGAATAGCCAAAGCAAGTTGCCTACATCCCAAATATGTATTCCGTAAGCATCTAAGCACTGCGCTTTCATTTTGTCCGACACTTCATTTGCGACGGTCAGAATGATGGTTCCCTCTGCCTTTAAATCAGAGAGTTGCTTACAGGCATCTTGAATCCTTGAAGGATTGACGGTGCGACCGGTATAGAGTTTCAACTCGAGAAGTAGTAACTGCTGTGGTGTTTTCACCCGAAAATCTATTCTATAATCACTAGTCGGAAGCTCTCTTTTCACCTCCATATCATTAGTCGGATGACTTAGTAAAAGAGACTTCAAATAACGATAAAACAAATTTTCAAATAAACGCCCTCTACTAACAGGTCTGTTATATACCAATCCTTTGGCGATCTGTTTAACGATAGTAATATTCTCCGAATACATCAAAGCTTTATACAGCCATGATCTGTTTCTCACATCAAAAAAGTTGTAATACTCGGGAAACGCTTTTATATTGGCTATTTCGCGATGGGTGATCCTTCTCGGTCTGTTATGATCTCTAACAAGAGGAATCCTCAACGTATTCCATTTTATGATATCTGTCGGTCTGTACTCTCCGTTGCTCCAACAAAAATACGGGCCGCTTTCTAAAGCATCATATGAAATATGGTGTGGATTAATCTCGTAATACCACGAATCAATAGGATGATCAATTTCTAAAAAGTCCTCAGGATAGTAATGCTGTTTTGACATATCAAAATCAGGGAAACGCAATGGGGCATGATTATCATTTCGTGCTCCTATTATGCAGAGCGTACGTTCTCTGATCGGAAGTCCTAACGCTTCTCCTACATCTATCAAACGATATGACAGGCGGTATCCAATACGATTGATTCTATCCAGGAATCCCGGAAGCAGCGTTTTGCCTCCTGCCGGGTTCACAAAAAACAGAATGGCACGCGGACGACAACCATCAATTATATCCAACATCTGCATTTCTTGCTGAATCGGGCGCTCCGACCGGAGCGCGTTTCCCGATGGCTGTTTAATATGTATCCGAGCCGCCAAAAGATCCGGTTCTTCCCAAGCGCCATACTCCTCTCTTGTAGGGATTCGATCAAAGATCGGCGCATTGATGTTCCTCTCATGAACTGATCGTGCTTTTGGGTCAGTTTCATAAGCCGCTATCACTTGATAGCCGGCTTTTTCTATTCCCATGGTTAATGAGCCTAAGCCCGCATTGATCACAACAGCTGTGTTCATAGTAGTCTCCTAAAACTTGCTTTATAAAGTTCTTTTACCGTCTTTGAAATAGTTTACAATTGAATTCTATCACGAAACATAAAATATGGCAACCGAGAAAGAAAAGATTCATTTCTTAGTCTGCCATACTCTTATTATAGAACAACCCTGCTTATTAGTCCTTATCCCGTATTATGATCAATAGCATGATTCGCGTGAGGGATACAAAGAATTGTGTGAATATATTTATTATGAAAACAGAAGGCGCAGTCTCGTATCAGAGACTACGCCTTTCAAATACACGGATATTCTATTAACCCCCATCAGAGTATCACAACATCATCACGGGTGAGCTTTTCTTTGAGTTCTTCTGAACGGTGCGACTGAATGATAAAGCTGCTCTCGCCGTCGAAGCGAAACGCGACTGATTTGGTGAACGGCATTGTACTGTCAAACTCGGTGATAATCAGGCTCGCGTATGCTTTTTTGAGTGTTTCAAAGGTCGTCATAAAACCGATACCGCTGCCTCCGGACTCCGCATGGGTGGTGACGCGTTCCATACCGAGCTTAGACAGCGTATCGATCTCGAAAGCCACACCGTTGTCATAGATCGTGATACAGTAGTTATCGTTTTGCATTGAAAGATCGAGGAGAATCTTACCACTCCCCTCTCCCTTTGCTTCAACAGCAATCACCGCATCCTTGATATGATCGCTGAGCAGCGTCTGTAAATCAGTTTGGGAGATATACTTGCCGATGATCTCACTCACCGGCGCAGAAGCCGCCATATCGAAATCGATCCCATGTGCTGCGGCCTTAATAAACAGATCGTTGATCGTGCTGTCGATCAAAAGACTGCCGGTCGACGGAAGCAATTTTGTGTCGCGCTGTTCTCTGTCGATCAACTCACCGCGCTCTTTGATCATTGTCTGTATCTCATGGAACAGATCACTTTTCTCAGCATTATCGTCAGCGTTTTGACAGGCATCGATAGCCGTGTTCAAGGAGTTCATCAAATGATTATCACGGTGAACGATCTTCGCCAGAAATTCATTGGATTGCCTCTGTTTTTCAATTTCCTTATCGCGTTCCTCAAGTTGTTCTTTAAAATGCTCCTCAGATTGAGATTGTAAATGTTCACGATAACGGGCGGTAAGACTACGGCGCATCCAGAGATAGAGCCCAACACCAGAAATAACAATACCCATCATTAATGCAACAAAAGATACGTCAGAGAGTCTTTTTTCTGAATTGTCAACCCCTGTTATTATAAAAACTATCCCTGAAAGCGATAATCCTAATCCAAGATAATTATCCTTTTCAATTAGATTTAATCCCTTTCTGAAGCGTTTAATTGACATTAATAAAATAGAAAGCACCAATTCAAATGCACTAATTATTAAATTCACAAGTATCTCTGAATAAGATATAGAAAAAATCCAAAACAATGTTCCAAATATAATTGACGAAAAGAAATTGAAAACATGTGAAAGGCTTACCATAATAATACAAAGCATTAGCATTTTCATATCTGCTTTATGGACAACCAACATTAATGCTATTGCTGTTCCAAAGTACAGCATAACTTGAGCGATATAGATATTGTATAGATTAACAAATGACAAAACAGCCGCAAGAACAAAACCTAAGACGTAAAACAATACTCTAGATTTTAAAATAAGCTTTACACCCTGTGATTTCAGCACTAAATATCCCGATGATATGTAGTGAAAAGAAAAGACAATAAAAGAATTTATCAAAAAATCAATTGAGTTTGTCATTTTCAACCTCTCTGTATTATTATGTTAGTATAATAATACAGTACCATACTTTCACATAAAAATAAAGGGGTTAATATATCAACCCCTTTATTTATTGCTAGAAGCCTCGATAACCAAACAGTCTTCTGATGTAATCCCACCAGCTCACGGATATCCCTCCTTTGTATTGAATTTTTCAATACAAAGATAGCAAGGTTGCCGTGAATCCTACATTAGAATACATTGTTGGATAGTGTTGGTTTTTGTTCGTGTTTTAATAACTCTGTTATAGATATCAAACGCCCGCTGCTACAACGTAGCAACGGGCATTATCAATACTTGATTGATTCACAAAATGCCGTCTGAACTCAGACGGCATTTTCCATAGCATTTTTCACTTTATCAGCGTAATAGTAAATAAACGCCGTAAGCGTCGGTACGCCCTTCTTGGGATCGACATGCGCCTTGTATTGCTCCTCCAAGGTTGTGATGTCTGTCGTTTTCCATGCGCGGTCGATTGCATTCTGCATTGCGCGTTCGACGCTCGCGGAGGATTTGGAATACTTCTTCGCCACTTCATTACAAATATAGGTCTGTTCCTTGTGGCAGATCATCTCGATTGCGTCGCGCAGATAATTTCTACCTTTGTATCGAGCGCTGATGCCGATAATATCAAGCTCGGTGGTGATCCGCTGTACCAGCCGTTTATTATAATCATCCTCTATACGCTTTTTGATAGCGGGACTGCAGGTCTTTTGAGCCGGTTTCATATCGGGGATGCTGTTAATCACGCTGCGGAGCATATTCACAACAGTCGGAATACTGTAATCGGGCTGCGATTTCAGCATGATAAAATCAGCGCCCATATTGCGGCATACCGCATGCGTCACTTTGCTGAGATTGTTGGTTACAACCAAAATATACGGGAGTATTTGTAAATGGAGCTGATCCAGCTTCATCAAATAATCAAAGCCGCTTCCCTTGCCATAGAACAGCTCTAAGTCAAGCACGACAGCATTGGGAAGGAACTCCTTTGTAATACTCAGCGCTTCATTCGAATCGCCCGAAGTACCAATCAGGAATACATCATCCAAACTTTTGCAGTATGCTTCATACTCCAAACAAATATCGTTATCATCTTCAACGACCAACAAATTGATCCTTTTAGCCATTACACTCCCTCCTTGATCGCTATTATATAACACTTTCCAATATTTTCCAACATTTTTCAACAATTTTTTCAAATTTGTTTGCAAACCAGTTGAAGATAAACTGGTAACAGCGTATAAAGCGAAAATGCTAAGGAGAGAAATTATATGAAATTTGGTGATTACTTAAAAGACAAGAGGGAAAAATCGAATCTGAAGGCTAAGGTTGCGGCTAAGAATTGGAAGATTTCACCGGGTTATCTGTCAAGTTTAGAGAACGGAAAGAGATCTGCGCCATCCTTTGATCTGTTGACAGAAATCGCCGACTCCTTGGAATTAAGCGAAAAAGATCGGAATAAGCTGTACGATCTCGCCGCTGAAAGCAAAGATCCTCCGGAGTTACCAAGAGATATCACTGAATATGTATATCAGAATCCTGTCATACGAGACTTGCTCAGATATGCGATGACACGAAAACTAACGACAAAAGAATGGAATGTTATCTTTAATTATGTAAAAAATACTTACATCTATTGAAACAACTTCATGATTGCTGTATGAGTTATACTCATATAGGTAAATTTGAACCGACTTCAGTTGATAAAGAAACAGCAAAGATTTTATCCATGAACAGAATTCCGAGCGACAGGCAGTTGTGGTACCAAAGCTTCAATCATTGTTAAGCGCGCGGAACATACTGAAAGGTATCCCGTGTTTCTGCTATTCTATCAGAATGCCGTTATAGATGGGATCAAATATGCAAGATGAGAAATAGAAATCCAGCTCAAAACATCAGACTGGTATTTGCGTTTAGTACTCCGCGAAGACACAGTTCTATTATATAATCGGAAAAGACACAGAAGCTCTGCCATCAGATTGTATATTCGGTGTTCCATTCCATACGTGCAGTTCTAACCCTTTACGAGATTGACCGCAAGCATCAAAACGATATCATTTCGTAATTCTGTATACTGCATGTGAAAACCAATACTTTTTTGAAAGAGAAGCAACCGACATTATTGCGTCGGTATTCCTTATGTGCCACGGCAGCAACTCCATCTCGATCGAGATAGAGGATCCGGAAGAAAAGCTACTTTATTCCGGGAAATCAATCTTCTTGGTGAAGGAATATCTAGAACAGATACCGGCAGAAGAATTCAAATCTCATAAAAAAATAAACTACCTTTAAGGTGGAGAAGTAATCTGCCTTTTTTATCAAAAGCAGTAAAAGCTGTATCCTATATTCTTTCCGATATAGCTGATCCAATAAGGCAAGCCCACTGTCAGAGATTCATTCTGATAGTGGGCTTTCTTATGCATTCAATTCTTTTCTTCGGCTTAATCACGGATATTATTACGCTGTAACCGCTCCATGTGGTTGGCGAATTGGAGGGTTTCGGTAATATTCGCCATCTGGAAACATCGCCAATTATGGGCATTAATCCGTTTTATTCCAATCTTATTCTTTCGTTCGTAGACTTATTAACATTTACCATCTTCAGAAAAGTGAATGATCCTTTTCAAGGTATTACATTGATGCAAATTTTTCACCTTTGGTTTTTTGGGAGATTGGCTTATTGTCACAGAAGCAGAATCACTGTCAACAGAATTTTCCAGGGACAAGAGATAATAATTGAGTGTAATATTGTTATTTTCATCCCGCTCTAAAAATCTTCCTGCTTCAAAAATACCCAAACACTCTGACATATTATTGTCAGGAGTAAAATCGATAACAGCCGACTCATGAGTATGACCGCCCAGAATTGTAAACTTGTATTCCGACCTGCCCAGAGAACTAAAATGCTTTGCTGCAAACTCTATGTATTGATTCGTATCTTGTTCTGTTGCATATTCCCGCTCCCTGAGATAGTACTTTATATGCCTGCACTTATCGTCCGAAATCGGATCCTTGCAGTTAATATAATATAGAAAATCTTCAAGTCTTTTTTCAATATATTCATCTTTACGCTCTTTCTCAATAATAGATAGAATTCTTTTGAGAAGTTGTTTTTGTTCTTCCGCAGTCAGACCGAACATATCCATCTTAAAATCATGTGCAAGGCTGTGGATCAACTTTAGCCACACTCCATTCGGATGATTGTCCTCACCGGGTTCAAACTTACATTCTGCATTGAGTATTTCTTCAAACACCTTGTTCTCGATGGAATAGTGAAGATAATAAACATCGCTCAAATAGTTAATATCATACATCGGTGTGTGATGCATCATATAAACCAGATTGGATTCCATACTGGTATGCGACCTCATCTTGCTAACCTCTTCAGCATTCACCTTGACTTTGTTTGTTCTCAAAGGATTCACATCACTGTTAGTATTCAAATTAACAACACTTAACTTGAGCTTTTCATAGTTAACAATCTGATTGACATCATACCTGACAATCTCATCAATCTCAGCGCCCAGCAAACTATGGATAAAATTAACAAAGTACGAATACTTTATCATCGTATCTCCTAAAGCGCCGGGTGTACCCGAAGTTGTAATACGCAAAAGATTATGTGCTTCCAACTCGTTCATTGACGCATAATCATGATTACCGGTCGATATAAGAATACGTTTTTTCCAGTCACTGCGGATATAATCTTCACCGTACTCTGATTTTTCACTCCATATCTTTCTGACAATGTGTTTTATTGTATGTTCGGCTTTTTCATAAGATTTCTTCAAAACTGACGCTTTATAATCACCTGTGATAACATCACCTGTAATCAACAGAAGATCGGGTTTATTATTATCCAGCTGCAAAGTCCATTCGTCAATCGCCTTTTTTACATCATCATCTATTTTCCTGCTTCTTTCAGTCAGGTCTTTTTCTTCTGCTTTGATATGCAAATCAGAAATATGGAGGATTCGAGGTTTATTATCATCGTTCAATGGCTCAATATAGCCATAACTGGATACCATGTCACGAAGATATGACATATCACGTGTTAACACAATCTCAAGACGATTTCTCAGGAACAAAACATTTCTGATATTCCACAAATCGTCATAGGAAAGAGGCTCTATGTCCATGGTTTCTTTAAAGCTTGTTCCCTTGTACATAATTAAGTAATAATCGGGGTCGAAGTTCACCGCTTTTCGGCTGTCTTCAATTAATACAGGTATTAAAAACAGCTTACTGCCGTTTTCTGATATAAACCCTGTCACAGCTTTATCAATCATTGTCTGAGAATCACCATGTATAAGGTTCTTATATTTCGTGACAATCGTATCTATCGCTTCGTCAGACAAATCTCCGTCTGTCAGATAATCCGCAAACTCATCGGACGAGGCTATCGTTGTAATATGGTGCTCCTTGACACCTATTATCTTGCACATACAACAAGCTGTAATATTGCGCATATAATTACATAGATGCACATAATCATATGGATTGGTAATAGGCTTCTTTTTCGACTCAAGTTCACACAAACGATAAAACAACATCAGCATGCTGGTAAGCTTGTAGCATAACTTTATCAGTTCTCCTCCGTTAATTCTTTCCTGAAAGCCCATGAAGTCTGCCAGAGGGAGTAATGAACTTGCTTCATTCCTAAGTCCATTACTATCCTTCAGTTTATTGAGCATTTCATGAAACTCACTGAAAACCAGGTCAAACTTATCTTTTGATAGCATTTCATACCACAAGTTCCTCAGTTTTTTGAAACCTCTGTAAATCACCTGTGTATTCTCCAAAAAAGCAAGCTTTAAAGCGCTCATCCATTTACTTACATCTTGATTCGGTAAGATGATATACTTTTTCAAAACTCGCTCTACCATATGACACTTACTGTCATCCACACCGTAAACGGAAGACCATTTTATCAGTTTAGCAATATCAAATCCGAACTGTTCTTCGACAGGGAATGAAACCAACTTTGTATAATGAATATAATCAGCACTGCTATTACCATAAAAATTCTTATACTGCTTCGAAGCTTTATATTGGTCAAAACACCTGTCGTAAAACGTAAAGATTTCTGGTAAATTATTGATGATATAAGAAGAATACAAGGCGGCAAGCATTCGAACAACTGTCAGAAAAAATGTAAATTTCAGATCCGGCATAAAACTATTGTTACTGTCGATGTTCTCACTCGGATTACATAGATCGAGAATGAAACTCAATTCGTTGTTCTCATCCATCTTAAGCATTCCGTCAAGTAGCTCCGATAGAATAATATAAACTGCATTTCGAAGCTGATAATACTGAGCCGGCTGCTTCCTGGACAAAATTTTGATATAAGAGATCAGCCACTCGAATTTCAGCCATAGAACACCTTTTGGTTTAACGCCGTTTTCTTTCGCTTTGATCTCTATGCTATGAAATACTTCTTTTATGTGAGACAATATTCCCTCTCTCAAACTCCTCTCATACTCTAAAGGATTATTCTCTCTGCTCACAGCATTTGAATGAACGGTCTCATAAATCTTAAAGATATTATGTGTACATATCATCCGAGCAAAATCTCTTCCGGGCTTTATAATGCAGCGATAAACGTTTTTTATATCTATAAAAATCGCTATTTTCCTTTGATCATCACATTCAGACAACAATTCTGTAAAAGCTGATTTTCCAAAACGCAAAACACCTTTAATATTTTTCTCCGATAAAGCAGCTAGACACCCTTCCGGACCAAACAGTTCATGTACGCAACCGTTAATATCAACATATCTGAAACCAACACCGGGTACAAACTCTACAGAATAATACAGCCACGACATAAACCAATCCGGTATATCAGAAACATCAATTGTTTCGTTGAGCCATTTATCATATTCGATCACGGTTTTCGGAGAGTGCTTTTCTTTTAGCCGCCGATATTCGTTTGCAATCATGGGTGTAGTTGAGCGCTTCCACATCAGATGGTACTGATTTGTCAACTGACACGCTGGACAAATGCTGTTTTTTGTGTTAAAGGAGGGTACATTCAACCGCATGTAGTAATAAAAATGTTGATCAATCTTATCCGGAAGAAGGTTTTGGATCGTTTCATAAGAGCTTCTGTTAGACAGTAATATAATGCCTTCATATAATGAAACACATCTCATATCCATACCAAATCCGGACAAAAGCATATACACAAATTGACGACTGCGATAGAAAGTTGTACCCTCGACGATACAGTTATCCACAAAGTATACGTTTACCTTTGCTCCGCTGATATTTTGGTACAGACTTTGATACTCGTTGGTGATATGCTCATATTTTGAGCGAATCTCATCTCTGAAAGAAGAATTGATTTTTATATTGATTATCCTACTGTTATTATCAAATGCATTTTCGATCACAGCCTTTAAAAAAGCGGAGTTAGACGCATTCAGCGGCGATACAATGATATTGAACGCATCATTATTGACAGACGGTCTTACGACTGTTTTCAACCAATTAATAATACTGTCGAGATTATCTTTTTCCCTGCAATATCGTTCATAATCAAGATCGTACTGAAAATGGTTCTTTTCACATGAGATATGAGAATATCGAAGCTTTCCGTATACTTTATCAATTCGTTTCTTATTAATTCTTTCTGCTTCCTTTCTCCTTTCCTGCTTTGTTGATTTTGGGGGATAAGTCGTCGTAATGCATTCAAGATCAAACAGCTTTTTCTTGTGATTCAGGCTATCAAAAATCACATTAGGCAAGGTAGAAGTTTTATCAACCCCTATCAAACTCTTTCTATTGCCGTTGCTTTTATCATCTTGATTACATATTTCGCATCCGCATCGGCTGGAATCTAAAGCGCCGATTTCTGTCTGAGAAGCCTTATACCACTTTCCTTCAGGATTAAATATATACTTTACCCTTCTATCATGCCAGGACTCGACAACAGGATTAATCGATTTAATTTGAATTGTTTTCTTATCTTCATCAAATTCATCCCAGTAAAATTCGCTGATCCTCTTATTCTCTTCTTTTTTGCCTACTACTACCAATGAAGAATTCAATCCGAAAACAGGGGGAGTTTTTAAGTTTTCACTTTTACAGATACGAATAATAAAATCCTGAATTCTTTGGACAGTGGATAAAGTGGTAGAAAGAGGTATAACAGGATAAAAGATATATTTTTCGAGATCATTGTCTCTTATATGGTGTCGGTGTAAAAACTGACGAATCTCACTTCCTTGCGCCAGCCATTCTCGTTGTTCCTCTTCCCGAATATATGAAGGAAAAAGTATATAATCAACCTGTTCTATTGTTGAACACTCTTTTTTCAATATATTGCATATCTTCTGAATCAGTATCAGCGAATACTCACCGTAAGCAACCATGACAATAGTCTTTCGTTCAATTAATAATCCGCTCTGTTTTTCAAGCGAAAGATAGTCATCCAGTATATCACGTGCTACTAAGTATGCAAATCTATACACATTGGCATAATTATTAAACAAAAAATCTGCATTATAGTATTTATCAACGTGGATTTTAGATCCAATGCTCACATGTACATTGCTTAGACAACATCCATTAGGCGTTGTTTGCATATCACTGAGCAAATTATGGTTGATATATTGAAAAAACCATATTTTTTCTTCGATAGGGTTTATCCTGTCATTATGATATTCTTCAGAATTATCGATATCAAGATATAGATCAAACGGAAAAATCGGTGTAGCGTCTGTCTCTATAGGCTTTATATTTGTTGTTTTTCGCTCATCATAAAAACCAGTAAGATACCTGATGACGGGCAAAAATTCCATAGTTGTTTCAGAATTGAAATAGAGATAATTTCTAACGCTACGCTGCGCCGACACCAAGTCATTACCGCACAGTACATAACAAACACACGGAATTTGTGAGGAATCATCAAGCTTACACATAGCAATCTGGGAATCTTTAAGACGAAATCGCTGATAGTTTTCTCCGCTGATATCACAAAAAGCAGCATACATCCTAGTAAACTCGATAATTTGATTCTTTTCATTGAGAATCAGTGCTATGCGGTAAGTGCTATCTTTGTCTTCTAATTGATAGTTTACTATAGCTTTTGCAATCAGTTCCATATCAATAACAGTAAACCCGACAGGACGAATGCAAATAATCCGGTTTATCTGATTTGCTATTGGTTTAAGAAGCTTTTTCAATTGTATACAGAGCAAATTAACCAAAGAGTTTTTCGGATGACTCTGTTTATCTTCCTCTGTCAACTCAATATTAATTAAATAAGGGATAAACTTCTCACGGATGTACCGTGTTTCAAATAACTCAATCGGTTCCTGTGTTACGATTGCGGTATCTTGTCCTAAATTATCAGAAATCGGAATAATCGCTTTATATATTGTTCCGGAATAATACTCTCTATCTCTGGTGTTTTTTGATATCTCAGTTTTATAATCTTTCGTATTCTTGTCTATTTGATTAACAAGTGATCGGTATGTATAGCCTTTTATTCCCTCTTCTCCTGAAGGTGTTCTCACTATGAACGCGCCATGATTCATGCGAACAGTCCGTTCGAATATTCTCAGGCCATAATGGATAAGCAGGTCACTTTTGCTGTGCGGTTCATAACGAAAAATATCCTTGAGTCCGTTTACAGTAACATTGCTTCTTGTAGCCTCAAAATGCTCCTTCATACCTTTTGTTCCATTACGACCAAAGGCATTATCAACGAAGCATATCTCAAGATAAAACTTATTCTCTGACTTTAGTTTATAACCTTTGTATTCCTCATGAAGGGAAAGCAAAGTGTTTACGTTGTTCTGCACTATTTCAAATCTTGTTTTTGTATTGGAAGAAGCCTCAATTTCTGTTCTGTGTATTCTCAAATAGAAATATGCAGATTTGCTTTGCGAATAAAGGCAGGCGTTCTCAATGATTTGTCTCAAGCCATCAGAAACAGCTTCGGCATGATTTAAAGAGATATCAAAAAGCGATTTGTAAAATTTTAAATCCTCATCGATTTCATCACCTGAGTCATTATAATTGTCTTCATCTTTATCTTCATCTATATCTTCATCATCAAGGTTGGCGATATTGTTCTGTAAAACCTCAGACTCAACTAGGTAGCGGATAATCAACGAACAGACATACTTTGTTATTAAAGGTAATGTATCCGTTTCTTTCATAAAATAGGAGATAATTTCCTTCGCTACACCTGAACCGTTTTTATTCTTTTTCAAGATATCGATTATACTCGCTAAATTTGAGTAAATCATTTTGGAATAAACGATATTCATATCATCGTCCGGTCCGATAAAGAACAGACTTCCCCAGCGCATATCCTTACTGTGTAAAGTATCCATTTTATCTTGATTATCATAGATAAAATTTTTTGTATACAGTTCCGGATGACTATTTGTTATTTTTAGAAGGCGTTCCAACTCATCAGTTGTAAGATTGTTTTTCCGGATAGATGTTGTGATCATCAAATCTAAAAGAAAGCATATATCCTCATCATTGATATTTTTAACACCGATCTTTTTGTATTGGAACTGACTTTCACTATTTGTAACAGCAATAATCGGCTGTAAACGTCCATATCGTGTTTGCGATGTAGTATCTTTTCCGTTTACGACGATTGATAAACTCTCTCTGAAAATCTGCTGTAAAAACAAAAACTGTTTGATCTTTGAAGTCAATTGATCTTTATTTTTACCACCCTTAACAGTAATGACAAGTTTCGTTTTGAACCTAAACATTCTTGCCATATCAGCAATCGGGAAAAAATAAATCAAATTCTCTATATTATCTTCTTTAATGATAACTTGAAATTCAATGATTTCGCCTTGTTTATATTGATTCTCCATCAAGCGATTTTGGACTCGGTTTTTACACTCAATCCATTCATGAAATGTATTCTTGTTAATAGGTTCCATTATTATTTCCTCCTACAAATCAAAGGATCTCTTTTACTTATTTATAATCACGGTTTTACTCTATACCGTTTTTTTCTTTCTGCTTTTTTATTTGAATTATCGTTAACAATATCCAACCAACGTTTGTTTTCGTTGGCCATTATTTTTTCTATTCTTTCAGCAAAATATCGATTGCGTTTTGATTTATCACGATAGCGTCCGACACCTTCTGCGTAAAGACTCAATTCAGACTGCAGTAGCTCAGCAACACATCTAAAATGGAGCCACTTCTCCTTGGCTTTTATTAATGATAATAATGCCGCTGATACAGATGTAACAAAAGACAGACAATTTACGATCAATCTTGTTTTTTCGCTATAACATAATACACTATTAATTATCGGAATTGTTGCAGGAACAACTATCCCGATAATACTTAAAAGAAAGTAAATAAACTTCACCTGTTTAGCTTTTCGTATGTACCACTCAACCGATTGTTTAAAGCGTTGTTCCAAATAAGGATCATCTATCGTATGTCCGCTTGAAGTATGTAGGCGATTATTCAAATTAATTATTTCAGATATTTTGCACATAATTCTTCCTTCTTTGTATAAATATATATTCTATTTTACCATCAATTTCGACGGCGTTCCACATATTTCTACTATTGTAATGTAGAAATATACACGTGTTCTCTGTACATAATACACAGAAAAACTTAAACTGTTTTGTAAATCCATCATTATTAATTATGACAAGCAGTTCAGCTCATTTATTTCGAAGATTAGAAAGGATTCATTGCCAAGAGCATACTGTCAAAAAACAGCAGCCGCGCCCAATAAAGCACGACTGCCTCTTTTTAACAAATAGTGTGGTGAGGTTACTGTTTAAGAGTTTCACTTTTAGCCCTGAATTTCTCTTTTCTTTAGTAACCTTAAACAGATGCTTTACTCCGTAACACCAAAAAGATATTGCGGAGCGATTGCATACATACTACACCTGGGAAAATACAACGATGACTTCTTTATACTACTTACCCTCTCCAGTAACTCCTCAGGCTCACAATACAGCGCCTTTGCCAGCTTAATTACATACTCAGCCCGCACCATGTTGATGGAATCGGTTCAGTAGAAGCAGCCGCGATCATAATCGTAATCTTGTCTTCCATAATCAAATTAAGGCTTTTTGATAATGTCCTTTGTACCATAATAATTGCATCGTATCATCCTGTACCCTCTTTTCTCAAGCTATTCCCAGAGGAATAGTTTTTCATATGACTTTACTATATACTCCTATAGGAGTATAGTATCAACCTGTATGAATAATTAAATCAGCAGTATGGATGAATATATGCCTTACACAAAAGGCAATCATAGGCTCTCTTCCTCCCGTGATTATCTCAGTCTTGCAATTTACAGAGAATAAGTATATGATATATTTATACTAAATAGTCTGCATATTCCCGTACTGCTTTTTGTCCGTGAACATACAGATCAAGAAAAGGAGAATTAGATGAAAGCAAAAACCAAACCATTATCGTTTTCCGTTTCGATCATTTTGATCCTGACCCTCATCCTGTCATTTGCGATGCCGGGTCATGCGGCAGAAGTTGACCCGGCACCCACATCCGCGACAACAGAGTATGTCACTCTGTATGCGATCGAGGTTTGGGCGACATCCTACATGTCGATTCCGGATTCGTATCCGCAGAGCTATCAGATCAACACCGACGGTCTTGTTGATCCAACCTTTACATCGCTGGATCCGAAGGGCGTCTCGGTATCTGAGAGCGGCTTGATCACCCCCGCCGTCACCTATACCTACTGGTACGGCTACAACTCCTATCCGGAGCCTTTGGAGGATAAGACTCCTACCGACATTACTTCTGAATACAGTTTTGCGGGAGGAGAGATCAAAGTCGCCGCCAAGAATCGTACCTATTATATCCGTGTCAACGTTGTGGATTATGCCGATGTATACGCGAAGAATGTCGATCTGTATTATCTGAACAGCGACTACAGCAGTTATATTTCCCTTCCTTCCGATTATCCTCAGAGTTATCGTTTCCCGACGAGCGGCATGACCAATCCGCAGATCCGTTCACTCGATCCGTGGGATGTGACCGTTGAAAACGGCGTAGCGACACTTGCCAAAAGGACCTGGTACTATTACGGGAACGTCGGCTACTCCTCCCCTATTCAAGGCAGAGAACCGGATCAGATCGAAGAGACGGTCTCGGAAAACGGCGGATATGTCACTGTATCCTCGGGCGGAAAGACTGAGCTGTATCATATCAACGCCGTTAATTATGCAAAAAAGTATACCGAGAATGTGATGCGCGAGTATCTCGATCAAAACATCACATCATCCATGACGACCTATGAGAAGATCGACGCGATCGCGCGGTTTGTCGCAAACAGAGAATACGATTACCGCTATAGCAACGCCGTCGGTATGGTCGTTACGGGAGGCGGCGACTGCTGGGCTTCTACCTCCACGATCGTACAAATGGCGCAGATGATCGGTCTGCAAAGCTGGTGGAGAAACGGTAATAAGGATTCCGGCGCAGGCTACGGCCACGCCAACGCGATGGTCTATGACGGCACGGACTACTACCAGGTGGAAGCCGGCTACAATATGGATGCGCCGCGCTACTATTCTATTGAAAAGAGAGATTCTCTGTTTTCGATCCGCAACAGGAATGAGGGTGTTGAGGTCTATCAATACGACGACGTCCCCGACAATCTGACGGATACCTTTGAGATCCCGAGTGAGATCAACGATCAACCGGTCGTATCGATCGGCGACAATTTCTGTATCGACTACTGTCTTGAGCGAACCAAAAGAGTCAAGCGTATCGTTATTCCCGATACCGTTACCTCCATCGGTGAAGGCGCGTTCATCTACTGCGGAACGCTCAAGGAAATCACTATCCCCGCGTCCGTTACCTCGATCGGCGAATACGCGTTTGCGTACTATGTCAATCAGGACATCTACGGTGATACCGATAACGAGAAGTTCATTGTACGCGGCTTCAAGGGTACTGCCGCTGAAACATACGCTAAAGAAAACGGAATGACCTTTGTCGAGATCAAGACTTTGCTCGGTGATGTAGACCGCAGCGAAGATGTCACCGTTGCGGACTCAACGTACATTCTGCGCCACGAGGCAGGAATCAATACACCCTGCACCGTCAGTGCCGATTTTGCCGATGTGAACCGCGATTCAGAGATCACGATCATGGACGCAACGCTCATCCAAAAATGGCTGAGCAATATCAACGTCAACTGCAAAATCGGAGAACCGATATAAAAAACATAAAACGAAAAGATACGCCTCCTATGTAAGAAATAAGCTCTTACTCATAGGAGGCGTATTGTCATTTATTATTCGCCGATAAATCAAGCATT
Organism: Ruminococcus difficilis; assembly: GCF_016680995.1. Next base: position 122,792 of record NZ_JAEQMG010000040.1, on the reverse strand, counting down.
AGCACACCGGACTGAATCTGCTTGTATTAAGGCTGTCCGGCAATAGCGTTACGATCCCTTTATTCTCTATATTGAAGGGAAATGGGTCGCATGAAAGGATGATCTTTTTGACGGTCTATCAGGGATATTGAAAACATGTTGATACGTCACTTTTTAAGAGGGGGGATTTTTGAGACACGGTAAAAGCTCACTGTTCAAGCCGTTTTCTATCGACCAATAGCAATGGAATAAGAAATAATTAATTGCTCTTTGATACAAACAATGATCTTTGAGTAAAGCTCAAAAAAGATTTATTGAGCTTTATGCAATTCTCCGGTTCTCCGTATTACCATTAATGCCTATCCCGATTGATTCTCCCGAGTAGGGTCTTTTTTCCCGGCGCTTTCTTCTTCTCTTTCTGCAAACAGACGACGGTTGTACCTTAACAGCTCACTTGATAACTTAAGCAAATTCTGACTTCCTGATCGAAATACGACTACCGTATAATTAATAGCTTTATACTTTTGGTATATCGGCTTGAGCAACGCCGGCACCTCAGGCGCAGCAGACTCATTCCGGTTGAGCCAAATACAGACAAGCTTCTTCTCAATCATTATTTCACATTTCATACAGCCTACCTCCCGTTTCTATCAATAGTGTTGGCATGAAATTAGATGGTAAACATTATAAAATAGCATTGCAGAAATAACTTATCAATATGTTTATCGATATCTGAATAAACAGACTCTGCAATAATCTTTGTCTCATCCTTTTCAGAATCGCCTAATCCTCAAAAAATGTATCAGAGGTGATACGCATTCTCTTCTCGATTATGCGCGCAACTTTTTCACAGGTGCCATCCTCATAGGTTTTCTTTATAAAGCGAGTCATTTTCTCAATATCCTGAGGACTGATTTGAGCCCTATCAATTTGATCATATTTTCTAAACATAGTTATCCTCCTATATTCATTTTATTTAGCCGCTGTTAAGATCCATAGCGACCGTGTTTTTCCATGATTAGAATAGATGTAAGCGTCTTGTAAAGCTTACATTTTTTCAAAAAAATTCTCCTTAAACTGCAAAAACACCTTTACAGCTTAAGGAGAATCATGTATAATTATCCCATGAGCTGTAATTCCGTCCAGGTTTTCAGTTCAAGCCGCGTAAGGTATTGCCGTACCCTACGCGGCGTTTTCTTTTCTATTATACTATCATAACAATCATATGTTTGTCAACAACTTTTATATTATTTTATAACAATTTCAGAACTTTTATTATTTAGATAATTATTATTGACATTGCTATTTATAAATATTATAATATATATACTACTCTATAGAGTAGTACTTTACTTCTCTATAGAGTAGTACTGAAAATAATATATTTTTTTATAATTTCAAAGCAACAATTCTTACAACCACCATAGGAAATAGTTTACCGGTATCACCAGCACTATGTCGAATACCGGGACATACTATTTGAGAAAGGAAAAGGGAGAAAAATGAAATCAGAATTTTCGTCTGCTGTCTTTTCAGAAAGACTCAAAGCCGCCAGAATCAAAGCCGAACTATCACAAAAAGGACTGTCTGAACAATCAGGAGTATCTCCTCTCAGCATCAGCGGTTATGAATCATCAACAAAAAAGCCAAATCTATCCTCTGCTTATGCTCTTGCTTCCGCATTGAATGTCTCATTAGACTGGCTTTGCGGATTAAGTGAAGAAAATGCAACGGAAACGTCAGCTTCGTCTACAAAAGACTATTTACTCTTTACAACCAGAGTGATCGATACGATCACTGATGAATCTTTCTTGAATTTGGCCGAGGATCATCTCATCTCCGGAACGCCAATCTATGATTTTATCATCGACTATCTCAAGTTCAAGGATATGGTTAAGAACTGGAACACAAACATAGAGACTATCAATGAAACACTGAATCATTTATTTCAGGATTTTGAATCATACAGCGTAGAATCACTGCTAACTGCATATTAAAAAGTGACCCAGCCTCAGAGAGCAAACTCCCTGAGACTGGGTCTAATTTCATTCGATATTATAATTTGTGAATCGTGCCTCTCATCATGCTTCCTTAACAGAATAGATTATTACTAAATAATCTCCTTCTGCAACAGTGCCAAACCGATGTCTGTGGCGGATGTCTATCTGTCTCATTTGGCACTTGCATTAATGTGAGCATAGCTTTTATATCTCCGTTTACTTCCACCATACAGTTAAAAAGCATTATTACATATAATATTATTCAAATATATAACAGTTCCGTTTTTATTTTTGAAAATTTAAATCTTTTTAGATCTAACAGAAATAATAAGTTCATTATTACATATATTTTTTTTCCATTGCGGCCAACTTTTTGTACTATTAGTTATTTTTTCATAACTATCTTTTGTAACTCTTTTTTCAATAATTATTGTGTGTGTTTCATTCATATTTATTCTAGAGCGACTAGCCATTATTATCCTCTCCTTTAATCTCATCATAATATGATAAATAGGCAACTTTTTCATAATCAAGATATGACAATGGATTCATTGGATTCCGGATTTTTGCTTTGGTTCTGTCCCACTCAACTTTATTACCATCTTCATCTTTTCTAATCTTTTGACCCCATTTGCTTGAAGTCATAGCAAATAAATCAATGTATCTACGAGGTCCTACTCCGGAAAAGGGGATAAAAACAACTTTTTCCCCTACATCTTCTAATTCGGTCGATATTTCACGCTTATAAAATTTTATAGCCTTGCTTTTAGGGTAAGGCTCAATATATACTACCTTTTTTATTCCTGCCGCAATAATATGCTTTGCGCAGTTGTGGCAAGGAAAAGTAGTGGCATACATTGTGGCATCTTTACTAGAAATGCTATTTCTAGCACATGAAAGGATAGCCTCCATTTCAGCGTGAACTACCCTTCCGTATTCTGTTAATGCTCCTATTCCGGATCTTTTTATTCTTTTTTTATTGTCTGGTGTATTTTCAACACCCAAATTCAAAAGTATCTTATCTATAATCTCATTCTGTTCTTTTTTGTTCGAATCAAATCCAAGCATATAATCACGCCCATTTTTTTCATCATAATAACAATTTTGATCATGTATCTGCCAGTATAATCCTCCTTTATATCGGGGACAATCATTTACTCCAGAAGATAATATTTCATTATCTCTGGTTATCACGGCTCCAATTTGTCGAGATAAATCAGCAGATCTCATTGAAGCAGCATAAGCCATAAACATTGCATATTCTTCAAATGTCGGTGTAATAAAAGGATTGCCAAAAAGCAAATCAATTAATCGAAAAACAGAATTTTGAATGTCATTTGTATTTGCTCCCACATTAATAAAGTAATCAGAGTTTTGAAATGCATCCTGAGTATGCTGACCTAAGTCGTTGATTTCATCTGAATCTCTCGTCATTAATTCAAGTGCTTGAGACGATTCCATATTCTTAACATTCGTCAAATAGTTTTTTCTATTACAAATATTGCTTGTGATACCAATCAAATGGAAGCCATCACCATACACTTGTTTCAGATAATCTGCTTCGTCAGGATGTTTAATTGACTTAATAATATATGCTGTTCGCTCTCTTGGTGAGGGATTATCAACAGAATCCCTTTGGCTAAGGATATAAGCTACTACACCTTTCATAATGATACTTGCATCATTAGTTCTTTCCCTTACGTCATTGCCTAAATCCATAAAGTATTTAATACGGTCATACTCTGTAGTGAAGTTTAGTTCACCGTTCCCTTCGGAGAATGTCGATAGGATTTCAGATGATACATTAATCACTTCAACATTATATAAAAATTTATTCAGATGTTCCTTCATATACCTGATAACATTTTCAGTATCAGTTCCAACAGTAGTTATTAATCCAAGAACAATTTCAGAACCAACCATATTACTAATTACCTTTTTTTGAATCTCGATCTTGTTTATTACACATTATAACACCTATAATTGAAATCTCTATTCTAGTTAACTGATTATAATGTTTATATAGCTATATTATCATAGTCCATTATGAAATGCAATGATTATATCTAGAATTCAGAGCATTTATCTAAAAAGAGTCTTTTCATTAAAGCTCTGTTTAAGAACCTTAACGCCCATCATATCCCTTAAACTGTCTAAAGCATATTCATAGAGCCATTGTACTATATAATAAAACAATAATACTAATTCTCGATTTAAACTATTATCTCTTTAATATCCTGGTAATTCTATCAATTACAAAAAGAGCATCCTCCTTAGTCATATCCGCAAATAATGGCAGTCTAAGAACTCTGGAACCATAGTCCTCCGTTATTGGACAATTCTCTGGATGATACCCCAACTTCTGACCCATAGGTGCTGAATGAAGCGGAACATAACATATGTACGCCATAATACCTTCACTCTTAAGACTATCAACCAAACCTGTTCTCACTTTATCCGAAGGCAAGAGGATATTGTACATATGACCATTGTGTTGAACGGTATCAGGAACAACAGTTCTTCGCAAGTACCCTTCTTCATCTAATTCCTTCAATCCCTCGTGATATGTATTCCAGATTAATAAACGCTTCTCCATTATTTCATCAAAGCGCTCTAATTGAGCAGTCAGAACAGCCGCTAACAAATCAGAGGGCAAAAAAGATGATCCGATATCATGCCATGTATATTTGTCTACCCATCCCTTTAAAACCTGGCGACGATTCGTTCCCTTTTCTCGAATGATTTCAGCACGATCTAAATACTTATCATTGTTAAGTACGATAGCACCACCCTCACCCATAACATAGTTTTTCGTTTCATGAAAAGAGAAGCATCCAAACTCCGCCAATGAACCTGCAAATCTACCCTTATACTTTGAACCGATAGACTGAGCTGCATCCTCTATAACAAACAAGCCATATTTTTCCGCAATACGATTAATTGTGTCCATTTCACATGGCACACCTGCATAATCGACACAGTAAATGGCCTTCGTTTTAGGTGTGATTAATCCTTCGATCAGTGATTCATCCATATTTAACGTATCTTGCCTAATATCACAAAAAATCGGTCTTGCTCTCCTTAACAAAAACGCATTTACAGTAGACGAAAAAGTAAACGAAGGGACTATAACCTCATCGTCCGGCTGAAGATCAATAAGTAATGCAGACATTTCCAGAGCAGTTGTACCGGAAGTTGTCAATAATACATTATCGAAGTCAAAGCGTTGCTTCAACATCTCATATACTTTCATCGTATATTTGCCATCGCCAGAAAGTTTACTATGATGTAATGCATCTATTAAATATTCCTCTTCGAGTTTTGTAATTGAAGCTTTGTTAAACGGAATCATTGATTAATCTCCCTTATATTATCTATTAGTCTTGCTTGTTTTAAAATGCTTTTATACGCAGATACTCTCTTATCTTTCAATGAAATACATTGCAAAAACTCTCGGATAGATTTTTCAAAAGATGAGTCTTCGGGAAGATTAAGCAAAATATCCGGATCATTATTGACTTTTTTGACCAATTTGGGGGTGAATCCTGCAGGTGCAGTAAAAATCCGGTTTGTAAACAAATTCCCTTTACTGCCCCAAACTTCCAGATCACATTTATAGCAGTTATCCATACCAAATGAAAGCTGAGCTGTTAACCCCGAATCATTTATCATTGTTGCTGTACCAAAGATGTCAACCTTAAAATCTTCTATGTAATTCAGATTAGAACAAACAATTCGTGCTGTCTCGCCTAATAGAATTGATGCAAGTTTTACAGTATAGCCACCGTTATCTAGTAATGTACCGCCACCAAGTTCTTTATTATACCTAAAATCATTAATTGATCTTCGAGGAAATCCAAAAGCAATTCTATATAGTCTGACATCACCGATTTCACCTGATTCAATTATTCTCATAATCTCAGTGATTTGTTTGTGATATACAAACATATAGTTTTCATGAATTGCTAAATCTTTACTCTCAGCAAGAGATATTAAAGACTCAGTATCTTCAGCGGAAGTAGTCGAAGGTTTTTCAATGAACAGGTGCTTGTTGTTCTCTAAAGCCTTCATACCCCACCGATAATGTAATGCCGGAGGTAACGGTAGATAAACCGCATCAATACTTTCATCTTCAATTAAAGAAGAATAACTCATAAAGATTTTTCCGCCATAATTCTCAATGAATCCTTGCGCTTTCATCAATTCAGATTCAAGAATAGAATCACTGTATTCGCCATTCCACTCATTAGCGGCTGCAATCGCAACGCCGGAAAACTCAAATTCCTCAACTTCATTGAGAGCGGGCATAAAGCGTCTAAATGCAATCTCAGAAGGACAGATTACACCAATGCGAATCTTACTCAAACTTTCATCTCCTCTTCATATTTCTAACAGAGATATGAGATTTCTTAATTGTATATTTACTGTGTTATTAATCTGAATTAATGAATTGAGAGTTCTGTAAGTTACCCAAAAATATCCATCCGGTAATTCTCTCAATTCATCCTTGTTTATTTGAATTATTATATTATCATTTTCTTCATGATAGAAACGTCCTCCCTCTTCAGAAAGAACGTTATTAAACAAAACGCCATCGTTCATAGCCAATTTTTCTTTGAACAATGAATATACCGGATCTATTGGATCATCGGATACTGCCTCTCTCTGTACAGAAGGACCAAATTCAATCCTATCGAATGCACCGATTTCCGGTTTAGCTTTAACCAGATATTTCCTTACACTATTATCTATGCACGTAAGCAACCCAAACATGGCTCGCCCCATCGCTTCAAACAACGGTTGATCCCAATGACGCACCTCTCTACCTTCAATTTCGATATCGCAGTGAATCAATCTAAAGCTATAGGGTTGTTTACAGATGAATTCTTTATCTTGATTATAATCCCAATTATTCAAGCTGTACAAAGGTACCAGCTCATGTTTCTGTTCATGAAACATCTTATAATCATTGATGTAATGATATAAATCAGGCAACTCGTAGTCATTAGAATTAAACATGGAACGAAACAAATCTTTATCTTCAAAAAATTGTTCAACATCTTTTCCATCACCAATGATAATCGGAAGACTGGAAAGAACAGTACGCGTATCCATATTAACCAAATTCGGTATCTTCATAAGCTGCTTGATTTGATACAATGTCATCCACTTATGTGTAGCTGACTCAGGCACATCCTCGTTCACCAGAATAATAATATTCCTATTGCGTTTTCCAAGAAATCTGGAGGACTGTTCCGATTGAATCTGATCAAATAGAATCTTGTATTTATTGGCATTTAGAAAATACTCTAAGTACTTTGGCTTTGCCCCGCCGTGTTTTTGTGTAAAGTTGCTTTTTGTCGCTTGAATAGTCGGTGAAATCTGTACACAGTTAATGTTTCCCGGCTCTATTTTAGATTGCATCAAAAAATGCAAAACGCCATTAATAACCTTGCAAATAATACCAAGATAGCCGATTTCCGTCTGAAGGATAATGGGCTGCTCTGCTATACTGGTATCGTTATCAGTTATTCGAATTCCTGTGATTTGAAAGAAACTATTATTTTGGTTTCTAATCAATCCACTATTATTATCATAAAACCAAACTGTACTTTTATTTATGTCAGTTTTTCTAATATTAACTATAGTATTTTTGTTTCTGTCATTTACCCAATCAAGTAAATCATCAGTATCATGAATACTAACTACATTCTTATTCCATGATTGGAGAATCAAGTTATCTATTCCCATACATCTTCTCATAATAATTCTGATACTCACCGCTGATGATCTCCTGCCACCAGTCTTTGTTATCGAGATACCACTGGATCGTCTTTTTGATGCCATCCTCAAACTTTGTTTCCGGTAGCCATCCGAGTTCGTTATGGATCTTCGTCGGATCGATTGCATAGCGCAGATCATGACCCTTGCGATCGGTAACATATGTGATCAAACTCTCTGGTTTACCGAGCTCTTTACAAATCAACTTCACAATATCGATATTTGCCATTTCATTATGACCGCCAACGTTGTAGACCTCGCCGACTCTGCCATTATGAATAATCAGATCGATCGCTTTGCAATGATCCTCAACATAGAGCCAATCGCGAACATTTTCGCCCTTGCCGTAAACGGGCAAAGGCTTATCCGCAAGAGCGTTCGCGATCATCAACGGAATCAACTTCTCAGGGAAGTGATAAGGTCCGTAATTGTTAGAGCAACGACTCACAGTCACAGGCAATCCATAAGTACGGTGGTACGCGAGCACCAATAAATCCGCGCCCGCCTTTGACGAGCTGTAGGGACTGCTGGTATGGATCGGTGTTTCTTCGGTGAAGAAGAGATCAGGTCTGTCAAGCGGCAAATCACCGTAGACCTCATCGGTACTCACCTGATGGTAACGCTGAATACCGTATCTGCGGCATGCGTCCATCAATACCTGTGTACCAAGAATATTGGTCTGTAAAAAGATCTCAGGATTCTCGATCGAGCGATCGACATGGCTTTCTGCAGCGAAGTTCACCACCATATCAGGATACTCTTCTTCAAAGAGCTTGTAAACCGCTTCTCTGTCGCAGATATCTGCTTTCACAAATCTGAAATTCGGATTGTCCATCACAGATTTCAGTGTACTCAAATTACCTGCATAAGTCAGTTTGTCTAAACAAATAATGCGATAATCCGGATGCTCTTTCAGCATATGGAAAATGAAGTTGGAGCCGATAAAACCGGCGCCGCCTGTCACGATAATTGTCATTGATTCATAACCTCCTCGGCTAACGAAATGATGTATTTCCCGTAGTCGGTGGTTTGCAATTCCTTACCGAGCTTCAATAATTGCTCTGCGGTGATAAAGCCACGACGCCATGCGATCTCTTCAATGCAGGAAACATAGTAGCCCTGTCTGGACTGCACCGCTTCTACATATTCGGCAGCATTCAACAAGCCCTGCGGCGTACCGGTATCAAGCCATGCGATACCGCGTCCGAGCAAGCTGACCTTCAACTTACCCTTCTCAAGATATGCGTTGTTGACCGAGGTAATCTCGATCTCTCCGCGCACTGAAGGTTTGACGTTCTTCGCGATCTCAACGACCTGATTATCATAGAAATACAGTCCGGGAACAACAAAGTTTGACTTTGGCTTCTCGGGCTTTTCTTCGATGGAAATGACATTGTGATTCTCGTCGAATTCGACGACGCCGAATTCCTTCGGATTCTTGACGAGGTATCCGAAAACCGTTGCTCCGTCGAGATCGCGGATAGCATTCTGCAAGGTAAGCGTCATATTCTGACCGTAGAAGATATTGTCGCCGAGAATCAGGCATACGCTGTCGTCGCCAATGAAATCCGCACCGAGAATGAATGCATCAGCAAGCCCACGAGGCGAGTCCTGCACCTTGTATGTAATCGATACGCCGATCCTCGAACCGTCGCCGAGTAATCGCTCATACAGCGGTGTATCATCGGGCGTTGAAATAATCAGTATTTCGTTTATCCCGGCGAGCAGCAGCATCGACAGCGGATAATAGATCATCGGCTTGTCGTATACCGGCAGCAGTTGCTTTGATACCGCTACTGTCATTGGATATAATCTTGTTCCACGCCCTCCGGCAAGAATGATACCTTTCATAAAAACCTCATTACAACGAATAAATTATGATACCGATAATGATGATGGAAAGCCCCAGCATCTTTTTCTTGGTGATCTTTTCTTTGAGAAACAGCCAACTGAGGACCGCTACAAAGATGTATCCCGCGGACTCCAGGATCGGTCCCAAGGATAGAGGAATAACTGTATAAGCCCAAATCGAGCAAAGTGTCGCGCCGAAGAAAATGATGTATGCAAAGATGACTCTGGCATTCAGATATTCTCTGATCTTATTCGGATATTCCTTTTGAGCCGCCTTTTTGAGGATAATTTGCGATACCGACGAGATAAATACGCCGAATACAAATATCAGTGAAAACAAAATCTTCTCATTCATCTGCTCTCACCACCACTATCACACCGATAATCACGATCAGCGCTCCGACTATCATGTTCCACTTAATGGTCTCGTGGAAGAACAACGCTCCCCAAAGAATTCCCCAGGCGATCGTCACCGCTTTATTGGCATAGGCAGTATTCAGCGGCAAATGCTTTATGATCTGCTGCCAAACAATAGCGTAAACGCCGAGATTGAGGATCACCAGCGCATACCAGAACAGCCACCAAAATGAAAGGAATTCATTTTGAGCAGCCATCTTGGAGCATACGCCACTGAGGGAATATACAGCTAAAAGGATATGTAGATATAACAAATACTTTGCTACATTTGTCTTACTGTTCATCTCATAAAAAACTCACTATCTTTATCAATAAGCTCTACACTACGTGAAGGAACAATGACTTTAGCAGATGCCACGTCTCTGTCCACATATGCACCGGCGCCAACTAAAACATAATCGGAAATATGGATAGAATTACGTAACGTACAATTAGCACCCAAGAAATTTCCTTGCCCAATTTGAATATCTCCACATAGTGTGCATCCCGGTGCAAAAAAGTTGAAATTCCCGATCTGACAATCATGGCTGATGGTAACACCCATTTCAAAATGATTACATAGTCCTATTTTTACTCTGGGACCGATATTCACTCCGGCAAATACAGTTGTCCCTTCTCCGATATTATCACAGTAAACATTTGCATATTTACTGATAAAACTCTGAAAACTAAATCCATTCTCTTTAAACAATGAATATAATCTTTCTCTGATTCTATTCATTTTTGGCATACCTACTCCCAAGTACAACTGGGTATCCTCAGGACTAAAAGAAGCAAGGAAATCTTCTGTCGATATAACAGGGCAAGAATCCAGTTGCTTTGTGATAATATACTCCTTATCAATAACAAAACAATCTGTTGATATACTTTGTTCATTCTGAAGTAAGAATCTAATTTCTCGTGCTCTCTGTCCGGCGCCAAAGATAACATTATTCATCTTTATCCTCATCAAGATTTATCGAACTTCTTATTACATACTGCGGTGAATTATTAAGGCTTATATAGATTCGTCCAATATATTCACCTATTAAACCTAAGATTAACATGATGACGCCACCCATAAACAAAATTATTGCTATAGTTGAACTCCATCCAACGCTAATATCAGGCAATGATATCTTTCGTATAACTACAATCAATCCATATATAAAACCTATAATAGCACAAAGCACGCCTAACAACGAAGACGCTCTAAGTGGTACAACAGAAAATGCCGTAAATCCATTGATCCATAAAGAAAGCGATTTGATAAAACCAAAATTACCTTTCCCTGCAAATCGATCTCTTTCTTCCATTTGAACAGTTTTAATCCTGTTTGTTGTTCTTAATACAAGCCCTTCCAGATAAGGATATGGATTCTCATATTTTAGAATTTCATCTATGATATAGCGTTTCATAGCGCAAAAATTCGAAAAATGGATCTCCTTTGGTTTCTTTAACAAAACACGGGACATTAATGAATTTACTGAACTCCCAAAGTTTTTAAAGCCTGATTGTTTCTTTTCAGGATAATCAGCCATAGAATAATCAGCTTCATCATTGATTAGTGGTTCCATCAAATCCCACAATCGATCCATCGGGCATTGTCCGTCATCATCCAAACAAACAATGTAATCACCTTTAGCAACCGAAAAACCCGCCATTAACGCAGAATGCTTGCCAAAGTTTTTTGCAAGATCAATTACTTTAACTTTGTGATTCTTTTCTGCTATGTCTTTCAAAACGGATAATACTTTATCCGGTGAAGAATCATTTACAGTAATGACCTCATAATCATAATTCGTCTTCATTGAGACTACGCTTATGATTTCATCGATAACATATTCAATTGTTTTTTCTGATCCATAACAAGGGATTACAAATGAAATCATATCCAATTCTATCACCAGCTATTTCGTTAGTAATAATACCAATTTATCGCGCCACTTCCTTACCGCAAATTCAAATAATTCTGTTATTAATGGCGGAGGAAATACTACAAGTATACAAAGACACAAAACAAGAAAGACACACTTTTTCAATCAAACTAAACTTTCAAAGGTTTATTCTTCTCTAGTACATACAGCAAATACAGATACCCCATTAAAATCTTCTTCCTTTATAAAAACAACTTTATCATTATAATGTGAATTAAAATAATTCTCATATACCGTCTTCTCTGTGTCTTTAATTATAATTTTTATTCTTGGATTGTCAACCATAGCTTGAAACAGATTAACTGCATTATATTGCTTAAGAATAGACTGGTATTCGGGAGAACCAACTTTCCACCCGAACGAAATCAAATTGTCATGTCTGGGGTATGGAGAAATAAGTGGAGTATTATATTTAGGGCAAATCTCCACCTTTTCGCTAACAAAAAGTGTTCCTTCGTTACTACTAATGTATTCTGAAACATCAGTATGCTCGTTAATCCTATTTTGTTCAGCACCAGATATAACAGCACAAGTATAAAAGTTTACTACTAAAACGATTGCAAATCCTATTGCTCCAAAACGTTTTATTGCATTATCTTTGTTCAGATTATTTCTAATATTCTCAATATCAAAGAAGCAATATAGTAGAATTATCGTCGGAAAGAAAATGTTAAATGCAACTCTGAAATTTAGTCTAATAAAGTTCATCACAACTATTAATGATAAACACAAAACAGAAAGAACGCTTAGACAGATAAAATGATATCTGTTGCAAACAAATCCAGTAACCAAAATATATGTCAATATAGGTAGAGCTAGAATAAAAGTATAATCGAATTTGAAAACAATAAAATACGCTATGAATAATGCTATCAGTAATATTGGAAAAATCGGTTTAATCTTATTTCTGAATTTAAGTAGTACTATTGCTAATCCTACCAATACCACACATAAGCCCAGCATGAAATAGATTCGAATTCCGGATAGCTTGGATAAAAATTCGGTTATGATGAATCTATTGCCATATCCAGCAGACTTAGAATACTCACTAATGCTATTTAATTTGCTTGTACTGAAAAATGTATTATCTGTTGAAAAAACACCTACTTTTAAATCGTTTTCAGAATAGATTCCTATTGAGTTATAGAATTCTTCATTCCCTTCATAAGGAGCGTGATAATAATCCACCACGTTGCTTCGAGCATGATTATACTTTCTATAATCCTGCCATTCTTTATCACTAAACGCCAAAGAATTAGAAAGTACATTGGACAAAAAACATATACAACAAATCAAGACTATTATCAGTACATCTTTGCATGCTTTTCTAATAATATCTTTATAATTCTTTTTATTGCCCTTTAATATGGTAACAAATCTCCATAGGATTAGGCTGGCAACAAAGATTATCAACACTGGGTATAAGGAAGAAAAACGAACCAATGTCCCGAGCAATACCAATGCAGCGCTTGTTACCATCTGCAAAGCAGACCAAGAACCTTTACGATTCCAAAGTAATGCATAAAACAACAGTAAGAATCCTGCTGTGATTTGTATCGTCGCAGTCTGAGTCCACTGAATGATAGAAACAGCCTGATTGATAAACAGGATAGAATAACTTAAGATAAATCCAATTGCTAGTAATCTATTAAATCTTTTTATCATCACATAATTAATGCAAATTAACCCAAAAGTATTAAGTACAATCTGAATTACTACAAACCAATTAACTGATGGGATAAAGCGATAAATAACACATAGAAAAGAAGTAAACAGATAATTGATATAGAGGGATCCGTTTTCACCTTTTGCCAGAATAGAACTTATAGTATAATCATCGTTTGTAGAATAATAGAATTGAAAGTTATTTATCACTATACATAATAGAATAGTTAATACAGCAAAAACGATAGCAATTACTAATGCTTTCTTAGCAAGCTTGTCTATCATTGTCTGTCGGTGGGAGGATGAAATCGTCATAAACTCTTCCTTAATTAATAAAATTTGTTTTCATCAATAACGTTGCTGCGTTTTCCAGTTGGCTAAAAAGGATTCATTGATTTGATGCTTATCAAACATCATTCTTTTTCTATCTTCTTACGCAAAACACGATCATGAATTCTTTTTGAATTATCTATAAAGCCATCAACACAGATAATTCCTATTGTAAACATGACAATTTGCATATGGCTGACATACTTTGGCATTACTTCAAATAAAAACAACACAGAAGTTAATCCAATAATCATCATCTTGAATTGCGAGATCGGAGAATAGAATGAATTAATATCACAATTCTTATGCCTTTTATGTGAGAAAAGGATTACTGTACATAATAGGATAAATGATAAATATCCAATCGCGCAAATCGCTTTATAAATCAATCCGTGTAATCCATGTAGCACAAAGGAGTTAATCGAATTACCTTCTTCGTATGCAAAAGGTAGGAACAATCCGCCCCATAAACCTTTTATTTTTCTAAACAGATGACCCGGTATAATCCATGGTTTGTCAACAAAAACCTGAACGCGTTCATTAATTATTTCTTTTTGATAATCTAAGGCGTCCTCTTGATTATCAAACTCGGTATACTTTTGATATGTCTCATGGTCTTCTTTGTTCCAGTGTCCGGCATGCTCTATATTTGTTCCTAAATACAGCCCCCACCCGAGTGTTAATCTATTCTCAGTTGAATGTTCAATCAAAACACTATCCGTTTCTGAAGGCTTGACAACACTGTTTACATATGACGTACATATACCGGAAATCACTACAAAGCATAGCGCATAGCAACAAACTGTTGTTAAAAACCATATAACTCTCTTTGCGGTTATTCTATCTTTGCAAAATAGCGCAAGCGCAAAAATGCAATAAGATATTATTACAACTGTTCCGCCTTGGTTTATTTTGTTGCCAAATGCAATTAGTATCGCAGAAAGCAACAAAGTTATGAGCCTAAGTACTATATGATAGTTATGGTTTAAAGATTTCAATAACAGCCAAAACGATAGGATATAAAAGAATAATAAAGGAGTCTCATGAATCAAAAGCTGTGTTTCAAACAATCCCACCGGAAGAATATTAAACAAAAGGAGTCCTACAAATGCCTTAGTCTTTCCTGTATAAACTCTGATAATATCAAACAACAATACTACAGCTATTGCAAAAAGGATCGATAAATAAGCAGTTAGCGCTCTCGAGTCGTTTCCGAATATCTTAACAACAGGAGATAAAAACAGTCCATAAATGACTTGGTATTTATACATTGAGGCAGGAACTGTGTTCTCAGTAATGATCCCGTTATTTGCGATTTGCGTTGCAAACGACTTATATAATCGCATGTCAATAGTCTTGTCCGCATCATTATTAAACAAAAACACAAAGAATATTTTTGAGATAACGACAAACAAAAATAAGAATAATGCCATTTTCCCTACTGAAATACTGCTTATCTTCCTCAAAAGACTACGGAGCTTATTGAAGATACGTTCTCCAAACATTACAAATAACGTTATTCCAATTAGTATGATTGCTATCAAAATATACTTGATAACACCTGTACTTATCGTCTCAGAGAAACAAACTACCGACGCTAAAAGAATAATTGTTAGCCAAGCAACAAAAACATAATCTATTGTTCTAACAACAAAATTACCTATTTTTTTCATCGAATACCTCTCTCAACGGTAAAAATTCGTGATTGTTGACACTATCAAATGAATACCCTCATCCCTCAACCCATAATACATTGGCAATCTGAGCAACCGTTCACTTTCCTTAATCGTATATCTATCCTTGTCATGTGAACGTCCTAACTTCTTTCCTGCAGGAGAAGGATGCAATAGGATATAGGGAATAAGATGCTGATTCCATTATCCTTCAGATAGTTTATCAATTCTGTTTGTTCTTCAATATCTTTTACTTTGATATAAAACACATGAGCATAATATATACAACCTTCTGGAATATCGGGTAATAATCGCTTTAGTTTTATTGGTAATTGCGTCTTCAATCAGCGCTTCATCGTATCCGGTCAGATAATTATAAATACGATCTTCGCACCTCGAAGCACAAAAGCGTTTGCAGTCAATACAAATGTGTATGACTGCATAATTACCTCATCACTAGGTTGGATATCACAGAGAATAGCTGCCATTTCTAACGCAAATGTACCGGATGTTGTGATCAACGCTTTTTTTGTATCCGTCATCTCTTCGATCTTTTGATTACATTTTTTCGTAAACTCACCATCACAGCATATTTTATGGTTTTCAATTTCTTGTTTAATGATTCTCTCCTCGTTGCCCAACAAAAGGGGGGCATTAAACGGAATCATAAGTTATACTCCTCATTTAGTATTATGTATAGTTTCGAAAAATAGTATAATAATACCTTTTTAGCCTTCTAAGGATTCTCCCCCTTTTTTTCATATTATCTGTAATCTTTTTTACAGCTTTTTGGGGATTATCACAATAATTTGCTCCAATATCAATGACCTTTTTTAATTCAAAATAAGAATACAGATAATCCTTGGGAGACAGTTCATAGGAAAGATCATCTTGATTGTTAATTCTTAGATGTTGTTTCTTTTCTATCTCCACAGTTTTAATATAACTGTAGTATTGATTTAATAATCTCCCATCCAGATACTGTGCTTTTATTATTTTGTCAAGACTTACCGGTTCATACTCCAAAACTAATAACCATAAATCCCACGCTTGTTTTCCTTGATTTGTCCTAATTATTACCGAGTTGCTTCCTAGTTTAGATGAGTTTTGATCCGTATAATTGTCACCAAATGCAATATCCGCTGAAACATTCAACTTATCAATACAATAAAGACATCTCTCCGGCATAAAATAGTCTTTCAACTCGGTGCGAATACTTTTATCTAAATAATCGTAGGAACCATCGCTAAAGAATAATTTCATATTTCCGGGCCATCCACCACTTTCCTTGTTCTTAAAGTGAAGCGATGATAATGTTTTATTTTCTGAATAGTGATCTGTCAAATAATCATATACATTATAATTAAATACTTTATCACAGAATAAACCAAGAAAAAGATAATTCTCTAAGTTTAGTCGAAACCGGGATATAACCTTTCTGAGCCCCCTCAAAGCACAAGAAGTCCCAATTAGAATCACTCGTTTCTCCCTATTCTCGATCATATACGATACAGCGTTTTCGTGGGAAACAGGAAGATATCTGGATTTAGGCAGAGTGCTGTTTTTAATATCCGTTACATCAATAATTGGTACAGTTGTCAATTGTTTCTCATATGAATATGCATTTACCATAAAGGCTACATCATAAACTCTCTTATTAAGCAACTCTGATACAATGGTCGATATGCATCCGCCGGAAGCTGATACATGTCTTATTTCAGGATCTTTACTCCATGCATTATATGATCCCAACACTTCGCCTATCACAGCTTGTTTAGGCTCATTATGCTCATATGTTTCATGAATTGCTGGACAAACCTCTGTGCAAATTCCGCAATGAATACAACTGTCATTATCAATTACAGGAACATACATTCCCTTTTCCCTTATATAATTGATACACTTCTTCGGACAAACATTTTTACATATGCCGCAAGAACAACATAATCCTGTTTTCTTTGTTATATTAACATTGTTCTTGTCCATAAAAACCTCTTTTACATTTCTCTTTTCAGAATACTTTTCGCTAAAATAATAGTTCCTTTGAACTCTTCTCTTTTGAAGTTAAACAATATGAATACTACGTTTGGTACGACTAAGCATATTCCCATTCTAGCAAACAGTTGTGGTATTCCGTTGCTGAATAAACTACAGAGCCAATATGTAATGAATCCTCCTACAGCCATCGTAATAAAGAATATTGTCATCTTGAAATAATACTTTTTGCTGCTGCAATGGAAAATGAATTTAAATATTGTGTAGTTTTCCCAAGGGATAGATATAAATAATGAAAAAACAGTAGAAAGAATAATGCCCGAAACTCCAATCACCTGCACTAACCAAATATTCAACACAATGTTTACAATCATACAAACATATGGACGAAATCTATCCTCCCACCAAATGCCCCCGGCATCCTTATATGTAATGGGAATCTTTCGAATTTGATAGACATAAAAGTACAACGCAAACTCAAGTACCAGTACAAATGGGAACATTAGCTCTTCATCCTGCACCCAAATACGCATAAATGGTTGATATAAGCACACCAAACAAACTGTGCACCATCCTACTAACCACGAATTGATAAATGAAAACTTTTCAAAATCTTTATAATTCTTATCAAGAGTTTCAGTCTGCAAGCTATTGCCTAAACCTGCCGTCATTGCGGAATAACAAATTCCAAGAAAACCGATGATTGAACTCATAATGTAATAATAATTGCCATAAATAGCAATCACTGTTAACCCCAAGAAAGCGGACATTACTATGTTATCTGCTGCGTTCAGCACCACAGTATTGAGTTTTGTGCCAATCAAAGCAGTAACTTTTTTAGTGATAGACTTCTTGAGCTCTTTACTAACATCTCCTTTTGGCTCCAATCCGGGAAACTGTTTATTGACAACTACGCATCTTAGGATATTAGTTAATATTGTAAAGATCGGCAACCAAATAATATAAAAATAGTAATTGCGAGTAAGGAACAAACAACCCAACATCACAATATAAGAAACAGGTGTAATAAATAGCGCTATTTTACTGTCAAGATCAGTTCTTTGATACGCCTGCATCAATGCATTTTTATAGGCAAAAAGCCAATAACTTAATACAGCATTAATTAAGTATATCATATATAATATGTATATATTTGTATCTTCGGGAATATCTCCATGAATGATTTTGGTCAAAAAAGGTAATAGACATAATCCAAGCACCAGAATCACAGTACCAATGATACGGTAAATCTTTTTATAAAGATTCAGAAGCGCTCTGATAGTATCAGTGTCATTTTCAGCAATAGGCTTATACATTGTATACACCATTGCTCCGCCTACACCAAGCTCTGCCAAACTTAAAAAACTCAAAATTGAGCTAAACAAACTACTTAGTCCCAAGTACTGAGTACCAAGGACATATAGTATAACAGTTCTGGAAACGAACGGTAAAACAATATTTACGATTCGTAAAATAGTTCCAAATACAATATTACGAACAGTATTTTTTGTGCGTGCTATTTTCATAAATTCCTCTATAACTTTTCGGGTAAAACATCAAAAACATTATCCAACTGAATCTCTTTTAAGGATTCAGAAATCGTTATTACCTCATTAACTAAGTCATTTTCAAGTAGTTGTAACCTTTTTATTATTATTTCGGTCGAAAAACCTTTGCTAAAATCAAAAGCATACTTTTCTTGATGAAAAAGGCTCAATAAACTCTGATACTTTTGCGCCCAACCTAAGGCAATACATGGAACACAATTCTTATACGCATGAACAATAGAATGGAATCTTGATGCAATAACGAATTTAAACTTTGAAACTAAATCATTAAACTCTAAGCAACTTAAATCTTTATCTATCAAAACTACTCTATCGTTATCGAATATATTTTTGATATCATTACACAATTCAAGATCACTTTCAGCATGACCTACTATATAAACAAAATAGCCCTCATTAATCAAAAACTGAATAATTGTCTCGTATAGTTTAAAGATTTTGCTTTTTTCACAAACCGTTTCAATCATACTATTAGGTATAATTCCGATTGATTTTTCCAGAATCGAAAATTGGTTTCTTTCAGATTCATTTTTGTAGATGTGACATAAATCGATGCTTTTATTATTCAATACCAAATCGACTTTCTGAATGACATTGTTAAGATGATAATGGTTAGCTAAAAGATCAAGTCCTTCCTGTTCTCTTGCACAAACTATTTTGGCCGTTGGCATCAAACGCCGAATACGTTCATCCAACTCTTTAGCATTTTCTCCTTTGAAGTTGAACGGTCCAAATGACTGTGGCATTATGTATACCGGAATATCAAACTCCTTGGCAAACTCTAAGTGATCCAGATACAATGTACATGTTTCATAACTCCAATTTGATCCTAAAGCAAAACCGCTTATATCAACCATCAAATCACAGTTGCTGTACAATTCATAAGCTTCATTATACTCTCGTGTATTTCGTAATTTACACATTTGCCGTAAAAAGTAATTACTCTGCGCTCGTGCATATTTGACTGGATACCACCCTGTAAAATCAAAAGTGTAAATATCTCTTTCCTCTTTCGGACGTCTTAGATCCAGTTCAGAGAGCAAGTATATTTTATGATCCGGGTACCTTTTCTTTAACTCATCTACTGTAATGAATACCATTGCCTGAGCTCCTTTGTTAAAAAGCTCTCCCCCGGTAATAATAATATTTCGCACGCAATCACCTTATCTGTGTCTTACTGAATAATACAATTTGAATACTTGGTAATACAATATAGGGGTATTTGAATATTCCGCAATCTGTTTTAGGGTTAATTTATCATGAAAATCACAATAAAAATTATAATACATTTTAATCCTCTTTTTTAGAGGATACTTGAGGAATTCAGCCTTTTCTATATGTGATAAAAAATAGCCTTGTGGATTATTGTAAAACCGATTAAACGCACCTTTGATTGTTAATCCATCCTCTAGATACTCCCAAATCCATATAATATCCTCAAACACGCGAATCTTGTATCCGTCATGCGCCATGCGATTCCAAGGAATACATGGTGTAATAAAGTTTTCCCCTTCAAATTCCGGATAAGGATACTGTTTGAATATGTCTGTCCAGAATACCTCTGCTCTTTCACCGTCGATTGGGTATTCTGTTGCCTCGGGATAACGCTCGAGAAACGTTGCGTCCCGATACGGTTTTTGATACCATGGGCAGTTCGGATCATCACGCCATGTTGTATTGCGGGTCTCTGTCGGAGTCTGACCTCTGTTTGCAACAATACCGCAATAGTCCTTTAATCCACGAATAGATTCCATCCAACCATTGATCTTTTCGCATGCGTCGTCTGTCAAAAAGTCATCAGAGTCAATCGTAAAAAATATCTCCCCATCAGCAACTTCGAGCGCACGATTGGTTGCACGACATTTACCTCCGTTTTTTCCTTTATAAAAACGGATAGGAAAATCGTTCTTATCATTGATCCACTGTTGTACTAATTCTTCGGTATTATCTGTAGAACCATCGTCATATACTATCCATTCAAAGTCTCTGAAGGTTTGACGCCGGATCGATTCATATAAACGATTAATGATGTACGCTCTATTATAGGTAGGGGTAAACAAAGTAATTTTATACTGATATGCCATATAAGCTAACTTCCTGTATTTATATTAATCTCTCTTAAAAATGTCTCTTGTGTATACTTTATCAACACATGAATCCAGTTCCTCGGAATAGCGATTCGCTATAATAACATCACTCATATTGATAAACTCATCTAATGAAGTTATTACTCGATTATTGAAGAACAAGCTCTCATGAAGTGTCGGTTCATAAATGATGATCTCGGCTCCATAAGATTTAAGTCTTTTCATCACGCCCTGAATAGAGGACTGGCGGAAATTATCAGAGTTTGATTTCATAGTAAGCCTGTATATCCCCACGACAACTTTCTGGTTTTTACTGGCGTTGAAATCATATCCCGCTTTTGTCAAAACGCGTTCCGCAATAAAATCCTTTCTTGTTCTGTTGGATTCAACGATTGCTTCAATCAAGTTCTCCGGAACATCTTTGTAGTTTGCAAGTAATTGTTTGGTATCCTTAGGCAAACAATAACCGCCGTATCCAAAGGAAGGGTTATTATAAAAATCACCTATGCGAGGATCTAAGCATACGCCCTGAATAATCTGTTTCGAGTTGAGTCCATGGAGCTCTGCGTATGTATCCAGTTCATTAAAAAAGCTGACACGTAATGCCAAATATGTATTTGCAAACAACTTGACAGCTTCCGCCTCAGTAGTATTTGTTATCAATACCGAAACGCCTTCCTTTACGGCACCCTCTTTTAATAGTTCTGCAAATAGCTTTGCCTCCGCAGTCAGATCGTCAGAAGCGCCGACAATGATTCTTGACGGATATAAATTATCAAACAATGCCCTGCCCTCTCGCAAAAATTCTGGACTGAAGAGGATTTTTTGATCAGGATGCTTCTTTCTGATTTGTTCCGAATATCCTACAGGCACCGTGGACTTAATGATAATTACGGCGTCGGGGTTGATTTGTCCAGCTTGATGAATGACAGACTCAACTGATGAAGTATCAAAATAATTCGTCTGTGAATCATAATTTGTAGGTGTGGCAATAATGATATAATCGGCATCTTTATACGCGTATTCAGCATCCGTCGTAGCCTCAAGGTTTAATGTACGTTCAGCCAAATACTCTTCGATTTCCTTATCAATAATCGGAGACTTTCGATCGTTTATCAAATCGACCTTTTCTTTGACTATATCAATTGCACACACCGTATGATGCTGTGCTAACAGGATCGCATTTGACAAACCGACATATCCTGTCCCGGCAACTGCAATTTTCATTTGCTATCAATCCTATCTATTTATTGCTGTAATGTATCCGCAATTCTCTTGCAAGCAAAGCCATCTCCGTATGGGTTCGAGGCTTTGCTCATTTTTTCATATTCTTCTTTATCATCTAGGAGTCGCTTGAACTCTCTGTAAATCACTTCTTCACTTGTTCCGACAAGTTTCAGTGTGCCTGCCTCAATACCTTCGGGACGCTCGGTAGTATCACGCATTACGAGCACTGGCTTTCCGAGAGAAGGAGCTTCTTCTTGAATCCCGCCGCTGTCGGTCAAGATTAAGTAGCTTCTTGCCATAAAGTTATGGAAATCCAACACATCCAGAGGCTCTATAATACGGATTCGATCGTCGTTTCCGAGCTCCTCATCAGCTGCCTGACGAACTACCGGATTCATATGAATCGGATAGATCACCTTGACATCGGGCGTTTCATCGACGATTCGTCGAATGGCGCGGAACATGCTATGCATAGGCGCTCCGAGATTCTCTCTGCGGTGCGCGGTCAACAAAATCAGTCTGCTATTATCTGCCCAATCCAATTCCGGATGATGATAGTCATCCCTGACGGTTGTTTTCAGAGCGTCTATTACCGTATTGCCAGTAACGAATACCGTTTCGGGTTTCTTTCCTTCTCTCAACAGATTCTGCTTTGACACCTCAGTAGGAGCAAAGTTGTACTGCGAGATAATTCCTACCGCTTCGCGGTTGAATTCTTCCGGATAAGGCGAGTAGATATTGTATGTACGGAGTCCCGCCTCAATATGACCGACCGGGATTTGCAAATAGAAACAGGCAAGCGCTGTTACAAAAGTAGTGGAGGTATCACCGTGAACCAAAACAACATCCGGCTTTTCGGCTTCCAGTATTTCTCTGATTCCATTCAAAATATTGGTCGTGATGTCAAAGAGTGTCTGCTTGTCCTTCATGATGGAAAGGTCATAGTCAGGCACTACTTTGAAAATCTCGAGAACCTGATCGAGCATCTGACGATGCTGACCCGTCACACAGACCTTTGTAATAATATTTTCTCTTGTTTTCAGTTCGTTGACCAGAGGACACATTTTGATCGCCTCGGGGCGCGTACCAAATACTACTAAGACTTTTTTCATTTATATACCAACTTTTAGTTTGTTTCGCAGTTGTGCAGTCATGACCGGAAAACGGAAAAAAAGATTTAACCAAATTCTTTGCTTTTTACTTGCAGAACTAATAACCGTTTTTTTATTACAGTAAGGAATTCTATCTACAATATTTTGTAAAACATTCGATGGTTGTTTTGCTAACAACGCACATTGAAGATGATACATACAGCTATTGATGTAACCAAGTGATGCTTCTCCATACAAGTTGGGAATGATTTCTTTTACATATTCACATCGTTGATACATCGCATCCAGTGCGTCTAAACGCTTCGGAGAATAACTCTCTCCCATTATGCTGTCAGAACGCTGTATATAATGATAGAAAGACTCCGTCATAAGCGAAACCTTTTTCGCTCTGCCGAACACCTGATATGACCAAAAAACATCCTCGTGATACTTTCCTTTTTCAAAAGGTATATCAGCTATCAGGCTACGCTTATACAGTTTATTCCATACGTGCTGTTTCAGTTTTCCGTCAACGATGATCTCTCTCATCGCAGACTTAGTATCAAGTACTTCTTCTTGACTGACAGTTACTTCATTGATTAGTGTATCGTCCTCTTTTACCCATTTGACGCCGCATGAAACAACATCGCTTTTGTCCGCCTGACTCCTCAGATATATCTTTTCAAAAGCGTCATTCTCTATCCAGTCATCAGAATCGATAAACGCGATCCACTCTCCTGTTGCAACAGACATGCCTGCATTTCTGGCATCGGAAAGACCACCGTTTTGCTTATGGATCACTTTGATCCGACTGTCCTTTTTTGCCCAATCATCACACATCTGCGGACAATCATCAAGAGAACCATCATCAACCAGAATGATTTCCAGATGGCAATAGGTCTGTTGGATCAAACTTGCAACACATTTATCAAGATATGCTTCAACATTATAAATTGGAACAATAATACTGATCAATGATTTTTCACACTTCATTATCCATTCTCACAGGCAAGTATTTTTCTGACCGTTTCTTTCGGATTGAACGCCTCAATCGGTTTATTAACGACATCCCCGATATTTCCGCTTTCAATATCTTTGATCGCTCTGGTAATATCTTCAACAGTGTTTTCACAGAATACATACCGATTGAATTTTTGGAAGTATTCTTTTAGTACTTGCTTCTCTTCGTCTGTACCGTCAAGTATAAAGAGAATTGTTTTATTTGTTGCAGAATACTGATATATTTTACCGGGTATTTGTCCACCCTTTCGATTACAAAGGAAAACTAATACATTTGTCTTATCTTCAATAGGTCTTAACTCATTCAACGGTAGTCTCGAATAAATCTGTACCGTCTTAGTAGAAGGAAACAAATTGTTAGGATTACCGCATATGCTTACAGGAATCTCACATTCTACCGCCACTTTATAAAATGATGATAAATCTCTGGAGGAAGGTCCATAATCTCCAAAATAACCATAATGGTTCGTATCAAAATCAAAACAATTATCAGTGTCGTTTTTATAGTAATATGGCAACGGCTGCCAATACATCTTGTCCGCTGACTCTGGAAATAACCTCTGCCTGTTTTTCATAGTCAGAGGACTCACATAACACACCTTTTCAGCAAAAGATAACAATCTCTTTTCTTCTTGGAATATACTTTTTTTACCATTAAAGCCATATGCATCACCAAACCACGGATCTTCCCATATTTGGATCCATTGCTTCGCCTTAATATGCTTTGCTTTCAGTAAATTATGTGCAAGAAGATGACCTGAAGGAGGTGTGGAAATAGATAAAACATAATCATATTCTTCATCCGACCTGAATTGCTGTGCAGTTTTTACGATTTTTGAGTAAACTCCATGAGGACCATATAAAGAAATAATACCTGATTTAATCGCGTTAATCACTTTTGAACGAATAGAAACCGTATCATTTTTGATGTCGGATTCTGTTTCTATGGATAAACCTGGAACATTATCCGATTTCTTCTTTGAGAGTTTCTCATATAGTGTTATTCCATCGTAAAAGTAATTCTTTGTTCCGCTCGGAATAGTCATAGATCTATCATGAGAATAATTATCGCTATCTGCACTCACAATAGTTACTTGATACCCACAATCGACTAATCCGCTAATATATGCCAGATGGCACAAATTAGCTGATGAGTTGACTGTTAAGCAGTCTCCAACAATAACTAAAACCTTCATAGAACTATCCCCGCAATCAATCAATATATCCTATTTTCCCATCAAGTTCTTTCCTTTGCTTCATGCGAAGCTCCATAGAAACATCTTTTCGTAAAGTATATGAATCATCGTATACAGGAGAGTCTTTCATTCGTTTGCTTTCTTTCTCCAGATACTCATCTAACGAGCAAATCACTCTCGCAGGAGAACCAACCGCTACAGAATTAGAGGGAATATCATGTGTAACGGTACTGTTTGCTCCTATAATCACATCATTACCGATCGTAACACCGGGTAAAACAACAGATTCCGCTCCAATGAATACTCTGTCCCCTATCGTAACTCGTCCGACTTTTGTATAATTCAGAAAAGTCTTTGTACTTGCATCATGACAGAGAATGTGAACTCTGGGCGCCATCGTAACATCATCGCCAATCTCTATCAGCCAACAGTGTCCCGGGTCAAGGATTGTACCATGAAGTCGGTTGAAATTTTTCCCGACCTTCATTCCCATTGAAATCTGTTTTTCTGTTGTATACTCACCGCGGAAGCGATAAAGTAGTTCTTTCAAAAAACTCATAATTCCCTCACTGTTTCATAAAAATCGGATAAACAAAAACAATTCTGCTACAAACTTAATAACATCTCTTCTACTGCTTTGACTGTATTTTCAGTACTGAAATACTTTCCTCTGATTTCTGCTTGCTTTTTGTAATGCGCTAGCAGCTCAGGAGTATCCAATAATCTTTTAATTCCCTCATATAACGAATCTTCGTTATTATCAGTCACTATTCCATATTCGTCATGTTTTCCCAGTATCTCTTGCATACCCGAGCATAACGTAGTCACTACAGGCGTTCCTACTACAAGTGCTTCCGTTACAGCGGTGCTGAATCCTTCACTGAGCGAAGAACAAACATACAAATCACACTTTGCAACATATTTATACGGGTTAGTCTGGTATCCTAAGAAAACAAACGAATCCTGCAATTGATGCTTTTTTAAATATGTTTCAATCTTTGGCTGTTCCGGGCCTACGCCGAGAATCAAAAACTTGTGTTTCAGACCGTTTTCCAAAAGACGCTTATGAATCCTTGCCAGTCTATCAAACCCTTTAACTGTCGCGATCTTTCCAACCGAGCAAAGATGTATACATGGACCTTCAAAGGAAAAGTCTGTAATCTCCTCTGTTGACTTTTCAATGATTTCATCAGTCTCTATGGTATTATACAGCACCTCAATCGGCTTTTTATAATCCAAAGTTTTCTTAAAGTAATTCATCACCCATTCGGATACGCAAATAGTCCTATCAAATCTTTCATAACACTTTTTTGCTTCCTCGAAGCTTCTAAAAGAACCTGACACTTCTTCTTTGGTATCAAGCTTACAATGGATCCAATTAATCAATTTTACATTTGAATCTGAACATCCTGACACAATTCTTGCAGAAGGTCCTTCCAAATATGAAACGATGATATCATAATGTTCTTTAATATAACGGCAATATAAGAAACGTGGAGAAAAAAGCTTCATTATTTTTGAATTTCCTCTTATCGCACGCTTATAGCAAACGAAATAATGAATATGATTTTTTAAATACGGTTCATTGACTCCACCGCCAAATAATGATAAGACAGTGATATCAAACGTCTCTCGATTCAAATTATTGACAAGGTTGACCAAGACCTTTTCTGCTCCACCTTGCCCTAGATCATGAATGACAAATAACACTTTTTTCATCTTTTTTTCATTTCCATAAATCCCTTGGAAAGGATTCTATTAATTCATTTTGCATCTTTTTTAACACCTTGGGATCAAGTTTTGAAGGTGTAATCGTCAAAGCTTCTTCCACACTATTTGCAATAGGAAAATCATATCTGCCAGTAGAATAGTACCAATCTTTATATTTTGTAATATCTTCCATAGGGGTATCACTCAACATTATTGCTGGGATTCCATATGACTCAGCTATAATTATGCCATGTAAAGAAGAGCTAATAATTAAATCTGCTTCTAAAATACTTTCAATTAATACTCTCCAGTCAGACTGATATGTATCTATTCGATCTTCTTTATCATATGACTTATACCGTGAATAATGAGGAACTACTTTGTATTTCCATTTATGCATAGAAACTTTAGGATATATTAAAGGCATCAACACGGCAGGGTCACCAAGTGGCAGCCCCCCCCCAGAACATTTGTTCTTGATAAGCCTATCATACCCCATTTCCTTAAGGATTCTTAATGTTTCCGGTCCTCTAACTGCACGTATATCAAGAGAGTGCCTTAATCTGTGAAACATCCCAACAAGTTTCTTTTTGCTTAAACTGCTATAATCTGAAATAATGCCGGAACCCCATATAGTAGCATCCTGATACCCTAATAGAATAGATCCTATAGAATATAGATGATGTGTCTTTCTCACTCTTTCTTCCAATGAAACGCCAAATTGCTTACACATATAGTTAACGACAACTAACGATAAATAATCTCCAACATTATTGACTGTTCTTTCTGGATTAACCCACGCATTCAAATTAACTATATTTTTCTCAGCAAAATATAGATACATAGTATCTCTTTTCACAATTCTCTTTCCAAAAACGAACCTATTAATCTTGTTATTCTTTATCTTTGTTTTTTTTCCTGAAATATAAATACTCTCCATCGCTAATACCTTTATATAATTATTTATTCTTTATTGCTATCACTATGCTCAGCAGTACTCCAAAAGGACATGCGCAAATAAATAACGGCCAGTTCTTGTTTTTTAGCCCACATCCTTTTTTTGCCAGACAACACGAAGAAACATAATGGACATATTCCTTGAATTTATACTTTAATCCGATCCCTTTAAAGCTCAAGTGCTGCTTTCGTAATTCGGCATAACTCTGAGGACTGTCATAATACTGACGAAACATATTACTGGACATTCCCTGTGGCTGATAATTGACTACGCACAAGCATTCGTTCAACACAAGAAAATCATAATTCTTTGAGATTTCCATATGCAAATAATTAGGATTAAAAAACTTTTCGCCTTCAAAAGATCCCATTGGTGCGACCGATTGATATAAATCTGAACGTACAACCAGTTTTATATCACCCGTGTGAATATGATACTTACCAATTGCCAAATCTACTAGGTTGATTGATTTTTGGTCAGGAAATGGATCTCCGATTTTATTGCCGTTTGTATCATAATCCAAACCGGCTATTCCTGCAAATTCATCAGAACCATTCTTTTTCCAAAACGATGTAATTCTTTCCACAGCATCGTCCGGCAGGTAATCATCCGAATCCACGCATACAGCTAATTCCGTTTCGAGTCTTTCAATAGCCGCATTATACGCTGTATGAAGGCCCCCGTTCTCTTTATAATAATATGAGATGGAAAACTCCTTTTCCTGCCGGATCCATTCAGCGACTAATTCACCGGTATTGTCGGTAGAGCCATCATCAATAATCAACCATCTGAAATCTTTTGAGGTTTGCCTTTGAAGTGCCTTATAAGCAACAAGCAATAAATCTGCCCTGTTATATGCAGGTGTAAAAACAGTTAATAAACACATTATAGCCTCATTTTTAAATAATATCGAAGTGCTGTCTTTGTTAAGTGGTATCCAAAAACAGAATATAATTGAGCAATCTTTTTTGTTCGTGGATAATCACGATAGTGAAAGAGATATGTATACTTCCTCATCGATTTACACAACTCTTTGGATTCTTTATCTTTTCGAGCTGAGATGTGTGCCAAAAAAAGTGCATACTGATAGGCTGTATAGCTGAGCATTAATTCTTTTACTCGTTCATTAACATAGCTGAATTCTGCGTATGCACAAATAATCTCAGCAAATTCTCGTAAATGGTTATAGCCTATCGTTCGAGTAACAGATCCTTCTCTCTGCCTATATACATATATCTTTTCATTTAAAAATTGATAAGTTGGTAGGCAATTTACTATTCTATAGCCAACTTCCACATCTTCAGTACGAATATTAGGCTTAAAAAACAAATTGTTCTCTACCAAAAACTGCTTGCGATATGCTCTTTTGGCTGTATGAAAATTCAAGCAATCATTTTTCACCATATATTCGAGTGATTCCATTGGGCTAAGATGATTCATCTCATCAGGATAATCATATCTATCATCAGACCATTTATCACTAAACTCACTATAAGTTTTTGAGGTAAAATATATAATATCTGGATGGTTTTTAGCTAATGTATCTATTCTTTCTAAACCGTCATTTAACCTCCAATAATCATCGCTATCCAAAAAAAGTATATATTCACCCTTTGCGTAATTGATCCCGTTGTTTCTCGCAACTGATGCTCCGGCATTCTTCTGATGGACAGAAGTCACACATTCATGAGTTTGCGCATACTCGTCACACATCAGTTCACTTCCATCTGAAGAACCATCATCAACTAGTATGATTTCATAATTGTGATATGTTTGAGATAAAATGCTATCTATGCATTGCTTTAAATACTTTTTAACATTATAAACCGGAATAATAAAGCTATATTTAATCACAACAATACTCCCACAATATCTTTATTCAAAAGATCAAGGCTAAACCTAAATTGAATCATATTCGAGTCTTGATTCTCTATCTCAAACCCAATACTTTGCAATGTATTCCGAAGCAGAATATTCTTCTTTGTTTTACTGACAGAGAACAATCCCTGTGCGCAGTTCTCTTTCTCCAACAAAGAACTGAAAAGTGCGCTCTCTACATACTTTCCCGCCACGCGGCAAGACATTGCAAACTCTGTGAATATCAACTGCTGATTTTCGACTCTATACTGGCCGAAACCTACGATACCGTAGGAGCCGAAGTCATCCTTGCAGGAGAAAGCAAAATTGGTGTGATTCTCCCTTGCGAGGACATCCTCATATTCTTCCGGTGTATACTTTTTACCGGAAAGGTTCAACTGATTAGTACGCACCAACAGCTCATAACAACGCAGCTTTTCATCCTCGGTCTGAGGTTCAAACAGTTCGATGCTCAAATGGCATTTCCTGAGGAAATCGATCGTATCGCCGTTATCTGCAGACTGCATCAACTGATTGCGCTTTTCTTCTGCCTTATACATCGCACGGCGATTCTTGCTCTCATCAGTGATAAGTACATCAAATTCAGCCCTGCTGAGGAGTTTCGAAACATCCGTAACGTCATAAACTCTGACTTGCGGAAGAGCGGACTGTACCTGATTTCTCTCGAATGCTGAATCATCGATCAGCGCGAAGGTATCTATGCCGATATTCAGGCTCTTTGCGATCTGCTCCAAAGAGCCGCTTTTTGCATTCCAATGGATCTGCGGATAGATGAAGTAATCCGAGATACCCAGCTTCTCAACGATCGGCCATGCCAAATCATAATCGTTCTTGCTGGCGATCGATTGAATGATACCGCGTTCATCCAATGCCTTTATCGTATCGATGATCCCGTCATTTAACTGCAATTCATCGGGATTATCCGTTTCGATCAGCGTACCGCTCCAAACAGTGTTATCTAAATCCCATACAACACATTTCACCTTGGAAGCAGGTGTATCGGAAACGATGCGATGTCCTTTGACAAAATCACACCAAAGAATGTCTATTTCCGCTTCCAGATCGTTTTCGGGATAGATCTTTACTAAATAATTCGCAGTGGCACAGGCTTTTGTCATCTTGGAATCATCAAGGATAATCAAATTCTCACCCGGTTCCAGCCGTAAGGACGATTTAAATACCGTAGTGTGGTCATCATAGATTTCCAGTATTAGATTGAACGCTTTTTCTTCAAAGCTGTAGCCATGGAAGATAAACGCGTCCGGATGATTATCCTCACCCGAAAGACCTCTGAGCTTTCTTCTTCGCAGAAACTCTGTCGTCCGGATAGATTCCCATTTTACCTTGACCGGCATTTTGGAATCCGCGATCCCCTGCAGCTTTTTACCGAGCTTCTGGTTCTTTTCGGTCAACGCCCGATACTCCGCTTTATCCAGCATTGCGGGGTAGATGATCGTCATCATGTTCGCCCATTTGCGGAACTTGACGCGGGCACTTTGACCGCAACAACCCTTGTCATTGGGTTGGACACAAATACCGTTTTCAAAACGCATACATCTGCCGTCGCTGCGAGGAATAAAATGCACACAGTTGCCAAAGCATACCGGAGCGGAACACTCTAAACAATGCTCCTCCCACATAGTAGGCCTGACCGCGGTTATCTCATATTCACTTGTTACACTTTTATCATAGCGGGGCTGTTTCTTGACCTTCGCAGCGTCCGCATAATAAAACTGATACATTTGAATATCTCCTTAGTTATCTTTCGAAAAAATACTCTGTAGCTTCTCTCATGTTCATGCTCTGCATACCGTATTTCTCTTTCAACTCGTCATAGTAACTGAATATATCTTCGAGTTGCTTCAAATGGTAATCGGTACGCACGCCAATGTTATGCGGATGCCACCATAAATGGAAAACAAGATTATTCTTGGCGGCGTGGAGCATCTGCTTCTTGATTCTTCTGACCTTCATACCCTCCAAGAATCCGAGAGGTTTAAAATAGGGCTTGTACATCCTGGAGCCGGTAAGATTCCAGACGCCATGCTCTTTTTTAGGCAGGTAGCCGCCCTGACCGGTAAGCGGGAAATAAACGTCCATCAAACGTAAAATACGTTTTATTGCGTTGATTTTGACCTTGGTATGGATCCAATCGTTTTCCTCGTCACGATATGTCTCGATTCCGAGCTCTGACAATACTTTCGTGTATTCCGGAACACTTTGATTTCTCGGCAAAACAAGCGATTCAACATGAAAGCCTTTCGCTTTCGCAATAGCAACAGCGGCTTTTATATCAGCCTCAAACTGCTCGATCGTCTGACCGTTTTCGCGACAATAATAGTGAGAAAACGTATGTGTACCGATCTCCTGTCCATCGGCCTCGCTGACCTGTCGGATCAATGACGGTGCATAGAAGCAAGGAGCTTCTTCCTCATTTTTGCCTATTTCGGCAAAGCAACGATAAGACGAAAGCTTCTCATTATCATAAGAAGGCAACAGTGATTTCTCAGGAAAGTACTGCTGTACATCCTCGTAGTTGTCTGCAAACATAAAGCCGACCGTCGCCCAAGTGGTGTGGATGCCGTGCTTTTGAAAAAGCTTCAGTAGCTTCGGTATCGCCTTCCGTCCGCCTAAAATATTCTCTTGATA
Organism: Ruminococcus difficilis; assembly: GCF_016680995.1. The sequence continues at coordinate 89,801 of NZ_JAEQMG010000040.1, read as the reverse complement.
TTCCTCTAATTTCCAGCCATCCTGCATACCCCAGAACAACTCAAAATCAAGGGAGGTGATTAAGATTGGTTTATTCATATATAACTCCACGACAAGGATGTAGTTTATTGATTCTGAAATCTGACAGTACCTTCAGTATCATCGGTGATTTCTTCAAGGTTGTGCTCAAAATCAATGATAATGGGATGGTGAGTCCAATTACGCTCTTCCTTCGGCGGAAACTGCATATAATCACCATAGATTCTTCGTAAGTACTCATCCCACTGTTTGAAACACATGAATTCTCTATCTTCAAATTGTAAATATGTGTATTCATCCATCAAATCCGGCGGAAGATTTATTTTCATTGACCAGATGACTTCTGCACCAACTCTATCCAGTTGAACATCATCATTATACTTTGTAATCTGTTGTAATAAAATCTGGCGCTTCTGTTGCCGGTTTTCAGGCTTATTTAACTTGAGAAGAATCCGAGCAATCGTACGTATCATAAAGCCGGATTCCGGAGGAATATATTCTCTGGTCAACAAATGATATTGCATGTAACGCCAATAAAACAGCATTCTGCTAAAAGTATTCTTTGGCACACGATCAATCGGGAATACATCCACGAAAATACCTGTATGAAACCTACCACGATCTATTTCATCATGTAAAAAAGTCGTATGGTCCTTCCTGATTTTTGTGAACGAAGAAGGAAAAAGCGGTGCGTTTTCTTTGTTTTGCAGAATATATCCATCCGGAGGATTTTGCTCCCACAGCTTGATAAACTTATTATAGTTGTCTCTGCTCATGCAAATATCTAAATCATCATCCCAGGGGATAAACCCTTGATGTCTGGCAGCACCTATTAATGTACCCGCATATAAAGAATAACTTATATCGTTTTTTTGGCAAAAATCATCTATAACCTTTAATGATTCCAACTCAGTTAATTGAACTTTTCTTAATACATTATCCATAAATACACCATAAAACGATTAATACTTATCAGTCCGCAACGTTAAAACAGAATAGAAACCTTAATATTTGTCTGGTAGTAATAATATGCTAAATAACCAATAATCAATGCGCTATATACAATGGGTTTTGTTTTTTCCGAAAAGACCTTTTCAACCTCCCATGGAAGGAGAATATAATTGTATATACTTGCATAGATTGGTAATCTGCCAAACAATACACCTGCAGGTAAAACCGCTGCCAAGACATACAATCCGGACGTTATGATAGACATATTGGCGCTGAAATTGATTATTGGATTGTCTTCTTCTCGCATTTTTTTTCTACCAATAACCGCTATAATAAACGGTATTGAAAAAACAATTGCCTTAATAAAGTTTGTACTTCCACCATATTGAGATTCATCTGAATAATCTGAATAATCTGTATCCGATAATATGTTATCTAAAAGATTTGTAAATGAACCCAAAAATGCTACAGCTAATAGAATAGCAACAATAAAGATGATAGTGCGCTTATTGAATGCTTTTCCTTGACAAATAAGAATGATCGGTATCATTATCAATGCTGATCTGTGCATAGTGAATGCTAACAAAATGATACAAAGCAAAGGGAAGTATTTTTTCTTTAGGATAAGAGGAGTTGCTGCAAAAACAATTGTAACAGCCAAAAACTGGCGCGTTCCGTTAAACATCCAACCGATATAATCTACTGATGCAACAAACAAGAAAACACTTAACACATAATTAATCGAATACTTTCTGTAAATAGATAGTATTATTAGACCTTGTATTGCCGAAATGATCATCAAATAAACATGAAAATCATCACCAAAAATACTCTTAATTAATGTTGAGAAGATATAAAAACCTTTGTCTTTCTCATCTGTTCCGAGTATAGAAAAAGCTTCACTGAAACTGTTTGGAAGTGTTTTCGTAAACCATCTAATATAAGCAGTTGTATCAAACACTCTTCCTCGGCTTCCTGCAACTATAATCAGAGGAAGGAAAACAATAAATGCAGTTAACCACGAATAGCGCTCTTCTTCAACGCCGCATACCAATTCTTTTCTTTTTACAAAAACATATTTTGAAAGGAATGCACATAATCCAACCCATAGGATTACAAAAAGATATCCAGTCATAATTACCCACTTTACAATGATGCTATAATACTTTCAACTTCTTTTTTTGTTTCGGAAACACAATACTTCTTCACTGTCTCAAGGTTGTTTGATGAAGCTTCTTCTCTGAAAGAATCGTTTTCCTTTAACTTCCTGACTCCTTCAGCAAAGGCGTCCACGTCATCGGGATCACAAGTATATCCCGATTTCCCGTTTTCAGTCACATCCTCAAGGCCTCTGATATTGGAATTCACCAACGGAAGGCCGCAATACATCGCCTCGAGAGAAGCGACCGGAAGTCCTTCTCTTTTTGACGGCATTGCGAAAACATCCGCCTGACTGGTAATATCGACCACATCTTTTCTGTAGCCGAGAAAATGAACCTTGCCTTCTAAACCGTTTTCCTTGACCTGGCTTTGAAGGTTCTCCAACTGATCACCTTTTCCGCACAGGATGTAATGAATCTTAGAATCATTCAACTGAGCAATTGCTTTGATGATGACCTTCTGATTCTTGTTTTTATTCAGCTCTCCGACAGAGATTACAATGAAGTCATCAGAGCTCAACCCTAACTCTTCTCGGATATCGATTGCGTTTTCGCTTTTTGTCAAACGCTCGGTATTGATACCGATCCCGTGAATATATTCTACTCGCGGCACAGTGAATGTCTGTGCCCTCTTGTAATCCTCGCGGTTGATGGTTGTGATCAGATCGGCCTTGTTTGCCATCATCTTTTCGATTGGATAATAAACCATCCAGTTCAAAAGCGGAGCGCCCTTGTAAAAATGGAATCCATGCACCATATACATGACTTTTGTTCCGTTCTTACGTACTTTGCGAGCAGCCAAACGTACTGTCACACCCATAACCGGTTCATTCGTCCAAATGATATCGTAGTGACCGTTATTGATGATCTCCTTAACGTCACCGTAACCCTTGAAGTTAATAGGATTCACGGGACTGCGAACTAACCGTACAGTATGGATCTTTTTTACATAGCCATTTAATTTTTCTCTGATCTCATCAATTCTTCCTCCGACAACGGAACAGGCGATTTCCACCTCATATCCGTTTTCGGACAGATTCATGATGTGCGGTAAAAGAAACTGCACCATCATCAAATCCGTTGATGTAACGAGAATACGCTTAGCCATTAATGACTTCCTTTACTTTATTGATAATGCCATCGGCGTTGATGCCGACTTGCTTTCTGAGGTATTTTTGAGAACCGACCTCGATGCAATAAAAATCATTGATGCCGATTCTGTGGAGCTTTGCACCGGTGCCGAGCTCGGAGAGGACTTCCGCAACAGCGCTGCCGAAGCCGCCGACGATATTGTGCTCTTCGACCGTAAAGATATGGTCGAATCTCTTAGCACAGTCATTGATGACCTCTTTATCGATCGGTTTTACTGTCGGGAAGCTGTACTGCTCCACGCCAATCCCCTGTTCCTCTAATGAGTCACAAGCGATTGATGTTTCTTCCAGAATCGCTCCTGTTGAGAATACGGCAACCTTTACCGCCTTATCTCCTGCATCTCTGAGCTTATAGGCTTTACCGATCTCAAACTCATTGATGACACGGTTCACGCGCTTTTCACCGCCTCTGCCGAGACGCAGATAGCAGGTGCCCTGAGTGTTTGCGATCTTCTTGACTGCCAATTCTGCCTCGGTCGGATCACCGGGGCAAATGACGGTGACATCGGGCAACGCTCTTAATACAGCAATATCTTCAGTTGCATGATGACTCATGCCGAGCGAGCCGTAAACATAGCCACCGCCGACACAAATCACATTCACATTGGCGTTATGGTAAGCGCAGTCGTTGCGGATCTGTTCCAGACAACGCAGCGTCGGGAAATTACCGATCGAATAGGTGAATACCTTATTACCTTCCAGCGCCATACCTGCAGCAACGCCGGTCATATTCTGCTCGGCGATACCCGCGTTGACAAACTGGTTCGGGAGAGCCTCCCAAAACGGCTTCAAAACACCGAAGCCGAGGTCTCCGGTAACGAGCTTCAAGCTCTTATCCTGCTGACCGAGTTCGATCAAAGTACGAATCACAGAATCTCTCATCGTTCCTCAACCTCCCTCGTGTAGTATGTGGGATGATAGGTCTCCGAAACCGTATGCTTCAAGCCGTCCGGATCAGGAACCATCTCGGGGCATCCGTCGGGAGTATAGGGATCGACTACACCCTCGGGCATAATCTGATGCAGTTCATTCACCGCACAGTTGTATTCCCAACCCTCATGCGGGAAACGATAATGCCAGAGAATATCGTTCTGCATGAAGGAGATCCCCTTGCCTTTAACTGTATTTGCGATCACAACGGTGGGCTTGTGCTCGGGGTTGGAGGTATCGGTCAGCGCCGTTCTCAGGGCGTCATGGTCATGACCGTCAACAACGATCACATTCCAGTCGAAGCCTTTCCAGCGCTTCTCCATATTCACTTCCAACGTGTTATTACAGTAATCCAAGCTCTGCATATGGTTGTGGTCAACGATAGCGACCAGATTGTCGAGCTTGAAATGATTGGCAAATTCAGCGGCTTCCCATACAGATCCCTCATTGCACTCTCCATCGCCGAGAACGACGAAGGAGCGGAATTCTTTACCATCCTGCTTTGCTGCAAGAGCGCGTCCTGCCGCAACGGACAAGCCGTGTCCGAGAGAGCCGGTGGAAAAGTCTACACCGGGCAAATGGTGGGATACATGACCGGAAAGGCGACTGCCGTCGGCATAATGCGTTTTGAGTTCTTCCACAGAGAAGAATCCGTTCTCGGCGAGCGCCGCATAAACGGATGCGCCGGAATGTCCTTTGGAAAGAATGAAACGATCTCTGCCGTCCCACTCGGGATCGTCCTTATCAAATTTTAAGATGTCTGTGTACAGGACGCCCATAATGTCCGCTACGGACAATATCGCGCCGATGTGACTGCCGCCCGACAACGCTGTCATCTCAACACCGTGCCGGCGTATCAGCCACGCAAGTTGTTCACTGGTCATGCTTTTTGCTCCATTAATCTTTTATTCGGATATCTTAACTAACAAATTAAGTTCTTCTTCACCAAGCTTCCAGTCGCTACCCTCAGCATTGGAGAGTATCTGTACGGGACGCTTTGCGCCGCACAGGACGACGGAATCTGGAATATGGTCGAGGATAAATCTGATTGCGACAGCCGCTACCGACTTGTTATGTGCTGCGGCGATCGGTCTCATCGTCTCTACGATTTCAAGATTCTTGAGTAGCTTTTCGCCATGGAAGTTCACATAGATATCACGGCTTCGTCTGTCGCTCGAATCAAAATTGACATTGGTTTTATCATATTTGCCTGTCAGAATTCCCTGACCGAGGCTCCCCCATGTCAGAGGGGTCATGCTCAGTTTGTCCGACAGATCAAGCATATCGCTCTCGTTCTTGCGGCAAGCCAAGCTGTATTCATCCTGAAAGGATACGAACTGTCCCTTATATGGAGCAAGTTCTTCATAGTCCTTCATAGATATATTGGAAAGTCCGTAATAGCGGATCTTGCCTGCTTCTTTCATTCTCTCCAATGTTTCCGCTACTACAGAAATGGGAGTAACACCATCACGATAGTGGACCTGATAAAGATCGATATAATCTGTGCCCAATCTTTTTAAACTGGCGTCGAGCGCCTGTTCAATGTATTCGGGACTATTATCATAGAAGGTTTTTCCGTTTCCGACACGAACGCCGAATTTTGTCGCGATCACAGCTTCCTTTCGACGATCTCCCAGCGCTTTGCCAAGTGTGATCTCCGACTGACCTAAGCCGTAGGTATCAGCCGTATCAAAAAAGTTGATGCCGTTATCGAGCGCAGTTTGTACCGCATCGATCAGCTCTGCTTCCTGAACAGCTCCCCAACCGTAGCCGCCCATCGGACAACCGCCCATACATATTCTCGATACATTTAAATCGGTATTTTTAATCTTACTGTATTCCATCAAATTCCTCTATGTTTCATTAGTTGTTAGAAGCAGCGGTCGTTTCCTTGCTTGGCTTTTTAAAGACAAAACGGAAAGCTTTTTTAATTACTTCAAAAACAGTCTTGAACAATATGTATGTATCTGTCTTGAAAGATACCGTATGCGCGTATTTAATGCGCAACGCGTTTTTCTTCTTCAATACATACTTCTCGTACATCTCGTCGGCATTATCGCCCCCGACAATCTCATCCAGATTGATGAATTCAACAGAACTATAGTCTGTGATACCGGGTCGCACCTTGAGGATATCCTTTTCCTCGCCCTCATACTGATTGACATATTGCATCAGCTCGGGCCGCGGACCGACAAAGCTCATCTTTCCGATAAAGACCTGCCAAATCTGAGGGATCTCATCCAACTTTGTTTTTCTTAAGAAGTTACCGACTTTTGTGATGCGAGGATCGTTAAGCGCGGTCGTGCCTCCGCCGATCTTGTCCGCATTCTTGACCATCGTGCGGAACTTGCTGATACGGAATGTTTTGCCCTTATAGCCACCTCGCTGTGCGCGATAAATGACTGGGAAGCCATCCTCGATTGCAATCGCCAGTGCGATGATCAAATAAAAGGGCCATAATATCAGCAGGGCAATTCCTGCAATCAATAGTCCGATGATCCGCTTTATCACTTTGTTATAAAATCCGTCATACTTAGGTTTCGGATATGTTTTTGATTGTTTATTATTCTCCATGATCCGACCCCTAACCCCCTAAAGCGGCTCGTTTTCTATGCTTTATTCATCGAAATGGCACAATAACTCATAGTAATCCATTTTATCTTATATATAATACTACAAAACAATAATAATGTCAATTTTTTGACGAAAAACAATCATACAGCAAATATCGGTAGTTCTTGTAAATTATGTAAAAATATAATAAAAACTCCCAAGGCAACACTTAAGCTGCTTTGGGAGGAAGGATTACCATATAATAATATAAGTAGTAATTGTATGTATTATTTCTACAGATACGGGAAGTTTACCATGGTCCGCGCTTATCAAACATCCCTTATTATGAAGCATGTTGACCCTGTTTAAACAAGTCAACAAATAGCTTCCTTGTTTTCGTACATATTACAATACACAACAAACATAATCCAAATGTTAGAATAAAGGCTGACATCCAATGTATCTGTATTTTTCTAATAACCGGTATGTAGTAATATAGCTCGGTTGCAATATCCCGGCAAAGATAATTGAATCCAATGATGTATATAGTGTTTCGACCTAACCATATGAAGAATCTGTTATTATGAATAAAAGTCAACTTACTAATAATCGTTATTGTTCCTACCGAAACCAGTACAGAAACAATGATAAAAACTAAATAGTTTCCATATTCATTTTCATTCATGCCGACTTCGTTCTTGGTAAGAAACTCTATAAGCAATCCGGCAACAAGAGCAAATAGTGAAGCTATAACAAACCATGGACTTTGAAACAAATTCCTATCTGCCAATCTTCTTAAACAATATCCTACATACAAAAAGACGATAGCAACTAAAAATGTAGGGAATTTAAAAGGAAAACTAGTACGATCTACGCAATATGGCAAGACAAAATAATTAGATATCAAACAGATAACTATCGGAATCCAATTAAACCTGAAATCCAGCTTTAGTATCCACCAAAAGGCAATAATAGCAATAAATAGACAAAACAAAAACCAGATTGGGGAACAATTCGGCATATTATCAGTGTTGCTGTAGCAGAGTATTATTCCTTTAATCTTCGTGACGAAGTATTCGCCGTCAACTCCTTGTTTGCTTAGAACGATTCTTCTGAAGACCTCTATACATAAATTAATGATATAAAACACATAATATGGAATTAAGTAGTTTTTCGCTTGATTTAATGCAAAGCGCTTAAATCCTATACTGTGATTCTTTTTCCTTATTATAGACAAACCCTGATAAGATAAAGAACAAAGGCATGTGAAAGGAATAGATTATTATGTATAAGGTTTCGGAAATAGAATATGTATGTCCTAATACAACCAGTATGATTCCTAATGCTTTACATATATCAACGTAGTTCAGTCTCTGTCTGTCAAGCATTTTCATCCTTTCTCCTTGCTATGTCAAGTGTTTTATCCGTATGAAAATCTTTCTCCATAATAGTGTTAACAGATATGCGCAGCTGCCAATTGCTGTACCAAGAGTATTGCATATCACATCATCGGTTTCGGTCATGCCAAGGTGAACGAAATACTGGATGGCTTCAATAGTAACAGATAACAACAGACCCGTCAATACCGTAAAGAGGATTCGTTTTCCTGTAGTGCCGCTGTATACAAACGGCAGGGATAATCCCAATGGAACAAACAAAAACACATTCATCAGCATGGATCGGTAAAACTCCGGCTGAATCTTCGCGCGTTCAAAGGTCGAGAAGGGAATCAGATAAACATCTTTGCTGCTCCCACCGCGAGACAAAACGGTAGCATACAGGATCGCTCCCAGCGCTATTACAGCCAATATCGCACCGATGATCCGCATATATTTGTAAAATGCCGCACCGATAACCGACCATACTAATATCAAAACCGGTATGGCAATGAGGATAGTTGAAATATTCGCTACATAGATTCTGACGAGAAAGCTATCCATTGGCAACCTCCAAAAAATTTCGCAAGTATTATATCATACACGGAAGAATTTGTCACGATAACAATAACGTCGCACAAAGATACTTGTGCGACGTTATATAGACTAAAATCTATTATTTCTCCTGTTTTTCTTTCATATACTTCTTTGCGTCCTTGAAGAAACTCCATATCATCAATATCATAATGATTCCGATCGGGAATGCGCTGATAATACTGATACTCTGGATATTGTTCATTGAACTTTCAGAGAATACAAGCGCGATAGGAAGAACGATCAACAGTACACACCATAACAAGGTAATCATGATATTCGGCTTTTCATCTTCGCCGAGTTTCTTATAACTATAGCAAGCCGCTGTATATGCAATTGAATCGAAGCTCGTTGCATAGAATAGGATCATACAAATCATTGTGATGATCAGAATAAAGGTTCCGGCAGGCATTGATTTGATGATATTGATAATCAAGGCATACAGGTCTCCGCTTTCATTATACTGTGCAATGAAATCCTGTGTACCTACGGTTTGGACGCCTAAACCGTAGTTGCCGAGAATAACGAACGAGCTGATCGTGGAGCCGACGCCGAAAACAAATCCGCCAAGAATTGTTTGTTTGATTGTTCTGCCACGGCTGATGTTTCCGATAAAGAATGGTGCTGCAATACACCATACCATCCAATATGCCCAGTAGTAGATCGTCCAATCCTGTGGGAAATTGTTTGTTCTTGTCGGATCCGCATACGTGCTGAGTCCAACAAAATTCTGAACCATTTTGCCCAATGACTGAATACCGTTTTCAATAATAAAACGACCTTGTCCGCCGATCAGCAGAACGACAATTTGCAACCCGAAAAAGATGTAAATACAGAGTTTAGCTAAGAAAGAAATGCCCTTAAACCCATGTAAAACTGCATATGTATATACTGCACAGGTGATCAACAGAATAATGATCGTGACCGTTGTACGGCTTAAGGTTATTCCAAACAGCGATACCATGATTTCTGCCATAAGAGGAGTTGCAACCGAGAAAGTGGTAGCTGTTCCTGCAAGAAGTGCGAAAAGAGCAAACAAGTCAATGATACGTCCGAGTAAACCATGAGCGTTTTTCTCGCCTATTACCGGCAGGCAGGCTTCAGAGTATCTCTGACGATTTCTTTTGCGACAATGCACCATAAATCCAAAGGCAACCGCTAATACAAGGTAGAATGCCCAGGGAATAAAGCTCCAATGGAACAGCGGGAAAACTCCTGCCCATTCTGTGATGCTTCCGCCCATTTCGGCAATATGCGGATTCGACGCATACATCGTCCATTCGGCAAATGAATAGAACAGTATGTCGGCAGCGAGTCCGCAAGTAAACATCATCGAACCCCACGTAAAGAAGTTATACTTGGGTTTCTCGTTTGGACCGCCTAAAACGATATTGCCATACTTTGAAAAGGATAGGAAGAGAGCAACAAGCAAAACTCCCAATCCGATAATCAAATAATAACTACCGAGTGTATCTCCGAAGAAGAATCTTACTTTACTGATAACTTCGTTTGAACCTTCAGGAAAGATAAAAAGCAGTAACGCTACTCCTACGATCAAGATAAACGGAACCAGCGTAATCAGCCAGTCTATTCTTCCCTTTTCCTTTGTTTTGTTATTCATTGGTCTTACCCTCCGTTTTATTATTCGTTTTTATATAATAACGATAGTTTTGATCAATTGCAGCCAATTCTTCCAAACTATCGATTTCAATAATGTCGGATTTTCGCATGGCCCGTATGCCTAAAGTGTATTCATCGAAATAGCAGAACATCGGAACATCATCCCAATAGATCTGCGTGTTCCCGTGTTCAAATTCATATTCGATCTGTTTTCTCAGTCTAATTCCGTCAGCGGCAGTCCAACGAGAAACAGAGAATAATTGCCATCCGCTTGATCCACCTGTTCGGGAACAAGACTTAACTATCTCGTTTTCAACTTTCATTAACCATTCATCAGTATGGTCTTCACACCAAACGGCATTATAACCCGAATGCGTGAAAGAAGGAGATAGGATATCGGAGTTATAGATGATTTGATCTCCGTCCATAATGATACAGTCTTCAAGATAATCTCTTGCAACATAAAGTGACGAGATATTGTTGCAGGTATTATAATAAGGATTCTCAATGATAGTTATACCTTTATATTTTTTCGACCATTCATAGAACTGTTCTTTCAAATGTCCGACGACAACATAAATCTCTGATATTCCATTGTCATGTAACCCTTTGATTACAGTATCAATCATCGGCACTCCGTTCACTTTGATCAAAGGCTTCGGTGTTGTCAGCGTTAACGGATTCATCCTTTTTCCAACGCCCGCCGCCATAATAATAGCGCGTTTAACCTTATACGTTTCTGACATTATTACATGACCTCCTCATCGGAGCACTGATTGATCAGTTCTTTCGCATATTTGTAATAGTCCTTTGCGTAACGATATTGGCGAAGCGAATACTCACCGAACTCGACACCGAGATTGCGTTTGTATTCGCACCAGTTTGACCATAACAATCCGCAAATAGCTACATAAGCATATATTTTTGCTCTGGTTTCAATATCGCATTTCCCTTCAAAATAGATATCAATCAAAGAATCAGTCTGTTCTTTATCGTACAATGAGTAAATCGCAAACATTGCGATATCAACATGGGGATCCTGCATTGCGGCATATTCCCAATCGATCAAATGGATATCGTTACCGGTAAATATAAAGTTATCCGGAACTGCGTCAATGTGAGTAAGGCAATGCTCCTTACTTAGATTTTCGATAAAATCTTTTAGTTCAAAAACATGATTTTTGACAGTTGTGTAATCAAGATAGGCAGATTGATCACCACGTAATCCCTCATAGTATTCGATCTGACCAAACAAATCAAACTCATGTTTAACAGTCAGTTTTAACTGATGAAAAGCTTTTAGAAATTCCATACATGCCTTAATGTCCGTTTCATTATAAGCATCACAGTTTCTAGAGCCTTCAATAAATTTAGTGATCTTATAGCCATTTTCGGGATTCATGTATATGACTTCATCACAAATCCCTTTGTCCTTGATTTGCTGATAAACATCGTATTCTTCACGTCGGTTGATCAGTTTATCAGTTCCTTCACCGGGAATACGAAAGATATATTTATGTCCAGCGCAATTAAAAAGAAATGACCGATTCGTCATACCGGCTTTTAACGACTCAATGTTATAGATTTCACTTTTCTCAGCATGAAGAGATTCACAGATAATATTGATGTATTCAGATTCCAGACTACTCGATTCCATGTCGCAATGGATCAAATCGTCATAGGTATTGATTTCATAGACTGCTTTATCCGGTACTATTTTTGCATCAAGAATCAACTTTTTACCAGATAACGTAGCTTTTTCCCAAAAAGCATTTTGATAAACATCTGATTTTTTGAGTGTTATCATGTTTTCTTTGATAATTTCAGCTTTATCTTCAGTGATATATGCAATTCCAATTTCTCGATTTCCGTTTTCATCATCGGCAATCTTAATCAATTCATTGCTTCGATTAGCTTTAATGTGACTCTTCGGAACATTATTGTCGGTTACCATATACCAAGGATATAACTCTATTTTGCTGAACGGATTATTTTCGCACCAAATATCACAGGGAACAATATAACTGTTTTTTATTTTTTTTATAGCTAAACATAACGAGTGCAGATTGTTCATAGAATGATAATCTTTGTTGACAATCAATTGAACATTGTACTTATCTATTAAGTATTCAAACTGTTCTTTTTTATAGCCGACAACAATTGAAATATCATAAACATCTGCGTCATGTAATTGTTCAATAAGTCGTTCAATTAGGGGAGCTCCCTTAACTTCTAACAATGCTTTTGGAATGTCTCGACATAACGGAATCATTCTCAAACCATATCCTGCAGCAAGAATGACAGCCGATCTTGGTTTTGTTGCTGATACCAGTTCTTCGGCTTTTTTTGTTAGTCTCAAATGGTTATCCAGATACCAATTGCTTTTTAGGATAGCAATGGATTTGTTGATGCGACCTAATGAATACCCAGTAATACGAGATAGCTCGCGTTGATTACCTGTTTTGTAGAGTATAATTTGTTTCAATATCTCAAAATCAGAAGCGTTCACGAAATCACCTTTATTTCAAACTCGTGAACAATTATACTTCTTTATGTTATTTTTGTCAATACGTTTATTCCTAATACTATTTTATGTTTCTTAAACAAAAGCTTGGTTCCCTGTGTATATCAAAAATTGGTCAATAGGATCATCTCCGCAAAATAATATCAACAAATTATAAAAATAGTCTTGATTTTTCTCTTTTAGCGTGTTACAATATTATCTGTAATCAATCACAAGAGAGGTGAGTTATATTGATAGAAAAATTTGACATCGCGGGCTACTGCCGAATCTCGGACGACGAGGATCTGAATTGTGATAACACTTCTATTGAGAATCAGAAGGCGATTATCGAGGCGTTTGTGAAGGAAAAGTTTCCGGGCAGCACACTGACTCTCTTTGAGGATCGCGATCGCTCGGGTTACACCTTTGAGCAGCGCGAGGGCTATCAGCAAATGCGAAAGTTGCTCTTTAGCCATAAACTCGATATTCTGATCGTTAAGGACCTGTCGCGATTCTCCCGCCGCAACAGCCGTGGGTTGATGGAGTTGGAAGACTTGCGTGATAACGGCATCCGTATCATCTCCATCGGCGATAACATCGACTACCCAAACAATGACGACTGGACGAAGATTCAAATACTCTTTTTTCTCAACGAGATCCCGGTTACCGACACATCGAAGAAGGTAAAAGCTGTTGTAAAACGTAAGCAAAAGGACGGTAAGTGGATCTGCGCCGCGCCTTATGGATACATTATCAACGATCATCAGAAATATGAAATAGTGCCGACGGAAGCCGAGATCGTTCGCACCATCTTCAAGCTGTATCAGGACGGCTGGGGTTACAAGAAGATTGCCAACTACCTGACCGATGAAGGCATCCCCACTCCGCGTATGTCGGAGCGCCAGCGTAAAGAGGCAGAAGGCAAGGAATACAAGCGCGAGGTCAAGGCGTCATGGGCGATCGCTACTGTTGAAGGAATTCTGAAAAACGATTTCTATATCGGTACGATGCGCTCGAGCAAATATACACGCAAAAAAATCAACGGAAAAGATGTCAAATGCGACGTGAGCGATCATATCGTCATCGAACGTCATCATCAGGAAATCATCAGCTACCGCGAATTTGCTAACGTCAAGGAGCTGCTCGAAAGCCGCTCTAAGAATAATTATCGCGGTCAAAAGAAATACGATAATGTTTACTCGGGATTTCTGGAATGCGGCGACTGCGGCAGTCCGATGTTTGCGTTGAGCCGTCCGGATCTGAGAGACGCGTACCACTGCGGAACGTATCATCGACGTGGTCTGAAAGGCTGTACCAGCCATCACATCCGCGTGCAAAAGCTCGATGAGATCCTGAAACTGTACATCAAAATGGTCAGGGACAATTCATCCGAGATGATCGAACAGCTCAACGCCGATCTACGCAAAGAGCAAACCGATATCGATGAAACCAACCGCGCAGAGGTCAACCTGGAGGAAGTCCTCGCCGATTTACAGGAAGAAATGAAAGTCGCCAAGCGTCAGCGTGTCCGCGATATCATGAAGCATCCCGAGCGGGAAGAAATACTGGAAGAAACCTATGACGAAGTTGAGGATGAGCTTGCAAAACAGATCGCCGGTATCCAAAACCAGATCGATCTGACTATCAATCGCAGAAATACGATCATTCGCGTCAACCGTGTCGCGAAGCTCGCGTTAGAGGTCTTTGACGATATCTTGAAAAAAGAGAAACTTGACCGTAACGATCTGCAACTGATCATCGACAAGATCATCGTGTACGAGGATCATGTGGAAGTCAAACTCAAGGCGGATATCGACAGTCTGCTGAAATGCGGCACTCTTCCCGAGGATTATGAGGACGCCGCAAATTTTAAGCAAGGCATCATAAATAGCTTATCGACCACGATCGTTCAGCCTCATAGATATGGAGCGGACAAGGTTTATGATGTCAATGTTATCAGTGACGGTGACCCGCTGGAGATTTACACTGCTACGGATGGCGAGGTCATCTTTAAGAAATATTCACCGGTGGGCGAGCTGTCGGAGTTTGCGGCGCAGTATGCGGATGTGCTGTCGCGCATCAGCGCGATGCCGACGCTCATCTGTGACCGTGACCATGTGATCGCCGCGGCAGGCGTGAGCAAGCGGGAGTTTTTGGAGCGGCGGATCACACCGATCCTCGAGAATTATATGGAGAATCGCCGCAGTTACAGCGCGCACTCGAACTCGGTGGACGAGGTGCAGACGGTGGAGGGCGTGGAGCACGCCGCCGCGGTCATCTACCCCATCATCGCCGCGGGCGACGTCACCGGCGCGGTCGTGATGCTCAAGGGAGATCGCGTGCAGATCCCCACCGACACGGAGCTCAAGCTCGCGCAATCCGCCGCCGCGTTCCTCGGCAAGCAAATGGAAGAATAACGCGCGTTACACTTCACCCCTCTATCTGACAATATCATTAAATTAAAAAGGCTCCTTTTGGTAAAAGGAGCTGTCGCCCGTTGGCGACTGATGAGGAGTTGTCCAAATCTTTTGATTTGGTATACAACTCCCATGCAACAGCGCTCCAAGAGCAGATTTATCTGTGATTGGCTTAGCGCCACTGCGGAATTGTATTAATTGATCGAGCGTCAGCGAGATACTATTTCTTAACTTAATGACATTGTCTGACATAGAGGGGTGACTTTTTGTCGATTTTATGGTATGATTGTCCTATCAACCTGACAGGAGAACGCTATGATATACATCGGATGTCACCTGAGTGTGACCAACGGCTATGAGGCGATGGGCAGGACCATGTGCGAGTTCGGCGGCAACACCTTTTCCTATTTCACCCGCAATCCGCGCGGCGGCAGATCGAAGGATATCATCCCGGAGGACGCGTCGGCGCTGAACAACCTGCTCGCGGAACAGCATTTCGGCAAGCTCGTCGCTCACGGCAGCTACACGATGAACCTGTGCGCCGCGAAGGAATCCACCCGCCTCAACGGGCTGGATATGCTCGAACAGGATATCCAAAGGATGGAATTCTTTCCGCATCAATACTACAATTTTCACCCCGGCGCGCACACGGGTCAGGGCGCTGAGAAAGGGATCGAGCTGATCGCACAGGCGCTCAACAGCGTCCTCTTCCCCGAAATGCGCACGACCGTCCTGCTCGAAACGATGGCGGGCAAGGGTACGGAGATGGGCAGGAGCTTTGAGGAACTCAAAGCGATCATCGACCGCGTGGAGCTGAAGGATAAGGTCGGCGTATGCTTCGACACCTGCCATGTCTGGGACGCGGGGTATGACATCGCGAATGATCTCGACGGCGTACTGCATCACTTCGATGATGTGATCGGTTTAGACAGACTGCGCGCAGTCCACTTCAACGACAGTAAGAATCCCTGCGGCTCGCATAAGGATCGGCATGAAAAGCTCGGTCAGGGCTGTATCGGCATGGAGGCGATGAAGCGGATCGCCCTTCACCCGGCTCTGCAAAACAAGCCGTTCATCCTCGAAACGCCCAACGATGACGCCGGCTACATAGCGGAGATCGGGATGGTGAAAGGATGGTAATGAATATGTTGTCCATCATCCGGTTTAAGTTCCCTATTTTTTCTCGGTATAGTATAATATGACGTAATAATGTCCTACTTATCAAGTAGTTGTAGTTCCCTAATTTTTCTTAGTATGGTATAATAGAAACACGCCGAAGGCGCCGTCTACTCATGTTGTAGTTCCCTAATTTTTCTTGGTATGGTATAATTAATAATCGGGTTTCCTTATACTTTCGGGAGTTGTAGTTCCCTAATTTTTTTGGTATGGTATAATAAATAAGCCCGCGCCCGTTAAGGTAAAGAAGTTGTAGTTCCCTATTTTTTCTTGGTATGGTATAATTTATACTCTTTCAGTATGGTAACTAAGTTGTAGTTCCCTAATTTTTCTTGGTATGGTATAATTCGCAGGCTTTACCGCGAAGCGAGATATATCGTTGTAGTTCCCTAATTTTTCTTGGTATGGTATAATGACCGTCAAATTGATGTATCAGCTTGTTAAGTTGTAGTTCCCTAATTTTTCTTGGTATGATATCATAACCGTATCCGGTTATGATACAAATTTATATGCCCGCCCGGTTTGTCGCTTTGCGACAATGGGCGATGGCTGAGCATCCCATGCACTCCGAAGGAGCGCATGGGATGATGGGGGACGCAAAAATCCCGATAAACAGTACGTTTATCGGGATTTTTGTCGTACAAATATTCAGACAAATCACATATCAAATTTTATGATTTTCAAAAAATAGATAATTGTTCAAAGACGTCATGCTCCTCTTCGGTCACACGATTTCCGATGATCAGCTGCTCGTTTTTTACACTCAGCTTCACCGGATTCGCAAGGAAAATAACGCAATAGCCCATCTCATTTGAACCTCATTCTCTTTTCTTTTCCGATTTTTGATATGTTACCGAGAACATCGACCTGATACTTTTCCATCAGCGGAAGTCGCTTGACGCCTAAACCACGGATCACATAAGTGTTGTCATGATTGATGATACCAATAGCGCCTGTAGAAATATTGGTTCCGCGATAGTAGAACAGCCCTTCCTGCATCACTCTTTCATCGGGAAGCGTGCTGTCCTTCCGCGAAAGAGAGAACTTCATTTCCTTACTGAATCTGATCCTCACCAAATCATTGGGATACAGCGAAAAGACAAAGTCGTCCTCATTCATCTCTTTCCATTCATCATGCGGTTTGTATGCAACGATTGCCCTGTTCGGCAGTATCCTGCCGACCGTATCCGCCACATAGATCGGCACCAGATAGTAGCCCTCTCCCTCTACATAGAACACATCTACGCGCACCATCGAGCCGTTATCCGCTACGGCGGTATTCCGCTGTACCGGTACGGTAATGGTCGCCTTATCGATGAGCTTGACCTTTTTGACTACAGGTCCGGGCGTACCGTCGCTCTTGGGCTTGTGGAACGGCGCTTCAAACGCTTTCTTCGCGTCGCCGCCGAAAGCGACCAAACGCTCCTTCAGCGCGTCATACAGCAGGGTATCGCTGCCGGGGTTGAAGTAGTTTTCGATCTCACCGTTTTTGAGCTTGAGCGTGTTGAGCGGCGCCTTGGATATCGTGTACTTTTGACCATCCTGCTTATAGGGCTTACGGATGGTTTCTTTATGCGCGGAGCCTTTTGCTTTATGCTTCGGCATACGCGACACGAATATCGGAGCGACCTGTTCATCCGTCGCGTAGTTCGGCAGGGGCTTTTCATGAAGGACGCGCGAGGGATCGTCGGAACAGCGCATCAACAGCTCGTCCCTGAACCATTGATACGGCGTCGGAAAGCGGTCGATCACCTCACCGGTGCGTTTATCAACGTCAAAGTAGGCGCCGGTGTCGGGGTTCTGATACTTGGTTTCTTTATACTTTGCGTACTGAGATATCCTTTGTGTCATTCCGCTCGTCACGCACGCGATCACGACAGCGTCCACCGCGTGATGGATGTCGCCGTTTTCGCGGATCTTTTGGATGCCCCAGCGCTTGCGCATATATGCGGTGGCAGAACCCTTGACAGCTTGGATGGCGTTTTTGCGACCGGTGCTGTTGGGAGAAAGCGCCAAATACTTTTTGAGATATTTCAGCATGAATGAGGATAGATACTGGGTGTCCTGCAAATTGCGCTTTTTGAAGCCGGACAGATCATCCTCGGTCAGCGTTTCTTTCAAGAGATTCTGCTTCTTTCTGTAGCGCAGGTGGGAGTTTTCTACCCAAACGCGGAAATCGTCGCGTCGTTTGCCCTCGAGGTACTGCATCGGAATACGGTTGCTCTTTTGGCGGTTCTCAGACGACATGACCAGCACCTTGTTGTTATAGGTATCGTCAAAGCAGAGGGAATACGGGATGATGTGGTCGATATCGGTATATCCCGGCTCAAACAGCCGCTCGATCCGAATGGGCTTGAGCGAATAGGGACATTTGCCGTCCTGCTCCTCCCAGAGCTTGAGCTTGACCAGATCCTGCCCTGTGGGACTGAGCAGACCGAATTCGTTTTTCAGTCGCTCCATGATCCTGTCGTTGTTCGCCTGATTCTCCTTTTGGCTCTTTTCGATTTTGTTTCTGTCCGCTTTGTTCTTGCTCAGTTCACGCGCCAGCTCGATGTTGACAAAGCAGGGGCTCTCTCCCCTCTCGCGGATCAGGGCGTTGACGACCTTGATCGTCTGGGAGATTGCACGGCGCACGACAGGATTCTTGATATCCTCCAGTTCGGGCGCTTCTTTTTCGTGCGCGGGCAGATACATTCGCTTTTCCGTATCATCCGCCTTAAAATTGTATCCCGCGGCAGTACAAGCGTCATGATAAAGCATCCCCTGCTCCAGATAAGGGATGATCTTGTTAAGGGCTTTTTCGGAAAGATTGCCCCACTTTGTAAAGGTCGGAAGCGTCAGCGCGATTTCTGTTTCCGCCTTGTCAAAGCCGTTTTCCGATAAGTAATCGACGATCGAGCTGTCGTTACGATAAGCTGTCAGCGCATAGGCAAGGCGGTTTTTCTTTTCAGTCTGCCAGTTGACATAGGCGTTTCCGTAGGCTTTCTTGAACGTATGAAACGCCGTCAGATAAGTGAACTTCGTCTTTTTCTCGATTTCATCCGCCGTTTTATCCGACTGACTGTAAGAGATGTTGAAGCGCTCGCTGTCCGTCATGTGAAGCGCTTTGCGGATCGATGTATAGTTGATCGCGTTCTTGGAAAATGCCAGTTGGATCACGGTCTGACGCTCAGCGTCATTCAAGGCGCGTTTTTCACCGTCACATACGATCTTGATGCTGTTCACCTTTGACAGCAAGTTAAAATATTCAAAGGAAT
Organism: Ruminococcus difficilis; assembly: GCF_016680995.1. The sequence goes on along the minus strand of NZ_JAEQMG010000040.1, from coordinate 70,095 downwards.
AAGACGCTTTTGCGGCGCGTTTTTCGTTCGGCTCCAAGGTGCATTTGCCGATCATCTTTTCGATCTGGTTCCCTGCGTAGGGGCTTTTACCGCCGGGGCCTTCGTCAAACGAACGCTGAGAGAGATAGATCGCGAGGTAATCTTCCATGAGTTTATCCGTAGCATGGGGATTGCCCAACTCCTGCTGTGCGCGAAAGATCGCCCTGATCTCATCCTCGTATTCGGAGCGTGCAAAGGTGTTGGAATAATCATCCGCCTTGTTACGCTTATACGCCGAGAATTTTTCATCCCGATACAGCATCTCACCGACAGTGCGATAACCCTTCTCGAGCATCAGCTGATGATTGGCGCTGACCGCGTTGAGCAGCTTGCCCGCCTCGGACTTTTTCTCCTGCGCGTCGACCTTACGATTGGATTTGAAACCCCTGCGCTGCGATAAATGGATCAATAATCGGACGAATTCTTCTGTGCTCAAACGTCTGTCCAGCGCTTCAGTTCGAACCTGATAGATATCAGACAACTGATTTTTCGCGTCATAAATGTTGTCGATCTGCTCCGCAGTCATGACGCCGTTATTCACGATCAACGATCTGATCCGCTCTTTTCTATGGCGCTTTCTGCGAAGTCTGCGGCGCATGGAGCGGTTCTCTCGGCGAGGCGCCGCAAGTGATGAACCGTCCTTGGGGTGTTCTGCTGCTTCAAAGATACGGGAACCCATCCGCAGGATCCTGCATGGTTCATCTTGTTCATCCAGCATCATTGTCGAAAAGCCAACCGACGTGATACCCATGTCCAGACCGATGATATACTTCATGACGTCCTCCTGTAACAGATAAAGATAATGCCTCATCCGTCGATGAGGCATCAGAGCTTTGCGGTATACTACCTTATCATAGTAACCTAATTGTTCTTGGTATGATACAATTTAATTCTATTATAACCGATTGTCGTGGATTGTCAATGATTCTTTCACTTTTTTCAATGATTTTTGACTGACTTCTATCGCCGCCTGCCAGATGATTCACAGATCACTTATGCGTTTGTTCGGATGTTGATCAGGTGGGCGATGGAGGGGATGCTTTGCTTTTGCATGACGGTGGTGGGGCTGAGTAATGCGCCTGTCGGGACGAAGAGGATATTGCGGAAGGTACCGTCGCGCATTTTGTCGAGGATATAGCCGCACAGCACCGAGGCACAGCATCCGCAGCCCGATCCGCCGGCGTGGACGTCCTGATCCTCGTCAAAGATCATCACGCCGCAGTCGCTGTGGTGCTCGCCGAGCTCGACGCCTTTTTCGCTGAGCAGATCACGCAGTAATCGCGAGCCAACGCGCCCGAGGTCGCCGGTGAAGATCATGTCATAATCCTGCACCTCGCTCTCGGAGGCGCTGAGATAGCGGTAAATGGTGTCCGCCGCGGCAGGCGCCATGGCGGCGCCCATGTTGTTCTGGTCGGTGATTCGGAAGTCGATGATCCGTCCGAGACGGGCGGAGTGAAGATAGATCGGGTGCGGCCGCTTATCCCTCTTCGGGAAAGCAGAATCGTCCGAATCAAGGCGCTCCAATGTCGTTTGGTGAGCCGCTGTTTTTGTGTTCGGGGTAATTCTGCTTCTTTCCTCTAAAACACAGGCGCCCGAGCCGGTGACCGTCCACTGGGCTGTCGGCGGGCGCTGGGAGCCGTATTCGAGCGGGAAACGGTACTGGCGCTCTGCCGTGCAATAGTGAGAGGACGCCGCGCAGACGGCTCGCCTTGCCGCGCCGCTTTCGATCGCCGTTGCCGACAGGATCATCGACAGCGCCATCGTGGAGCACGCGCCGTATACGCCCGCGTAAGGGATCGCGTAGGATCGCATCGCAAAGCTGCTCGCGACACACTGGTTGAGCAGATCGCCGCAGCAGGCGAGGTCAATATCCTCCTGCGTGTAATCGCCCTTGTTCAGCGCGATTCGAACGGCAGTGGTCATCAGCTCGCTTTCCGCCTGCTCGAACGTATCCTTGCCGGCGTAGCTGTCGCGGATGATTCGGTCAAACCAATCACGCAAGGGTCCCTCACCCTCTTTTTTTCCGACCGCCGAGGCGTAGCTTGCGATACGCGGCGCATGGTCAAAAATGAGATTTCCGTCGATATTTTTCATGGTAATACTCCTTTAGTCACAGATACCTTAATAGTATTGACATTTCGGCGGATATCATGCTGAAAAAACAAAGCTCCCGATTTCCAAGAAATCGAGAGCATTCGAATATGCTGTATTCATTTTTCAAACAAATGCAGGCTGTTGTAGACCTTTTTTCTTTGTGCCGCCTCCCGGAGCATTTGTCTTGTACCGGACGCTTTGCGCTTGCCGGATAAGAGAAGTCCGATGTACTTTCCACCCTCGGCAATATAGCCGATCGGCATCAGGAATTTGTGCTTTTCGATCGTTCGAAAATCCGCGCAGACCTTTTTGTTCATCGTTTTGAAACCTTGCTTGATGATGCCGTCGGAGCTGACGGTATACTCGCCTCGGTCGGAGATGTACTTGATCTCACGGTAGCGGTTCATATCCTTTGTTCCGAAGTTCCCGCCGCTGAGAATATCGTTCATCAGACTTTCGAGCTGTTCGGCGGTGATCAGCCTGCGTTCGAGCGCCTCAATTGCCCAGACGCGTTTTGGCGCTCCGAAATAGTTGACCCCGAGAAGCGTCAGCGCCTGCGCGAATTTCCAGAGCCCGAAGTTTTTGAGCTTCTTTTCAAATAGTCCGCGGAACTCTGCGTCACTCAACGAGGATGCAAATACCGACCAATCACACAGATGGCGCAATCCGACGCCCTCGCTCGTCATATGCGAAGCGGTGTGCAGCAGCATGATCAAACCGTGATGAAAGCGGTCGGGCATACGGCAGAGGATCCCTTCGCAGGTTGTTTCCTCAGCTGTTTCAATCGTCCGATCCAGCTCCGCTTGAATCGCTTTGCCGACCTCACCCGAAGGCACGCCGTTAACGCTTCGGTGCATTTCCCAGATGCTCATAGGAGGGCGGGTATAGGCAACATGGATGCCGTCATCCTCGTCGCCGTGATCGACCGCAAAGCCTGCCTGTTCCAAGACGTTTCCCGCTCTTGACATATCGGACGGATCCACCAAAAAATCCACATCGCCCATATTGCGCAGGGAGGGTTCGGGATAATACCGCGCGGAAGCCAATCCCTTGATTACGACATATGGTATCTGCCCGCCTGTCATCAGCTCATGCAGTTCTCCGTGCTCGTCAAAATTACGGGTGCAGGCTATCGCGTGCATCAGATTCATTTCGCTGTATTGATCATATTTTTCAGCACTAAGCTCATTTTTGATCTGTTTATCAAGAGCGTTGAAGAGAAGAGAGTAAACCGCCTGCGCTTTGCCTTCTTTGAGCAGCGGTTCGATATATCGCGCGTCGACCGCGGGCAAATCCCTGCCGAATAAGGCGGCTCCGATCACTTGTAATAAAAGTCGCTGGACTTTGTTCATCAGGCTTTTCTCCTTCCTCTGTGTTTTGAAAACAACTTGCGCCATAACAGAGTCAATAAATACGCACAACTTCCGAGCGCCGTACCCACTGTGTTGCAGATAACATCATCCGCCTCCGCCATACCCAAGGTGAAGAAATACTGTAGGGCTTCTATCGCAACGGAAAACATAAAACCGATCGCGATCGTCAGCAGGATCCTTTTGGCGGTACTACCCTTGATGACGAAGGGTAAGGCTAATCCGAGCGGCTCAAACAAGAATATATTCATCAGCATGGAGCGATACATCTCAGGCTGTTCGATCGCCCTCTGAAAGGATGAAAAAGGGATAAAACCATGCCCGGCGGATGATTCACCGCGCGAAATGACGGTCATGTATAGAATAACGACAAGTGTTATGATTAATACTATCGTTCCGATCAGACGCATTCTTTTATAAAACAGCGCACCGAAAACCGACCATGCGATCAGCAGGATCAGCATGGCTGTCATAATAGCAGATAGATCGGAAACATATACTTGGTGGAAAAAGGAATGTATCATACACGGTCTTTCATTTAACGGTTCAGCCCGAGTCGTTCTAATAGATCATACTTTTCCGTTCCCGACGACATTCCCTTTGCGATGTTTTCACCGCGGAAAAGCGCGGCGGTTCCGCGAGTAATATAGCGATAGATCTGATACATCCACGCAAAATGCCGCAGGAAGGGATGGTTTTGGCTGTTCTTCCAGTTCTCTTCGCCTCTTGTTTGCAAAAAGCGAAACAGTCCCATTCGGCGGGCGCTGATGGTGATATACTCCGAGGGCTGAATCTCCTCCGTCAGTTTACTGCCGAAATTTCCGTAATTCAGTACGGCTTCGAGCAATTCCCGCGTTGTCGCTTCATCGGCGGAATCACACCATGTGATAAGATCGGGCAGCCCGAAATACTGCTTGCACATGCTTGTCATGGTGACGGCAAGGGTCTCCAGACCTGCTTGTCGCGCAAGCTCCGAAAAACTGCTTTTCCAGTTTTCGTCACTCAGATGCGCATGGACAAACATCATCCAGTCGATGATCTGACGGATGCCCAACCCGCCCTGTAAATGGTGACGCACATGATCGAGCAGGATCAGCCCGTTGACCATCTCGGGCAAAACAGGAAATTGATGATGGAACAGTTCGCGGGTGCCGATAGCGGGAAAGCTCTTGAGGATCAGGGGATCGATATCCCATTTCTCGTCGCTGTAACGATGGTGAAGCTCCAACACAACACCGCGCTTTGTGTAGCTGTAATCCCGATCGGTACCATGATCGGAATGAAATTCATATTCGTTTTCTTCCATGAGCGCACGCGCTTGTTCAAAGTACTCAGGCGGCACCAAAAAATCAACGTCGCCCATTGAGCGCCTCAACGGAGCGGGATAGTACATGGCGGCGGCAAAGCCTTTGAGGATAACCAGAGGAATATCGGCTGCCTGACAAAGCTGAATGAGCTTTGTCTGCTCATTGAGAAGATTTAAAAAGATCGCTGTATTCTGTGCGACCGGAACCTGCCATTTTCCCGACTCCTGCGAGGGGACGTGAGGCGCCGCCAGCGCGACGACCGTCTGATCCTTCGCCTCCTGCAGTACGGCGTCCCAGTCAACTCCCTCGGGAAATGACGGTTCGGTATCAAAGAGCGACGCCTTGAGCAGTTCAAGGAGCGCTTGTTGATTGATATTGATCATGTGCGACCTCCTTCAACAAACTCGATAACAGGATTATAGTATCACACCGAACCCTAAAATGCAAGTAGTGACGCCCGATGATGGCGTACGATACTGTTAAGTGCATCTGTTCTGTCCACGGTATTCATGCCGACTGAACGCAAAAACTCCCCCGCCGGGTGACGGGGGAGTTGATGATCATTGATCTGTGTTCGATCAACAGCTCGTTATGGCTGTAGGATCACTGAACAGGTACATACTGACCGATCGGATACGGTACGGACATTCTGGCGAGCTTACGCTGGATGTTGGTAGCATCGAGGATGACGAGTTCGCCGTCTCTGTCAACATCGCCGTTTCTCTTTACGATCTCTCTGTTGGGTACGGACTGCTTCGCGATATAACGCTGGATAATAACAACGTCATTTGTATCGACAGTACCATTGTTGTCAGCATCGCCGAGCAGATAGGTCTCAGCAGGCTCGGAGGGATCGGTGAAGGATGCGATACCGCCGACAGTGAAGCCGGGCTGTACCACGCCGTTGTCAACGATACGGGTAAGGTCGGCGTCAGCGGAAGCCAGCATATCCAGAGTGGTTCTGACCTCAGCGTCGCCGGCAGCGGTGACGGTGTAATGAGTCACAGCCAGCAGTGCGTTGTCGTTGTCGAACTTAAAGCCCTTGTTGATCTGCGGAGTAGATGCGTTGAACTTGTTCAGACCGTCGTCGATCTTCGCGACAGAGGCGTTTCCGAGAATCGGGAACATTGCTTCGGTATCGACGACAACCTTGAGCTCGTCAACCGCGTCGGTAGACTGCAGGATGCTCTTGGTGAAGGTCTGAGAAGCGCTGATGGAAGCAACGCCGCCGGGGGTTGCGTCAGCAGTATTGAGGGTGGTATATACGGTGAAGCTTTCGCCTACGTTAAAGGTCTTGACCTGAGAGGTGCCGTCGACACCGTAGATGGTAACGTTGGCAGTCTGGCCGGGCTGAGGCTCGGTCGCGGGTGTGGTCGGAGCTTCTGTCGGAGCTTCTGTCGGAGCTTCTGTAGGCTCGGGCTTGCCGGGCTCATAGAACGAAGAGTAACCGCCGAGTGTGAAGCCGGGCTGTAAGACGCCCTTGTTGACGATACGGGTGAGGCTGCTGTCAGAAGCTGCCAGCATATTCAGAGCGGTTCTGACCTCTGCGTTACCCGCGGCAGTGACCTTATAGTGGGTAACAGCCAGCAGAGAATCGTCGGTCTCAAACTTGAAGCCCTTGCCGATCTGCGGGGTGGAAGCGTTGAACTTGTTGGTGGCGAGCTCGGGATCGATCTTCGCGACAGTCGCGGCGCCCAGAACGGGGAACATCGCCTCGCTGTCGGTGACAACAAAGAGATCGTCAACCTCGTCGGTAGACTGCAGGATGCCCTTGGTGAAGGACTGGGTCGCGTCGATGGAAGCGACGCCGGTGGGAGCAGCGGAAGAGGTGTTGAGGGTGGTGTATACGGTGAACTCATCACCGACGTTGAAGGTCTTGACCTTGGAGGTGCCGTCGATGCCGATGATGGTAACGGTAGCCTTGTTATCGGGCTGGGGCTCAGTCGGCTTTACGGGAGGCTCGGTGGGAGCTTCGGTCGGGATCACGGGAGCGCCGGGATCGGTAAAGGTACCGGAGATGGTATAGCTCTGACCGGGCTGAGTCTGGTCGTTGTATACGATCTTGGTCGCAGCCTCGTCGTCCTTGATCAGGGTCTTGAGGGTAGTCTTGATCGTAGCTTCGCCGGTAGCGAGAACCTTATAGTTGGTAACGATCAGCTGAGAGGTAGCGGTGTTGAACGCATAGCCGCCGCCGATCGCGCCTCTGGAAGCGTTGAACTTGATAGCGCCGTTGTTAACAGCCGCAACTGCCTCGTCGCCGAGGATCGGGAACATCGCTGTGGTGTTGACGATCTCGTGATACTCGCCGGTGACCTGATCGGTCAGCTGGAGAGATGCGGTGGGATAAGTCTGGGTGCCGTCTACGCTGGCGATGGTGGTGCCTGCGTTGAGAACGGTATATACGGTGAAGGTATCATTCTTGTTGAACTCCTTGACAACAGTGGTGTTATCGGGGTTCACGATGGTGACCTTGAGCTTGTCGGAAGGCTCTGTGGGGGGCTGAGTGGGAGGCAGGGTCGGGATCGGGCCGTCGGTAGTGAAGGAGCCGAGCATGGAATAGGTCTTGCCCGCCTGAGTCTCGCCGTTGAATACGATACGGGTGATATCCTCATCCGCCGCGGCGAGTACGTTCAGCTTGTTGGTGATATCGGCATAACCGTTAGCGGTGACGCGATAAGTGGTAACAATCAGCTGAGATCTGAGAGAATTGAACAGGAAACCGCCTACGGAGGAGCCCGCGTACTTAACGGTACCGGAATCCTTCGCGGTGCCGATCGCGCTGTCGCCCATCACGGGGAATACCTTAGCGGTATCGGTGAGATAGCCGTCCGCGTCTACGGAGTCAGCTAACGACAGGACAGAGGTGGTATAGCGCTGAGTACCGTTGACGGAAGACATCAGACCGTCGTTGACGGAAGAAGCGTCGAGGGTGGTGTATACATTGAAAGTATCGCCGATGTTGAAGGACTGGGTCTCAACAGAACCGTCGAGATTATGGATGCGAACCTCAGCATGGTCGATAGTGGGTGTGGGATCGGTAAAGGTCGCTTTGCCCGCGATGGACTTGCCTTCCTGGAGCTGACCCTCAAAGATGATTCTGGTCAGATCGGTATCGGCAACCGCGAGGTTGCGAAGAGCGTTCTTGACTTCACCGGTACCCGCAGCGGTTACCTTATAGGTGGTAACGATCAGCTGAGAGGAATCGGAATCAAACCGGAACGCGTCGGATGTGGAAGGGTTAGTTGCATTGTAGACGATTTTTCCCGTCTGAGCGCCGTTGGCAACGGTAGCCTCACCTGTGATGGGGAATACCTTGACGAGATCTGCGAACTCGCCGTACTGACCGGTGACCTCATCAACCAGAGAAAGAACGCCGGACGTATAGGTCTGGGTACCCTGGATCGAACCGATCATACCGTTGGGAGCGGAAGCGGAAGCGTTCAGAGTGGAATAAACCGTGAACTCCTCGCCTACGTTGATTTCCTTGACTTCGGTAGTGCCGTCAAGGCCGTAGATAGTGATGGTCGCCGTTTCAGCGGCGGTCGTTGTGGTGATGCCGACAGTAAGCACTGTGATCATCATGGCAAGCACCAACAACATGCTGATAATTTTTTTCATGTTAATCCTCCTCGGGATATATTTTCAGACAATATAATTCTAACATATCTTTTTAAAATATTCAACGATTATTGTTTATTTTTTAATAGAGATTTTTGCCCCACTTTTGTGTATTATGACAAAATGATTACAAAATGGGTGAAAATGAAAAAGACAGCCGCCGCGCTCTCATCCTTTTTAAGTTGAAATCACCACAGGGTTGAAGCGTGTTTCAACTCCCCTTACAACGACTGTTTAATTAAGTAAATCATTATTATTTCTTCGGATTTCAGTAGATAAAAACTGCTCCCTCCGCCGAAGCAGAGGGAGCGAAAATGTTTTGTGATATCATACTTTCAGTGATCAAACATCCTCACCGATGTCAAGATCCTGATTCAGACCTAAGAGCCAGCGCTGAAGCAGAGTAGTGTCGACTGCGGTGAGAGAGCCGTCGCCGTCAACATCGCCGAGCTTTTCAACGACGTTATCTCTTGCCTTAACGCCTGCGAGGACGCGCTGGAGACAGGTGACGTCGAGAATGGTGATCTTGCCGTCGCCGTCAATATCACCGCGCTTGCCGATGACGATCCTCGGAATCACGATCTGATCCCAAGTGAGCTCGTTCTTGCCTTCGGCGTCGGAGAAATACTTTCCGCACTCGGAGCACTGATAGTGAGCGTTCCAGCCGTCAGCCTCTTCGGTCGCAGCCTGGTAGGGCTTGAACGTGAGAGAATGAGCGAGCTTCGCGATGGTTTTGTGGCTGCGGGAGAGCTCATCATGACATACGGTGCAGTATACGACCTCGTCATAGGAGCCTGCCGCGGTGCAGGTCGCGGGAACCTCGTTCTCACGAACCGCGGTACCGGGAGTATGCGCGAGCTTAGCGATCGTCTTGTGGGTGCGGGAGATCTCATCATGACATACGGTGCAATATACGACCTCGTCATAGGAGCCTGCCGCCTTGCAGGTCGCGGCTACTTCGTTCTCAATCACTGCGGTGCCGGGAGTATGCGCGAGCTTTGCGATGGTCTTGTGGGTGCGGGAAAGCTCCGCGTGGCAGGAGGTGCAGTAAACGACCTCGTCATATGAGCCTGCCGCCTTACAGGTCGCGGCAACTTCGTTCTCGATCACTGTCTGACCGGGTGTGTGGACATGGTCGAGCTTCGGAATGATCAGGGAAGCCGCGGTGACCTCCTGAGTACCTGCCGCGTCGGCAAAGAGCTTGGTACAGCCGGAGCAGGTATAGTGCGCCTTGGTACCGGCAGCCTGCTCGGTAGCGGGAACCTCGGGTACATAGGTCAGGGTATGAGTGATGATCGGGAGCTCAACCGGGGTGCGGCTGATCTCTGCCTGACATACGGTGCAGTAAATAACCTCGTCATAGGTGGTCTTGTCATGGGTGACTACTTCATTCTCGTGGACTGCCGTACCGGGAGTATGAGGAGCCAGATCGTGGTACTTGGTCTCGCGGGAAAGCTCTGTCTGACAAGCGGTGCAGTAGGTGACTTCGTCATAAGCGCCTTTTACGGTGCAGGTAGAAACGTGGTCGTTCTCGATCACGGCATTGCCGGGAGTATGAGGAGCCAGATCATGATACTTGGTCTCGCGGGAAAGCTCTGTCTGACAAGCGGTACAGTAGACGACCTCGTCATAAGAGCCTCTTACGGTGCAGGTGGAAGCGTGATCATTCTCGATCACGGGGTCTCCGGGAGTATGATTGAGCTTTTGAATGACTCTGGGAGTGCGGGAAAGCTCTGCGTGACACACGGTGCAGTATACGACATCGTCAAAGGAGCCTGTCGAGTTGCAGGTCGCGTGAACGATGTTCTCCTGTACAGCCTCGCCGGGAGTATGAGCAGCCAGCTCATGATACTTGGTCTCTCGGGAGAGCTCCTCATGACACTCGGTGCAGTAGATGACTTCTTCATAGGAGCCTGCGGTGGTGCAGGTAGAAGCGTGATCGTTCTCGATCACGGGGTCGCCGGGTGTATGGGTATGAGGAGGAGTGACGTCGCCGGGCAGGGTGGATACGGTATAATCCCATGCAGTCTCAATATTATTGTTATAGAACGCGTCAAATATCTGCTGCTTGGTCAGACCTAAGTCTGTGCCGATATCGTCGATCATCTTCTGCTCAGTCTTCGTGCCGGGCTCGACAACAAACTGATATGCGTTTTCATATTTGGTCTTGTTGGTGGTACTATCGACCACTGTCAAAAAGTCTGTGAAAAGAGATTCATCGGTGGTGCCTTCCGCAAGGCAGGTACCGACTACGTTACCGATGGAAGAAATCTGCTTAACAGGACCGACAACGGATGCATCCATATCGTGCCAAAAAGCGGCCAGTGTCTTTTTGGAGCTGTCTACGGGGTTTTCATACTCGGTGCCGTCGCAATACGCGATATGACCTAAGCAATCGGTGGTGAAGAGCAGATCGTAGGTCTGTCCGCCGTCGATCGCTCCGGTTCCGGCTTTAGAAAAACCGAAAATGATCTTATACTGAACGCCCTCATTGAGCGTAAGGCCTTTTGCGGAGGGTTTGAAGGAAAACATGCCGTCCATGCCTGATACAGCAGTACCAAGGGCTTTCTTAGTGCCCCATGCGAGACCGTTCTCGAGGTCACCGCCGAAGATATGGAAAGAGATCTTACTCTTTTCGCCAAATTCCCAGCCTGTTGTGGAGCTGTCAAAATAAAGCGTGTCGGGGTCGGGAGTGCGCTGTTCGATGGTTTTGTGCTCGCGGGAGATCTCCTCGCCGCAACCGGAGCAGTATGTGACCTCGTCGTAGGAGCCCTCAGAGGTGAAGGTAGCGGCTACCTCGTTCTCACGGACAGGCTCACCGGGGGTATGCTCATGCAGGGTAGACGCGGCGTAATCCCATGTAGTCTCGATCTCCGCAGCTTCAAAAGCAGCCTGAATATCCTGCTTGGCAAGACCTAAGTCGGCGCCGATATCGTCGATCAGCTTCTGCTCGGTCTTCGTGCCGGGCTCGACAACAAAATGAAGAGCGTTTTCATAGGCGGTTACGCCTGTTTCACTGTTAACGACAGTCAAAAAGTCATTGAAGATGGATTGGGGTGTTTTGCCCGCCTCGGGACAGGTGCCGACTACGTTACCGATCGATGAGATCTGGAGAACGGGACCAACCACGGAAGCGTCCATATCCTGCCAAAAAGCAGCCAGTGTCTTTTTGGAGCTATCTACGGGGTTTTCATACTCGGTGCCGTCGCAATACGCGATATGACCGAGGCAGTCGGTAGTAAAGAGCAGATCGTAGGTCTGTCCGCCGTCGATGGCTCCTGTTCCGCCCTTGGAAAAACCGAAAATGATTTTGTACTGAACGCCCTCGTTGAGCGTAAGTCCTTTAGCAGAGGGCTTGAAGGAAAAGACGCCGTTTGAATCGGCTACAGCAGTACCAAGAGCCTTCTTAGTGCCCCATGCGAGACCCGTGGTCGAATTCTCTTCCGTTCCAAAATCGCCGCCGAAGATATGGAAAGAGATCTTACTCTTTTCGCCAAATTCCCAGCCTGTTGTGGAGCTGTCAAAATAAAGGGTTGCAGGATCCAGATCGCCTGTGGAAGCGACAGGTACCTCAGCCGCGCCGGTATTCACAACGCCGACCGCCGCTAAGGAAACGACCATCATCACTGCCAAGAGCAGTGACAACATTTTTTTGAACATGTTAATCTCCTCCTAAAAAGATTTTTGTGCAGGTGTACGTATCATACGGCTTTCAAAGGCTCGCCTATCCGATCCTTCGGTCGATCCTCCTCAAGGGTATGATATTAGTAATATCATTTTAGCATAGATCCTTTTCAACTTCAACGGATTATCTGATTTTGAGTATAGAGATTTTGGGCTCAGTTTTGTATATTATGACAAAAGGGTTACAGAATTACCGGTTTCTCATGTAGGGGAGGGTCTTGACCCTCCCGAGCGGACGATAGCATTGTCCGCTATGACAGGTGCTTTGTTGTTATATCTCACGCTTTCGATGATCAAAACGCGTGATCAATGTCGCTTCGCGAACGGGCGGGTCAAGACCCGCCCCTACGAATAAGGGAGCCTAAAAAAAACACAGGCGCAGTTATCGTGCGTCTGTGTCAGTTGATAGGGGTGATTCTGTTAAAAAAGGGCGCACGAAAGTAAGCGCAGTCAGTGCTTGCTTGCATATAGCGTTATCGCCTGTGCCGCCATCCGTGTCAAGTCCTTTCGTAAAAATACTCTGTTTTAATGAGCCGGAGACGTTTTGTTAAAAGTGGTTTTCGGTATTCATTTACATAAAAACCGCTCCCTCTGAGAACAGAAGGAGCGGATCGTCATTTCGTATAAGGTTGAGATTGCCACAGGGCTTGCAACCCTCCGGCGCGGACACGTGTGTCCGCACCACCTCCCTTAGAAAAGAGAGGCTTAGCATCTCGCGATGACAATTCTATACCTGATTATGACCGGGCTTAGTGCGGGATCGTTGAGAAGTGAGGCTGGCCGATCGGGTACGAAACCGTGATCTTATTCAGCCAGCGCTGGATCAGAGTAGCGTCGAAGATGGTCAGTCTGCCGTCGCCATCAACATCGCCGCGTCTGATCATATCAGCGGTAGCCGTGATGATACCGGCGTCAGCGCGCTGGATGAGAACAGCATCGTTGATTGTGACAGTTCCGTCGCCGTCAACATCACCGAGAAGCTCAGCGGGCTCGGTGGGAGGAGCCTGAGTGGGAGCCTCAGTGGGGGGCGCCTGAGTCGGTGCCTCGGTGGGAGGAGCCTGAGTCGGTGCCTCGGTGGGAGGAGCCTGAGTCGGAGCTTCTGTGGGAGGCTCGGTGGGAACGATCATCGGGATCACGATCTGATCCCATGTCAGCTCTACCTCACCGGCGGAGTTGTTGAAGTACTTGCCGCACTCGGTGCAGTAGAAATAGGACTTCCAGCCGTCAGCGGTCGTGGTCGCCTTTTTGCCGGGCTTGAACTTGAGGGTATGCTGATGGTCGAGCTTGGGGATCACCAGCTCAGAAACGGTGACCTCGGTCGTGCCGGTCGCGTCGGAGAAGAGCTTGTGACACTCTTCACACTCATAATGCGCCTTCACGCCCTCGGACTCTTCCGTTGCGGGTACAACGGGAACATAGGTCAGGTTGTGAGCGATCATTTCGATGGTCTTGTGTGTACGGGAAATCTCCTCGTGGCAATCGAGGCAGTATACGACCTCGTCATAAGAGCCTGCTGCGGTGCAGGTAGCGGGAACGACATTCTCCGCCACAGGTGCGGCAGGGTTGTGAACGTGCTCGGTCGGGCCCTGAGTGGGAGCCTCGGTCGGAGCGGGCTCAGTGGGATCGTCAACAGGAGGCTGATAGCCTACGTGTACGCCGTCCTTGAAGTGGTCGGGGTTCATACACATATCTGCTACGTTATCGGACCAGCCGGGAGTACCGTCGGGATAGTCGGAATCCTCGCCGATACCCTCTTGATACTCTTTGCCGTAGCAGCCGTTACCGTAGTAAACATACCAGTCGGCGCCGCACTCCTGTCGATGGGAAATTTTATTGATGGAAAAACGATCGGGATTGACAACATAGATACAGTTATTAAAGCTCCACGGATCGGGAGAACCGTATTCCAAAGAATCATAGTCGCCGACGAACGCGCCTTCGACGTTGGTATCCCCGGTCTGAGCTGCCTTATCATAGATTGGCTTGGTTGAATCCATGCCTCCGTCAACGCCGTTGTTAAAGATCGCGACAGCAACAGAAGCAGTAGGATCATCGACATCATAGGGAACGTCGGCATAGTAGATACCCTGATCATAGTCCTCGATCTCCATGCGATAACCTACCCAATAACCATCCTTTTCGGCAGGTCCGCCCCACCAGTAAATACCGGCATAGTGCTTGCCGTCGAGGATGTTAAAGTCGTTATACCATGTAGGGGACTTGTCGCCCTTGCGGAGTACGAGCTCATCGTGAGCAGGCGTGATGACTTCACCTGTATCGGGATCGAGCTCATCATCGTAATGTACATATACGTCGTCCGTCGTCACGGGGCCGCTGTTACCGTTCGGCATCATGAAATAGATACGCTGTGTCGGGAGGGAGCCGGGCTCCATCTCGTATTCTGCCTCATACGCCGCGATACCCTCGCTGACAGACTGAACAACGGGAACGCCGTCTTCTACGTCAGACACGGACAACGCGTTGAAGGAAACAGCCAGCGCAGCCGTAAGCAATGCTGCTACCAAAAATAAACTGATTACCTTTTTCATTGTTAATCCTCCTAAGCATTAATTATGCTGTTATGCACTTTCATCTTATCACATAATTGTCGAGGATTCAATATTTTTTTGTAAATTGCGGTAAATTATTTTGGGATGTTGATCTGTTTTCGTCGATTCGCACAAATACCGCAGGTGTTTTTTGTGAAGATGATAAATGGGATGAGTTATCAATTTGGGTGAGATATCCTTTTCGTACGCTTGTTGTTAATGAAACGCAGTATTATTCGGTTGAGATTGCCACAGGGCTGACACGCGTGTCGAGCCCCTCGCAATGACGATTATTTATAGCAACCCTCAGTCTGCTTCGTTGATAGCGCGTCGCACGCGACCCCTTAGGAAAGGGAGCCTTGGTAAAGCCTTCCTTTGGGAAAGGAAGGTGCCTTCGTAAGAAGGCGGATGAATTGTATTAATTGACCGACCGTAGGGAGATACTCTATTATTACGCTTGTTGTTAATGAAACGCATATTATTCGGTTGAGATTGCCACAGGGCTGACACGCGTGTCGAGCCCTTCGCAATGACGATTATTTATAGCAACCCTCAGTCTGCTTCGTTGACAGCGCGTCGCACGCGACCCCTTAGGAAAGGGAGCCTTGGTAAAGCCTTCCTTTGGGAAAGGAAGGTGCCTTCGTAAGAAGGCGGATGAATTGTATTAATTGACCGACCGTAGGGAGATACTCTGTTATGATACTTTGCGATATCATCAAGGTAATAAAATTGAGATACTCGCTTCGCTCAAACAATTTAGTACAATTCCTCACCCGCTCCCGCGGGAGCTCCCTTTCCCAAAGGGAGCCTTGGGGAGTGACAGCATGTCACACGTGACCCCTTTACCAAAGGGAGCCTTGGAGGGTGACAGCATGTCACACGCGACCCCTTAGGAAAGGGAGGCTTTGGCTTGTCAAAGAGGTACATTAGTCAGGAACGGTACGTCTATCATCCTCCCTCTGACGAGGGAGGTGGGCTCGCTTGCGAGCTCGGAGGGAGAGATAACGATGCGTAATAATGATTCTTCGGCTTTTGACTCAAGCCGCATAATCAGTATCATTACTCACGGTATTGAGTCATGCGTTTACATGCTATTATACAGTTGCGTTATCTCTCCCCCGCAGGTTAAGTAATACTCTCAATTACAAAGCCATCTTGCTGCCCCCTCGTCAGAGGGGGCTGAAAAGTATTTCCTACAGACTGAGTCCTCTTTACCGAAGGGAGCCTATTTATTCTTCACAATGACGATTAGTTTTAGCAACCCTCAGTCACCTTCGGTGACAGCTCCCTTAGGAAAGGGAGCCAAAAAAAGCTCCCCCTGCAAAAGCAAGGGGAGCAAAAGCTGTTTATTTGTTACTCAGAATCGTGCCGGATTAATCTACACCGACGGTTTCGCCGATGTGGTACTTGTTAGTGCCGATACCTGCGAGATAACGCTGGATCAGGGTTACGTCGAGGATATCGATTTCGCCGTCGCCGTTTACGTCAGCAGCAGCAGGAATGACATAGCTGATCATATGAACGTCATAACGCTGGATCAGAGTAGCGTCGATCGAATCAACAACACCGTCGCCGTTTGCATCGCCGAGGATGTACGAGGGAACCTCTTCGCCCCATGTGACGGTCATCTTAGCGCCGGTCTTGGTGTTGTAATCGAAGTTGATCAGGTTGAGCTCCATCTTGATGGTGGTGCCGGGGGTCAGACCTGTGATCTTGAGGTTGGTAGAACCGTTGTAGATCGCGTCGGTCTCTACGCCGTTCTCGATAACGCCGTTGTCGCCGAGGCCGAAGTTATCAGTCCACGCGTCATTGATCGCAAACTTGAACTCTACGTCGCTGGGATCATACTCGCCAAGAGTATAAGTGATAACGTAAACGTCGTCCATAACCTTTGACATATGGTTAGCTTCGGCAGCGGGATCCCAGCTGATCTTGTTCAGCCAGTTGTCGCCGTCCGGAGAACCGTTACCTACCGCGGTGACGGACTGAACATCCAGATCGCTGATGGGAGCTACGTTGTCGCCGTCTACCCATGTCTTGGTGCCGTCACAGTATACGGTGAAGGTACCTGCCTCGGTCACGTTGAAGGTGACGTTGTTGCCGGTCTCGTCGCCGATCCAGGTTTCGCCGTTCTTGACAGCCTTGAGCTGTACAGCATCCTTAGCGCTGTCAACAGTGTATTCCTTATACCATACATCGTTAGCGAATGTCATGGCATTGTTGGTGTCGTTGCCGTTCCAAGAGGTGCCGAAGATCGTGGTATCGCTACCTGCTACGATAAAGACATCAGCAGGCTGAGGAGCCTCGGTCGGAGCCTCAGTGGGAGCCTCGGTCGGAGCCTCGGTGGGAGCCTCGGTCACAGCCTCAGTCGGAGCCTCGGTCGGAACCTCTGTGGGAGGTACATACTCACCGGTCTTGACGAACTTGTACATATAGCCGCCTACGGTCGCGCCGTGAGCTGCGGGATCACCCTCGGGATCGCTCATGGTATAAACCTTGATCCAACCATCGTTGGGATCGCCGTCGCCTGCGGGACGGAAGTAGATGGTGTAGATGCCGTCCTCAGCAACGGTACGGTTGTTCTCTACGCCGTCGGGGAAGTAGTAAGAAACGGAGGTGCCTCTCTTAGAGGACTTAACGACCTTGAAGTTGTCGCCGATGATCTCGGGACCTGCAGGATCGGAATTCTTGATCGGGTTGCCGAACTGGTCAACGCCGAGCTCAGCCTTAGTCAGAGCGATGTTATCGATCTTGTACAGACCTTCTTCTACCATTGTCATCTCAAGAGCGGGATCAAGGCTCCAGTTCTGGTTCATGGAAGCGATGGTACCGTAGAGATAATAGGTGTTGGGCTTGAGCACGGGAGCGGGAGCTTCGGTGGGAGCCTCAGTCGGAGCTTCGGTGGGAGCTTCGGTGGGAGCCTCAGTGGGTTCCTCGGTGGGAGCCTCAGTTGCGGGCTCAGTCCATGTGACAGTCATCTTCGCGCCGGTCTTGGAGTTGTAATCAAAGTTGGTGAGATCGAGGCGGATCGTGATGGAGGTGCCTGCGGTCAAACCGGTGATCTTCAGATTCTGAGGACCGTTGTAGATCGCGTCGGTCTCTACGCCGTTTACGATTACGCCGTTGTCGCCGAGACCGAAGTTATCGGTCCACGCGTCGTTGATCGCGAACTTGAACTCAGGATCGCTGGTGTCATAATCACCGAGTGTATACTCGATCTCGTATACGGCAGTGTCGTCGACCTTAGTCATGTGGTTAGCTGCGGCAGCAGGATTCCATTCGATGTTGTTCAGCCAGTTGTCTCCGTCCGGAGAACCGTTACCTACTACGGTGACGGACTGAACATCCAGATCGCTGATGGGAGCTACGTTGTCGCCGTCTACCCAGGTCTTGGTGCCGTCACAGTATACGGTGAAGGTACCTGCCTCGGTCACGTTGAAGGTGACGTTGTTGCCGGTCTCGTCGCCGATCCAGGTTTCGCCGTTCTTGACAGCCTTGAGCTGTACAGCAGCCTTAGCGCTGTCAACAGTGTATTCCTTATACCATACATCGTTAGCGAAGGTCATGGTGTTGTTGGTATCGTTGCCGTTCCAAGAGGTACCGAAGATAGTAGTATCGTTACCTGCTACGATATAGGTATCAGCAGGCTCGGGAGCCTCAGTGGGAGCCTCGGTCGGAGCCTCGGTCGGAGCCTCAGTGGGAGCCTCGGTCGGAGCCTCGGTGGGAGCCTCAGTAGCAGCCTCGGTCGGAGCCTCAGTGGGAGCCTCGGTGGGCTCATCGGTCTCGTGATAGCCTACGTGCTCGCCCGCCTCGTTAAAGTGGTCGGGGTTCAGGCAGCAATCCTCAACACCGGTGAACTCGTCAGCGTCGGTTCTGTAGCCGCCATAGCAGCCGTTGCCATAGTAGAAGTACCAGTTACCGCCGCAGGTCTGCTGGCCGGAGAAGGAATTAATGTCAACCTGGTTGGGGTCAACAACAAAGATACAACCATCGAAGTCGAACTCGTTGTAGGTGTCGCCCCAGAGGGTGTCATAATCGCCCTCGTAAGCGCCTTCCATGTTGAGGTTGCCGGTCTGGGCAGCCTTATGGAAGATCTCCTGGGTGGTATCGGTACCGCCGTCTACACCGTTGTTGAAGATAGCGGAGGCCAGATTGCCGTCGCCGGGGATCTCTGCATAGTAAACGCAGTTATCGACGTCGTCGATCTCCATCTTGTAGCCGGGCCATGCAGCGGGAGAAGCGGGAGCATCCCACCAATAGATACCTGCATAGTGGTTGCCGTCTGCGCCTTCGTTGAATTCGTTGAACCAGGACGGAGCCTTGCCGCCTGCCTCGATCACGAGTTCATCGTGAGCCGGCTCGACAACATCACCCGTTTCGGGATCAAGTACATCGGGATAGTGTACATACACGTCGTCCGTGGCTATGTCGCCGTTTTTGCCGTTAGGCATCATGAAGTAAACTTTTGCGAGTGAGTCCTCATATTCGTCTTCGATTAACGCATCTTCGATCGTAGGTGCGTCAGGATCTACGACATTGTAAGCGTTGAACGCTACGACAGTCGTGGATAAGACTAACATGAGAGCTAAAATTACGCTAATAAACTTTCTCATAATTTCCTCCTTATAATGATTTTATTGCGTAGCTTAATCATAGCACAAAATTTTTGATTATTCAATATTTATTTTCGCAATTGGAAGGATTTTTACTCGGTTTTCTCCATTTTTGGCAAAGCGCCGAAAGCCTTGTGTATATTGCCTAAAAGCAGTGAGCTTCTGTTGTGTAAAATCACGGAAGATACGAAAAATCAACAGAAATCCGCCTGATTTCTTGGTGCGTTTTGCACGAAAGGGAGGGTGAAATAACATGCGGATCGTTCATATTTTTATGTTCCGAGGCTTCCTCTCGGGGGGACGGCGCACCGCTTTTTCTTACCCTATGAGACATACTGCTGTCGGTTATGATCACATTTGTATAGAGATAGAAAAAGCACCACGGTGCCTTTTTCTTACTCTATGTTACGTACTGCTGTCGGAAAGAGCCTTCCCCTCGGAGGCACGTGTGCCTTTTTCTTACCCTATGTGACATACTGCTGTCGGAAAAGAGCCTTCCCCTCGGGGCGCGTGCGCCTTTTTTTGTGATACTGCGGCGGGCACGTGTGCCTATTTCTTTTGATGATGCAATGTACTTCTGTCGGAAAAGAGCCTTCCCCTCGGGAGGGAGTAACTGAAGACTGAAGATTGAAAACTGAAAAATGAAAAATAAATGTTTCTCCCTTCGGTCGAACAAAATCATGTCAACCCTCAGTCACTTCGTGACAGCTCCCTTAGGAAAGGGAGCCTATAGGCGGGACACCCGCACCCGAAATGATAATTGATCGAGCAAAGCGAGATACCATTATTATTCATTCTTCAATCTTAAGTTTTCAGCCTTCAGTCATGCACACCCCCCGAGGGGAAGGCTTTTTAATTTCTACAGTACGTTGCAGTGACATAGATAAAGCGGCGCGCCCCTTAATTATTCATTCTTCAATCTTCAGTTTTCAGTTTTAAGTCATGTGCCCCCCGGAGGATCGGCTTAATTCGGTTGAGATTGCCACACCTATTGACACGCGTGCCAATAGGTTCGCAATGACGATTTGCAGTTGAGATTGCAAGAGTTATAAAAATCCCCCTGCCGAGACAGGGGGATGGATATTGGGTTTACTGCGGGGCTTGTTCGCCTGCACCGCCGCCGTTTGCCGCGGGCTGCTCTGCGGGCGCTTCCTGTGCGGGAGCCTCCTGCGCGGGCGCTTCTTCACCGCCGCCGGAATCTTCGTTGCCGCCGGAATCACCGCCGCCGCTGTTGCCGGAGCCGCCGCCGGAGTTACCGGAGGAGCCCGATGACGGAGCGGAGGTATAGTAGGTGGAGGAGGGCAGGTCGTCGGAATCGACCTCGCTGCCGTCCTTCAGGTAGGTGCGGGTGGTCGTGACCTTGTAGCCGTTGCCGAAATAGGTGGGCGAGGAGGTGTTGATCTCGATATCGTCGAACTTGGGGTTCTCCAGACCGTAGATCTCGCAATTGAGCTGTGTGCCGTCCATCCAGCACTTCATGAAGAGCTGGTACTTGAAGGGATTGTTGACCTTGAGGTCGATGTTGCCGTAGTCGACGGTCGCGTCACGACCCGCGTCAACGTATACCGATTTATAATAGTGGCACTCGCGCTCGACGACGTCCATGCCGCAGAGGATGCAGGCGTTGTAGATGGTGGTGGAGGACTGGCAGATACCGCCGCCGACACCGGTCTCGCTGCGTCCCTCGACGATAACGCCGGCAGGCTTGTAGCCGTTGGACTCGAGGTTGGAGTTGCCGGTATGGTCGTTGAAGGACCATGTCTCGCCGGGCTCAATGATCGAGCCGTTGCACGCCGCTAACGAAACGCGCATGTTCTCGTTACCGTTGGAGTTGTTGGTCGAGGTGGTCGAGAATTCGGAGAGCTTGGTGATATTCTTCTTGAGGTAATCCGCCGTGATTTCGGGCTCGACCTCCTTGACGGTCGCGTCGACCGTGCCCGCGATATTGCCGTTCTTGATGAAGGTGGACAGCGCGTTGAGGCTGGTGGTCTCGTCCAGCGTGGCGCCCTTGGACTCGGCGGAGATCGTGAACATCGAATCCGCGTCGGGATCGAAATCGGTCACCTTGGCGTCCTTGGCGTCCTGCTTGACATCAGCGGCGATCTTGGTGACAAGATCCTTGCAGGTGGAGTCATCGACGGTCATCTTGATCTCGTAGTTCTTGTCCTCGGTCTTGATGCCCTTTTCCTCGGAATACTGCTTTGCCTCGTTCAGAACCGCCTCGGTATCGAAGGAATACTTGAAATCATCCTTGGTATAATGATAGGACTTGTCCCCTGCCTTGACGTCGACCTTGATGCCTGCCGCGAGGTCGTTCTCGACGGTCTTCATCAGGGTCTTCGCCTCTTCCATCGTCAGATCCTTGAGGGATTTGCCGTTGACATAGACATTATCGGAGAAGGTGCTTTCGGGACCGGTGCCCGATCCGGAGAACATATACAGGGCAAAAGCGCCGAGTGCCGCGATCAGGATGATACCGACGATGCACAGCGTGACGATCAGGCCTGTCTTCTTTTTCTTCTTCGGCTTAGGCGCGTCATAATCATAGCGATCATCGGGATGAGGCGCCCTTCTCGAGGGACCGTTCGGACGGGGCGCGTCAGCCCTGCCGTCATCCACAACGATGAAATCCTCATTCAGATTGCGCCGCGGCGCAGTCGGACGAGGCGCGGACTGTCGCGGATTCGCGCCGTTTCTCTTCGGTGCGTTTGACGGCGCGGGGGAGCCTGTCCTGCGTGTACGTGATTCTGCCAATATAGCGTCTAATTCCATGGTGTTGGATTTTTTATCTGCCATAACAACCACTTCCTTTATAGTAGATCGATCATACGGGTGTGATACGGAAACCCATATCTACCCAGTATAGTTAATTATATCATACACCAGAAAAAAAGGATTAATAATCTGTTAAAGAATTATGGACATAAAATTTCCGTGACCATGGCTGTTTGTGTTCGGATACTCAACGGGTGACATCTATTATATTAGTATAGATATTTTTCGGAATCGCCAAAATCAGCGTTGCACTCTTTCAATGAATAGGCTATAATATAGATGTATGCCACCGAACAGAGGATGTTCGCGGCACTATCCATATGAAAGAAAGGCGATACTATTGAATATCCTGATCCTGACCGCCTCGACCGGCGGAGGTCATAACCGCGCTGCCGACGCGCTGAGAACATATGTCGAAAAGAATCAACCCGATACGAACGTCGCGATCATCGACGCGATCGAGGAATGCTCCCCGGCGCTGAACTTCACCGTCGTCAAGGGATATAAGGCGCTGGTCACCCTGACGCCCGCGCTGTTCGGCGCGATGTATAAAAGCTCCGATAAAAAATCTCCGCTGTCCGATACGGTGAACATCATCTATCAGCAATGCAGCAAACGCCTGCAAAGCAAGATCGAAGAGCTCAATCCCGACGCTATCATCAGCTGTCATCCGTTCGCGGGCGCGATCGTCGGCTATATGAATCAGGAGGGCAGCATCCATATTCCGCTGATCTCCATCGTCACGGATTTTCTGCCCCACCGCACCTACATCTCGGACGGTATCACCGCCTATATCACCGCCTCTTCACAGGCAAAGGATATCTTAGCGGATGAATACGGGATCGAACGCGACACGATCTTTGACTACGGTCATCCGGTGTTTGAGCAGTTCTATGAGGGCAACGGCAAAAGCCGTGAGGAGGTGCTTGAGGAGCTGGGCTTTGACAAGGATAAGCTCACCGTGCTGATCATGGCGGGCAGCTTCGGCGTGACGGATATCCTCGAGATCTATGAGAATCTGCAAAAGATCGACGTCGACTACCAGATCATCGTCATCACCGGCCGCAACCAAAAGCTGTATGACGCGTTCCAAATGCTGCTCAATGACGAGAAGGAGTTCGTCACCGAGGAGGAGCCCGAATTGCTCCGACGCTTCCCCGACGATAACGTCCTGCGCTATATGTACTATCAGACGGAAAGTGTCGTGGAACAGCTGAACCGCACCTTCCGCCGCACGATCGAGGATCATAAGCCGACCAAGCTGTTTTTCTTTATCAACAACGTCGACGATTATATGCACGCGAGTGATCTGATCGTCACCAAGCCCGGCGGTCTGACCACCTCCGAGAGCATCGCCTGCGCGCTGCCGATGGTCGTGTTCAAGGCGTATCCCGGACAGGAGGAGCAGAACGCGGCGCTGTTGGTGGAGAACAACATCGGCGTGATCTTAGAGGAAAGCAGCAAGGCAGCCGAGACGGTCGGCAGTCTGCTCAAGGACAGAGCTAAGCTGGAATCCATGCGCGAGAGCTGCCGCAGCTATGTGCGCAAGAACTCGTGTCAGAATATCATTGAGCTGGCGAAGCGGCTGGCAGAGGAGAACGACAAAACGTGATCTCCCCACCCTTATCCGGCTCACCATAACGATCTGTATGAGAACATCCCCGCTTTGGGCAGTGTGCCCGGGGGATGTTTTTTTGCGGGTCAGGTGCATGATTATGCCTTCTTTGAAATTTATTGTGAATCTTTGCGGAAATCTATTTACTTCACCCCCGTTTCCCGCTATAATATAGGCTAAGAAAGTAGACGATTATATCATTATATATAACATATAATATAGAACATCAACCTCTGCCCCGCAAAGGAGAAAACGATGCTGCAAATCGAAGGCATACGAAAAGTATATAAAACGGGAAATCTGGTGCAAGAGGCGCTCAAGGGCGTGTCACTGAGCCTGCGTGACAATGAATTTGTCGCGATCCTCGGACAGAGCGGCTCCGGCAAAACGACCCTGTTGAATATCATCGGCGGACTGGATCGCTATGACGACGGCAACCTGATCATCAACGGCGTGAGCACAAAGCGCTATACCGACCGCGACTGGGACTCCTACCGCAACCATACCGTCGGATTCGTCTTTCAGAGCTACAACCTCATCCCCCACCAGACGGTTCTCAAAAATGTCGAGCTCGCGCTGACCATCAGCGGTATCAGCGCCAATGAGCGTGCCCGCCGCGCGACTGAAGCGCTCAAGGAGGTCGGGCTCGAGGAGCATATCCATAAAAAGCCCTCTCAGCTCTCCGGCGGTCAGATGCAGCGTGTCGCGATCGCGCGCGCGCTGGTCAACGATCCGGATATCCTGCTCGCCGACGAACCTACCGGCGCGCTGGACAGTGATACCAGTATCCAGGTCATGGATCTGCTCAAGAAGGTCGCCGAGGATCGGCTGGTCGTGATGGTCACCCACAACCCCGAGCTTGCCGAGCAATACGCGACGCGTATCGTGACCCTCAAGGACGGTGAGATCACCTCCGACTCCGATCCCTTCAACCCCGAGGGCAGCGACGCTGTCCATAAAAACCTCGGCAAATCCTCTATGTCGCTGCTGACCTCGCTGCAGCTGTCGTTCAATAACCTTTGGACAAAGAAAGCGCGCACGATCTTAGTCGCCTTTGCCGGTTCCATCGGCATCATCGGCATCGCGATGATCCTCGCGATGTCCAATGGCGCGAATGAATATATCCGCAGCGTCGAGGAGGACAGTCTGCAAGATTATCCCTTGCAGATCACCGATACCAGCTTTAACCTGACGTCGATGTACGCCGATTCGATGGCAGCGTCCGGCAGCTCCTCCGCCTCGACCGAGGATCAAAAGTCCGTAGAGGAATGGCGCACGATCACCAATATGTTCTCCGGCATGAACAAAAATGATCTGAAATCCCTCAAGGCATATTTCGAGAGCGATGAGTGCGATATCGATGAGCATGTCCAGTCGATCGAGTATGACTACAACATCGTTCCGCGCATCTACAGACAGACGGAGGACGATTACCGTCAGGTGAATCCCGACACCAGCTTTTCCGCTCTGGGCTTTTCCGGAACGGACGGCAGCTCGAACGGGCTTTTGTCCACCTTTACCAGCACCGACAGCTTCTTCCCGATGTCAGCGGATGAAGAGCTCTTCCAATCGGGCTTTGACCTGAAAGCCGGTAAATGGCCTGAAAGCTACAACGAATGTGTGTTGGCGCTTTCCTCCAACGGCAGAGTCTCCGATATGTCGCTGTACGCGATGGGATTGAAGGATCCCGAAGAGCTTGAGGACATGATCAACAAGTTCTCGGAGGGTAAAGCCGTCGACAACATCTCCGAGCCGGGACATTATGAATATGACGACTTTATCGGCATCGAATTCCGCATGGTATCCGTTACGGATTTTTATACCTACGACAAGAGCTATGAGGTCTGGACAGATCACAGCTCCGACAAGAGCTATGTCAAAAAGACGGTCGACGAGAAGGGTGAGCCGCTGAAGATCGTCGGCGTCATCCAGCCAAACGGCAACAACTCCTCCCCGCGGATCAATATCGGCATCGGCTACCCCGCGTCGCTGACACAGCATATCATCGACCTCGCCAAGGATTCACAGATCGTCAAGGATCAGATCGAGAATCCCGATATCGACGTCTTTACCGGTAAATCCTTCGACGACAAATCCAACAACAAGAATATGGATTTCAGCTCCCTGTTCTCAGTCGACAGCGACGCGATCACTGACGCTTTCAACTTAGGTGACAGCGGCTTTGATCTTTCCTCCATGGATCTGAGCGGGCTCGATTTCTCCGACATGGATCTCTCCGGCATGGATATGAGTTCGGCGGTTTCGGCGGACGACTTCAGCTCCCTGATGCCCGAGCTCAGCGCCTCGGAGATCGAAGATCTGCTGGGGAACATCAACTTCTCGATGACCTCCGACACCATGAAAACGCTGTTCACCAAGCTGCTCAGCGGCTATGAAAGCTACTCGGCATCCGACAGCCGCGCGGATATCTCCAAGCTGCCGTCATCACTGCGCCAGTTCCTCACCTCCGACGACGGCAAGGAGGTGCTGAAATCCATCATCAACGACTATCTCAACAAGCACAGTGACGACGCGATCAAGGAGGAGGATATCTCCGCTATCGCCGAAAACCTGATCGCGGGATATCCGCTGTGGCTGACAAAACACAACTATGAGCTTGACGATTATACCCATATCGCCGAGTACATGCAGTCCGATGACGCAAAGCAGATCCTCACGGACGGTGCGGAAGGACTGCGCAAAAAGGTGGAGTCGCTCTCCCCGACCGACGAGGAGCTCAACAGTATGGCTTCTCAGCTCGTCAGCGGATATGAGAGCTACGCCGACAGCCATGATCTGCCCTCGGCGTCCTACCTGCTGACCTCGTTCACCAAGTACCTCGCCACCGATGAGGCTACCTCGCTGATCAAGGACGCTGTTGCCGACGCGATCGACACCTCCGCCCTCGAAAGCAGCGTATCCAAATACTCCGACATCGTGACGGCACAGCTGAGCGGCGTGATGACAAAGATCATCTCCGCGATGACCGGTCAGATCACCTCCGCTCTGCAGTCGAGCATGGCTTCCCTGACCTCCGGTATCTCGGATAACCTGCTCAGCGCCTTTGACTTCAACACCGACACACTGGCGGATCTCTTCAAGACCGAGATGACCGCCGAGGAGCTCAAGGATCTGATGGTATCGCTGTTGTCCACGACACAGAGCTCCTATGACGGCAACCTCAGAAAGCTGGGCTATGCCGACCTCGATAATCCGTCCACCATCACCATCTATCCCAAGGACTTTGACAGTAAACAGCACATCAAGGATCTGATCAGCGATTATAACGATCGGATGAAAGCGGCGGGTGACGACGATAAGGTGATCGAATACACCGACATCGTCGACGCGCTGATGAGCTCGATCACGATGATCATCAACGCCATCAGCTATATCCTGATCGCGTTTGTCGCAGTCTCGCTGGTGGTATCGTCCATCATGATCGGCGTCATCACCTATATCAGCGTGCTGGAGCGCAAAAAGGAGATCGGCATCCTCAGGGCGATCGGCGCGTCCAAGCGCAATATCTCTCAGGTGTTCAACGCCGAGACCTTCATCATCGGCGCCTTGGCGGGTGTGATCGGCGTGGGTATCACCGCGCTGATCATCATACCGGCGAACGCGATCCTGCATTCGCTGACCAATCAGCAGAACATAAACGCGATCCTGCCGCCTGCCGCCGCGGGGATCCTGATCCTGCTGAGCATCGTGCTGACGCTCATCGGCGGTATCATCCCGTCGCGCAAAGCGGCTAAGAGCGATCCCGTCACGGCACTGCGCTCCGAATAAAAAACGACTCGACGAACAAATTGACTCGCAAATACCGAACGAAAACGGAGGTTTATTATGGTACGCGTCATCGATAAAGAGGTTCTCTCATCCGATAAAAAGCATATGTTAAAGGGCAAAGTCTATCTGCCCGAGGGAGTGGCGAAGGGCTTATTCCACGTGGTTCACGGCATGACCGAGTATATCGGCCGCTATGACGGCTTCATGCGAAAAATGGCGGAATCCGGCTACATCACCTTCGGATACGACCACATCGGTCACGGTCAGACCGCATCCAAGGAAGAACTGGGCTTTTTTGCCGAGAAAGACAGCTGGAGGCTGTTGGTGGACGATGTGTTCCTCTTCGGCAAAGAAGTGAAAAACGAGATGGGCAAGGCGCTCCCGTTGATCCTCATGGGGCACAGCATGGGCTCGTTCATCGTGCGCCTGACCGCCGCGAAGTACGATCACTGCGACAAGCTGATCATCATGGGCACCGGCGGTCCCAATCCCGCTTCGGGCGCGGGCATCGCGCTGAGCGGTGTACTGAAAAAGCTCAAGGGTACCCGCGGCTACTCCGACCTGATCTACTCGATGGCGTTCGGCTCCTACAACAAGGGATTTGAGCATGAAAACGATAAATACGCGTGGCTTTCCGTGGACAGAGCGAACCGTGACCGTTATCGCAAGGATCCGCTGTGCACCTTTTTGTTCACGGTTTCCGCGATGCAGGATCTGGTGAAGCTGAACAAATACAGCAACGATCAGGGCTGGTTCGATAAGATCAACAAGAAAATGCCCATCCTCCTGCTCTCCGGCAGTGAGGATCCCGTCGGCGAACACGGCAAGGGCATCAAAAAGGTCTTTGCGCTTCTCAAGGAGAAAGGCGCCAATGTCCATATGAAGCTCTATGAGGGCTATCGTCACGAGATCCTTCAGGATTTTTGCAAGGATGACGTCATCAACGACATCCTCGTCTTTGTCGGCTGATCAATAGCGCGTCCGCTTTGATCGCACGACAAATACAATAAAATCGGATCGATCCCCTCCCCTATACCGAACAATGAAAAATGCGCCCGACCATCGCGGTCGGGCGCTGTTTTGTTGGATCAAATGGGAGGAAGCTCACCGGGGATTGACATTATTTCTTTTCCTTGAGGACGACAGATGTTCTGGCGGGAACAGAAAGCTTGGTATTGGAGAGCTTCGGGGTCTCTGTGGAGGGGCTCTCCGCCTTATCCGCGGTCGACCAGCCTCTGAGCTCGGGCTTTTCGATCGCATCGATCGTCAGCTCCTTTGCCTCTTTGCCGCCGTTATGGATGACCAGCACACGGCTGTCGTTATAATTGATCAGCAAGCCGGTGCACATGGGATCTTCGAAATCCACGACCTTTTCGATGCTGCCGCGGGCGATCTCGGGATTTTGCAGGCGGATCTTGATCAGCTTGCGGTAGGTGTTCAGCAGGCTGTGCTCCTGACCGAGCTGCTGCTCCACGCCGCCGAGCTCGTTCTTCTGCACGGCGGGTGAGCCCTGGAACTTGATATCGGGCAGATTCTCGTTATCCCAGATCATCGCGGTGCGGTAGTTGGCGTCGCCTTTGGAGGACGGTGCTTCGATACCGATCTCTTCGCCGTAATAGGTGAAGGTGTTGCCGGGCGCGAGCATATACAGCGCCGCAGCCATCTTATTATCTTCCTCTTCCAGTATGCTGTACAGACGCAGCATATCGTGATTGCTCAGGAAGTTGGCGTTGATCGCCTTTTCGTTGTGCTTCTTGATATTATCGTCAAACTTTTTGAGCTTGGTCGCCATGTCCGCCACATTGCCGTGTGACGCGACGATGAACTCGCCGCCGTTGCCGGCGAACTTAAAGTTGAACTGGCTGTCGATGCCGCTGTCGTACATCTCATAGATGTCGCCGGACTCAGACCAGTTCTCACCGACCATATAGACGTCGGGGTTGTAGCCCTGTGCCATCTGATAGAACCACTTCATGAACTCGACGCCGTCGGTATCCTTATCTTCAAAGTGCTTGATCGCGTCAAGACGGAAGCCGTCTACGCCTCTGTCAAGCCAGAATTTGGTGACCTTTTCAAAATAATCACGGGTTCCCTGATAGCTCAGGTTCCAGTCGGGCATCGTGGAATCAAACTGTCCCTCATAGTAATAATCGGAACCCATGACGGGGCGATTATAGGTGCTGTCCTGTGTTTTTGACACATTATAATAGCGCGCGTAGCCGTCTTCTTTGCCCTCGCGCAGTTCTTCGCCTGCTTTCTCGAAGAACTCGTGGTCATTACCGCTGTGATTGAGCACCAGATCGATGATGACCTTGACGCCGCGTTCATGGCACGCGGTGAGCAGCTTATCGAAGTCCTCGAGCGTTCCGAAATCGGGATCGATATTGAAGTAGTCGCGCACATTGTACTTGTGGTAGGACTGTGACGGCATCATCGGCGAGAGCCAGATACCGTCGGCGCCGAGGTCGTCGCCGCCGTTGGGATCGCCGTCATTGATATAATCCAGCTTGGAAAGCACGCCGGGCAGATCGCCGATCTTGTCATTGTTGGAATCGCAGAACGATCCGATCCATACCTGATAGTAATCGCGATATTTGTCCTTTGACGCCTCCGCCTTATTGTTATCTACAGGGTCGCCGGATTTGTTGCCGCCGCATGCCGCGAGCAACGATACGATCAGGCAAATCGCTAAAAGAAGGGATAGTACTTTTTTCATATTACTCTCCTATTCGTTATCTATGGTGGTAGGGACGACCAGTGGTCGTCCGCATAGGACTGTCACAAACGATATGATTCCTATATAATACGCCGCTTTATCCACACACAGTGCAAACGTGGTATTGAACCGCCTTCTTATTCGGTTGAGATTGCCACGGGGCGCATACGAATCGTCATTACGAGGAGGAACAGCGTTCCGATGTGTTAATCTCAACCTTAGGATGAAGAGAGTTGAACCCCAATTGGTTTATAGCGGTAGATTTCCGCCTGCTCTTCGTCAAAATCCTCGTGAATACGCCAGTATTCACTCCGGCTTTTCCTCGACCAGACAAAAATCTACTCGCTATAAACTGCTTCGCACCGAGAATGAGATCATTTTTCATGGATTTCTCGGTGCAGAGGAGGAGTAACCCTGACGGGTTGCGATCGACGATAAGCCGATAAAGACTGAAAATGACTCATTATCGGCAATTGAGTTCGACTCCCTTCATCCTAACTTTCGCGCCCCTCACAATGACTATTCTGAATAAAAAGCTTTGTATCAATGGGAACATAATACACTTGCGTCGGACGAGCAATGCTCGTCCCTACATCATCATCAAAAACCACAAAAGGGCGGAGTAGCAACCCCGCCCTTTGCAATATCAACCTAATTAGCCCTTTACGCCGCCGGCGGTGACGCCTTCTACATAATATCTCTGCATGACAAGGAAGAGAATTGTGATAGGTACCGCAACTACGACGGAACCGGCGAGGAACATCTTGAACTGCGTCAGTGACTTACCGGCAGCCAACATGTTTTGCAGGCCGATCGCGACCGTATAGTTATCGATCTTGGAGCCCATGATGATCTTAGCCAAGATGAAGTCCGTCCAAGGACCGATAAAGGATGTCAGTACGGTGTAGACGATGATCGGCTTTGACATCGGAAGAATGATCTTCCAGAAGATCTGGTTCTTCGTTGCGCCGTCGATGGTCGCAGCCTCGTCCAGCGCTCTCGGAATCGTATCGAAGAAGCCCTTACTGATCTGATAGCCTAAGCCCGCGCCTGCCGAATAGCAGATAACCAGCGCTACCAGCGTCTGGGTCAGACCCATAGCCTTTAACAGGTAATAGATAGCGATCATGGTCATGAAGCCGGGGAACATACCCAGAATCATACCGATGTTGATCATCGGCTTTCTCGCCTTGAATCTCAGTCGGCTGAACGCATAGGAAACCATCATAACAGCCAGAGTGGAGATGATGCAGCTGAAGATCGCTACGATAAAGGTGTTCAGGAACCATCTGGGGAAGTTGGTACCGCCGCCGGTTACCGTGAACAGATCGATGTAGTTCTGGAATGAGTAGGACTTGGGGATCAGATAGTCAACCTGTGCCAGACCCTCTGCTCTGAAGGAGTGGAGGACCAGGTATACAAGCGGAGAGATCCAGATAAGTCCCAAACCGCCGAGAAGGACATAGACAAAGATATTGGTAATAACTCTGCGAATCTTATAACTCTTAATCATGAGAATTCCTCCTCGTTCTTAGCTGACTTCGTCAGGTTGAAGGTGAGCAAGGAAATCGTAGCGCAGACGATGAATACCAGAATACCGATCGCGGCAGCCAGGTTATAGTCGTGCTCATTCATTGTCAGCTTAAACAACCATGTGACAAGCAAGTCGGTGTGACCCGCTTTGTACAAGTCATTAGAATTCTGCAGATTTGACGTCAACAGGTAGATAACGTTGAAGTTATTGATGTTGCCGACAAAGCTGGTGATGAGGTAAGGAGTGGTGACGAAGAGCATGTAGGGCAGGGTGATGCTGAAGAAGGACTTCACAGGACCCGCGCCGTCGATCGTCGCACTCTCATATAGGTCAGCCGGAATATTCATCAGAATACCGGATGTAATCAAAATCGTGTAGGGAATACCTACCCAGCAGTTAACAACGATAACCGTGATACGCGCTACCGTCGGATCGCCGCCCAAGAAGTCGATGTGCTGCGGTATGATATGCAGCACTTCACACAAGAGCGTGTTGATCGCACCGTCGTTAACATTCAGCATCTGGCTCATGAGCAGCAGAGATACGAACTGAGGAACCGCAACGGTAACAACGAACAGGGTTCTCCACAGCGCCTTGAGCTTGATGCCCTTTTTGTTGATCATCAGGGCTACGACCATACCTAAGATGTAGTTGAGTACGGTAGCGAAAACAGCCCAAATCAGGGTCCATTCAGTCAATTCGATAAAGGTAGCGCCCATCGAGGCTCTGCCTGATGTTTCAAATACCTGCCTGAATGTATCAAATCCGACCCACGTGAACAGATGCGCCAACTCGTTATGATCGCTGTCGAAGTTCGTGAACGCGATCAGGATCATGAAGATCAGCGGCAGGATGGTGAAAACGGAGATCGTCAGCGTCGGGAACGCGAGAAGCGTTACATGGAACTTGCTGTCGAGGAATTCCTTCATCTCATCCTTGAAGCCGATGGGCTTTTTGCCTTCGGCAACGGTCTGCTGTGCCTTGTAAGCGGATTTGGTGTTTGCAATATAAACGCAGAAGAAAAGAACGGTAACGATGATGGTCATAACGCCGTACAGAAGGATCAGCATGGAGTTATCCGGAACGATACCTTTGACACGACGACCGTTCTCATCTACCGGGCTGACAGTGCCCAGTGTCGGGAACTTGACAAGATAGCCCCATCCGAAGAATATCATGAACAGGATGTACGCTACCTCTACGAGCAGGAACAAAAAGCCCTTGACAAGCTGTCCCTTGGAAGCGTTACCTACACCCATGATGAGGTAGGAACATTTAGTCGCCCAATCACCCTTTACAAATCTCGAGAAATATCCGGCAAAGCCTTTTCCGATGGTTAAGAAGATTCTCTTGAAAAATCTGCCGATCGCGCAGAAGATCTTCTTTAAGTTGCCGGGTAAAGCCTTAAAGAACTTTACGAAATTATAACCGAATTTCTGGAAGGGATTGAGCTGTACATAATCAATATAATTCATCAGTTCACTTCCCAGTATAGATTTATACCGCGCAGCGGTAATGTGATCGCTCAAGGCGATCTCTCAGTCAGGCGGCAGGGCGCCGCCTGACTGTCGGACTGTTTAAGATACGGATAGAATCCTGCACCGCTGCTGCGGTGAATCGATCAAAGAATTATTCGTCCTTGATGTTGGTGATGGTCTTGTTGAATTCGGTCTTGATGCCGTCTCTGGTGATATCCTTGGTCTTTACGAGATAGTTACCGAGGGTACCCATGGGAGCCCAGAAGGTATCAGCGATGTTGACCTGGGGCAGAGCGAACTTCGCCTGCTCGAGGCAAGCCATGGAACCGAGGTTAGCCTTGACTGTGTCAGACTCAACAGCAACCTTGTTGGAGGGGCTCCAGGACAGCTTCTCTGCACGAGCCAGCTGGCACTTCTCGCCTGCGAGGTAGTTAGCCAGAGCGTGAGCGGTGTAGGGAGCCTTGGACTGAGCGTTAACGCCGATGAGCTTGTAACCGCTCATGGAGATGATCTGAGTGTCAGTGCCCTTGATGTTGATGGTGGGGAGCTTAGCAGCGCCGTAATCGTCGCCGAGCTTGCTCTTAACGGTAGCAGCGTTCCAGGAACCGTCGATACCTGCAGCTACGGATCTGGGGTTCTGAGCCATACCGGAACCGGTCTTATCAACGTTATCGGACTGGAAGATGTCGCTGTACTCATGGAACAGGTTAGCGAATGCCTCGAGAGAATCTACGACCTTCTCTTCGTCATAGCTGTTGAACTGCTGTACGCCTTCATCGTTCAGACCCTGGATCTCAAGACCGCCGGTGAACATGAACATGCAGGAATAGAAACCGTTACCGGCATCCATGTTGAACTTCTTACCGGCCTTGCGGCAAGCTTCGAGAACGCCCTCAAAGGTCTTAGCGTCTTCGTCAGAAACAACGCTCTTATCGTATACGAGATAGTAGCCGTTCTCACCGGTCTCGGGGTAAGCGAGGAGTTCGCCCTTCATGGTAGCAGCCTCAACAGAAGCCTCGGAGTCGCGACCCTTGACTTCGCTGACATAATCGATGCCGAGATTGTCTTCAGCCTTCGGAACGGGATCGAGAACCTTGGACTTATCCAGACGGTTCATCTGGTCGCATGCAAAGCTGAATACGTCGCCCGCAACAGACGGGTCGTTCAGGATCTGAGCAGCTACGTCGCCCTCTTCCTGAGGCTTAACATCGATGGTGATGTTCTTGTCGGAATGTTCACTCTTGAACTCTTCGCATAACTGCTGAGTCAGTTCAACAGCAGCTTCGGGAGCCCATACCAGCAGTGTGACATTGTCTTCACCCTGGAAAACGTCGCCTTTTGCGGCGCCGCCGTTGCTGCCGCCGTTGTTGTTGCCGCCGCAGGCAGCGAGTACGGATGCCAGCATCATAACTGCCAGCAACAGAGCAATGATTTTTTTCATGTTTGTTTTCCTTCTTTCTTTCCAAAAATATTTTTTGGATAGCTGCACCGAGAATCCGGACCGGCGCACCTAATCACTGTATCAATTTTACCATAGTTGCCCCTGTGATTTCAACTCCTTTTGTACTTTTTATCTAAAACATTAATTTGGGATTTGATTTTTGTTGGTTTTGACAATTGAAAAAAAGATTATTGTTTGTTTTGCATAAATGCTGTCCTTTGTTTTTGTAGAATATAACTGTTTCGCTTTTGTGCAACTTGTCAGTGTCATCTCTTTGAAACATAGGTCAATGTTGCTCGCACAGGGATTTATTTTTCTGCATCGGAATTAAACCAACCGTGTACCGAAGTTTTCAAATATTTTCGTCTATTTTGACTAAATTGACATTTTACCTCTAAAAAGACACGTTGACATTCCGCCTGTTTTCTATGTATAATATATAGGTATCAACACCGCATTCACACAACGGGATCGCTGTTTTGCGCAAAAACGGATCCTGTTCGTCATATCATGGAGGTTCCCGATGAAACTGATCGAATTACTGAAAAACTGTGAATATACCGTAGACGCGGGCTCGCTTGACGTCAACATCAAGGATGTGATCTATGACAGCCGCAAGGTCGTCAAGGGCTGCGTCTTTGTCGCGCTCAAGGGCTACAACGTCGACGGTCACAAGTTCATCCCCGACGCGGTAGAGCGCGGCGCAAGGGCGCTGGTCGTCGAGAATGAGGGCGTCGCGTATGACGGCGTCACCGTCGTCCGCGTCAAGGACGCGCGTGCCACACTGGCGCTGATGAGCGTGGAATTCTTCGGCAGACCCGCCGAGGAGCTGACCACCATCGCCGTCACGGGAACCAAGGGCAAGACCACCACGGTCGCCATGATCCGCTCCATCTTAGAGAACGCGGGCATCAAGACCGGCACCATCGGCACCTTAGGCATCCTGATCGATAACCGTATCTACAAGACCAACAACACCACGCCCGAGAGCTATGAGATCCAGCAGGCGATGCGCCGCATGGTCAGCGAGGGCTGTAAGGCGATGGTCGTCGAGGCGTCGTCTCTCGGATTGAAATGGCACCGCACCGACGGGATCCTCTTTGATTACGGCATCTTCACCAACTTCTCCAGCGATCATATCGGCGACAGCGAGCACAAGGATATGGCGGAATACCTCGCCTGCAAAGCCCTGCTCTTTAGGCGCTGCAAGACCGGTCTCATCAACATCGATGATGAGAATGCCAAGGGCGTGACTGAGGGTCACACCTGCGAGATCGAGACCTACGGCTACAGCGAGAATGCCGATCTTGTCGCGCACGGTGACGAGCTGGTCGCGAAGCGCGGCTTCATCGGCGTACATTTCAAGACCACCGGCGTCGAGGAGCTGAGCGTAAACGTCGCGATCCCGGGACGCTTCTCCGTCTACAACGCGCTTGCCGCGATCGCGGTATGCCGCCATTTTGCCATCGACAAGCAGGATATCCTCGACGGATTGAAGAGCGTCAAGGTCAAGGGCAGAGTCGAGGTCGTGCCGGTACCCGGCAACTACACCATGCTCATCGACTACGCGCACAACGCGGTATCGATGGAGAACGTGCTCTCAACCCTGCGCGAATATAAGCCCCACCGCCTGATCACGATGTTCGGCGCGGGCGGTAACCGTCCGAAGAGCCGCCGCTTCGAGATGGGCGAGGTCAGCGGCAAGCTGAGCGACCTCTCCGTCGTCACTGAGGACAACAGCCGCTTTGAGGATGTGAATGACATCATTGCGGATATCAAGGTCGGTCTCGACAAGGTAGGCGGCAAATACGTCGTCATTCCCAACCGTATCGACGCGATCCGCTACTGCATCGAGAACGCCGAGGCGGGCGATATCATCGTCCTCGCCGGTAAGGGTCACGAGGATTATCAGGAGATCCGCGGCGTGAAATACCACATGGATGAGCGCGAGATCATCGCCGACATCATCGACGCCGATCAGGACGACGAGGATGATGACGATTCCGGCAACAGATAACAGATGTCGGGATTGCCGCGGGCTGAGCGTTTGCTTGCCTCTCGCAATAACTATCAAAACACCAACAACGCCCTGCGGCTCAAAACCGCAGGGCGTTTCGTTATCTTATTGTATCTCGCTGACGCTCGAACAATTATGCAATCCCTCAGCTTCGCCTTGCTCAGCAGCTCCCTTTACAAAAGGGAGCCTTTATCGAGTATTATTCTGCAGGGATGATTTCGACCCAGTGGCCGCCGCCTACCGCGGCGTAGATCTGAACCATCGCGGTCAGCTCATGGGAATCGTTGAAGAACATCTTAGACGCTTTGATGTTGCTGTCCTCGAGCGTCTTGCTCCTCATCTCGTCATTATCCTTCAGATTGCTGTATTTGCCGTCATAATATGAGGTCAGGTTGGTTTTCAGCGTACTGATCGCGGTGTTGTAGTCATGATTGGTCATGGAGCAGAGCTTTTCGGCGCTCAGCTCGCTGCCGTCGGTGATATCAAAGCAATAGCACAGTCCGGTGGTATTGCCGCCGTCGACCTTCTCCTTGACATAGACGCTGAGGAACTTATCATACAAATAGGCTTCATAATACAGCTCGCTCACATAGTTATATTTTTCGGGATCGTCAAAATAAGTACCGTATGTCTTAATGATCTCACTGTTCGCGGCCTTGGCGTCACTGCTGCTCAACAAGACCTCGGGGATCGCACAGCGCTTTTCACCGCCGCCGGGCAGGATGATGACCGATTCTTTCGCATCCTTGATATAATCCGAAATAACAGCGGTAGAGGAATCGTTCTTCACCTCTTTATTTCTCGCGTTAGAAGACGCTACATCGGGATCTTGTTTTTCATCATCTTTTGCTTTCTCGGATTTTGACGACTTAGACGAGGGCACATAGGTAGGCAAGGGCGCGTCTGTCGGACTCGTCGACTTTCCCTTTTTGGGCAAATAAGAGCATGCGCTCAGCGCGCTCGCCGTCAATATACCGGCAAGCAATAATGCTAACAATCGTTTCATGATCATTTCCTCCTAACGATAGTATCTTTATCATAAACCATTATCGGGCAAATAGCAAGTCACATAGGTATTTTACACATATTTTTTCCCGATTGACCGTATTTTTACTACAGCGAAATGTCCCGCAAATCTTGCATTTGCTCCAAAAGATGGTAAAATAGTGTGGGCATTTCTATTAATATGCAAATTTCGACATGGATTGACAGGCGTTTTTGCCGACTTACGTATATGTCGTTTGATAAGAGGACAACATGAAGATAAACGATCCGAAAAACAGAACAGAGGGCAATCTGCTGCTGGGCATCGACATCGGCTCCACGACCGCCAAGCTCGCTCTGATCGATGACGGCGAGCTGATCTACAGCCGCTACGAACGCCACTTCTCGCAGGTGCGCCAAAAGACGCTCGAAATGGTGGAAGCGATCAAGGAACTGCTCGACGGACGCAGCTTTACCGTTGCGGTATCCGGCTCGGCGGGCATGGGCATGGCGAATGCCGCGCGGCTGAGCTTTGTGCAGGAGGTCTACGCCACCGCCGAATGTGTGCGCTGCTTACAACCCGACACCGACGCGGTGATCGAGCTGGGCGGTGAGGACGCGAAGATCATCTTCTTCACCGGCGGACTGGACGAGCGCATGAACGGCTCCTGCGCGGGCGGTACCGGCGCGTTCATCGACCAGATGGCAACCCTCTTGAACCTCTCCAACACCGAGATGGATGAGCTGAGTCTGACGCATCAACACCTCTACCCCATTGCCTCGCGCTGCGGCGTATTCGCGAAAACGGATATCCAGCCGCTGATCAACCAGGGCGCGACCAAGGCGGATATCGCCGCCTCCATCTATCAGGCGGTCGTCAATCAGACCGTCGGCGGACTGGCGCAGGGCAGAAAGATCGAGGGCAAGGTCATGTTCCTCGGCGGGCCGCTCCACTACTGCATGGGGCTCAGAGAGCGCTTTGTCGAGACGTTGAAGCTCAGCGAAGAGAACGCGATCTTCCCCGGCTACGGGCTGTACGCCGTCGCGATCGGCGCGTCGCTCTACTCCGAGGACAGCGAACTGATGGGCTATGAGGAGCTGGTAAAGCGCCTCAAAGAGAGCATGAAGCACAAGGAGAAGGTTTCGACCTTACCTCCTCTGTTCAAGGATAAAAACGAATATCAGGCGTTCATCCACCGCCATACGCAGAACAGTGTCAAGACCGAGTACGCCGGCGGCTATACGGGCGACGCGTATATCGGCATCGACTGCGGCTCCACGACGACCAAGCTGGTCGTCATCACCGACAGCTGCGACATCATCTACACCTACTACAGCTCCAACAAGGGCAATCCCGTACAGATCGTTCAGGAACAGCTGGCAAAGATCTATGACGAGTTCGGCGACAAGCTGACGATCCGCGGATGCGCCGTCACCGGCTACGGTGAGGAGCTGATCAAGCGCGCGTTTTCCATCGACTTCGGTCTGGTGGAAACGATGGCGCATTATACCGCCGCGAAGTTCTTTGACAAAAATGTCGACTTCATCCTCGATATCGGCGGTCAGGATATCAAATGCTTCAAGATCCGCAACAACAGTATCGACAGCATCATGCTCAACGAGGCTTGCTCCTCGGGCTGCGGCTCGTTCATCGAGACCTTCGCGCAGTCGATGGGCTACACGGTCGAGGAATTCGCCCGTCAGGGATTGTTCTCCATGGCGCCGGTCGACCTCGGCACACGCTGTACGGTGTTCATGAACTCGTCCGTCAAGCAGGCGCAGAAGGACGGCGCCTCGGTGCAGGATATCTCGGCGGGGCTCTCGCTGTCGGTCGTCAAAAACGCGATCTACAAGGTCATCCGCGCCACCACGCCCGACGAACTGGGGCAAAGGATCGTCGTGCAGGGCGGCACCTTCATGAACGACGCGGTACTGCGCTGTTTTGAAAAAGAGATCGGGCGCGAGGTCGTGCGCCCCAATATCGCGGGACTGATGGGCGCGTTCGGCGCGGCATTGTACGCGAAAGAGCACCGTCCCAAAACATCATCTATCCTTGATGCTCAGGCGGTCAGAACGCTCAGGCATGAAAGCCGCTCGGCGGTATGCAAGGGCTGTACCAACAACTGCCGTCTGACGATCAATATCTTCAACGGCAAGGATAAGCTCATCTCGGGCAACCAGTGCGAAAAGGGCGCGGGCATCCGACTCAGCGACGATGAAAAGCTACCCAACCTCTATGAATATAAACGTCAGCTGATAGAGAACTATCAGACATCAAACCATCAACCTGACAACCCTCCGTCCCTTGACACGCGTGTCCGGGACACCTCCCTTAGGAAAGGGAGGCGAACAATAGGTCTGCCGATGGCGCTGGGTATGTACGAGCTGTACCCGTTGTGGCACACCATCTTCACTCAGCTCGGCTTTGAGGTCGTCGGATCGGGCTTTTCGACCCGCAAGCTGTATCAAAAGGGTCAGTTCTCCATTCCGTCCGACACCGTATGCTATCCCGCCAAGCTCATGCACGGTCACATCGAGACCCTGCTCGAGCAGGATGCAGACGCGATCTTCTACCCCTGCCTGACCTATAATATCAACGAAAACAAGGGCGACAACTTCTACAACTGTCCTGTCGTCGCCTATTACTCCGAGCTGCTGCAGAGCAACATGGACTCGCTCAAGCAGACGAAGTTCCTGTGCCCCTATCTGAACATCAACAGCGAAAAGGAGCTCAGCCGTGAGCTGACGCTCGTTTTATCCAAACACTTTGACTTTATCAAAAAATCCGACGTGACCCGCGCGGTCAAGGCGGGTATTGCCGAATACCACGCGCATATGCAGCGCGTCTATGACGAGGGCGCGCGCGCCGTGAAGTTCGCGCGCGATAAGGGCAAGCGCATCATGATCCTCGCGGGCAGACCCTATCACATCGATCCCGAGATCTGCCACGGCATCGACAAGCTGGCGACCTCGCTGGG
This sequence comes from Ruminococcus difficilis, assembly GCF_016680995.1. Next base: position 29,494 of record NZ_JAEQMG010000040.1, on the reverse strand, counting down.
CTTTGTCGTAGTCAGTGAGGACAGCGTGACCGCCGACAAAGAGCCGCCCACCCTCGGCGTGCTCAACCAGTGGACCTACCACAGCCGTCTGTACGCGGCGGCACAGTATGCCTCGGAGCATGACGATACCCAGCTCGTACAGCTGGTATCCTTCGGCTGCGGCGTGGACGCGGTCACCACCGACGAGGTGCGTTCCATTCTCGAGCGCAACGGCAAACTCTATACACAGATCAAGATCGACGAGATCACCAACCTCGGCGCGGTCAGGATCCGTCTGCGCAGTCTGATCGGCGCATTACAGGAAAGGGGGCAGTAATATGGCGGTCGCAAAAGCGGATTATGTGAAATTCACCAAAGAAATGCGGGACGAATACACCATCCTCGTCCCCACCATGCTGCCCATCCACTTCAAGCTGATCTCCAACGTGCTGGTGCGATACGGCTATAAGATCGACTTTCTCGAGGACGTTGACGGCAACATCAAGGAATCGGGACTGCGGTATGTCCACAACGACACCTGCTATCCCGCGCTGCTGGTCATCGGACAGCTGATCAACGCGGTCGAATCGGGGCGCTATGACAAGGACAAGATCGCCCTGCTGATCACCCAGACAGGCGGCGGCTGCCGTGCCTCCAACTACATCTACTTATTGCGCAAGGCGCTGAAAAAGGCGGGCTACGGGCACATCCCCGTCATCTCGCTGAACTTCAATATGCTCGAAAGTCACCCGGGCTTTCAACTGACATTGCCGATGCTGTACCGTATGCTGTACTGCGCGTTCTACGGCGATCTGATGATGCTGATGGCGAACCAGTGCCGTCCGTATGAAAAGCGCAAGGGTGACACCGACCGGGTGGTGAAAAAGTGGGTGAACCGTCTGCTCGACGAAAGCTCCCACAGCTCCACCATGCGCTACAGCCATGTCAAGAAGAACTATCGGCTGATTGCGGACGACTTCAACAAGATCCTCGGCGATACGCCGCGCGACAAGGTCAAGGTCGGCATCGTCGGCGAGATCTATGTCAAGTTCTCCCCCTTGGGCAACAATAATCTGGAACAATTCCTATTGAAAGAAAATGTCGAGCCCGTCATCCCGGGCTTTGTCGACTTTTGTCTGTACTGTGTTTATAACGGTCTGGTCGACTATGACCTGTACCGTATCCGACCATTCAAGGCGTTCGGCTCCAAATTCCTGTACCGCTTTTTGCTGAAAAAACAGCGCTACATCCGCAAAATGATGCAGGACTACTACCCGAACTTCATGCCGATGGCGGACTTTGACGAAACGCAAAAGCGCGTCAAGGGCTATATCAACCAGGGCGCGAAGATGGGCGAGGGCTGGCTTTTAACGGCAGAAATGCTCGAGCTGATCAGCGAGGGTGTGAACAACATCATCTGCACCCAGCCGTTCGGATGCCTGCCGAACCATATCGCTGGCAAGGGCATGATGAAGCCGATCAAGGAGCGCAATCCGGGGGTCAACATCGTCGCCATCGACTACGACCCCGGCGCCACCGCGATCAATCAGGAAAACCGCATCAAGCTGATGCTGTCCAACGCGGAGCGCTGATCATGCTGTATGAAAAGCTGAAGGATTACGCAAACAGCGGCACATATCCGTTCCATATGCCGGGGCATAAACGGATCGCGGAAAGCGGTCTGCCCTATGAGATCGACATCACGGAGATCGACGGCTTTGACAATCTGCACGAGCCTTGCGGATGCCTTGCTCGGTTGCAAAAGGACGCGGCGGAGCTGTTCCGTTCACGCTATGCGTTCGCGCTGGTGAACGGCTCGACCGTCGGGATCCTCGCGGCAACGCGCGCGATGACAAAGGACGGCGACCGCGTGCTGATCGCCCGCAACAGCCACATGGCGGTCTATCACGCCGCCGAGCTGTGCCGACTCGATACGGAATACATCCTGCCCGACACGGTCGACGGATCAGGGATCTTTGCATCAGTATCTCCCGCATCGGTCGAAAAGATGCTGAAAGCGAATCCCGAAACCTCTCTGGTCGTCATCACCTCCCCCACCTATGAGGGCGTGGTGTCGGATATCAGAAGCATCGCCGCGATCTGTCATCGATACGGTGCGAGGTTGTTGGTCGACGAAGCGCACGGAGCGCACTTTCCGTTTTCGGACAGCTTCCCGAAAAGCGCTGTCCAATGCGGCGCCGACGCGGCTGTGACCAGTCTGCACAAGACGCTGCCCGCCATGACGCAAACGGCGCTGCTGCTGACAAATGATGATGGTTTGGCGAAAGAAATGCAGCGGCAGCTTTCTGTTTTTGAAACGAGCAGTCCATCCTATGTACTGCTCGCGTCCGTCGACCGCTGTCTGACTTTTTTGAAGGACAGCCGCGGTGCTTTTGACGATTATACAAGACGGCTTTTAGAATTCCGGCAATCCGCTACATCCCTGCGGCATTTGTCCGTCGCGCATGATGAGCTGATCAACGCCGGGAATGTGTTTGACTTCGATATCGGCAAGCTATGCATCTTCGGTAACGGCTGTATGAGCGGCAGGGAGCTCATGGATACGCTCCGATCGGACTATCACCTTGAGCTCGAGATGGCGCTCGGCGACTATGCGCTCGCGATGACGTCCGTGTGCGATACCGACGAGGGCTTTGACCGCCTGATCAACGCGCTTGTCGACATTGACAGCAAATGCAAAGCGGCAGATCACCCGAAAACCATCACCGCCTCTTTCCTGCCCCAAAAGCGCTGTACCATCAGCGAAGCCCTCAACGCGGACGGCGAGATGCGCGACATCGATCAAGCTGAGGGAAAGATCTCACGCGAATATGTCCGCGCCTATCCGCCGGGCATCCCGATCATCGCGCCCGGTGAAGTGATCGACTGCGAGGTGCTCCGGCAGCTCATGGCTTTGAGGACGGCGGGAAATGAGATCGTCACCGACAATTCGGCGTTCCCGCTAATTTCAATAATCGGTTGACAAAGCACGCACCGCGTGTTAGAATATCCATATAAATCAAGATAAATCAAGGAGTTGACAATTATGAAAAGAATCCAGACCATAGAGACTCGTGACCTTCAGAAGAGCGTTAAGACCGGCGGCTGCGGCGAATGCCAGACCTCCTGCCAGTCTGCTTGCAAGACTTCCTGCGGCGTTGCTAACCAGCAGTGCGAGAAGTGCCTCAGCGAGAAGTAATTACGTCTGAACACAATAAGGAACTTTCAGCCGTTATACCGCCAAGGTCTGACGGCTTTCCTTATGCAATGAATTAACGAACGGTCATTACGGACAGCATCATCAAGTTAAGGAAATAGTATCTCGCTGACGCTCGATCAATCGATACAATTCCTCAGTCGACTGACACGCGTGTCAGCCGACAGCTCCTTTTCCCAAAAGGAGCCTTCCTTAACTTAATGACATTGTTCATTACGGAGGAACTTATGATACACCGTTACAAACTCAACGGCTACAACATCGTCCTCGATGTTTTCAGCGGCAGCGTCCATGTCGTGGACGATCTCGCGTATGATATCATCGGGATGTACGAGGATACGGACACAGACGGCATCATCGCCGCCATGCTCAAGCAGTACGCCGATGACGCTTCTGTTGATGAAGCCGAGATCCGCGACTGCATCGATGATATCGAGGAACTGAAAGAGCAGGGCAAGCTGTTCACCGCTGACGATTACGCGGATCTTGCCTTTGACTTCAAGGCGCGCAACACCGTCATCAAGGCGCTGTGCCTGCACGTCGCGCACACCTGCAACCTCAACTGCGAATACTGCTTCGCAAGCCAAGGCAAGTATCACGGCGACAGAGCGCTGATGAGCTTTGATGTTGCCAAGCAGGCGATCGACTTTTTGATCGAGCACTCGGGCTCGAGGAAGAATCTTGAGATCGACTTCTTCGGCGGCGAACCCCTGATGAACTTTGACGTCGTCAAAGAAATCACCGCCTATTGCAGAAGCATCGAAAAGGAAAAGGGCAAGAACTTCCGCTTTACGCTGACCACCAACGGCGTTCTGCTCGATGACGAGGTGATCGACTTCGCCAACAAGGAGTGCCACAACGTCGTGCTCAGCCTCGACGGCAGAAAAGAGGTACATGACCGCCTGAGAAAAACCGTCAACGGCAACGGCAGTTATGATTTGATTGTGCCGAAGTTCCGGCACTTTGTCGAAAGACGCGGCAACAAGGGCTATTATATCCGCGGCACCTTCACCCACAACAACACCGATTTCACCAACGATATCTTCCACATGGCGGACCTCGGTTTTACGGAGCTTTCGATGGAGCCGGTGGTATGCCCGCCCGATGATCCGTACGCGCTGACTTATGACGATCTGCCCGTGCTCTTTGAGCAGTATGAGATCCTCGCCAAGGATATGCTCAGACGGGAAAAGGAAGGCAAGCCCATCACCTTCTATCACTATATGCTCGACCTGAACGCGGGTCCGTGCATCTACAAGCGTATCTCGGGTTGCGGCTCGGGTACGGAGTATATGGCGGTCACCCCGTGGGGCGATCTGTATCCGTGTCACCAGTTCGTCGGCAACACCGAACACCTGCTGGGCAACGTCTATGACGGCGTCACCAACCCCGCTGTGCAGGATGAATTCAAGCTGTGCAACGCTTATGCCCGCCCCGACTGCAAGGATTGCTGGGCAAAGCTGTATTGCTCCGGCGGATGTGCCGCAAACGCCTATCACGCGACAGGCTCCGTCACCGGAACCTACCAATACGGCTGTGAGCTGTTCAAAAAGCGTATCGAGTGCGCCATCATGATGAAGGTGGCACAGGCTCAAAACGCCGAGTGACCGATAAAAACAACAGATAAAGCAGCACTGCGATGAGAAAACGCGGTGCTGCTTTTTGTTTTAGATCACAGGATAAAACAAACGATAATCCCGCTCTTTGCAAAAAAATCTTCTTTACCTATTTACAAACGCAAAAAAATAGTGTATAATATCTTAGCGTTATGGGGGTATAGCTCAGTTGGTAGCCCGACAGGATGGCTTACGCACCCCATGAGCACAATGTGCCGACGGCACCTGAAAATATCATACATTTGACACGGGGGTATAGCTCAGTTGGTAGCCCAACAGGTTGCCTTACGCACCCCATAAGCAAAATGTGCCGATGGCACCTGACAATTTCATACATTTGACACGGGGGTATAGCTCAGATGGTAGAGCGCTTGGTTCGCATTCAAGAGGTCAGGGGTTCGATTCCCCTTATCTCCACCACGAACTTTGGGAGTATCACCATGATACTCCCTCTTTTCTTATTGTGAGTTTTGTGTTATATTTTTTGAAAGATAAATCGGAATTTAGGTGATGAAAAATGATAAATAAGCTATTTGAAAAACTTTCCGAATTTGATCAGGTGGAGGCGATTGCGCTCGGCGGTTCACGTTCGGGAGAAAACTATGATGAAAAATCCGATTATGATGTGTATGTTTACATCACTGCACCAATCAGAGAAGAAAGCAGACGCGCATTGTTGGCTGATTACTGCCAATATATGGAGATTGGAAACCATTACTGGGAATACGAGGATAACTGCGTTCTGAACAATGGAATCGACATCGACATCCTTTATCGCAATCTGGACGAATTTTGTGACGGTGTTGCGAGAGTTGTGGAAAGGTTTGAGGCATACAACGGATATACTACCTGTATGTGGCATAACCTTTTGACCTGTAAAATTGTCTGCGATAAGTACGGAAGGCTTCTAAACGCCAAAGAACGCTTTTCCGTTCCTTATCCCGAAGAACTCCGAAATAACATCATCAAAAGAAACACAGCTCTTTTATACAGCGCCATGCCTGCATACTCCCTGCAATTGAAAAAGGCGAACGGCAGAAACGACAGAGTAAGCGTTGTTCACAGAACAGCCGCCTTTTTGGAATCGTATTTTGATGTGATTTTCGCATTGAACATGCAAACACATCCCGGCGAAAAGCGATTGATTGAGCTTTGCAGAAATAATTGCACTATTCTTCCTGATCACTTTGAAGAAAACCTCAACCGACTTTTTGATGATATGTTGATACACAGCGATAATCTGACCGAAGATTTGAATACTGTTATTACAGAGCTTAAATCAGTGCTAATACGGGAGAGTTTATGATATTATCCGTAAAAACCTGATGTGAAAAACCCGCCTGCTCACGCGATGTGAACAGGCAGGTATATTTTATGCCGTAATCGGAATATTCTCTGTTTCCTCCATACCGAGGAAGAATAGGCGGATATTCAGGCTCTCCATGGTAAACAAATGAATCTGTTGATTTATTTCAATCCAATATAGTTCCATATATTGAAGCCTGTCGGCAGCGGGATCGTCAGCATATAGATCAAAGCGCCGATCAGAATGACTAAAGCGATCGACAAAACGCCGATACGGTTCGGCAGCCGCTTGAATATTCCGACGATACCGAGCAGGAACAGCACCAGCGAATAGAGTACGCTCACGAGATTATAGGCGTCGCCGCGCGCGTTATCATTCTGACCCTCTTTGAGCAGGTCTCTCGCCTCCTCGGACTTCTCTTCGGCGTCCGTAAAATACTTCTCGGTGATTTGCGGCATTTTGAACGGACTGTCCTCATCGTTGTCCTTCATCCATTTGATACCCTCCATCAGGATATCGCTCGCGTTCTGTTCCGTATATGTTTTGAGCTTTTCATTGATGAGATCAACCTTATCCTGATTGCCGTCAGATTCCGCCATCGCCATTTCAAAGGAATAATCCATCATCGTGTTCCATGTCATGATATCGGAAAGAAACATCTGTAAACCGAGGTTATACGCGGAAGTCGCCTGTGAGGACGTATTGTTGCTCTTGGTGAAGTTGATCGCCTGGATGCCGCCGTGCAGGGATCCGATCCACGAAGCCCACGCTGTCAGCAGCGCGGTCACGCCGAGAAGGATCGCCACGATGATCTCGACCTTGTTCTCATTCCAAAAGGATTTTTTCTCCGGCTTTTCGGCACTTGATCCGCCGTTTTCGGAAACATCCTCGGGTGCGGCTTTTTCTGTTATATTCGCATCGGTTTCTTCCGATGGGATGGTATTCACAGCTTTGTTATCCTCAACCATTGTTTACTCCTTACGTTATGTGGATTTCTGATAGGAAATCGAATAAAACCGCTAAAGCCTGTTTCCTATCAGAAATCGGCATAATTATACTTCCCGACGATCGGCAATGCAGTGCAGCCGCTCTCAATTTAAGAACGGCTGCAGCATTATATTACGGATTGATCGAAACAACCCTCCGTCACGAACACAAGTGTCCGTGCCACCTCCCTTAGAAAAGGGAGACATAGTAGAATGATTATTCTGCGAGCATATTCTTGCCCTTGTTCAGCAAGGACAGATATACGATATACGCGATGATGTTCAGTACCATAGCAACAATCGCGATAACGCCGCCGAGGACGGAAGCGAACATACCGCCGAATACCAGAACAAGGATGTTGGCGATCAGAGACAGCGCGTAGAATACGACGATGATGGTCAGAAGGCTCTTGCCCTGCTGTGCGACTTCGTCGTTGCCGATCTTAGCAGCAATGTTGGTGATACCCTTGATGACAAAGACGGTCACAAAGATCGACATCAGGTTCTGTACGATCTGGCAGATGCTCTGAACGGTAGCGTTCTGGTAGAAGATACCGCCGACAACTGCAGCGATCAAGCTGATGATAATGAGAATCAGAGCAGTCTTGAAAGCGCCCTCATCCTTAGAGGCGTTGATGATACCGACCAGCGCCATGATACCGCCGATCAGCGCCAGGATCGAAGCGGCAGCGATCAGAAGTACGGTACCTACACCGGCAGCGATCGTTCCGCCCTGGGAATTAGCGTTTGCCGCAGCGACAGTGACGATCGTCATGACAATACCGACGACGGTCACGATAGCAGCGATCAGCTTGAGGATTTCGGCAGTGAAGATTCTTTTCACGCCTGTTGCAGCATTTTGGAATTTCATAGTGTTCCTCCTTGAAATAAATATGGATTTTTATAAGATAGCGCCCTGCCCTGCATAGCCGGGCGCTGACTCACCGAAATAGTTTTATTATTTGATGTGCTGGATGATACTGATGCTGAATCCGGAAGGAGATCTCATCATAGCGGCTTTGGATGATTTTGTGTTGACAGTTTCATCGCCGTAGGCATTTTGATAGCCGTGCCGCAGGAGCGTTTGATACGCCTCGTCAAAATCGTCCACATTCATGCGGATGCCTGCCGTGCCGTGTTCCGCCTCGACGTTCGACTGCAGTATATCCAGATAAAAGCCGTTTGCGTCCTTCATCCGAATCACAGTGTCATCTCTGTCCGCGATCTCGATTCCTTCCTTTGTATGACGGCGTTCAAAGCCGAGTGCTTCAAACAGCTTGATCGTATCATCGACCTGTTCAGTTACAACAAAAGGATTAAAGCTGGTGATTTTCATCGTTTCCTCCATCGTATCAATTATTCTGTCAGAGCTTTCTCTGCAAAGCTACTCAGCCGGCTGCAAAGAATTCATTCATCTTCTGACTGATCAGGCTCAGATCGTAGAAGTTTTCGTAAGGATTATTACCGTCGGTCATCAGGTCAGCGTCCACAGGACAGCCAAAGTCCACACTGCTGCCGTCGTCGAAAATGGTAGCGCTGGTCGCCGCGGAACACTGGATTCCAATGCCGCCGACGCTGCCTTTACGGATCGCGCAGGCACCGCCGTAGCTCTTTTGTCCGAGGATCATCGCGTCGTGCTCATGCATGAACCACGGATAGGCGTTGCCGCAGGAGAAAGACTTGCTGCTGGTCAGCACGGCGTAGTTGCTTCCCGACTTTGTGCATGTCATGCCCTCGGTGAGATCGGTACCGATCGTATAGAACTGATCGTAAAAGTCCTTACGTTCATATAAGGAACATCGGGCTGATCGGCATAGACGCGCAGGGTCGCGGTCTCGGTGCTGTCGAGGCTGCTGCGCAGTACGGGAACAGTTTTGGTCGTGAATGACGGATTGTATTATTCGTCCACCATATTTCCGATGACGTCGAGGTTGAAGTAATCGGAATAATCCGGTGTGCCGTTATTGTCCTTCGTGAGGACAAAGTCAGGATCAACGCCGAAGTCGACGTGCTTGTTGTTCTTATCCATCAGCTTGTAGCGGCTGGAAAGATTGAAGGTAAGACCTTCGGATTCGGTCGTATGCTGCGGAGCGCACGCGCCGCCGCCGGTGGTCTCGCCGAGCAGAGCGATTCCGTTATCCTTAGCCATATTTGCAAGATAGTTCGCCGCCGAATAGGACTGCGCGCCTGCTACTACAGCAAAGGTGAACGGATAAGTTACCTCGTCGTCCTTTTCATCGAAGACGCGGTCGAAGTTCATATCCACATTATAGTGGAGCATTTCATCCTGACCGGAGAATTCGTTGAACTGATGACGGTATGTCTGACCGGACATCAGCTTGGAAATATAAGTAGAGAAGCCGCTTTCGCCGCCGTTACACATCGCGATATTCACAACGAATTTCTTGATAGAGGCATTGGACTTTGCCTTTTCCAGCGCCTTTGACAGAGAGCCGAGGGTATCAGCCGGCAGCTCGTTGATGGTTTTGTCATTATAATATGCTGTCCATCCGGCGCGGTCGCAGAAGTAACCTCCCGCGACAACGAACATAGCGGTATCGCCCTTTTCCATGTAATACGCGCCGTCGTCGTTGCTGTACACGAGTCTTTCGAAGCGGTCATAGTCGGCGGGGTCAAGCCCGGTGAGCGTGGCGCTGAGAGCAGCCATAGACGCCTCGGACTGATTTGTCTTTTCGGTATAGTCGATGCCTGCCGCCATACGTTTTTCTCTCCATGTTGCGGTCACGTCCGGAGCAGCCCATATCACATCGTTGAAGGCTGTGTGTCCGCCGTCGTCACATCCGAACATGAAGAGGCATAACAATCCGAGCGCATAATCGCCCATATCCTTCGACGTCAAATACTGCTTGACAAGCGGGAGCTTCATACCGTCTATCGTCTTGTCGAGCGTCTTGTCAAGACCGACTGCTCTGATACTGTCGGCTAATCTGCATCTTTCGGGATATCCGTAGAAGGTATCAACATAGTAGCAGAGGCAGCCGTAGTCATAATCAATCTTTTGCTGCGAACGTTCTTCTTTGGTAAAATCATAGTAATTCGGGTCAAGACTCTTAGCGTTTTGCTTCTGCAAAATGCTCATACCGTCTTCTATATAAATACCTTTGCCGTTATAGAACGCTACATAGCTATAGGGAGAACAGAAGGTATACTGGAGCAACCCCAGCGGAACCCAAAGCTCATCGCCGTCGCCGATGACATTGATGCCGTATTGACTAAGATCAACCGCTACCGGCTTGACTTCACCTGTATAGTCGGTCGATGTGTTCCTCACAAAGGGCGCGCTGGGATCCCCCTCTTTATCGAGAAGGATCGTATAATACGGCGTTGCCGTGTACGTTTCAAGGTTTTCAATATTGAGGGTATCCGCTTCAGCGTCAAAGGTACCCTTTACGCCGTTATAGGCAGTGGTAACATATCTGCTGCCGCTGCGGGTCACGGTCATTTCGGACGCTTCCTCAGGATATGCGTCGGCGCCCGTGAAATAAAGCTGGTTGTAATACTCGTCGATCTTCATGTAGGGTACGTCGCCGTACATACGGACATTGACAGTCTCGTCGCTGTCCATTGTCTCGCGATAAACAGGAAGCTTCTTTTCCGTGTAGTCCTTGATGGGCTTTCCGATACCCTCGGGCGCTTTCATCTCCGCGATATAGCGTTGGATCCATGTCACGTCGAGGATGGTGACCTCGCCGTCGCCGTCAACATCCGCCGCCTTGAGCTGCCAATCGTCGAGCTTAGCCATTTTTACATCATAGCGCTGGATCAGGGTCGCGTCCGTTACATCAACCACACCGTCGCCGTCGACGTCGCCCAGGATGATCTCCGGCTCGGGGGTCTTTGCGATCATATACGCTTTGATGCTGAAATTATCGATTGCATAATCGTTGAGATTTTGGACTCTGGGCTCGTATTCGCTCCAGTCTGTCCATGTACCATCCTCAAAGACGAAGCTCTCGCCCTTATTGACGACTGCGACGCCGTATTCGTCGGCGTTTCTGTCTCTGTCGTCAGAGGAGATACCGCTTTCGGCTTCCGCAGTCTTTACCGCTTCCGCGTACGATTTGGAATAGGACGCGTTCACAGCGTATTCGTACATCGTCGCTCCGTTTTTAACAACGGTTTCTTCCGCTACAACGGCAAACTTCCCGCCTTTTTTGATGGTGATCGAGCCGTCCAGATTTTCACGGTGGAAGCCGGCATATTCATAGGCGGCTGTCTTTGTGCCGAGCAGCGTGCCGTCCTCCGGATTTGCCGCGTTATCATTCAGCAGATAGACGGAGTATTTCACATTTGCGTTCGGGTAAGCGGTCTTGGTGGAAACAGAGGCAAGATTGACGTCGGCTCCGGAATCGTTGACAAAAACGTTCGCCGTCTTAAGAAGACCGCTGTCCTGGATATTCGTGATCTGACTTGTACGGACGCCGATAAGCGACGGCATATAATCGTACATTCTGACGACAAGCTCTCCGTCGGCTTCCGAAAGGTCGGTGTCAAAGGTCATGCTCTCGCAGCAGCTCAGGGTCTTGTCGTAGTAAGAGACCCAGAAATAGCCGGTATGCTTTCCGTTTTCTTCAATACCCCATTCGTAATATCCGATCGTTCCGCCGCCTTCGAGCTCCGTATAATCCACCTCGGAGCCCCATGAGTTTTTGCAAAGCCATGCGCCGTTTCCGGGAGGCTGTTTTCCTTCCAAGAAGTTGGAGGCGGAATAATCGTCGTCCCAGCCGACAATGCAGATCATATGATTCGTATTCAGATCTTCATTTGTATAGTGCGCCCATGTTTCTTCGTTCATCATAGGATTCTCCGAAACCTCGCCGGGCGCAGAGGTATCCGCCTTGAGGCCTGCGGTGACGCCGTGTCCCGCATACAGCTCGGCTTTGACCGCATTGACGCCATCCCAGTTGACGCTCTCCCATTTTTTGTTTTCATCTACGTTGAACAGATCGGGTAGGCGGTTGCCGTCCACCATCGTAAAGCCGGAGCTGACGTTGCGGCTCAGGCATTCTTCACCTTCTATGGTCGAGTATTCCGGGATAGACCAATCCGCCTGTTTTGCATAACAATTGGTGGTTGCGGAACCGTCGATGTACTGTTTTAAGGTCGCTTCCTCCACCATCTCTGCGGTAAGCTTGGTGTTATCGGGTTCAGTCAGATAACCTTCTCTGCGCAGATAACGGAGATATCCCTGTGCATCCGCCGCATCCGGATCCTGTATCAATTCCTCCGGCGTCATACCGGTCTGATCCACAAAGGCCTGGATCGCAGTTGCCCTGCCCTTCTCGGGATACTTTTTCAGGAACTGCACCTCTGTGATAGCTTCGTCGCCCTGATACGGAAAATATTTCTCATATACGGGACCGATACCGGAAGCAAACAGGGTTGAAACATTAACGCCGTATGCGCCGTTATTATAGGTGATGTTCGGTACATCTTCTTTGTTTGTTACATACATACCCTCGCCTGCCTGCATGGGATCGACCGCTTCAGTGATCGGATTTGCGCCGAACCATGCAAGATGCTTTTCAGACAGGTCAAGGTCCGAAGCGTCTATGCCCTTGCCTTTATCCTTCAGCATAGACAGAATGCTGATCTCAGCTGCCGCCGTGCTGCCGAAAGCCCAACAGGTGCTCCACGGGTCCTGCTGCTTCGCCGAGGTCACAACGTCGCGGTCTCTGAGATCGAACGAGGAAGGCAAATCTCCCTCGCCTGCTGCGCTCGCCGAGAGCGGCAGTACCGAGAACATACTCGCGATCATCACGATCGCAAGCAGAATACTGATCATTTTCTTCATGCTCTTTTTCATGAAAGGCCTCCGTTTTTTAAAGTATTTAACTTTATAACAAAACACCATATTGTATTATAGCAGACAAACTGTACACAAACCGTGACAAGTTTCTATATAAGAATTATAATCTCACCAAAGATATCAATCGTATTTTGTGCAATATAACGAAATTTACAAGGAAGGTCTTTTTAACCGCAAATACCCAAATCTTTTTCAAAAAAAGAGGACGGCTTATCCAAGCTGTCCTCTGAAAAGTATTATTCTATCCACCTGAATTCCTCCGCGATGATTTGCGGATCTCCGGTGATTTGAAACATATTGATATTCGCGCAGATCTCGCCGTATTTTTTTAAGATCACATCCTCCGCGCCGACGCTTCGAAAACCCGAGCGCATATCGCTGATCAGCTTGCGCAGGTACGGCTGTTTCTGTACATCTCCGCCCCACAGCGCCGCAATGATCTCGCCGTTGGTACAGTAAGCACCTTTTTTGTAAACAAGGTACGCAAAAAGCTCTGTTGTTGACTGGCGCTTGAAGCCGAGCGGTTTATCGTTTGCAAAAACCGCAAAGGGACTGCACTGCACCATCAGACGCGGCTGTGCCTTCGAGATGGGATATCGCAGCTCCTTCAACTCACGCTCGATGTCCTTTTCGGCGACCGGCTTTGCGAGAAATCCGCTGGGACGGACGCCGTACGCTTCATAGCTGTATTCCGGATGACCGGTGACAAATATGATGTTGAGCTCTTTGTGTTCCTGTCGGACTTTGTCGGCGAATTGGATCCCGTTGAGTCCCGGCATTTCGATATCGAGAAAGAGTATCTGTATGTCGTCGCTGAGCAGCGCCATCGCCTCGCTGACGGAATTTGCCGCAAGGTGCGTGCCCGCGGGATCGAGCTTGTGCAGCATAAAGGTCATTAAATCGGTTGCTGTCTTTTGATCGTCTAAGGATAAGGTTTTCATAATCATTCTCCTATCGGCTCGGGCAGCGTGATCCTTGCCGTGGTGCCGCTCTCGTTGGTGATGACCTCCAGCTCGCCGCCCGTGATCGACCGCAGCCGCGAACGGACGTTTTCGATACCGATCCCGCGGCGTTCGGTCTGCTGTTGTGTGATATTGCTTTTGCCGGAGCCGTTGTCGATCACTTCAATGACGATACCGCCCGGCTCTCTGCGGGAGCTGATCTGTACATCGCCGCCCTCGTCATAGGTGCCGATACCGTGGCGCACAGCGTTCTCGACAAGCGGCTGTACGGTCAGCGGCGGAAGCATGAAGTCGTCGCACTCGATGTGATAGATCACGTTCAGGCGATCTCCGAAGTTCTGCTGTTCCAAGGCGAGGTAGGCTTCGGTATTCTCCATTTCCTTTTCAAAGGAGATCATTTTATTGGAACCGCTGAGCGCTTCAAAATGAGAACGTAGGTACATGGAAAAGTTGGTGATGCTTTCATATATCTCAGGATATTCGGTACACTGCGCGCGCAGCGCCATCAGCGAATTGCTGATAAAATGCGGCTGGATCTGCGCCATCAGCATTTCATTGTTCGCCTGCTCTGTCGCAAGCCTGCTCTCCAATAGCTCTTGCTGCACCCGGTTGAGCTCATGCTCTCTGCTGACAGCTGTTGAGGTTCGGTAGCTTTCGTAAAACACATATACGATCAGCGCCGAAAGCGTGACGGATATATTGTTGAAGCTGATTCCCGTGTAGGTAATGTTAAGGATAAATCCGATGATCGGCAGAACAGAGGTGGTGATCAACACCTTAAAGATAAACCGATCCATCTTCCGACGGCAGAAAACGAGAACAAGTAAGATATAAACAAAGGATATGATCGTGGTGTAATACCATATCGGATACAGTGCGCCTCGAAAATAATCGGAGCGCTCATCAAGGTAGAACAGCCAATGCGTGAACGGCGTGATCGCCAGAAGCACCAGCGCGGGTATATGGAGGAGCTGAATCAATAACGTAGTTTTTCTCAGCCTTTCCATTCCGTTTACCTGAGCCACATACTTTTTGACGACCTGCAAAAACAGCAAGGTCTGAAAAGCGCCTACGGCAAAATAGCCGATGAGCATCACATAGTGTATCGATACGCTGAAATCCCCCGGTACGCCTGTGATCAGATTGATGACGATATCAAAGGTGTTGTAGAAAAACACCGCGATAAAGAAAATCATGATTTCTTTGGTGAACGGCGTTTGGTAGTTATTCGGTCCGGCAGCGCTTTTGCTTTTTTTGATGCCTGATGAAAGCGACAGTGTGATAATAACAAGAAGTATGTTGCTCCAAAGCGACACGGCGATTTGTATTATTCCCGATATCCCGATCCGCTGTATCAATTCATTCATACCGATCATCCTTCAATTGAACAAATAATAGTTTCATGATTTTTCTATCTCCCCTTCATACTGTAGCGATTTACGCCTTATAAAACTTTTGGCTAATAGGTACATTATCCGTACGAATATCTCTCCTTGTTGGTCTACTTCTAATTTATAACTAATAACAATCACTTGTCAACAAAAAATATTTAATAAATAATAATAAATCATAACAAATCAAGTGAAAATAATCACTTTTCGCTTGGAATGGTTACTAAGAAACTATTGTACCCATTTCCATTTATCTTTTGTATAAAAAACAGCCTGCTGACCGATTCGATCAGCAGGCTATGCTTATTGATGGATAATTTCATCGTTGACGATTTCGGTTGCCCTATTGCGGATGTTGTTCATTCGCTTAATCCACAACATTTGACTTTCCGATTTGAGTTGTTCGGTTAATCCTTCTTGTTCAGCAAGTTGTCGTACAAGGAGATCATACATTTCGGTTGCTTCTTCGTTGATCTCGGCAAGGTGATCGTGGAGTTTGCAGGCTGTCAGCAAATTGTAGTAGAGAATCTTGTGATGCTCTCTCAGACAGCGTCTTCGCCTTGCTCCCCAAATCCCGATTTCACGATTACCCTGCTCCGGTAAGATCAGGTTAGGCAGGTTGTAGTCTCCCTGTCTGGTATAAGTAATATCTGTGCTCATAGTCATCGCTCCTTTACGCGCGCTCGCATGATTTTCGCTTTCATAACCTTGATGATGATTTCATCAATCGCATCGGTGTAGTGTCCTGTTCTGATCAGCACATTCTTCTTTTCGATAAGGCTGTCTAACATAATACGACGCTGTTCATTTGTTAGATAAACATGATATTTCTTTCGCATTGACATTCCTCCCTTGATATAGTACCATCATTGTATAACAGACAGCTCCAAAAGACGAATGTGCGGATTAAATTATGGGGGTGCGTAAGCCACCCATTCGGGAGAGCGTAGGCGCGACTTCTGACAGGAGGTGTCGCTCCCAAGACGGGGTAACCGATATCCTACAGATATAGCATAGCTTATCTCCACCAGAAAAATAACCGCTTGTTCATAACGAACAAGCGGTTATTGTTATGTGATTATTATGCTGTCGCTATTATAAAAATAACATTGGGAGAATTGCTGTGTACATCATCAAAAACCTTGAGCATAGTCTGCGCGTATTGTCGCATATCATCCGGCATTGTTTCTAACCCTTTGATTTCAACAGTTACATTCTCATCATCTTCATACCAGCCATCTAAACAGTCCCAAAGAGCATCCCAATTCTCACCGTAATAATCCGGAAACTCAAACTTTGTTTTCAGTTCCCTATGGAGTTGTGCAGGATATTTCATATTGGTAAAATCTAATGTTATCTTTATTGCTTTCATATTAAATAGATTAACCTCCTTATATAATTTCAACAAATGTTCTGTAATGATCAAGAGTAATAAAAATCAATCCGTCATTGGAGTATAGTATTCTTTCACTGTTTCTGTAGCCCCCGGAATAATTGATATCCGCCTCATACCATATTCGTCCGGGCTTCTCAGGTAGATGCTCGTTACGATTGAAGTACTGACCTCTTGTAATCATCTTACCGGGAGCCACCTTGTCGAGATTCCCCTCTTTAGGTTTGAAGCCTAATTTCACAGCTTCTTGATAAGTGATATAAAAGTCAGGAAGCTTTCCTTGGCTTTTTATCCACCAGTCAGCTCCATTATGTTTCTCGTTAGTTGCGGTTCCGACTATAGCTATTTGAATCGGTTGTATAGTACATCGACAATGAGGGTGTAAAGGCGGAAGAGGAAAGACCAGATTATGTCTTTTGTAAACCTTCCCCCACATATTCTTGCATTGTACACACAACTTTTCGTCTTCAACTACTACCCAGTTTAGAAAATGGACATTTGCATCGGTAATCCAATCCACAAGAAGTGCCTGTAAAAATTTGGTTGTGCTTATCCGATTGTTTCTGATAACATAGCCATTTGTCTTTTTAACAAACATTATTTCTCTCCTTCATTTAGTAAAAGATAGTTTCGCCTTTCACTTATGAGGAGATTTCGATTATAGTTGCATAGTATTATGCAACTATAAAATGATTGTAACATTATTATTTGTGTTTGTCGATAATCTGCTTTTTATTTCAAACAATCTTCATACAAGTTTCACACGGTGTTCACATAACGCGGGGGCGATTTAAGTTTCATATTAGGTTCACCGATTACAATACAAGCATAGCACAGGAGGTGGCTCATATGAGAGATAAGATATTGAAGCGGTTCGCGGCGGGGACGGTCGGCGTTCTCTTCGCCTATGCGCTGATCAAACAGCCGTTCGCGGTAATGAGCGATCCCGGCGCGCTGATTGCGGCTGATTGGAAGAAGACAGAGCCGACAACAGCGGTACAGGCGACACAGCCCCCGACATCCGCTCCGACGGAATCGCCGACAGAAATGTTCATGCGGCATCAGGCGGAAACATCAGCCCCCACGCAAATGCCGACCGAACCTCCGACTATTGCGGAGACCGAGGCACCCGAGAAAAACAATTACGAAGATGATTCTTCACAGGACGACAATCGTGATGAGGAATGGCAGCCCGAACCGGAACAGCAGTCCGGCGGCGACGTACCGTCTTTGACAGAATTCCTCTCGACCATGATCTGCGGCGGGTGCAGACACAGATGCTCACTCGTCAGCCCCAGATGTATGAAAGGACGCTCCAAGGCAGAGAGCGCAACGGTGGAATACTATGAAACATACGGAGCATAACAGCTTCAAAAATGAAGCCATGGAAACGATCGGCAGGATCGAAACAGAAAACAGCAATCTCTTTGAATTGAAATGGTTTTTGGAAACAGCGCTGTTAAGATTTGATGAAAGTTATCTGAAGAAAACGCGGCCGCAGGTGATCGTCCTCGGCAACGATATCCCCGCCGAAGTGCTGTACGCGGTATGCGATCAACCCTTTTATGTGCTCGGCGGCAGCCTCGGTACGGCGCACTGGGCGGATGAACTGACCCCGCGCGATACCGATCCGTTCAGCCGATCGACACTGGGCTGGCTGATCAATCCCGATTTTGATATCACCAAAAATGCTCTGATTGTCACGGCAACATCCTCGGACAGCAGGCGCAAGCTGATCTCCGTCCTGCAAAGCGCGGGGCGTCAGGTCGCCGCGATGGATGTCCCTCCGATGAACAACACGAGCAACGCGATTCACTACTATAAAGATCAAATGGTGATGCTTGCGGAGAAGATCGGCAAGCATACGCATAAGCATCTGACAGGCGGTAATCTCAGGCACGCTGTACGAAAGGTCGCCCGCGCGCACCGACATTGGCAAAGATTCACCGCGACAGCGCATACTGCGAAGGGTTTCATTACCGATGAGGCGGTTCTGTTGGTCACGCAGTGCATGTATTTTGCAGACAGCTTGGATGAATGGGCACTTCATACCGTTGCTCTGACAGCGGAATTGGAAACGCTGAACAAGCGGTTCATGCTCAACCAAAAAGAAAAGCCTAATGTCCTGATCCTCGGCTCACCCGTCGTGTTCCCAAACTACAAGGTGCCGCAGTTGATCGCTTCGGCAAATATGCGGATCGCGGCGATCGCCGACAGCCTGTCTGTAGAGGCGGCGCTGTCGGTCAAAAGAGGCGGCAGGATGATCTCAGCCGACCGCATACTGGATCAGATCGCGCAGGATCATCTGCGGGCGACGTCCTCGGGCGCAAGAGTGAACAACGAGGGCTTATATTCCTACTTCCTGCACCTAGTCGATCAGCTCCGTCCCGACGGAATCGTGTGTCATATCCTGAAAGGTCAGATCGAATACGACTTTGAGCTGCCGCATATCGAAAAGGCGGCGGAGGAGCTCGACATCCCGGTGTTCCGCTTAGAGACCGATTATCAGTATCAGGATATGGAACAGCTCAGGATCCGTATGGAGGCGTTCGGCGAGATGCTGAATCAAAGAAATATCGTCAAAAGAAAGGCAAAACGAAGCGCATAAAGGAGGATCACAATGAAAAACAAAACAATAAAAAAGATTCTCTTTGCCGTATTCGCGGTTGCAATATGCGTCGCGGCATACTTTGCGGCAGATCTGGCGTTCTTTCAGTATGACGATCCCTTAGCACGCGCCTCATTGACCGTTGAAAACGACGACAAAAATTTATCTTTCACCTATGATAACGACGCGATCACCCTGCACGGCGCGGAGGATTCGACCGTTTACGCGTTGACGGTCGAGGGTGTCAAAACCGTTGAGGGAGCACATACAGAATCCCTGCCTGCTGATTTTCTCGGCAGCTTCGCCGCTGTACGGATCGATGTGTCGAACGACGACGGCGACGGGACCACCGAACATGTTTATCATATCGCCAAGACCGATATGGAATACACGCAGGGATATACCACCTCGGCAAACGTCTTCCTCAGCGACGAGATACCCTTTGAGGTCGCGTATGTCGACAGAGATCATTTCACCGTCTATCTCGAAGGCAAAACCATACCTGATACAACCATCACCGTAACGCTTGCGGACGGCACGACAAAGCAGGTCACGACCGACGAGAACGGAAACATCAACGAGCTTGACCTTAACGATGTTCGCGACGGTCTGACCTTTACCTATATCCCCGATGCACACAACACCTATACGCTCCACTATCAGGTGGAGGCGGATACGATCTTCACTGCGCGATGGCTGTTGGCAATGCTGCCGTTCGGGATCATCATCCTGGTATCGGTCATCTGCATCGCGCTGGATGTATGGCTGAGAAAGCTCTTGTACAAAAAGGAAAAGATGCCGGTCGGCAAAACGCAGATCACTTCCAAAGATACACGCAAAAAGCGATTTGTATTCGGCTTTCAGACGATCAGATGGATCATTATGATTCTCAGCTTCGGGCTGTTGATCTTCGGCAGCAGACTGACGGGAACGGTATTCACCAACGTCCAGCTCCCGGTGCTCGCCTGTCCGTGCAACCTCGATCAGCTGACAAGCGCCGGTTGCTACTATTTCAGCCACCTCGACGTGTTATTCAGCGAAGGCTGGCAGGAGATCCTCTCCTTCTTCGGCAGCTTCATCATCTGTGCCGTCCTGCTCGGACGCGTCCTGTGCGGATTTATCTGTCCGTTGGGATTTGTGCAGGACGTCGCGCATGAAGCAAGACAGGCGCTGCACATCGAGGGGATCTCACTCAACGAGAAGATGTACGCCGTCCTCACGCTGGTCAAATGGATCATGCTGATCATCTTCCTCGGGATCGGCTTTATCGGCGGCAACTTCTGCGACTTCTGTCCCGCGGCGGCACTATCTCCGGCTCTGGCGGGCTTTAAATTGAGCTTGGGTCTCGGCGGTTTCTTCATGATCGTTGTGATCGTCGCGGGCTTCTTCAAGCGCAGAGCCTTCTGCAATATCTGTCCACTGGGCTATATCCTCGGGCTGACGCATAAGGCGTCGCTGTTCAAGCTCAAAAAGGACGCGGTCGCCTGTACCGAATGCGGCGCGTGCTACGAAGCCTGTCCGATGGGGATCAAGTCGATCTTTACCGAGCGCGAGGGCAAGGATATCCGCAAGATCGACGTTACCACCGCCGATTGCATCATGTGCGGCGAAAGTGTGCGCCGATGCCCGGAAAACAATGCTCTAGCTATTACCTTCTGCGGAAAGAAGGTCTACAACGCAGACCGCATGAAGTTCATGAAACAATACGCACCGAAACCCGACAAATACACACCGTTTTATGATAAGGAAAAGCACTGATAACCATTGCGTTCGTTGCAAGGTTGATATGGGGTCCCCGACACGCCTGCGTGTTGGGGAGAGGACGAACGGCGATACGAGGTCAAGGCGTACCTACCGGTTACGCCTACCGAGTTCAGCCGATGAGGACGAGAAAAGAGTGATAAGAATGAGTGAGATATACACCCGACAGGGTACCCCGGAGGAGCGCAGGAAAGCGCGTTTTCTCAATAAATCTTCCGCGACCGCGATCAAGTATCTCAGAAAAATTGAAGACCTGCCGCATAAGCCGGAAGCACTGAAGCCGTTCACGGATGTTTTAAAACACGTTTTCGTCGATATGCAGGGCGCGGTGAAGCCCAAGGGTGTCCCGTCCGTCGGCACCTACTGCGTGATGGTACCGCCCGAGCTGATCTACGCGGCGGGCGCGATGCCCGTCAAGCTCTGCGGCGGCAGTTATACCGCGTTCAACGTCGGCGACGATATCGCGCCGCGCGACGCCTGTCCGCTGGTCAAGGCGATCATGGGCTTTGAGAGCATCGGCGTGATGCCGGTGTATCAGGAGTGTCAGTTGATGGCGGTGCCGATCACCTGTGACTGCAAAAAGAAGCTCGCCGGCTACCTTGCCGAACACCGCAAGACCGTTACACTTCATGTCCCCTCCGGACGCGACCGCGACGAGGATATGGAGCAGTACGTCAGAGAGCTGTATCTGTTCAGCCAAAAGCTGACAGAAGTAACAGGAATCGAACTCAGCTATGAGCGTCTGTCATGGGCTTGCGGCATGACCGCTGCGGCGCAGTATGAGCTGTCCCGCTTCATCGAACTGCGGCGCAGATATCCGCTTGCCGTTAAGGGAACGCACTACATGGCGGCGATGAATGCGATCAGCTACACCCATATCTCACTTTGGACGCAGTATATGCATGACCTTTGTGATGAGATAGAAGCGAAAGCAAAGCGCGGCGAGATGGCATCCAAAGAAAACCGTCCGCGCATCCTGATCACAGGCTCGCCGATCGTTTTCCCTAACTTCAAACTGCCGCTGTTGATCGAAGAAATGGGCGGCGCGCTGGTCGCTGATGAGACCTGCATGGGTGAGCGCGGTGCTTATGATCCGCCCGCTATCGTCGATCAAAGCACCGACGGTATCATGCGGGCATTGGCGAACAAGAGCACCCGTCCCTGTACCTGTCCGACCTTTGTCGATAACAAGCGTAGGCTGTACCGTATCATGCAAATGCTGGAGGATTACAAGGTGCAGGGTGTGATCTATCACGTCCTGCGCGGATGCCTCGTCTATGACTATGAGTATCAGGTAATGGAAGAAGAGCTCGGAAAGCTCGGTATTCCTATTATCCGCGTCGAGAGCGATTATAACGAAGAGGACGTCGAACAGCTCCGCATCCGTGTGGAGGCGTTTATCGAATTGATCAAGTATGGGAGGTAAGAATATGAAAGTATACGCAGGCTTGGACGGCGGCTCCACCTATCTGAAAGCCGCTTTATTGGACGAACACGGCAGGGTGCTCCGCACGGGCGTAACCAATACCGGTATCGACAACAACGGCGCGGCACAAAAGCTGCTTGCAAAGCTGATGAGCGAGGTTGGCGTATCCCGCGTCGACTATACGATGGCGACCGGCTACAGCCGCAAGATTCTGGAGGTAGCGGATGACGATGTCAGCGAGATCACCGCTCACGCCTACGGTGTGCGCGTGACGGCTCCGCGCGATTATCGTCCCGGCATGATCGTTGATATCGGCGGTCAGGACAGCAAGATTATCTATCTGGACGCCAACTATTCCGTTAAGAATTTCAGCATGAATGATAAATGCGCGGCGGGCACCGGCAAGTTTATGGAGGTCATCGCGCAGATTTTGGAAACCACCATCGACCAAGTCGGGCCGCTTTCGCTGGAAAGCACCGCGCCCTGCGATATCAACAGCACCTGCGTGGTGTTTGCACAGTCGGAGGTCATTTCTCTGATCGCGCGCAAATTCGACCGCCGCGACATCCTCTCCGGAATGCACCTGTCGATGGCGAAGCGCATCATCAAGATGATGAAAAAGAGCGAGAAGAACGGCGATGTTCTGATGAAAGGCGGCGGCGCATTGAATATCGGACTGCGCAAGGCGTTTGAGGATGAGCTGATGCGCGATATCTTTGTCGCGAATCATCCGCAGTTCAACGGAGCGATCGGTGCGGCGCTGCTCGCAAGCGAAAGGGGTTGAGCGTATGTTGATGGAAGCATTGGCGGCGTCGGTATCGGTGGGCTTGGGCTGCGGCACCTGCTGCGGCTCATCAGCGTCATCTTTTCTGGCGGTCTACATACTTACCGAGGGCGGCGGTTTCAAAAGCTCGATGAAACACGTCGGCAGTTACTTTCTCGGCAAGATCCTCGCGGTCTGTGCCATCTGCGCGCTGACCTCGGCGATCGGTAAGGTGTTCATCGATGAGAACGGCATGATCGGCGGCTTCAACCTGCATCATCTGGTGTCTTGGGTGATGATCGTATCGGCTCTGTTTTTGATCTATCGGTGGTTTCGCAATCGCAAACCCGACTGCAAAAAATGCGGCGGCAAGTGCTCTGCAAAGCACAAGACTCGCCTGATCCCATCCTTCTCTGTCGGGCTGGCCTACGGCGCTTATCCGTGTGTTCCGCTGACGATGGTAGCCGGTTACGCGATGCTGTTGTCGCTGCCTGCGGCTGTTCTGCTCGGCGCCGCGTTTGCACTGGCAAGTTCCCTGACGCCCATGCTGGTTGTTTTCGGCTTATCGGGAGCGCTCAGCGGCAAGATCAACAAACAGCTCGGTAAGGCGATGCCGTATGTGCAGTTAACGGTATATATCCTGTTTTTGATCCTTGCAGTCGTATCACTGTTTTGGTATAATTAAAAAAAGCGGTTAGTGGTTAGTGGCTAGTGGATAGAGTTGGAAGGGAGCGTTTTTTGTGGTAAAGAGTTATAGGGATTTAACAGTTTGGCAGAAATCGATGACATTGGTATTTGAAGTCTATCGTTTGATAAAAAATCTGCCAAAAGAAGAGCTGTATGCTTTGTCCTCTCAAATCCGACGTTCTGCTGTATCGGTTCCCTCCAATATCGCAGAGGGACAACAAAGAAACTCAAAGAAAGAGTTCATTAATTTCCTTTCCATAGCAAAAGGTTCAAATGCAGAGTTGCAAACGCAATTGATGATTTGCGTTGGCTTGAATTATCTGTCCGAAGAAGAAATCGACACCGCAATGCAACTTTCAAACGAAGTAGGGAAAATGTTGAACGGACTAATAGGAAAACTAAGTAGTTTGTAGTATTAAAATGCGTTATTGATTGTTTCTAACCACTAATCACTAACCACTAACCACTAAAAAAACACCGGAGGTGTTTATGATGCGTATACTCTTTGCGGAAGATGACCGCGATATCTCCAAAGCGGTGCAAACACTTCTCACGCGTTCGGGCTATTCCGTTGACACGGTCTATAACGGTCGGGACGCGATCGACTATATCGAACAGGGCGACTACGACGGCGTGATCCTCGACTGGATGATGCCGCGGCTCAGCGGTATCGAGGTGCTCGCGCAAATGCGCTCCAATGGGATCACAACGCCCGTACTCATGCTCACCGCCCGAGACGCGATCGAGGACAGAGTGGAAGGGCTGGATACCGGCGCGGATGATTATCTGCCCAAGCCCTTCGCTGCCTCGGAACTGCTCGCCCGTATCCGTGCTATGCTCAGACGCAAGGAGGATTACCGGCATGATGTGATCAAATTCGCCGATATCGAGCTGGACAGATCTGCAATGACCGTCCGATGTAACGAGAAAAGCGTCAGCCTGACCAACAAGGCGTTTCAGCTGATGGAAATGCTCGTTGAACATCCCGGCGCGGTGCTGAGCATCTCGCAGATCATGGAACGCGTCTGGGGCTGGGACAGCGACGCAGAGGTCAACGTCGTATGGGTGAACATCTCTTTTTTACGCAAGAAGCTATCGGAGCTGGGCGCGCATGTTAAGATCAAGGCAGTCCGCGGAGTCGGTTATTCTTTGGAGAGTTCGTTATGAAACAGATCAGACAACGCTTTATCAAGATTGCGTTACTCGCGCTGACGCTTGCTATGCTGTTAGTGGCAGGCGTCATCAATGCTGTTCATTATGTCAACACGACAAGTGAATTGAAAGAAACGCTGAACTACCTTGTCGAAAGCGAGAACAACAATACACAGAAAAAGCAGGGGAAATTTGATATTGAAAAAGAAGAGGCTCTCTCGACCGACGAAAGTGCACAGCTGTATCGTCACAAGGGCAGCGATCACCGCATGAATACCAAACTTGAAGAATCACGGTATTTTATCGCGATCCAAAGTGCGGACGGTGAAGCCTTTCTCGGTACAGGCACTAAGGAAACCGAGTACGCGAAAGAGGATCTTTTGTTGATCGCGGAAAACATTTTTGCTTCGGGCAAAGCCTCGGGTTATGCCAACAACTATCTGTATCAGGTGACACAGAATACTGATGGTTCAAAGTCCGCAGTGTTCCTCAACATCGAATCCAAGCGTTCAGAGATCGTGTCGCTCGCCGTGATCTCGCTGATCGCCTGCGCAGTCGGTATCCTGCTGTCGTTGCTGCTGGTATCGCTGCTCAGCAAGAGAGCAATACAGCCGATGATGGATAACATCGAACGGCAAAAGCGATTCATCACCGACGCGGGCCATGAGCTGAAAACACCGCTGACGGTCATCTCCGCTAACATGGATGTGCTGTCGATGGATATCGGGCCAAACGAGTGGATACAGAGCACCCAAAAACAGGCGGCCAATATGCGCAAGCTCGTAAACGAACTTGTCTACCTCTCGCGCATGGATGAAGCGGATTCCGCTTTGGAAATGCATGAATTCAACCTTTCAAACGCCGTGCGTGATACTGCCGATCCGTTTATCGGCATGGCGGAGTTTAACGGCAAAAACCTGATCGTCAACGCGGAAGATAAACTGATATTCAACGGCGACGAGGCTGCTGTCAGAAGGCTCATCGGTATCCTGTGCGACAATGCCGTCAAATACGCACCCGAGGACAGCGATATCCATGTATCGCTCCGTCAATCGGGAAAGAACATTATTTTCCAAACAGAAAACACCATGAAAGAGCCTTTGAGCGAGGAGGCGCTGACGCACCTGTTCGACCGCTTCTACCGCGGTGACGAATCCCGCTCCAAGGAAGAGAACAGCGGCTTCGGCATCGGACTCTCCGTAGCTCGCGCGATCACCGAAAAGCATAACGGAACCATCAAGGCAAAGATTGTTGATGATGACAAATTGCAAATTATCTGTACCTTGCCGAAAGGACGTGTATTGAGTTGAAAAGAATCATCAAATCAATGGAAGATAAATATTTAAAACCGTCATTAGATATGGTAAGAAGAAGCTTTGCCGATTGGTCAAACGAGGAGGAAGCGGATTTGGTCGTCAGGCTGATAAAGGAAACCCGTTCAATGAGCACCTATATTCCCGAGCTGGAGCTGATAATGGTGAACGACGAAGACGAAGTGATCGGATACGCTTTGTTCTCAGGCTTTCACCTCGGAGGAAAATATAAGGATGAACTTTTGCTGCTTAGCCCTGTTGCCGTCAAAATCGAATTGCAGCGGCAGCATATTTCAAAAGAAATCATCGAATACGGTTTTGAAAAAGCAAGGCAAATGGGATTCAGCGCGGTGATCGTCGAGGGCAATCCGCAGAATTACAGAAGCCGCGGCTTTCAGACCTCTGCGGATTTCGGTATCATTGCAGGCAAAAGCGTAGGACTTCCTGCGCCGGAGTGCCTGATGGTGAAGGAGCTTGTTGCCGGTGCGCTCGACCATATTCAGGGTGTTGTAGAATATACCGATTATAAATGCTTACGATGAACCGGTTGACAGTTTTTTTGAAGTCTGCCGTGAGATAGTTATGTGAATACAGAAGGAGGTATTACAGTGAAAAAAGCTGATGCATATAAGATGTATTTTAATAAAGATTATTTGATGGGGCCCAACAGCGTGAGGTTGCTTGAAGAAATGCTTGAAAAATATCCGCTTGAGAAGGGTATGCGCGTATTAGACCTCGGCTGCGGAAAAGGATTGACCAGTTTGTTTCTTGTAAAAGAGGCTGATGTAAATGTTTTTGCAAACGATTTGTGGATCAGTGCAACGGAGAATCATACTCGATTCAATGAATGGCAGATTTCGGACAAAGTGATCCCGATCCATGCTGATGCGAATGATTTGCCGTTTGCCGAGAGCTATTTTGATGCTGTAGTGAGCATAGATTCCTTTCATTATTTTGCAGCACAACCGCATTTCTTTGAGCAAAAGATTTTACCGTTGTTGAAACCGGAAGGCGTGGCAATAATAGCAATGCCGGGATTAAAAGAAGAGATACACGGCAAGGAACCGGAAGTAATACTGGAATGGTTAGACGGTGAGGAAAGCGAATATTCTTTATATCACTGCAGGGACTGGTGGCTGAAACAAATAGGTCAGAGTGATGACTTTAAGGTTTTGATGGATTTTGATTTAGAGAGCTTTGATGAAGCATGGCAGGATTGGTTTTTGTCCCGACATGAATTGGCACTGCATGATGAGGAGTTCTTTAAAAAAGGAATCGGAAAGTATCTGTCAACGGTCGGACTTGTTATTCAAAAAGTGTAAAGGGTTCCCTTAATACTTGCAAAAATATATCGGGCGAAGGTGAATTAAAAAATCCATCTTCGCCCGATATTTGTTTGTAATGTTAATCTAATGATATTGAATTTCAATTTGCGGATCAACAGTTGCTTCCATTCAAAACATTTAATGAGGTACAAAGTTTTTTAATTATGGCGATTTCGCCATAATTACACGGCAGTTAGGATGAAGCACCTTTTAATGTTTTGTCAATCTCTATGGGGTTCGTAAGCCACCCATTCGGGAGAGCACTTGGTTCGCATTCAAGAGGTCAGCGGTTCGAATCCGCTTATCTCCACCATTTCAGAAAGAACGGATATCCATAAAGGATATCCGTTCTTTCTGATTATACCAGCAAAGTGGCAGATAAGCGGATAGCGCAGCGTTTTGGCGACTGTGCCGTCGTCGTCACTCGCCGTATTCGGTAGTCATATCCGGTTGGTATGACTTAACCTCATGTGGCGGTTCCTCCTCGCCCAATAATGCGGGGCATTATGGGGACCCCGTTATGTGCGCGAAGAACTGAAGGTAAAATCAGTCCGGCGGACTGATTTTAAGGAGAGCGTAGGCGCGACTTTTGACAGGAGGTGTCGCTCCCAAGACGGGGTAACCGATATCCAACAGATATAGCATAGCTTATCTCCACCAGAAACATAACCACTTGTTCATAACGAACAAGTGGTTATGTTTTGAAATAATCCTTGACAAATCATTAAAAGTAATATACAATAGCAGTTAGCGATGACTAACCGCTATTATTTTTATCCGTTAGTTAGCAAAAGCTAACCAGCATATATAATGAATCGAATATCATGAAGCTGACAGCATTTTCTATCATGCCAACCTTCGGCGTGTCGCTTTTGACAGGCTTGACGGCGGCATAAAACAGATATGGTAAAAACCCTTAACGGGACTGAATAGAAAGGAAGATTTTGATATGAAAACAGCAGTTGTATTCTGGAGCGGAACGGGCAACACCGAAGCGATGGCTCAGTCGGTAGCCAACGGTGTGAAAGCCGCCGGAGCGGAGGTCGATGTTTTGACCTGCGGCCAATTCAACGAAACAATGATAGACGATTATGATTCCATCGCATTTGGTTGTCCTTCAATGGGCGCAGAGCAGCTTGAAGAGGATGAATTTGAGCCGATGTTCAGCGCCTGCTCACCCAAGCTCGGCGGAAAGAAAATCGCCCTCTTCGGTTCCTACGGATGGGGTGACGGCGAGTGGATGCGCAACTGGCAGGAAGAGTGTGAGAGCGCCGGAGCGGTTTTGACTTGTGAACCTGTTATTTGCAACGAGGCGCCCGATGACGAAGCGATCGCCGCGTGCGAAGCGCTCGGTAAAGCGCTGACTGAATAAGTCAGTCAACGAATTGCAGCGATTTCATTTTTGGGTAAAGGGAATAAATTGAGCTCCCCTTCACCTCAATATCATTAAGTTAAGGAAAATGTATCTCGGCGGACACAAGTGTCCGCTCGGTCAATTGATGCAATTCCTCAGTCGCCGCAAGGGCGACAGCTCCTTTTCCCAAAAGGAGCCTTCCTTAACTGAATGATATTGCTCTTCACCCTATGTACTTTTTCCTTCTGAGAAGAACGCGGTCGTCGTTATCCGATGATCGCGTTTTTCACAAGGATAGAATACCGAAACAGGAGTCTTGCAAATAAAAGTCAAGCCCTAAAATGAAAAAAGATGAGATTATTTGGGCATACACAAAGCAAGGCATAGCAAACAAGCCGAAGAACATTTTTTCAGCTTGAAGTAAA
>NZ_JAEQMG010000004.1 GCF_016680995.1 Ruminococcus difficilis | reverse complement strand
TCAGCGAAAAATTATCTCTTTACGTTGAAAGCGCCCATCTGGGGATACTGAGCTGCATCGCCGAGTTCCTCTTCGATTCTGAGGAGCTGATTGTACTTCGCAACACGCTCGGAACGGCTGGGAGCGCCGGTCTTGATCTGGCAGGTGTTGAGAGCAACAGCGAGGTCAGCGATGGTGGTATCAGCTGTCTCACCGGAACGGTGTGAGGAGATAGCTGTGTAGCCGGCCTTGTGAGCCATCTTGATAGCCTCAAGAGTCTCGGAAACGGAACCGATCTGGTTGAGCTTGATGAGGATAGAGTTAGCGCAGCCGTTAGCAATGCCCTTGGAAAGTCTCTCGGTGTTGGTAACAAAGAGGTCGTCGCCTACGAGCTGAACCTTGTCGCCGAGACGCTCTGTGAGCTTCTTCCAGCCTTCCCAGTCCTCTTCGTCGAGAGCGTCCTCGATGGAGATGATCGGGTACTTCTCGCAGAGAGCTGCCCAGTGATCGATAAGTGTATCGGAGGTGAACTCAAGACCGGACTTGGGCTGCTTGTAGAAGCCAACGCCCTTTTCGCTCTTCCACTCGGAAGAAGCAGCGTCCATAGCGATCATGAAGTCCTTGCCGGGCTCGTAGCCTGCAGCCTTAACAGCCTCGAGAATGGTCTCGATGGTCTCGTCATCGGAGGAGAGGTTGGGAGCAAAGCCGCCCTCGTCGCCGACGGAGGTAGCAAGACCCTTAGCCTTGAGGATCTTAGCGAGGTTGTGGAATACTTCAGCACACCATCTGAGGGCTTCCTTGAAGCTGGGAGCGCCTACGGGCATGATCATGAATTCCTGGGTGTCAACGGTGTTGGTAGCGTGAGCGCCGCCGTTGAGAATGTTCATCATGGGAACGGGGAGCTTTGTGCCCTGAACGCCGCCGAGGAACTTGTAGAGGGGCAGCTCGAGAGCGGTAGCAGCAGCTCTGGAGGTAGCGATGGAAACAGCCAGAATAGCGTTAGCGCCGAGCTTTGACTTATCCTTTGTGCCGTCAAGGTCAATCATTGCCTTATCAACAGCATAGATATCTGAAGCGTCCATGCCGATGATTGCAGGAGCGATTACGTTGTTGATGTTATCAACAGCCTTCTGAACACCTTTGCCAAGGTATCTGCCTTTGTCGCCGTCACGAAGCTCAAGAGCCTCGAACTCACCTGTGGAAGCGCCGCTGGGAGCAGTGCCTCTTGCAACGGTACCGTCAGCAAGTGTAACCTCTGCCTCTACGGTAGGATTGCCTCTGGAGTCAAGAATTTCTCTGCCGACAACGTTTTCGATTGATAAGTAGTTCATAAAATACTTCCTCTCATCTTAAATTTACAGACCGAGGGAAAACTCCTTCAAGTCCATATTTATTGGTTTAGCACTGTTCGTACTAACTATATGTAGTATAGCACAGCACGCTTTTTATTGTCAAGTGGATATTGGTAATTATCGACAAAAAAGGCTTAAATATCGCCAATCAGACACCAAGCACATGCTCAGGCTCTGTTTGCCGTTTGCGCCGCAGCGCGAGAAGAATTTGTCGAGGTTAAAGGCAATGCGCGGAAGGTATCCGGAATCCTCGATTATTGAAAATAAAGGGAAGAAAATCGCCATCGGGGGCAGCATTACCGAAACCACCCAGCTCAGCGTTGTGTACACTCCATCAATCAGAATTCCGCTCAAAAATTCAGACACGTGAATGCAGTCAGATAGCTCATACAGTCTTTCCTTGATAAACGCGAACAGCGCGCTCAGCCATTCGCTGGGATAGTTTGCGCCGACCGCCGTAATCCAGAACAGCAGCGCAAACAAGGCGAGCATAATCGGGATTCCTGTTGATTTTGAGGTCAGTATTTTGTCAAGCCTGCCGCTGCGTTTTGTATTATTTCGGTAGGAAACGCATTTATCACAGATCTCCTTGCTTTTTTTTGAGAGCAAGAGCGCGTTGTTCAGCAGAAACGTATCGGTATTCATCTCGTCTTGACTGAAAGACGGTTTTTCGCAGATATTCAGCACGGTTTGTTTTAATTCGTCTAAGCCCGCCTTTTTCACGGCGCAGGTTTTCAGCACGGGAATACCGAGCTCCTTTGATAATTTTTCCGTATTGATAACAGTGCCGTTTCGCCGGGCTTCGTCGTTCATATTAAGACAAAGAACTGCATTGCGCTGCAGCTGTAATATCTCTAATACATAGCTCAGGTTCCGCTCGAGAACATTTGAGTCAGCGACAATTATCACGCAGTCGGGTTTCTTTTCGCTCAGATACTTTCGCGATACGCTTTCTTCCTTTGAAAAGCCCCTCATTGAGTATGTGCCGGGCAGGTCGGTTACGCTGAACAGGTTATCGCGGTATTTGAACATACCCGTGCACAGCTCGACGGTTTTTCCCGTCCAGTTGCCGGTGTGCTGCTTCAATCCCGTCAGCGCGTTGAAAACAGTGCTTTTTCCGACGTTCGGATTACCCGCAAGCGCAATTTCATATGTCATCTTCACACCTCACCAATATCAGTCTGCTGTCCTTTCGGCGCAGAGCAATCAGAGTATGCTTAACGGAATAGGCGACAGGGTCGCCGAAGGGAGCGATGAACACGGGAGTTATTTCGCTTCCCTCGACAATGCCTAAGTCGTTTATTCTCTGTGTCATCTTACCGGCGCAAAACTCAGCGACAACAGCCGTTTTATTTATCTGTAAATCACATAGTCTTATTAATTCATTCATTCTATCACCGCTTTTACATTTCATTGTATGCGCAGCCGCATTGTTTGTGAGAAAGCCGCTTGCATTTGACTTTTTGATATGATAAAATATCACTTGTGCGAAGGAGTATGGAAATGAACAAAACGAACAACATAAAAAGCAGCTTTTATCTCTCTCTGACCGCGATAATCTGGGGCGTTGCCTTTGTCTTTCAGTCAATGGGCAACAACTACATGGAGCCGTTCACCTTTAACTCGGCGCGTAACTTTCTCGGCTTCCTTGTACTGATTCCGATCGTGCTTATCAAGCTCAGGAAGCCCGAGATTTTTTCGGGCAGGAACGAGAGCTTCAAGATCGACAAAAAAATCACAGTTATCGGCGGCGTTTGCTGCGGTCTTGCGCTTGCCGCCGCGGGAATGTTCCAGCAGTACGGTGTAAAGTACACAACCGTCGGCAAGGCGGGATTTATCACAACGCTCTATATAATCCTCACGCCGATTTTCGGACTTTTGCTCGGAAAGAAATGCCATTTCACGGTCTGGATAGGCGCTGTGGGTGCGGTTGTCGGGCTCTATATGCTCTGCATAACGGAGAGCCTGAGCTTTTCCCCGGGAGATATACTCGTACTAATCTGCGCGGTTCTCTTTGCCGTGCATATTCTGCTGGTCGATTATTTCTCGCCGAAAACCGACGGAGTTCTGCTCTCGTGCATACAGTTTTTTGTCTGCGCGGTAGTCTGCGGCGCGATAGCCCTGATAATTGAGCATCCGTCGTGGGAGCAGATTACTCAGGGCGCGATTCCGATTTTGTACACAGGTATCATGTCGAGCGGCGTTGCCTATACGCTGCAGGTCATCGGTCAGAAGAACTTTAACCCGACTATAGCCGCTATGATTATGAGCATGGAGTCGGTGATTTCAGCGCTCGCGAGCTACTTTGCCTACAGCATGGGCTGGCTCGAGCAGGATCAGAGTATGACCGTCATTCAGATACTCGGCTGCGTTATCATGTTTTGCTCGGTAATTTTTGTGCAGCTGCCGTTTGATAAGCTGCACAAGCATTGACGGCACGGCGTTTGTATGATATACTTGAAATAATTTAATAACAGGCTTTGCGTTTTTTCGCGCTGCGAAATGTAATAGAGAATACGGTGAGAATCCGTAGCAACTGTCATTACTGTGTTTGGTTTGAGCCATAAGTCAGATCGCTGCCGCATTGCCTTGGATTTGCATTCTTGGACAAGAAGAAGCGCAGCCACCCTGACCGTGATTTCACGGCTCTTTGTGTTGTGCTTTTCTGAGTATATCGGAAAAGCATTTTTGCTTTCCCAAAAATTTTTGGAGGAACCAATATGAAAAAAATACCCAAAAACATTATCGCGACAGCTCTGGCAGCTATGACGGCGGTATCGGCTGCAAGCGTTTCTTTCAGCGCGTCAGCCGCGACCGACAAAATCCGCCTGATCGTAAAGAACGAAACCTATTCTGTTTCCGAGGGAGCAGCTTGGGAAGGCGTTCTTTATGACAAGACAGTCGATATTTCCGAGGGCAAGGACGCTCTTTCGACCGTTACAGCCGCGCTGAATGCGGATAATGTTCAGCTCACCGTAAACGATACCCAGTGGGGTTCGTATATCGCTGCCGTAAACGGTATTGCCGAGAACGACGCCGCACAGTACAGCGGCTGGATGGGTGTACAGAACGACTGGGTAGTCAACAACAACCTCGCTTACATCTTCCTCAGAGACGGCGACACCTTCGAGCTTACATATTCTGTAAAAATCGGTTCGGATATCGGTGCTGACTGGAACAATCCCACAACAGCCCTTAAGGCTCTCAGCATTGACGGTCCGGCTCTTAACGAGGAATTTACTCCCTCAAATACCGACTACACCGTTACGATCGGTAACGAAACAAAAAATGTTTTTGTACTTCCTACAGCCGAGAACAAGAACTATCAGGTGAGAACGTATATTAATGAGTACGTTCCCGAGAGCGTCGGCTACAGAAAAACCGACGAGATCGAGGTTAAGGCAGGCGACACACTCTATATCGGCGTCGGCAATGCCGCTTGGCCGGGCTCATATCCCGAGGAAACCGTTTATAAGGTTCACGTAATGGCTGAGGACGCACAGCTCGGCGACGTAAACTTTGACGGCAAGGTTGATATTACAGACGCAACTCTCATTCAGAAGGCGAGCATTGACCTCGTGAGCTTCTCAGAGTTACAGAACAAGCTCGCTGAATACAACGGCGACGGAAGAGTTTCCGTACTTGATACGACCGCTATCCAGCGTATGATTGCTTCCAGATGAAAAAGCTGATTTGTTTTGTGCTTGCGCTTGCGCTGCTGTGTCCGATTACCGCTTTTGCATCAGGCAGCAAGACCGACGCGATATATCAGGCTACAGAAGAGCAGCTTCTCAGCTGTCCTGTGCCGCAGGTAGGTTCAATCGGCGGCGAGTGGCTTGTTATCGGGCTTGCACGCGCTGGAATCCTGCCCGATGAAACGGCGGAAGGATATTATCGCAACGTTGTTGATTATATTAACGAAAAGGGCAGCGCTAAGCTGGACCGAAATAAATCAACCGAAAACTCGCGCCTTATATTAGCTTTGACAGCTATAGGCAAGAATCCCGAGAATGTGAACGGATATAACCTGCTGCAGCCTCTTGCGGACTTTAATTTTGTAAAAAAGCAGGGTATTAACGGCCCTGTCTGGGCGTTGATCGCGCTTGACAGCCTGCAATATGAAATACCCGAAACGACCTCAAAAGAGCAAACTACCCGTGAGAAGCTGTTCGATTATATACTGGAAAAGCAGCTTCCGGCAGGCGGCTGGGCTATCGGTGAGCAGGGCGCCGATCCTGATATGACGGGAATGGCGATACAGGCTCTCGCTCCGTATTATAAAAAAAATGAAGCTGTAAAATGCGCAGTTGATAAGGCATTGGGATACTATTCCGCAATCCAGCGTGATGACGGCGGACTTTCGGAAGCTACCGACTCTCCCGAAAGCTGCGCGCAGATGATAACCGCTCTGTCAGCCCTCGGCATTGACCCCGAAACCGACGGGAGATTTATCAAGAGCGGCAACAGCATTGTTGACTGTCTGCTTCGCTTTTCGCTCGAAAACGGCTTTGCGCATAATATCGGCGGTGAATACAATCAGATGTCGACCGAACAGGCGTTTTACGCAATGACCGCCGCGAACAGACTCCGCGAAGGCAAATCATCACTTTATGATATGTGCGATCTGCTGACAGAGTATGATCTGAATCTTGACGGCACGGTCGATATCACAGACGCGACCTTGGCTCAGAAAGCTATTGCCGAGCTTGAAACGCTCAATCTCAGGCAGCTCAAAATCGCAGGTGCGGACAGTCAAGGCGAAATAAAGGTCACATTTGTCACCGAAACTCAACGCTACATCGCTTCACATTAAGGCGGGATTATTATGATACCCTTCATCAAAAAATATAAATTCTTTATCATCACAGCCGCAGCAATCGTTGCGGCTTTAGTGATTGCTTTTGCGGCGGGAAACAGTATTAACGAGGACGCGGCTGCGCCTGACGAAGCACCGACCTTTTCGGCAGACGCAACCTCGGCGACAGGTCCCATTACACGCAAGAATGCACAGTCATCGACGGCGGAGAATACAACCGATAAAGCTATCGATGACACAACCCCAGTCGATACAACAGCTCCGACGACCGCAGAGGCTTCCACCCGACAGCAGACGACCGCCGAAAACTCAGCCGCGGAACCTGTTGAGCCGACGACGGACAAATACAAGACCGACCCTGTGCCGACGGACAAGCCTCAGCCCGTTGAGCCGCAGGAGCAGACAACGCAGGACAATACTCTCAGGTGTACTCTGTCGATTTCCTGTGCGACAATTCTCGACAATATGGATAAGCTCGACGAGGAATATCATGAGCTTGTGCCTTCAGACGGCTGGATATTAAAACCCGAGCAATTTGAGTTTTCGGAGGGCGAATCGGTCTTTGATTTGCTAGTCAGAGTATGTAAGGAAAAGAAAATCCACCTTGATCACAGCTTTACGCCGGCATACAATTCAGCTTACATCAAGGCTATCGGCAACCTGTATGAATTCGACTGCGGCGACCAGTCAGGCTGGGTTTACGGAGTAAACGGATGGGCGCCTAACTACGGCTGTTCTCGTTACGTGCTGAAAAACGGCGACACGGTTGAATTCCGCTACACCTGTCAGCTCGGACACGACTTGAAGTGGAGCAACTGATGAAGGATTCCTTTTGTAAGATACACCCGATAGCGGGACTTTTATATTTCGCGGCGGTGATTTCAT
>NZ_JAEQMG010000039.1 GCF_016680995.1 Ruminococcus difficilis | reverse complement strand
TACAGCTATCCGGCGGGCGAAGAAGTCGAATTGAAATGGGGAGACGCGTGGTGCGTTTCCGCCGGAGAAATGTACAACTGGGTAAAGGAAAGCGAAGGCGTTACTGACTGGACAGAGAGGTTTCACCAGGTTTTGGGTGTGCCGACGTCAAAGAATTACAACACGGTCACCGCGCTTTGGGTCGACCCGGGCGTTCTGAACCGTCCCGCTTATGTAACCGACATAACCGCCCCGATGACGAATACATATCAGCCCACGGGTAACGAGTAATTCGATCAGCGCTACAAGTCGTGGTTCGATTCAAATATCCTTTGGTCTTATTTCGACAGTGCGTACCCATGGACAAGACTAGGATATACATATGACTGGGCGGACAACGGCAAGGAATACGGCTTGAGCGAATTCCTGATTTTTAAGGGCGCATCTGCCAAGGTTGAATATACATACAGCATCGACGATTTCGTCGCGTATGTAAATACACTGTAAAATATAAAAGAGCAGCGGACAATCCCAAACAGGATTGTCCGTTTTTTTAAAAAAAATTTCAAAACAGCCGTTTTGAGGGCTTTTTTGATGGAAGTTTGATGGATAGAGCATGCTATAATGATGTATGTATGCAAATATCAATCATCCCGATGACCGAAAACAACAGTCAAAGGACATCAAAGAGGAGGAAAACACATGAAAAGAAAAACATTCAGGCGATTGACAGCGACGCTGACCTGTAAAAAGGGTATCGGCTGCGGCTATGACAAAAAAAATCAACATGCGACCCTGAACATTTACGGAACGGGCAAGATCGTCGCCACCGGAAAAAAATATTATGCGGGCGTCGGCGGACGAGAAAACGAGACGAGCGGCAATATCAATATTCACGGCACGACCATTGAAGCAACAGGCGGCTCCTACGGTGCAGGCATCGGCGGCGGCGACGAGGGAAAGAAGCCCGACAAAACAACGGCTATTCGGATCTACGCCGGCAATATCACAGCCACGGGCGGCACTGATGCGGCAGGCATCGGCGGCGGCAATGAGCAGCCCGGCGCGCGCACATACATCTACGGCGGCAATATAACTGCCACAAGCAAGAAGCTCGGCGCAGGCATCGGCGGCGGTGACGAGGAAGGCACGATGGGCATCTGGATCTACGACGGCACGGTCAACGCAACCGGCGGTGAGAGCGGCGCTGGTATCGGCGCCGGCGAGGATGGAGGAGATTTGCGCGAAGCAAAAGACGGCGGCGTCAATATTCTCGGCGGTAATGTTACCGCAAAAGGCGGAAAAAACGGCGTAGGCATCGGCGGCGGACGTGCCGAAAACATGAGCGGAACGATCACGATCAACAGGTCAGGTTGAGTCAATGGAGCGAAATGGTGCGTGAGCGTGAAGAAAGCGGATTGAGCATCAGAGAGTTCTGCGCAGGAAAAGCAATCAGACCGTTTTCCAACGAAGAGCTCGAGAGCTTTATGCCGTGGAGCGACGAGTTGAAAGAATCCATCGCAAGCAGAACAAAACCGACACCGTTAACATAAGATTTAAGGATTATGCATAAAACGCAAGCCCTCGGCTTTTGCTGAGGGCTCGATTTATGTCTGATGGTGTGGTTGTTAAGCGCTTACGATATTTGTATCAGAAAACGCTTAAAATCTACATTTTGTTCTTTTACTACACATTATGTTTTAGTACGCATAATCAATGTTATGTGGTGCACCACATAATGTCGGCAACGAGGAAGGTAAAATCAACGGGCTGCCGTTTAACAGAGCCTTACGCGATGAAAGCAGTGCAATTCTGGATTTAATGTTCGGTACGTTTTTTATCTGCGGCTTGGGAGAGGAAAACTTCACCGACATTCCCGATCAGGCAATCCCGAAGTATTCAAAGATGTTTTCCCGCAATGAGTTTCTCATTAAGACGGAAAGCGGAGTCGGCGTATTTACTTTATAATATATAGGGCTGTGCTATCGGCAGGACGGGCAGAAAGGATATGATTATGGAATTTACAAGCATTCCGCTCAAAGGCACCGAATATCTTTATACCTACCACAACAGTCAGCAGATTTCAGGTCAGACTGGCTTGGTCGGCTACCTCAGAGCCGACTTTGGCTCAAGCGACTGCGGGTTCTTTCATACTTGGAACGAACATCGCGCCGACTACAACACGGACGAGTTCAAGGCTGAGTTCTACGCGGCAATTGACTATTTCTGCGAAAAGGGCAGATTTCTCCACAAGCGGCGCGATATGGCGAATTTCTGCTATGAGGTTGGCAAAACCTTCGAGTATGAGAATGGCAGAGAGTTTGGTGTCAGGGTGGATTCTGAGCATTATGCTTTCCTGATGCGCCTGAATCCGAACAAGGGCGAGTATAACCTGTATTGCTATTGCTACAAAAAAGATTGGTTAGACAGCCATCTGGAGCGTTCTGGGAAGGGTATCCGCTTCATTGATTCTAAATACAACGACTTGTTCAGAATTTCCGATGGCGGTTGTATTACAATCGAGTATCCCGGCGAGAAGCCTGTTGAGCGTTACTGCCGATTCATAGATAATTAGCACGTTGAAATCAAAGACAATATCTATCATATCTGTGAATTTGCGGAACGTATGGAAAGCGCAGGAGCAATCTACAAGGCTGTCAAAGAATAACGAAATACAAAAACGGGTTCGAGTGGACAATTTGTCCACTTGACCCATCGACGAACAAAAGGAGTATTGAAATGGAAAATGAAATGATGACATGGGCTGAGGTTTTTAAGGAACGATTAGAGAGTATTCGGCAGGAGCTTGACGACACTTTTGGATATAGTTCAAAAGACGGATTTATTCTCTCATTAAGCGAGTTGTCCAGCCCGATAACTTTTGCGGAATACATTGCAGACTGCGAAATGGATGCATTTGAAGATTATCGGGATGGAGTACCTGAATGGGACGATGAAGCCGAAAAGCTTTTTAGAACATCGTATTTGCCAAAAATCAAGGAGATTGCGGAAGAATGGGAACAGCAGCTCTTAAGTTGCGCTGAGGAATACGATCGTACCCATCCTGCCGCTAACGGAGAATCAATGACCGAATTTTTTACAGAATACTTTACCCACTATTGGGGCAGGGGATAGAAATGAGTGGACAAATTGTCCACTTTGGCAGAAATTTAGCCTTGGTCATTATTGCGGTCATTGCAGATTTTTGTCCTGACGCAAAAGCAGGGCAGTGGACAAATTGTCCACTAACCCTGCATGATTCTTTCTTCTGTTGGTAATTGTAATCGGATTGTAATATGATTCGACAAATTTCGATTGACATTTATTTCCAACTGATATATAATCTTATTTGGTATGGTTTATATAAAAGAAAAAGACAGCCCACGTCTACCAAACCAAGCTGTCATTTCTCCAAGTATAAACTGTGCCACACAACTGAATAGGATTGTATCTGATACTCAACCGTCATATAAGAGTTACGCGATGACCTCTGACTTTTAAGCCAATCCTGTTACCAGCAGGAAAGCGACCAACACACAGTTGTTATTCTACCGGAATAACCTTATGACGGAGTAAGAGCCTAATCCACTCTGCAAGAGGGGAAATCTGTGTGAATTTCTCGATCTTGTTTAGTAGCTACATCGACATCTCACTCTCATGTTGGGAAACATCAAGAGGATAGTGCTTGTAACGAAGTTTACATGACGTTGTTGAATGGGATAACGATACGAAACCATTTTAACTGTATTCTGTTGTCTGGCACGGCATAAACAGCCGAAAATTGCTATTTATACCGCGCTTTTGGTGGAGATAACGGGGCTCGAACCCGTGACCTCTTGACTGCCAGTCAAGCACTCTCCCAGCTGAGCTATACCCCCATGAGATAATATTCTGTTTTGTTTAAATCGCGCCGCAGTTTTGACTGCGGCACTTCTGGTGGAGATAAGGTGCGTTTGAAAGCGCGAAACGATCCATCTCGCATGATGGGTTCAGAGATGAAAGAAAAGTTTCATCTGTTTTCTCCCTAAAAACAGTCCACCGGACTGTTTTCTTAACGGTCGCCTTCGAATCCCCGGAAAGATGGGCGGATTCTTTGGCTAATCGGTTGCCGCAACTGTGCAACTCTTTCTGGTGGAGATAAGGGGATTCGAACCCCTGACCTCTTGAATGCGAACCAAGCGCTCTCCCAACTGAGCTATACCCCCAGACGCAAGATATATTATATCATACAAATTTTAGTTTGGCAAGATTTAATTTAAACTTTTTTAGTCTTTTTTCGGCGGCAAAGTAGGAAATATACCTAAAAATTTTACAAATCAGCTTATTATTCTAATAAAGACTTGAAAAATTTATATTATTTGATATAATTCTATTTGGAAATTCATTTCCAAAAAAAATATGAGGAGGAACTTTCTTTGGAAAAACTATTCAAACTAAAAGAGAATGGTACTAACG
The DNA here is from genome assembly GCF_016680995.1 of Ruminococcus difficilis. Next base: position 3,186 of record NZ_JAEQMG010000039.1, on the reverse strand, counting down.
TCAGAACAGAGATTGTTGCCGGTGTGACAACGTTTCTGGCGATGGCTTACATTCTCGCTGTCAACCCGAGCATTCTTTCGGCGGCAGGTATGCCCAGCGATGCCATTTTCGCTGCGACGTCCATCTCTGCGGCGTTCGCTACTCTGATTATGGCGTTCTTCGCGAATTACCCGGTTGTTCTCGCTTCGGGCATGGGACTTAACGCATACTTCGCTTTCTCCGTTGTACCTCAGCTCGCGTCGCAGGGCATAACTGACCCGTGGAAGGTAGCATTGACCGCCATTCTTTTCGAGGGTGTTATCTTCATCATTCTCTCTATCTTCAGGTTCAGAGAGACTCTGGTCAACAAGGTGCCCAAGAACCTCAAGCTCGGCATTTCGGCAGGTATCGGTTTGTTCATTGTTATTGTCGGTCTCAAGGGTGCCGGCATTGTTACCACCGACGCGTTCGCGACTGTCAGCGAGACCGGCGAGGCGGTTGTTTCATCGTCAACTCTCGTTAAGCTCGGCAACGTCGCTTCTCCCGAATTCGTTCTCGCGATGGTCGGCGTCATCGTAATCGCCGCTCTCTGGCACTTCAAGGTCAAGGGCTCGATTCTTATCGGCATTATCGTTACATGGGTTCTCGGAATCGTCGCCCAGCTCACCGGCTGGTACCACGGTATTTCCGTAATTCCCGATTTCAGCAACTATACCGTATTCGCTCCTGTTCAGTCCATGGCTGAGAATACCTTCTGCAAGTTTGATTTCGCTTATGTTGTACAGAACGGCGTCAACTTCGCGGTTATCGTATTCGCATTCCTCTTTGTTGATCTTTTTGACACAGTCGGCACACTTATCGGCGTTGCTCAGGAAGGCAAGCTTCTTAACGAGAAGGGCGAGCTTCCCAGAGTTGGCCGCGCGCTTATGTCTGACGCACTCGGTACCGTAGGCGGTTCCATTCTCGGTACTTCTACCGTTACCTCTTATGTTGAGTCCACCACCGGTGTTGCTGAGGGCGGAAAGACAGGTCTTACCGCGCTGACTTCTGCTGTACTCTTCCTTCTGGCTTTGCCTCTTTATCCGATTTTCCTTGCGATTCCGTCCTTCGCGACCACTCCTGCGCTTGTATTCGTCGGCTTGCTGATGATCAAGAACGTAACCAAGATGGATTTCGACAGCGACATCGCAGACACAGTCGGTGGTTTCTTTGCTATCATCACAATGCCCTTCACATACTCAATCGCGAACGGCATTATGTTTGGTATAATCACGTGGGTAATCCTCAAGGTTATCACAGGCAAAATCAAGGACATTCATCCTGTCATGTGGGTATCATTCGCGTTGTTTGTTGTGCGAATAGTAACCATAGTAATGGGAGTATCTTCATAAATGCTTTTTCACCCGTCGGTTTCGGCGGGTGATTTTTTGTAAGAATCGCCTTCAAATCCCTTGTCCTCCTGAGTTTGCGGTAAAAAATATAACGGACACCCTAGTGGGTATCCGTTATATTTGGCGGAGGACAAGGGATTTGTTGTTCCGCGATGCTCCATTTCGCCTGAGCGGTTCAGTGCGAACTGAATGCTTTCATCAGCTCTCTCCCTGTTACAATATATTTAGTCGGGTAAAGCCCTTGCAGCCGGTAAGGGATTACTCGAATTCGTTACTTAAGCTATAATGAAAGCGGTAATTGGATTGACGACGCTCTCCGTGAGTTTTACGCTCGTATTTTAGACAGTCATCCACGCTTTCATTATAGCGTTCGTTTTGTGCAGGTTGTGCCACCGTTGCCGGTGCGTTCGTGTCACCCAACAGATTGAATAGGTAATGAATAAATTGCTTGGATTTATCCGATTACAAACAATTATTAGGAGCGATGAAGATGAACGCAGTAGGAATTGATGTATCCAAAGGAAAAAGTACAGTTGCTATACTCCAGCCTTTCGGCGTAGTGGTGGCTGCGCCTTTCGAGGTGTCTCACACGGACAGCGAACTTGACCAACTTGCTAAGAATATCAAGAAGCTGTCCGGTGAAACAAGGGTTGTTATGGAAGCGACGGGAGTATACTATGAGCCTGTTGCCCGACGTCTCCACGAACACGGTATATTTGTTTCCGTAGTCAATCCGATGTTAATCAGCGACTACGGTGGCAACACTCTGCGTAAAGCTAAGACGGATAAGAAAGATGCGATAAAGATAGCTTCTTACGCTCTCAACTCATGGCTTGATCTAACTGAATACAAACCGGAAGAAGACATCAGAAGATCTTTGAAAACTTTGAACAGACAAGTCAAAAAGGTTATCAAAGTCACTAATATGTTGAAAAACAACTTGATTTCTCTGACAGATACCGCTTTTCCGGGGATAAACAAGCTGTTTTCTTCGCCCGCAAGAGATTCTGACGGTCACTTGAAGTGGGTTGACTTTGTTGCGAAGTTCCCTCACCGTGATACCGTGGCAAGATTATCACTCAATGCTTTTAAGAAAAAATACAAGAGTTGGTGCGAAAAAAACAAATACCACTATCAAGACAGCAAAGCGGAAGAAGTTCATGCTCATGCAAGAAAGTGTGTTGCCGGAGTTTCTGCCGAAGAAACATTTTGCCTGATGATCGCCAAAGCCGCAGAATTCGTAAATGCTGCCTGCGAAAATGAAAACGCTCTGAAAAAAGAAATGAACAGGTTATCTTCTACATTGCCCGAATATGAGGTCGTTATGGGTATGTACGGCGTCGGCGAATCAACCGGACCGCAGCTTATGGCTGAGATCGGCGATACAAGACGCTTCCATAACAGACGGGCAATCACAGCATTTTTCGGATATGATACCGAACCGGATGATTCAGGGCAACACATTTCCAAATCCCGTCCCATCACAAAAAAAGGCTCGTCTTCTTTAAGAAGAACACTATTTATTATCATTAGGGCGATTAGTACCCAAAAGCCGATTGATAACCCTGTTTATGTATTTCTTGACAGGAAACGCTCCGAAGGAAAACATTATTATTCTTACATGACTGCCGCAGCAGCAAAATTTTTGCTCATATATTACGCAAAGGTCAATGAAGTCCTCAACGAAAAGGGTACGTCGGTGTGCACATAAATCCGTCTATTCATAGATTCTGAACCGGAGGCGATACGTAGGCACGGCACAGCCGCTTGACCTTGACGGGTTATCATAAAAATGCTACAATCGGCAATCCGACGG
>NZ_JAEQMG010000038.1 GCF_016680995.1 Ruminococcus difficilis | reverse complement strand
GAATAGCTGACTTCGTTATTGGCGCGGACTTTGAGAAAAATATCGATTGCGATGAGGACGGTTTCCGGGTGCTCCGAAACGAAGGTGCGTATCTGCTCCTCCAGTCCGTCACCTATCGTCAAGCAGCTCGTCGGCTCCCTTGCGGGTGATGTGGGTCTTGTATATTTCCAAAAATTCTTCTTTAGTGGTCACGGTTGTTCCTCCTTTAATATGATTTTCGGCGCAAATCAATTCATGTCGCCTGCGACAATTCATAACGCAGTTAATTCATGTTGCAAAGCAACAATTCATTCATGAACTAACCACACCTCATATCAGCAACCTTTTATTTGCGCTAAGGTAATGCGGCAATAATGAATTGACCTTCGGTCATGAATTGGCAACGCCATGAATTGTGATTTAATCACATGAATTGACGGCTTTGCCGTCATTAAAAAAGGGCACTCAAAAAGAGCGCCCTAAATGTACAAATTACTCTGCGTCTGCCGCAGCTTCCTCAACAGCTTCAACTGCTTCTTCAACAGCGGGAGCAGCTTCTTCAACTGCTTCCTCAACAGCGGGAGCGGCTTCTTCAACTGCTTCCTCAACAGCGGGAGCGGCTTCTTCTACAGCTTCCTCAACAGCGGGAGCAGCCTTTACGGGAGCCTGCTCGTCCTCGGGAAGCAGAGCGCGCATTGAAAGGCTGACGCGCTTTTTGTCAAAGTCGATAGCGGTGATCTTAGCCTCGACCTCTTCGCCTACGGAGAGAACATCGGCGGGCTTTTCGATCCTCTTGTTGGCGATCTGAGAAATGTGGATAAGACCGTCAATGCCGGGGATGATGTTAGCGAACGCGCCGAAGGTGGTCAGACCAACGATCTTAGCCTTAACGACTGTGCCCTCGGGATAATCTCTTTTAAGGATCGCCCACGGATTGTCGTCGGCGTTCTTGAAGCCGAGCGAGATCTTCTTGGTCTCCTCGTTGATATCCTTAACGTATACTTCAACGGTATCGCCAACGTTCACGACTTCGCTGGGATGCTTGATGTGCGT
>NZ_JAEQMG010000037.1 GCF_016680995.1 Ruminococcus difficilis | reverse complement strand
TTGGTGCAGGTAACAGGACTTGAACCTGCATGAAATTGCTTTCACATGGACCTGATGGTCACACCACGTCGGTGAAAGCCGATTTTTCCCATTCCTATGCGGTTTTTGACAGTATAGCATAGGGAGACGGGGATGTCAAGTGTGTTTTTTCTTATCATATATCACATCATAAAAGCATGTGATAATACTGTGTTTTGAACAATTGATCAAAAATCCTTATCAGCTGAAAACTGATACGATCGACCTGCTATAAAGGCTAAAAGCATAGACTCAATATTCTGTGCCGTATACTGCCTGTATTTCAAAACATACAGCATATTTTCTATAAAGCTTTTGTAATCTTCTTCTTTTGACGAAAGAATTGCTACGTCGGAAGGATCTTGAAACAGTAAACTTTGTAAAAAAGCTGCAGCCGCCTTCTCGTTAATAAAAGCAATATCTTCTATTTGAGATAACTGCTCATAACCTAATCCATTAAAATCATTTTTAATCTGTATAGGTTTTCTTCTGCATATCCAATAAGCCAGATAAGAATATATTTTTATCTCATTGACAAGTTTAATATCTTTATGAAATGCTTTTAATCTATATATATCAGTAAAATAATCCGTAATTACCTGATTTAATATAGGCGAAGAAATCACAAGATCATCTGTGAAACCTGAGGATTTAATAAATTCGTCTAACAACTCAAATACAAAGCAATATCTTTCTTGAATCTTAAGTTTTCCAAATTCTTCAATCAGAAAATTATTATCGAGTTGACTCAATGATGTCACACTCCTTTTGCAAGCATTTCCGTAAACAAATAACTTGCAGAGGATATATAATCCCTAAAATTCCTTAGGGCAATTTTTTCTCCGCCACCCGTAAAATTCTCTCCATGATTCGTTAAAACATCACGTTTTATAATTCCTTTTTCAATAGCAGAAGTGTATCTTTCTGCTAACTGCATTGCTATTTGCTTATTCATAATAAAATCCTCCTGTTACAATATATTTAGTCGGGTAAAGCCCTTGCAGCCGGTAAGGGATTACTCGCATTCATTACTTAAGCTATAATGTAAGCGGTAACTGGATTGACGTTCACCTCCATGAGCCAACGTGCTCGAAAATAAGACAGTCATCCACGCTTTCATTATAGCGTTCGTTTTGTGCAGATTGTGCCACCGTAGCCGGTGCGTTCGTGTCACCCAACAGATAGAATAGGTAATGAATTAATGCGTGGAATTATCCGATTACAAAAACTATCAGGAGCGATGAAAATGAACGCAGTAGGAATTGATGTATCCAAAGAAAAAAGTACGGTTGTAATACTCCGACCTTTCGGCGAAGTGGTGGCAGCACCTTATGATGTGTCCCACACGGACAGCGAGCTTGACCGGCTTGCCAAAGTTATCAAGAAGCTGCCCGGTGAAACACGGGTCGTCATGGAAGCAACGGGCGTTTATTATGAACCAGTTGCCCGACGTCTCCATGAACATGGTATATTTGTCTCTGTAGTCAATCCGGTGCTTATCAGTGACTACGGCGACAACACGCTGCGAAAAGCCAAAACCGATAGGAAGGACGCGATAAAGATTGCTTCTTATGCCCTAAGCGCATGGCTTGATCTTGTTGAATACAAGCCTGAGGAAGACCGCAGGAGAACTCTGAAATCGTTGAATAGACAGGTTAAGAAAGTTATCAAGGTAAACACCATGCTAAAAAACAATCTGATTTCTCTTACGGATACCGCTTTCCCGGGGATAAACAAGTTGTTTACTTCACAGGAAAGACCTTCTGACGGTCACTTGAAGTGGGTGGATTTTGTTGCAAAATTTCCTCACCGAGATACCGTGGCAAAGCTTTCGCTGAACGCTTTCAAGAAAAAATACAAGAGTTGGTGCGAAAAAAACAAATATCACTATCAAGATAGCAAAGCAGAAGAAATCCATGCTCATGCAAGAAAATGTGTTGCCGGAGTTTCTGCCGAGGAAACCTTTTGCCTGATGGTTACCAAAGCTGCGGAGTTTGTAAATGCTGCCTGCGAAAATGAAAACGCTCTGAAAAATGAAATGGACAGATTATCATCCACGTTGCCCGAATATGAGGTTGTTATGGGCATGTACGGCGTCGGAAAATCAACCGGACCTCAGCTCATGGCAGAGATCGGCGACACAAGACGTTTCCGTAACAGACGGGCAATCACGGCATTTTTCGGTTATGATACAGAACCTGACGATTCAGGGCAACATATTTCCAAATCTCGTCCTATCACCAAGAAAGGATCACCCTCGCTTAGAAGAACACTTTTCATTATCATGAAAACTTTGGTAACAAAAAAACCGGTTGATAATCCTGTTTATGCATTTCTTGATAAAAAACGTTCTGAGGGGAAGCATTATTATTCTTACATGACTGCCGCGTCGGCAAAATTTTTGCGTATCTATTACGCAAAGGTCAACGAAGTCCTCAACAAAAAGGAAACTTCGATGTGTACATAAATCTACCTATTCATAGATTCTGAACCGGAGGCGATACGTAGGCACGGCGCAGCCGCCTGACCTTGACGGGTTATCATAAAAATGCTACAATCGGCAGTCCGACGGTCATCGACCTTATCTATTCATGAGTTCCTCACCGTCGGCACATTTTGACAAGCATTTTTATGATGTTCTGTCAAGGTTGCCGGACAGTTTCAACCAATTTTTTCAGACCGCTCCGGCGGTCTATTTGCTGTGCTTGTCTTTTTTCTCAGTTTTCAGTGACTTTTTCTAAGTATTTTTTCGTTTTACTACTTGACTTTTATTTGCAGGTCTTATTTCCGATTTATCTTTTCATCATTATATCATTTCAGCTTTATTTTGTCTATCCGCCAAATAAAAAAAGACCTCGATGAAAACTAATCCATTAAGGTCAAATTCATTAAATATGCGATTGTTTATCTTACCTATATTATATAGAAAACAGGAGAAAATCGTAGTTTGCGATTCGTTTCAGGGCATAAAAAACAGGCAACCTCATATAAGGCTGCCTGCGATTGCCATAATAGTAAATGCGA
>NZ_JAEQMG010000036.1 GCF_016680995.1 Ruminococcus difficilis | reverse complement strand
TTCAAGATTTCGGCTGACGACCGCGACGCGATCCAAGAGCTGAAAACGGCGGCGGAGCACGGCGAGTTTGATATTCTTCTTGTCTTTATGTTCGACAGGCTCGGACGTATCGACAATGAGACGCCTTTTGTGGTGGAGTGGTTTATCAAACACGGCATTTCGGTATGGAGCGTCAACGAGGGCGAACAGAAGTTAGACAGCCACGTTGACAAGCTGATGAACTACATACGTTTCTGGCAGGCGAACGGCGAGAGTCAAAAGACCTCAATCCGCGTAAAATCCCGTCTCAGGCAGTTAGTTGAGGAAGGTGTATTCACCGGCGGCGTCGCTCCCTTCGGTTACAGGTTAGTCAAAAGTGGTATCATCAACAAAAAGGGAAGAGAGCTGATGACGCTCGAAGTTGAACCGAGAGAGGCGGGGTTAGTCCAAATCGTTTTCGATTTGTCGGTCAAAGAGGGCTACGGCTCCTACATTATGGCTAACTATCTCAATGAGCGTAATATTGTTACGCACAACGGCGCGAAGTTTCAGCCTATGACTATCAAAAGGATGCTCACGAACGAAATTTACCACGGCTTCTATGTCAGAGGCGGCGTCAGATCAAAGCGTATCGAGGAATTGCAGATTATCGACGACGATATTTTTGCACAGGCGCAGGAAATCCTCAGACAAAGGAAAGTCAACAGCGAAGAAAAAACAAACATAGCCCTGCTTGCAAAATCTTCAACCATGCTCGGCGGCAATCTGTTTTGCGCTCACTGCGGCAAAAAGCTGTGTTCCAACAGCTTTGTCGATACCTACAAGACAAAGGACGGCGTAACGCATCACAGCAAAAGAAAGTATCGTTATCTTTGTTCCGGAAAGGCAATGCACCGTAACGAGTGCGACGGTCAAAGCGTCTATGTCGCGTCAAAGGTCGATGAAGTGGTTCTCGAAGCGCTTTACCGGTGCTTTGATAAAATCAAGTCAACGCCAAAGAGCGCGGCGATCGAGAAAAAGTACAAGGCGATCGTTTCTCAGATCAAGAAGGAGATAAAACAGCTTGAAAAAGAAAACAGCCTGCTGGAACGCAAGCTGAAAGAGCTGACGGAGGAAATCGCTTCCGCTCTGTTGGGCGACAGCAAATTTACTCCCGATATTCTCTCTATGGCGATTGAGAACACAAAGAACAAGTTGAACGAGAATGTTTCCTGTCTTGCGGAAAAGCGGCACCAGCTCAACTGCAAGGAGGAAGAAATGGGGAAGATCGATTATCATTACGAGCAGTTCCGCGGCTGGGCGGAGGAATTTGACTCCGCCTCTCCCGAGCGTAAGAAAATGATAATCTGCACCTTGTTCAAAGAGATCAACGTCGGCAGGGGATATGATATTGAAATTCTGATGAACGGCTCATATGAGCAGTTTGTCGCATAAAGTAGTGAGTTGTGCGGCGTGTTCAGGTCGCCTTTCGATTAGGGTACAAACCTGAACACTCCCCAGAGCGCATGACTGTTAATCATGATGTCACTGGTTCGAGCCCAGTTGGGGGAGCCATAAACCCGCTACAATTAAATTGGTGTTGATGACGCAGGGGGTCCACCCGTTCCCATACCGAACACGGAAGTTAAGCCCTGTAGTGCCGACGATAGTTGCCCGGCGACGGGCTGTGAAAATAGGAAGACGCCAATACTTTGCAGCGGGTTTTTTATATTTAAATGGTATACGAAAAATCGAGGGCAGGATATCCTGCCCTCGTAGTGTTTTAAATTAATCGTCGCCCATCTCGGCTTTTGCTTTCTCGATAACCTTCTGTGCAACGTTAGCGGGACAATCCTCGTAACGCGCGAAGGTGAACTCGAAGGAGCCGCGGCCCTGGGTGATCTGACGGATAAAGGTCGAGAAGTCGCTCATCTCAGACATCGGAACCTCAGCCTCGACAACTTGTGTGCCGTGCTCGGCAGGTGACATACCGAGAACTCTGCCGCGTCTCTTGTTGACCTCGCCCATAACGTCGCCCATGTTATTGTCGGGAACGTAAGCCTTGAGGCTGCCGATCGGCTCAAGGAGTGTCGGCATCGCGTTGGGAATGCCGTTCTTGTAAGCAAGACTCGCCGCAGTCTTGAAGGACATTTCGGAGGAGTCAACGGGGTGATAGGAGCCGTCGTAGAGAGTAGCCTTGATGCCTACGGTCGGATAACCAGCGAGAACACCCTTCTTGATAGCGTCGCGGAGACCCTTTTCAACGGCGGGGAAGAAGTTCTTCGGAACCGCGCCGCCGACAACTCTCTCTGCAAACTCGAGATCGTCGGTATCGTAGGGCTCGAACTCGATCCAGACGTCGCCGAACTGACCGTGACCGCCGCTCTGCTTCTTGTAACGACCCTGAGCGGAAACCTTCTTGCGGATAGTCTCGCGGTAAGCGATCTTTGGGTTCTGAAGTCTGGCTTCCACGTTGTACTTGCTCTTAAGCCTGGAGATAACAACGTCGAGGTGCTGTTCGCCGAGACCTGATACGAGCATTTCGTGAGTTTCGTGGTTGGACTCAAAGCGAATTGTGGGATCCTCGTCGGCAAGCTTGGAGATAGCCTGAGCGACCTTGTCCTCGTCACCCTTCTTCGCGGGATAGATAGCCATTGTGTAGCTTGATACGGGATAGTCGATGCCGTCGAGAACTACTTTTCTGAGCGGTGAACAGAGGGTATCGCCTGTCTTTGCGGAAACGAGCTTCGGTACAGCGCCGATATCGCCCGCGCCAATGTAGTCGGTTTCGCTCTGCTTCTTACCTGTCATTGTGAGCACCTTGGAGATACGCTCCTGAGCGCCTGTACGCATGTTGATAACGGGGGTGTCGGGAGAAATCTTGCCCGAAACGACCTTGATATAAGAAAGTCTGCCGATGAACGGGTCGGCAACTGTCTTGAATACGATAGCAGCGGTGGCAGCGTCCTTGTTAACGCTGATTTCTACGGGTTCGCCGTCAAGGTCAACGCCGATCTCGCCGCCCTGAGCCGCTGAAGGAGCGAGCCATGTCAGGCTGTTGAGCAGCTGGTCGATAGCGAAAGTGTTGTGAGCGTCGCCGCAGAATACCGGGCAGATAGAGCCGTCTCTTACGCCCTGAGAAACGCCGAGAATAATCTCTTCGGGGGTGAACTCCTCGCCCTCGAGGAACTTGTCGAGCAGCTCCTCGCTTGTTTCGGCAACCGCTTCCTTGATAGCCTCGCGCAGACCTTCGAGTCTGTCGCCCATATCGGGAAGAGCGGTGGGCGTTACGTTGCCCTTGGCGTCGTACTTGTAAGCCTTGTAATCAAAGAGGTTGACGTAGGTGTTAGCCTGGCCGTCCTGAATGTAGGGAACAACAACGGGGCAGACAGAGGGACCGAAGGTCGCCTTGAGTGTTTCAAATACGCGATAGAAACGCGCGTCCTCGTCGCACAGACCATTGACAAAGAACATCTTTGTCAGACCTGCCTTTGTAGCCGCCTCAACAGCCTTTTCGGTGCCGACGCTGATGCCGTCCTTGCCGGATACAACGATCAGAGCGGTGTCCGCAGCGCGCATACCCTCGGCAACGCCGCCCGCAAAGTCAAAGAGACCGGGTGTGTCGATGAGGTTGATTTTGGTGTTCTTCCACTCTATCGGAGCCACGGCTGTCATGATAGACGCCTGACGCTTAATTTCCTCGCTGTCGAAATCGAGCATGGTGTTGCCGTCTGCAATCTTGCCCAATCTGTCGCTGACCTTTGCGAGATAGAGAATGGACTCCGCAACCGAGGTCTTACCGCAGCCGCTGTGTCCCGCGAGCGCGATGTTTAAGATTTTTTTCGCATCGTACTGTTTCAAAAGAAAAAACTCCCTTCGTTTATATAATTGATATTATATTTCAATTAAATTTTTTCAAAATTTACATATTCAGCAAATATCTAAAATAATCCTTATTCAGTATATCATAATTGTACAGAATTAACAACAAATTTTAGGCAAAATAAAAAAATTCACCCTTTGCCCAAAAAGGACAAGGGTGAATTGTGCGAATTGCTTTTTTTGCTCTGAAATCCTGAAACCATGCACAAAGATTTTTTTAATTTTTGTGCATTTTCCTTATGACAATACAGCTCCCTGAGCTCCTGAGGATACGAGCTTGGCGTAGCGGGCGAGGTAGCCTGTGGTGATTTTCGGCTCTTTCGGAACCCACGCCGCGCGTCTCTCTGCAAGCTCCTCGTCGGAAACCTTGAGGGTGATGGAGTTGTTGGGAATGTCGATTTCAATCAGGTCGCCGTTCTTTACGAGGGCGATCGGGCCGCCGACCGCCGCTTCGGGAGAAACGTGGCCGATGGAAGCGCCTCTTGTCGCGCCGGAGAAACGTCCGTCTGTGATCAGTGCGACTGTGCTGCCTAAGCCGCGTCCCATGATAGCGGAGGTGGGGTTGAGCATCTCGCGCATTCCGGGACCGCCCTTGGGGCCTTCGTAGCGGATAACGACAACGTCGCCCTCTACGATCTCGCCGCCGTTGATCGCAGCCATAGCGTCCTCCTCGCACTCATAAACCTTCGCGGGGCCTGTGTGCTTGAGCATCTCGGGAGCTACCGCGGAGCGCTTGACGACGCAGCTGTCGGGAGCGAGGTTGCCGCGGAGAACCGCGATGCCGCCGGTGGAGCTGTATGGCTTTTCGACGGGACGGATAACCTCGGGGTTCTTGTTGACAACGCCCTCGATGTTCTCGGCGATAGTCTTGCCGGTGCAGGTGATGAGGCTTGTGTCGAGCAGGCCGAGCTTATTGATCTCGTTCATAACGGCGTAGATGCCGCCTGCCTCGTTGAGGTCCTCAATATATGTTCTGCCCGCAGGAGCTAGGTGGCAGAGGTTGGGAGTCTTTGAGCTGATTTCGTTTGCAATATCGAGGTTGAGGTCGATGCCGCACTCGTGAGCGATAGCGGGAAGGTGGAGCATGGAGTTTGTGCTGCAGCCGAGAGCCATATCCATGGTCAGGGCGTTGCGGAAGGCGGCCTCGGTCATGATGTCGCGGGGCTTGATATCCTTCTCAAGCAGCTCCATGATCTTCATGCCGGCGCGCTTTGCAAGCTGGATCCTCTCTGAGTAAACGGCAGGGATCGTGCCGTTTCCGCGGAGAGCCATGCCCAGAACCTCTGTAAGGCAGTTCATGGAGTTTGCTGTGTACATACCCGAGCAGGAGCCGCAGCTCGGACAAGCCTTGTTCTCGTACTCGTTGAGCTCCTCAGCGGTGAGCTTGCCGGAGTTGTATGAGCCTACAGCCTCGAACATAGAGGAAAGGCTGGTCTTGTGACCGGCGAATCTGCCCGCGAGCATGGGGCCGCCGCTGACGAAGATACAGGGAATGTTAAGTCTTGCCGCCGCCATGAGCAGACCGGGAACGTTCTTATCGCAGTTGGGAACCATGACGAGAGCGTCAAACGCGTGAGCAAGAGCCATTGACTCGGTGGAGTCGGCGATAAGGTCGCGGGTAACGAGGGAGTATTTCATTCCCTGGTGACCCATCGCGATACCGTCGCAGACCGCGATAGCGGGGAATACGATCGGGTTGCCGCCTGCCATCGCGACGCCTGTCTTGACAGCCTCGACGATCTTGTCTATGTTCATATGTCCGGGTACGATCTCGTTGTAGGAGCTGACGATACCGATCATCGGCTTCTGCATTTCCTCGTCGGTCATGCCGAGTGCGTGGAGGAGAGAGCG
>NZ_JAEQMG010000035.1 GCF_016680995.1 Ruminococcus difficilis | reverse complement strand
TGTTGTTTTTTTCCGAAAACCGATTTATAATATAAGCAAGATAAGAAACTAAAGTTGCTAAAATTAATTTCAAGAAATACAGGAGGACAATATGAAGAGTTTAGTAATTTATTATTCCAGACGCGGACAGAACTATGTTAACGGTTCTGTCAAAAACCTTGTCAAAGGTAACGCCGAAATTATCACAGAATTTATTAAAGACGCCATTGACGCCGATGTGTTCGAGGTTGATACCGTCAAGCCGTATGACAAGGATTATATGGTTTGTATTGAGGAAGCAAAAGCGGAGCTGAGAGCAAAGGCTCGTCCCGAACTCAAAGAAATGCTCAACGATATTTCGGAGTACGACAACATCTTCATCGTCGGTCCCAACTGGTGGGGTATCTATCCGATGGCATTATACACCCAGCTCGAGGCCCTTGACTTCACCGGCAAGACCGTCCACTATGTCGTCACGCATGAGGGCTCGGCTCTCGGCGGCGTGCCGAAAACCATATCCGCATCCTGCAAGGGCGCGAAGATCGGCGCAAGCCTCGCCGTTCACGGCGGCAGCGCTTCCGGCTCGGAGAAACAGGTAACAGATTGGGCGACAAAAGCTGTTAGATAATTTGAAAAAAATATAAAGGAGAATGACCGATGGAAACTATTAAACTCAACAACGGAATCGAATGTCCCGTAATCGGGATCGGAACCTTTATGCTCAAGCCTGCGGACGCTCAAAACAGCGTGCGCGAGGCGCTGAAGATGGGCTACTCGCTGGTCGATACGGCGAACGCCTATGTCAACGAGCGTGCGGTGGGTCGCGGCATTAAAGAGAGCGGTCTCAAAAGAGAAGAAGTATTCATCTCCACCAAGCTTTGGCCCAGTGAATACGAGAACGAGAATGCGGTCGATGAAACGCTCGAACGCCTCGGCGTGGACTATGTAGATCTGCTCTATATCCACCAGCCGGCAGGCAACTGGCTCGCAGGCTACCGTCAGCTTGAAAAGGCGTACAAGGAGGGCAAGGCGAAGTCGATCGGTATCTCAAACTTTGAGGGCAAATACATCGACGAATTACAGCACAAATGGGAGATCGCACCCCAGTTCATCCAAGTGGAGGCGCATCCGTATTTTACTCAAAAGGAGCTCAGAAAAGCCCTTGACAAGTACGGCATCAAGCTGATGAGCTGGTATCCGCTCGGTCACGGCGACAAGAGCCTGATGGAAGAGCCGATCTTTGTCAAGCTCGGTGAAAAGTACGGCAAGTCACCCGCTCAGGTCATCCTCCGCTGGCACACGCAGATGGGTTTTGTCGTTATCCCCGGTAGTAAGAATGTTGCGCACATCAAAGATAACCTCGACATTCTCGACTTTACGCTCACCGATGATGAGATGAATGAGATCGCAAAGCTCGATAAGGATACGCGCTACTACCATCGCACCGACGAACAGCTAAACAGCTTCGCGGCATGGCGTCCCGAATTTGAAAGAGTATAACAACAAGGCGTGACGGAATTTCCGCCGCGCCTTTTTGAAAAACGCTTGAAAGATAATTCGGGATTTGTTATTATGTAACTATCGTTGCGATACGGAGGGCTGTTATGATATTAACCGGAAATGAAGATTTAAGAGTGATTAAAACGATCGAAGCCATCAAGAGCACGTTCGAAGCGCTGATCTGCGAAAAGGACTATGAGAAGATCACGGTCAAGGAGCTTTGCGACCGCGCGAAGATCAATAAAAAGACCTTTTATCATTACTATGAAACGCTGGATATGCTGCTTGCGGAAATGCAGGAGGAGCTGTCCGCGGGATTTCTTGAACGCGTGAAGGACTACGCGCTGCCCGACGACCTCGACAAGGTGAACCGCGAGTTCTTCCTCTACGCGTCCGAACAGGGGGTTGCCTACGAAAAAATCACCTGCGGCGGAACATATCACGCGATCCGCGACGAGATGACCGATCAGGTCAACGACGCGGCGTGGAGCAGATCGAAGAAGTATCAGAAGCTCAACGAATATGAAAAGAAGGTCTTGATGGGCTTTATCAACAACGCCGTGCTGAATGCTTACCGCGAGTGGGTGCAGGACGGAAAGAATATCCCGATGGACGAGGTGATCGAGATCACCAACAAGCTCGTTCTCGGCGGCGTAAGAGGATTTTTCAAGTGAGCCGAAACGCTTTTGTATAACGAAATCGGACAATAATCGTTTTTGGAATCGGGGTAGAAAGAAATGAAACTGACGATGTTGGCAGGCTCGGCGAGAGCGGAGACCTATAATCCCGTTCTCGATAAGATCGAGGTTCTGAACGCCGAGCTCAAAAAGCTCGCCGAAAAATACGGCGTTGCAATCGCACAGATTCCAGTTGCGTGGGCGATCGCAAAGGGCACGCTCCCGATCATCGGCGTGACTAAGGAAAAGCACGTGGAGGACGCTGTCAAGGCAGCGAATGTCACGCTGACCGCGGAAGAGGTCGCGCACCTTGAAAAGACAGCCGACACGCTGAACATCAACGCCATTCGCTTCTGGGAAAAGGAAATGAAATAATGATCGAAGAAAGCTCCGTGTTTCTGCACGGAGCTTGCGGTCTATCTTATGAGAAGGTGTGGATCGAATGAAAACGAAAACCATTGTCAAACGGGTCATTGATATAGCGTTAACGGTCACGCTACTGCTTTTGATGGCGTTTCAGGTAACGGAGCAGCTCGCGCACGAGTGGCTGGGCGTTTCGATGTTCGCGCTGACCGTTGTGCATCAAATCTTGAACCGAAGATTTTACACGACGATATTCAAGGGCAAATATAACGCACTGAGAGTATTTCAGCTGATTGTCAATACTCTGCTGTTGTTGTCCTTTGTGTGTACGGCATTATCGGGTATGATGATGAGCCGGTTCGCAACGCCGTTTTTAAACGGGATTTTGCCGTCGTCTATCGTCCGGCAGGGACATCTGGCGATGTCGCACTGGTCGTTCGTGCTGATGGGTCTGCACCTCGGACTGCACTTCGGCATTATGGTTTCAAAGCTGCAAAACAAAACGGCGAGGATCGTCCTCGGGATCGTGATGACGGGCATCTCCGTCTACGGCTTCTATCTGTTCTTCAAGTCTGATATATTGAACTATATGCTGTTCAAAAATCCCTTTGCCTTCCTCGACTATGAAAAGGCATGGTGGCTCGTACTCCTCGAGAATCTCGCAATGCTCCTCGCATGGGGATTCGCGGCGTATCTGCTCTCGCTTTTCCTCAGATCGGTCACAAAAAAAGGATAGGAGAAGATCGGCGCTGTTGTATGCGCTGCGGCTATGAGGGACCGTGCGTGCAGAAGGACGACAACGAGATCGTTCGCCGTACACTTTTGGACACCGATATGGTCGTATTTGCTACGCCGCTGTACTACTACGGTATGTCCGCGCAGCTCAAGACCGTGATCGACCGCTTCTGCGCGTACAATAGCAGCCTGAACAGCAGACATTTGAAGTCAGCGCTGTTGACAGTGGCGTGGAACGCCGACGACCGGACGTTCGATGCGCTCGAAGCGAATTATAAAACCTTAGTCAGATATATCAACTTCAATGACATGGGCATGGTGCTCGGCTGCGGCTGCGGCTCGCCGTCGATGACGAGGCGCAGCGGGTATCCTGAGAAGGCATATCAATTAGGGAGAAAGCTGTAATCGAAAAAAGTGAAAAACAATTGCCGAATCAGTTTGACATGATATTTTGATTGATAGGGCTTGACAAAACAAGAGAAATGTAATAAACTATTAGTTAGCGGCAACTAACCGCTAACTTTTACCGCATGCGGTTAGCGTAAGCTAACTAAGCTTATCGAGGTTCTTATGTCAGAGGAAACAATTGTAAAATACTGCTCGCCTACCTTGGCGGGAATCAAAACGGGCAGTCTGTTCAGCTGTTCCTATAACAGTAAAAACGAGGTATATGCGTTTTTAAGAGAGCTTAATATTTCTTTAAGAAACAAGGGAGTGCGCTTTATGCCGCTCCGTTTCAAAGACAGGAAGGTTCTGATCTACGCTTATCGCCCTTCGCGGTTATTGCCTGATGTTCAAAGCAAAGAAGCGGATGAGCTGCTCTCGCAGCGCGGTTATTGCACGCAGAAATGCGGAAGCTGCCTTGCGCGACTGATAAAGCGGCTCGGCGAGGGCGATGAGTTCCCTCACGAGATCGGGCTGTTTCTGGGGTATCCTGTCGATGACGTCAAAGGGTTTATCGAAAATAAAGCCTGCGGCGCAAAGTGCTCAGGCTGCTGGAAGGTCTACTCAGACGAGAAAAAAGCACAAAAGCTCTTTGAGCAATATAAAAAATGCACCGGTATTTATAAAAAGCAATGGTGCGCCGGCAAGCCGCTCGCAAAATTAGCGGTTGCCGATTAGGAGGTTATGATGATAAAAACAACGCTTATAATCGATGGGATGATGTGCGGTATGTGTGAGAGCCATATCAACGATACGATTCGTCAAAGCTTCAAAATCAAAAAGGTCGCTTCCTCACGCGCAAAGGGAACGACGGAGATCATCAGCGATGAGCCTCTTGACGAAAAGGCCTTGCGTGAAGCGATCGGCAAAACGGGCTATCGGGTTTTGGAGATGAGATCAGAGCCTTATGAGAAGAAGCGTTTTTCGCTCTTCGGGAGAAAATGATATGTCTATCGTACAATTTGAGAACGTAACCAGAACATACACAAGCGGCGACCACGAGCTCAAAGCGCTCGATCAGGTCAGCTTTTCACTGGATGAGGGAAAGTTCGTCGTCATTCTCGGTCCCTCGGGAGCCGGGAAAAGCACGCTGCTCAATCTGCTCGGCGGACTTGACAGCCCGACAGAAGGTAAGATCACCGTAAACGGCAGAGACATCAGCACCCTGTCCGACAACGAGCTTGCCGATTACCGCGCGGCGACGGTCGGGTTTGTCTTTCAGTTTTATAATCTGATCCCTACGCTGACCGTATATGAAAACGTAGAGCTTGTATCGATGATCACGAAGAACGCGCTTGACGCAAAGCAAATGATCGCCGAGGTAGGACTATCCGACCATCTTCACAATTTTCCGTCGGAGCTGTCCGGCGGAGAACAGCAGAGGATCTCTATCGCGCGTGCGCTTGCCAAAAATCCGAAGATCCTACTGTGCGACGAGCCTACGGGCGCTCTCGACTCCGAGACCGGCGTGATGATATTAAAGCTCCTGCTCGGCATGGCGAGAGATTACGGAAAAACGATCGTGATCGTGACGCATAATCAAAGCATCGCAAAAATGGCTGATGTGGTGATCCGTGTAAAAAACGGTAAAATACGCTCGATCAATGAACAGGAAAATCCGCTGAACGCCGACGAGGTGGAATGGTGATGCTGACGCGCAAATTATTTCGAACCGCATGGGGCTACAAGGCGCAGTTCATCTCGATGATCCTGATGATCACGCTCGGCATCGGAATGTTTCTCGGCTTCAATATGGAGTGGAAAACCATCGAGGCCGATACGGGCAAATTCTTTGAGCAGACCAAATATGCCGACTACCGCCTTTATTCGGAAAAAGGCTTTACAAAAGAGGACTTGGATAAGATAAGCGCCATTGAAGGCGTTGACGCGGCGACGCGCTATCTGTCCGTCAATCTTGATATAAAAGGCGAAAAGAATAAAAGTCTTGCGCTTGATGTAAGCGAGAATAACTCCGTCAGCACCTTCCTTGTAACGCAGGGCGCCGAGTATGATAAAAGCGGCGACGGCTTTTGGCTGAGCGATAAATTCGCAGCCGCAAATGATTACCAAATCGGAGACGAGCTTGTGCTCTCATTTCAGGGAACGGTAATCAGCGGCGAGATCGTCGGGCTGATCAAATCAGGCGAGCATATGATCTGCGTCGCAGACAAAAACCAGATGATGCCCGATTACAACACCTACGGCTACGCCTATATCTCCCCCAAAAAGCTGCGCTCGGTTTTAGAGGTAAAGATAAAAAGCGACTTTGCCGATGAGTTGAAACAATCGAATGTTCCCGAGGAATTCATTGACGACAGCCTGACAAAGCTATTTGTTACAGACGAAATGCTGAGCGATGCGGCTGACAAGGTGTTCGCGCAGGTCAATCTGCTCTCAGGCTTATCAAAGGAAGCGCTGGAGGACAAGATTAAAAATGCGCTCGGCAGAACGATCATGGTAACGCCGAAGGACGATCATGTCGTTTACAAGGAGGCTATGGGCGAAGCGGAGGAAGGAAAAACGATGGGCTCTGTATTGCCCGTGCTTTTCCTAGCCATTGCCATTCTCACGATGGTAACGACAATGCACCGCATCGCCACCAAGGAGAAAACACAAATCGGGACGCTGAAGGCTCTCGGCTTTAAAAACCGCAGAATACTTCGTCATTACACCTCTTACGGCTTGTTTATCGGCTTGGTCGGCGCGGGCTTGGGAATCGCGCTCGGCTACGGCGTATGTAAGCTGATTATGAGCGAGGACGGTATGATGGGCACCTACTTTGATATGCCCGATTGGAGCGCGGTAATACCGGGGTTTTGCTATCCGGTGTTGATCGGTACTGTATTACTGCTGACGCTGATCAGTTATCTTTCCGTCAGACAGCAGCTAAAAGGCACCGCCGCCGACGCGCTGCGCCCGTACTCGCCGAAAAAGATGCGTAAAATCTTTTTTGAGCGCTTCCGCTTTTGGAATAAGCTCTCTTTCGGAACAAAGTGGAATATCCGCGATCTCAGCCGTCACAAAAGCCGCTCGGCGATGACCTTGTTCGGCATTGTCGGCTGTATGGTGCTGATGGTAGGCGGCTTGGGGATGCGTGACACCATGTCCGGCTTTTTGGAGCTGCTTGACAAGGATATTTCCAACTACACCACAAAGGTCAATCTCATTGACGACGCTGATCTCAAAAAGTCAAAGGAGCTGTACGAGGAGCTTGGCGGCGACTGGGAAAGCCTGTGCGGAATCAGCATGGGCGGCGATACCGTTACGCTCGATATCATACATAATCCCAATCATATGCTCAACGTCATTGACGAGTACAACAACAGGATCGAGCTGAGCGACGAGGGCGTGTATCTCTGCCTGCGCTTGAAGGATAAAGCCGATATCGGGGATGAAATCGAATTTTCTCCCTATGGTTCAAAGGATACCTTTAAGGCGAAGGTGCTCGGATATAACCGCTCCGTTATGACCGAGAGCGTCACCATGACCGAAGCGCTTGCCGACCGGCTCGGGATCGAATACAGTATTTCCTCTATCTACACAGATAAGAAAACAGACGAGATCAAAAGCTCTGATCTGATTGCGGGCAAGCAGGACAAGACGCAGCTGATGGAGACCTTCAACAGCTTTGTTCAAATCATGGACAGCATGGTGATCATTCTTGTTGTCGCCGCCGTGATCCTCGGCGTGGTTGTTTTATACAATCTCGGTATTATGAGCTATGTAGAGCGTTCACGCGAGCTTGCCACGCTAAAAGTGCTGGGATTCCGAAACAGAACCATCGGAAAGCTCTTGATCTCACAGAACATTTGGCTGACTGTGATCGGTGTGATCATCGGTCTGCCCGCGGGCGTAGGCGTATTGCAGTGGCTGCTCACCGCGCTCGCCGGAGAATACGAGATGAAGCTGATGTTAGGCGCGCTTACTTACAGCGTTTCGATTCTCCTGACCTTCGGCGTGTCGCTGTTGGTCGGCTTAATGGTCGCCGGAAAGAATAAAAAAATAGATATGGTAGAAGCCCTTAAGGGTACAGAATAGAAAGGAAGATGTTTATATGAAAACAGCAATTGTATTTTGGAGCGGAACAGGCAACACCGAAGCGATGGCGCAGTCCGTAGCAGACGGCGCGAAAGCCGCCGGAGCGGAGGTCGCGGTATTCACCTGTGACAGCTTCAACGAAGCGATGATCGACGATTACGATTCCATCGCCTTCGGCTGTCCGTCAATGGGAGCGGAGCAGCTCGAAGAGGATGAATTTGAGCCGATGTTCGGCGCCTGTATTCCGAAGCTCAGCAGCAAGAAAATCGCCCTGTTTGGTTCATACGGCTGGGGCGACGGCGAATGGATGCGCAGCTGGAAAGAAGAATGCGAAAATGCGGGCGCGGTTTTGGTATCGGAACCGGTTATTTGCAACGAGGCTCCCGATGATGAAGCGATCGCCGCGTGCGAAGCACTCGGCAAATCGCTGACGGAATAAGCAAAAAAATTATCTTTTGAGATTTAGTTTTTCAGATAAAGGGAATCAATTGAGCTCTCCCTTCGTACTGTGTATCTTTTTCCTTCTGAGGAAAGCGCGGTCATCGTTATTTGATGATCGCGTTTTTCACAAGCCCATTCGTATGATGTCTGACGATAAATTATGACTGACTGAAAACCACCGGTTTTGGAGTAATTCTAAACCTTAGCGTTTGTAAATGGTTCAATCTTGCTTGAAAAATCCTTTCAAAAGTGCTATAATACTATTACAACGTGTAGCGTATGACCGCGTAAGTCCGGTTGGCGTTACACGTTTTCTGTATTTTTGGAGGAAATAAAATGACACAGCTTGATATGATTAAGAAAAAGGTAAATTATTTGTATTCCGTCTCTCCTCGGATTCGTATCAATGTCAGATTGAACCATCCGAGACTGGAGTTGAAAAATGACGAGGTAGAGATCAAGGGCGTCTATAAAAACATCTTTACCATTGAAGAATACACGACGGGCGTACCGAGGATTCACTCCCTGCAATATGTCGATATTCTGACCGGTAATATCGAAATCGTTGAGAAAAATTGAGCTGCCGTTTGCGTTCTTCTCCCAGCATCTTTTTATACAACCGATCGTCAGAAGAATCTTCAAATTACTGTTCCATAAGGATATGAAAAACAGAAAAGCAGAGTGGAATTAACCGCTTGATTTTTTGATAAACAAATGATATAATCCAGATCAATGTGAGTAGCAAAACTGCGTAAGTCCGACATTTCGGGCTTGCGCAGTTTTCGTTTTTACGGAGGTAATCATATGGAAAATCACTCTTATCTTGCCGAGGAAAAGATCGGCAAGCTCATGCGAAAGTACGCGGTACCGTGTATCATCTCGCTTTTGGTCGGCGCGCTGTATAATATCGTCGATCAAATCTTTATCGCCAACGCCGACTATCTCGGCTCCTACGGCAACGCCGCGAATACGGTCGTTTTTCCGCTGACGGTGATCGCGCTCGGTATCGCCGTGATGATTGGCGACGGCTGCTGTGCCTTTGTCAGCATCTCGCTCGGAGCAAAAAACAGCGGCGACGCAAAACGCAGCGTTGGTAATTCTATCGCGCTCTGTATCGCCGGAAGTCTGTTGTTGACGGCGGTATATCTGATTTTTGCACAGCCGATCCTGACCGCTTTCGGCGGCAGGGTCAACAACGAGACGTTCGAGCTGTCAAAGGAATACTTCTTCTGGATCACGCTCGGGATTCCCTTTTATATGTTCGGTCAGGCGATGAACCCGATCATCCGCGCGGACGGCAGTCCTCGGTTCGCCATGATCTCCACCTTGGCAGGCGCTGTCGCAAACATCATTCTTGATCCGATCTTCATCTTTGTGTTCAAGTGGGGCATGATGGGAGCGGCAGTCGCGACCGTCATCGGTCAGATTATTACCGCAATACTGGCGGTTGTTTATCTGTGCCGCGCAAAACTCATCAAGCCGACATTCGGCGATCTTCGTTTGAAGGGCAACATCGTCAAGCGTACTCTGTCGCTCGGCTTGTGCAGCTTTTTGGCGCAGATCTCACTGGTAGCGGCGATGATGGCAATCAATAATATGATCCGACAGTACGGTTCTATCGATCCGATCTTCTCTCAGGAGCAGTACGCGCAGATACCGATGGCGGTAGTCGGCATCGTCATGAAGTTCTTCCAGATCGTCATCTCCATCGTCATCGGAATGGCGGCGGGCTGTATTCCGATCGTCGGCTTCAATATGGGAGCAAAGCTCTATAGCCGCGTCAAGGCGCTGTTCATAAAGCTGCTGATCGCGGAGGCCTGCGTCGGAGCGGTTGCGCTTTTGATCGTAGAGCTTCTCCCCCATCTCCTGATACAGATATTCGGTGCCGCGAACGAAAGCGCTTACTATACCGAGTTTGCCGTCAAAGCGTTCCGCGTCTACCTGTGCATGATCGTGCTCGCCTGCGTGAACAAGGCGACGTTCATCTTCCTGCAGGCGATGGGCAAAGCGGTGGAATCCACCTTGCTATCCATGGTCCGTGAGATCGTGTTCGGCGTAGGCTTCGCGCTGCTGCTTCCGAGGTTTTTCGGGCTCGACGGCGTATTATATTCCATGCCCGTTTCTGACGTGTTGACTTTTATGATATCTTTGTATTTGATCATCAGAACATACAGACAGCTTGACCCGGATAGTGCTTCATCATGAGTGATATCAGAAGCTCAACAACTATGAAAAGAAGGTCCTGACGGGCTTCATCAACAACGCCGCGCTGAACGCCTACCGCGAATGGGTTCAGGACGGAAAGAAAATCCCGATGGACGAGGTGATCGACATCACCAACAAGCTCGTCCTCGGCTGCGTGAAAGAATTCTTTAAATGAGCTGAGAACCCGGTCAGCCAATTCCGCCTTTTTATGCGTTACATTCTACAGAAAACAACCTCAACAGCATAATAATATGTTAAGTATAAAACGCCGCTGATGTAGTCCAAAGCAGCTCTAAAACGTCCGGATTTCAGCCGTGTCGCGTTTTTGTGAGAAAGTAGGGTAATTTGTGACTTCCTTTTCGGATTTCAAGCAAAAAGTGTTGATAAATAGTGTGGTTTTAGCTCAGAAAGTCAGTGTTTAAGCCATTTTTCATTTAATAAGGCTGTTTGATAATTTCACTTGAAGCTAAACAAAAATGTTAGTCACCGTATCAGCGTTTCTTTATGCAAAAAGGAGCCGGGGTAACCGGCTCCGAAAATCAACAATTCAACAAGTTGCGATAAATCATCAAGTCATCATCCTTGAACACATTGAAGATTACCTTGATATCGCTGCTTGTTGTTTTTTTGTACTCTTTAACAGTTGATACGGCGATCTCAGCCGCCTTATGCTGCGGGAATCCGAACACGCCTGTGGAAATACAACAGAACGCGATGCTCTCACATCCGTTTTCTTCGGCGAGCTTCAAGCAAGAGAGGTAACAGCTTTTCAGCAACTCGCAGTGTTCCTCGGTGAGCCTACCGCTGACGATTGGCCCGACTGTGTGCAAAACATATTGACTCGGCAGGTTGTAGCCGGGCGTAATCTTCGCCTGACCCGTCGGCTCCTCGTGCCCCTGCTCGCTCATGATTTCAAAGCACCGGTATCTCAGAGATAACCCGGCAGCGATGTGCAAGCAATTGTCAATGCAGGAATGTAAGACCCTAAAACAGCCCAAAAGCTGGGCGTTGGCAGCGTTCACAACCGCGTCGCAGGAGAGCGTTGTGATGTCGCCCTGCCATAAATAGAGGTCTTTTTCAACAGGGGTGAGGTCTGATATTTTTGTGATACCCTTTGCTTCGTTTTCAGCTCTGAGATATTCGCTTTCAATTCGTAGATATTCCTCGCTGATAGGCTTCGGCATCCAAATATTCATCAATCCACGAAGCAGATCCTTCTGCCCCTGCTCATCATTCGGGATTCTGTAATGGCTGAGTTGGGAACGATCCTTTTGCAGTTCTTTGATCAACCAGATACGTTGTTCTTCATGCGTCATATAATTTTACTCCTTTTCTCGCCGCGATTTCTTTCAGCTTGGCGAAGTGTTCCCTGTCGGGGATCACACTCCGCGTCTCCCAATTTCCTATTGTGCTTAGCGACACACCGATCATGCGTCCAAAATCTATTTGCTTCATATGATAGTTGCGTCGGATGGCTTTCACGACCTCTCCGAACTCACTTTCGCAGAATTCCTTGTATTCGTCCTTGATCAGCACGGGTGTTTCATTCAGGCTTTTGATGGAAAGACCATTATCGTTTGCCGCCTGTTCAATCTGCTTATAGTATTTCAGTTCGGGAACACAAATGTTTTTCTCCCACCTGGCGACTGCTTCTCCCGTACAGCCGAGTATCCTGCCAAATTGATTTAAGCCGCAGCCGCAAGCTATGCGGATGCTTTTGATCTTCCTGCCGCAGTCAGCTTGGATAAAGCCTTGATAATCGCTGACGAAGTAATCGGGTTCAACATTGAGCATATCCAAATCGATTCCGACTTCTCGCGCTGCTTGCTTGATTGGTTCATAGTATTTACGCAGAGGCTTTGCACGGTCGATCTCCCAATGTTCAAGCGTTTGCCAATCACAACCGATCTTTTCAGCGAACACCTTTGTCACAACGCCATGCGCTAAACGGATCTGCCGTATCTTCTTTCCGCAATCGCGCTCGATAAAGACAGCATATTCATCCGTATAGGTATCAGGGTCATCTATCAGCTTTCTGACATCGAAACCGGCTTCGATTGCCATTCGTTTGATTTTTCGATAGCTCTCACGGCTTGGGCGACGGTTATTTAATTCATCTTCCCATGTACTTTCATTGGAACGGGTAAAGCCTAACCTCTCCGAAAACTGCTCCTGCGTTAATCCGCTTTGAATTCGGATAGTTCGGATACGCTTCCCATATCCGGGCTTGCAAAACTCGGTGTATTCATCCAAGAGAAATGAGCTTTTGATGTTTAAAGCGTGGGCGATTATACTTGCGGATTCATAATGCAGCGCCATATTGTTTCATTCATAATCTTGGATTTTTCCAACCGGGATCCCTGTCGCCGCGCTCAGTTGCCTTCTCGTCATACCGTGTGCCTCACGGTAATGCCGAAGAATATGGCAATAATCCTTTTGCCGTTGTAACGGATTGAAAGTATATATTAAATGTATCAGGCACTTGCCTTGAATGATGTGATAGGTCTGTGTGTGATTAAGTAAGGTATTGCGTTACCGATCCAGCCGCGTATAAGACCAATTGTTGGAGCCATAGAATATAACGATATTGCTCCCTGAGTAGAGAACGATGTCTCCGGCACTTGTGGTGGTCTGTCTATCATTGCGCGGGAGCTTTTCCCCGATCGCGCCGACTTGTTCAAAGCTGCCATACATGGACATCCGGATGGTAAGCGGCTGACCGAAACACAGTTCTCTCAGTGCCTGCACGGATTCATTGTCTTCCCATTCCACCTGCACAGAAGTTTCACCGATTTTCATTTGAAGCATTTGTTCCTGTTCCTCCTTCACTGGCTCGGCAGTTTCCGCCGGACCATCATTCTCTGCCGTCACAGCAGAATCTGCGGTTTCGTCTTTGGAAACCGGTATTTCCTGATCGGATTCGACACCTGATGTTTCTGTCGGATGAGCACCCGGTTGTTCTGCAGGTTCTGCTCCGCAAGCGGGCATACACATGAGCAGACATAAGAGCATCAGGAAAATGATTGATCTTTTCATGGTGCAGTTCTCTCGTCTCTATATGGTTCCTCCAGGCTCAATTCAAACACCGTTTCCTTCGGCAGTGAGACAGAAAATCTGTGATTTTCATTGTCGAACTTATACAGCGTAGTGTGGGAGCCTTGATACATCTTTCATCATTCTGCTGCAGCCTCTATAAAGGCTTTGAGTATTTTCGTACTATTGGGATCTGTCTTCCATGAAAACTCCGGATGCCACTGCACTGCCCACAAAAATCGATTCCCGGACATATAAACCGCTTCGATAATTCCATCCGGTGCTTTAGCCATTACTTTAAGATCGTCTGCCAATGTTTTTACCGCTTGATGATGATAACTGTTCACAGAAAGCGTTTCTGTTTTCAAGCATTGGTATAGCGGTGAATCTTTTTCAATCATTACGTCATGGATTGGAACATCATATGGAGGTTTCTGGTGGTGTTCTATATCCGAAGAATGCTGAATAGGCAAATCCTGATACAACGTCCCTCCCAGAGCAGCATTTATAAACTGGATTCCTCTGCAGATACCAAGCACAGGCTTGTTTGAACTGATCGCTTCATGAAGATAAACTGTCTCCATGTCATCCCTTATTTCACAGCAGGACACAAGCCCATCCATTGGCTCTTCATGGTATAATTTTGGAGAAACATCATGTCCTCCGGTAAACAAAAAACCGTCACACAATCCAGCCAGTCTCTTAATCTCGCCCACATCTGTTGAAAACGGTAATATGATTGGAATACCTCCCGTCTGATGTATTCCCTCCATATAACCCGGAAGCATCCATATACTTTCTTTTTCATCATCCCACAGGGGCATGACGCCTATAATCGGTTTCATCTCATCACATCCTTCAAATCGTCCAGCCACAAGCGCATTGAAGCATCGCTAGGCATTCGCCAATCTCCTCTCGGTGACAGAGAAACGCTCCCCACTTTAGGTCCATCCGGCAAACAGCTTCTTTTAAACTGTTGGGTAAAAAATCTGATATAAAAACGTTCAGCTGCTTTGATTATCTCCTTCCTTTCCAATTCCGGATAAGCACACATCGCGTAAGCTGCAGAACGGGAAGGCTCGAATCCATACCGGAGCGTATAATACAGTAAAAAATCGTTCAGATCATACTTCCCGATCTTTTCCTCAGTCATCTGACTGATTTTTCCTTCATGGCTTGGAGTAAGCTCCGGTGTGATAGGTGTGTCACATATTGCGAAAATCACCCTCCTCAGTTCTTCGCTGCTGCAGAACTGTGCATATGTACGACAGATATACTTTACGAGCGTTTTCGGTACGGAAGCATTCACTGCATACATGGACATATGATCCCCGTTGTATGTACACCAGCCAAGCGCAAGTTCAGAAAGATCTCCCGTACCTACGACCAGCCCGTTTATCATATTGGCTGCATCCATCAGTATATATGTACGCATTCTTGCCTGGGCATTCTCGTATGCAGAATCTCCTTCTCCCTGATAATCCGGGCTGTGTCCGATATCTTTCAGGTGCATCTGAACGCTTTCGCTGATCGGCACTTCGTGCACTTCGTCGGCGATAAGTCGCATCAGCTCTCGTGCATTTTTGTAGGTCAGACCGGATGTGTTTCCTTTGTTTGGCATCGTATACGCTATAATACGAATCTCTGGAACCATACTCCTTGCCTCAGCGCAAACGAGCAGAGCAAGCGTGGAGTCCAGTCCGCCGGATATCCCGATTAGAAGATTATAAATCCCGGTTGCCCTTATCCTTGTTGCCAGACCGTTTGCCTGAATGCGCATGATCTTTCTGCACCTGTCTCTCCTCTCCCGGTCGTCTGACGGTACAAAAGGATTTCTGCTCAGTACGACAGGGAGTTCCTTCAGTATATCCGCCATTTCACTGATCGATGCCTCGCCGTTCCTGAAAGCCCGTATATTTACATTTACTCTTCGATACATGTTCTCGTCGGCGTTCCCAAATGTATTCTGATGTCTTCTGTCGTACATAATACGCACCAGATCAATGGCACCGGTGCTTACGGAAGGGCACAGCGGAAATATATCTTCCTGAAGAACCGTTCCACATTGGCCAATAAGCGTGTGGCCCGAAAAGACAAGATCCGTGCTGCTTTCATCCACCCCTGCAGAGGCATAGACATACGCACAGTAGCATGACCCGCTCTGTTGTTCTACAAGCCTTCTGCGGTATTCTTCCTTGCCGATCAGCTCATCCGAGGCAGACAGATTTGCGATGATGTTTGCCCCTGCAAGACACATGTGTGTGCTCGGTTTATCAGGCACCCAGAGATCCTCACAGATTTCTATACCCAGGACAGCCCCGCTTTCAGGATCCTCTGCAAGAATATCCGTTCCAAAAGGAATATCCTTCCCATGAATTCGTACGGAGCGTTCTGTCAAACCTTTCCCGGAGGAGAACCATCTACCCTCATAGAACTCAGAATAAGAAGGGATATATTGTTTTGGAATGATGGCGCAGACATTGCCTTCGGATATAACGGCCGCGCAGTTATACAGATTGTTTTCAAACCGGATCGGCACCCCGATGATCACAGTAAGGCCTGAATATTCCTGTGTTGCCTCAGCAATCCTGATCATGCCATCCTGGGCTTTCTCCAGAAGCAGTCCGCTTCCAAACAGATCAGCACAAGTATATCCGGTCACAGATAATTCCGGAAAAACAATTAGACCGCATGCAGAGTTTTCTTTGATCAAACGAACGATCTGATTCGTGTTATATTCCACATCTGCAACTTTAAGATCCGGTACTGCTGCAGCTGCGAGAATCAGTTGATTTCTCATGATGACTCCTTTTTTAGTTTTTTGAAATGACCATTCTATTTCCTGCTTCGACATGCTGCTCTCAAGCCCGCATATAACAAAAAGCAGACACAGGCACAATCAGGCGCCTTTGTCTGCTTTCTTATAATATACTCACAAAAGTCAAAATAGTCAATAAACTCTACGCTATTTTCCGCTTCCCACCGCTGCTGATGGTGAGGGAGTCTTCATTATTTCCTCCGCAGTTTCAGCTTCTTCTATTCTCAGGTTTTACCCAACAGTGCCACTTTGGAGCCTTCGGCATAGGTTCATGCTTCAAAAGTGCTTTAATAACACGCCGGTGTGTAAACAGGCAGCAGGCACAAAGTGCCAAAATGACTATCAGAATAATTGTTCCGGGTTTCATTTCTACAGACCTCCTATCTCTCCATACGCGTCAGCGCCTTGTTCAGCAGATATTTGAGCTGGATCAGCTCCTCTTGCGGAAGATCGATACATCTTTGCATTGCCTTCGGAATATCAAGCGCCCTCTCTTTCAATGCTTCACCTTTTTCAGTCAGCGAAAGAAAGAGCCTGCGCTCATTGTTCTCCAGCCTGATACGGTTAATATATCCCTGTTTATCGAGCCGCTTCGAGAGCGGTGCCAGAGTAGTATTCTTTGCTTTTCGTTATGTTTAGTTGCGTTATATGTAAGTATTACTGTTACGACATCAAAATCACAGCCACAACCCGCTGAAAATCAAGACTTTTTTTGCAATCCGGCGCTCTTTCTTTTGGCAAATAGCGGCGGGGATTGCTCCCCGCCGCCCGTTACCTTATGCATAGATCAACTCGTGATTTACGATCTCTATTGCCCTGTCCCGGATGTTGTTCATCCGCTGCACCCACAGCATTTGATCCTGTGCTTTGAGCTGTTCTGTCACGCCCTCACGCTCTGCCATCTGCTCTGTCAGCAGAAGCATTTGCTCCTTCGCCTGTTCGTTGATGTTGGCCAGATAGGTATTTAACTTGCCGCTGGTCAGTAGCTCCGTGTACAGGGCTTTTCGCTCCGTCTTGATGAACCGCAGGTGCCGCTGTCCCCATATCCCGATGGACTTTTCCTCTTCGGCTGGTACTGTCAGGCAGGGATAATAATAGTCGCCCTGCAGCTCATACCACAAACCATTGTCTTTATCAAAAATGTACTTTTCCATTGTGAAATCATCCTGTATAATGGTGTCGTTGATGTATTCGCACATATGCCACAGCTTCCCGATTGCCACACCTTGTTATATCCTGTTATGGGTTTTTCTTGCCCTTGCTTTTGCCCTTATGAGCGGCGCAGGCGTTGTAGAAACGGTGTAACATTTAATAAAGGGATTCGGTGAGCAGATTGCGAAAAATCCTTTGTTTTCAACGGTTTCAGAGGATTTCATTAAAGCCCTATAATCAGCGGCGAATGCCTATGATTTCGGGGATTTCAAATCAGAATTTGAATTACGCTCTAACAAGTGCATACATTTTCATATCAATGATACTGCCACATTTCACAGCGTTACTTTTTAATATTCCTTCGCATTTAAATCCTGCCTTTTCCAACGCTCTGCATGAAGCAGTATTATGTGCAAATGGTTCAGCAAAAATACGAATAATATCCGTATTCTCAAATACATATTGACAGACCTGTTTGATTGCATTTGTCATATATCCATTTCCCCAGTAGGGTTCTCCTATGTAATAACCCATTTCAGCGGTTCTACTATGGATATTATCCTGTCGAAATACACCAATGCTTCCAATCACCTTATCATCAAGTGTTATCGCAAATGCGAATGTACTGTCTTTGTCCGACGATAACATCGTTCGGATAAAATCCTCTGCATCCTGTTCTGTGAATGGATAAGGCAGTCCATCCCTAAGGTTATTCATTATTTTAAGATTATTTAAATTGAATGCGAGATCGGATTTATCTTCGATTCTCCATTTTCTTATAGACAGATTCATGCTTTTCCTCCACAAATTCCGATTTGCGCTACTAAGATTATAGCACGACTTCTCCGATTTGTCTATCAAATAAATAGGCAGCCTCGTGTGAAAGGCTGCCTTCAATCAGATTTTTTTTTGAATAAGAGAACCGTTTCCTCGCCGTTCAGGCGAAACACTTCCGGTGAATACGCAGCGGACACTTTACTCCACAGGTGCTTAGCGGCGAGATTGTTTTCGTTGTACTTGATTTCCCATTGACCGGGATGCTTGTTCAAGATGGCGTTCACAACATCAAAAGCAAGATGCTTTCTGCGATAGGCAGGAAAGACAGTAAACTCCGCCATAGTGTAATCCGGACTCTTTCCGATACAGGAATAAGGATTGAGCATAGCAAATCCTATAAGGGTATCATCATCGTACAATAGATACGCTGTTCTTTTCGGGTGCGAAAAATACTCATCAAAGTGTCCGTAATGATAGTTTCCATGCTCATCCATCGGATCGTCATAGTAATTTGTCATCTCATAAAGATACTTCTGATTGATATTCCAAAGTAAATCTCTGTCTTTTTCAAGAGCAGTAACCAGCCTGATCATTTTCTTATACCTCTGCAAATCCTGATGCTGCTATGATTATAACACGACAACGCCGATTTGTCTATCAGCTAAACTACATAACAAAACAGGCAACCTCATCATGAGGCTGCCTGTGTAAGTACAAAAATATGCGATTGATTACGCTCTGCACAACTTTCTGCATCGTTTGGCGTAAGGTTGGCGTAAATGGCGTAAGTTAGATGGATAACGGAGAAAATAGATGTTATGCTCTATGTTTCCTTATTATACGCAGGTATATCCTCCATCGACGGGCAACATAATACCGTTGACATAAGCTGTCTTGTCGGAAGCAAGGAAGATTGCGGCTGTATCAAGTTCGCCTTCTTCGCCGTAACGCTCGGCAGGAATAACTGTGTCAGCATATGCTTTAAAAGAAGGTGTGTCGAGAGTTTCCTTTGTGAGTGGTGTGTAGAAGTATCCGGGACAGATTGCGTTAACAGTAATACCGTATTTACCCCACTCAGCCGCAAGCGCTCTTGTGAGATTCACTACGCCGCCTTTAGCTGCGTGATACGGAGAAGATCCCGCAATCTTGTTGCCAACCAAGCCATACATTGAAGCGATGTTGATGATCCTGCCGTATTTCTGTGGAATCATCGCCTGCTTTGCAACCTCACGAGCGACCTTGAAAGTACCGAACAAATCGACGTTCACTTCGTTTGCAAACTGTTCGTCCGTGATGTCCTCTGCCGGGGCAATAGCTCCCGTTCCCGCGTTGTTGATCAGAATATCAATTCTTCCAAAACGGTCAAGCGCCTGCTGTACCGCCGCTTTGACAGCTTCGGTATCCGTAATGTCGCATTTGACGGCGAGTGTATCTACGCCGAACTGCTTGTTGATTTCCTTTGCGACAGCTTCTAATTTGTCCTGCCGTCTGGCAAGGGCGACAATGTTCGCTCCCTGATTGGCGAGCGCCTTTGCCATTTGAACTCCCAAGCCTGTTGAACAACCTGTCACAATGGCTGTTCTGCCGTTTAAATCAAAATATCTTTTCACATATCTCACTCCAATACATCGTGTAATACTGCCTTTAAGGTGTCGGCGGATTCCTTAAGAGCCGCCTTTTCTTCGGCATTAAGTTCTATCGGCACAGTACCCTCAACGCCTTGCTTACCTACGATGGCGGGCATACTGAGCGCTACACCGTTAATCTCCTCGGTGTTCTGAATGCTCGAAACAGGAAGGATGGATTTCTCATCTCTGACGATTGCTTCACAGATTCTGCGTACCGACATTGCGATTCCGTAATAGGTCGCTTTTTTCTTTTCGATAATCTCATAGGCGCTGTTCTTTACGCCTTCAGCTATTTCTCTTGTTGCCCTTGTATGGTTGTAATGTCCGCGCATCTCACAGAACTTGTGAAGCGGAACGCCCGAAACATTGGCGCTACTCCAAGCGGCAATCTCGCTGTCGCCGTGTTCGCCGATAATGAAGGCGTGGATACTTCTGCTGTCAACGCCGAGGTGTTCACTGAGCAGATATTTCAGTCTTGCGGTATCAAGTACGGTACCCGAACCGAATACTCTGTTTGACGGAAATCCGCTGAGCTGTTTTGCGACGTAGGTCAGAATATCTACGGGGTTAGCAACAACAAGCAATATTCCGTCTTTGTTGTACTTGGCTATTTCAGGAATAATCGACTTGAAGATCGCAACGTTTTTCTTAACGAGGTCGAGCCTTGTTTCGCCGGGTTTTTGTCCCGCTCCTGCGGTTACGATAACTACCGCAGCGTCGCTGATGTCCTCATATGTGCCTGCGTAAATCTGCATAGGCTTTGAGAACGGAAGTCCATGGCTGATATCGAGAGCTTCTCCCTCAGCTCTGTTCTTATCCGCGTCGATGAGTACGATTTCCGAAAACAGGTGGCTTTCCATAAGCGCAAACGCCGAAGCCGAGCCTACAAATCCACAGCCGATGATAGCGGCTTTTCTGCTGTTCATTTCTACCATAGTTATCTCTCCTTTGAGTTGTGTGTTATTTTATTCTATTTCAATTGCGCCTACAGGACAGCCTTCCGCCGCCTCTGTTGCCGCGTCTATGTTGCTTTCGGTTACATCGCCGAAGCATTCTGCTGATTCGCCGTTCATTCTGAACACGTCAGGTGCAACATCTGTGCAGAACTGACAGCCGATACAATCCTCTCTTTTCATACAAACTCTCATATCAATCACTCCAATGTCATAAGCAGCGCCATCTTGAATTTGCCGTCTGCTTTTACCCAATGCTTACCTCCTGCGGCGAATTTGAAATTCTCGCCTGCCTGAATCGGATGCGCCTTGCCTTCGTAGCCAATAACGCCCTTGCCGTCGAGAGCGAAGATCAGCGCTTCACCGGGCGCGGCGTGTTCGGCAAGTCCCGTGCCTTCGTCGAAGCTCATAATAACAAACTTCATCTTCTCGTTATGAGCGACGTCCATATTGATGATTTTGCCATCCTGATACGGAATAAGCTCTGCTAACTTAAAAACCTCTCCTGCTTTGACCGCGTTATTCATAGTGTTCCTCCTGATAGATATTTCTGTGTAAATTGCCTTTGTGCCTGTTCTCATACCGACAGGTATCTCCGTAGGCGTGAGGAGTGCTTTACCCTCGTTCAATGTCCATACCTGTTTATCGGTAAAGACCTCCATACTGCCCTCGTGAAGAATCAACAGCTTATGATAGTTATAGATCTCTGCGCTGATGTCGGTGTCCTGTGCAAGCGAGAAATATGAGATGTAGTCTTGTCCGCTTGCGTAAACTTCTTTTGAAATGGTGCAGCCTGCTACGGGCTGATTGTCCTCTGCGATACTGAATACCGCGCCTGTCTTTTCGTTCATACTACATTACCTTTACATCGGGATTCTTCTCTCCGAATTTTTCCATAAGCACAGCGGCTATATCCTCACGACTCTTGCCTTTGCGTTCCATATTCTTGATGGTCTTGTATGCGGCGAACAGCGTTGAAGGTCCGATCTCGGAGCTGAAATATCCGATACCCTGATTCCACGCAAACAGCTCAAATACATCGTCGAGCGCTGCGGAATTCAATCCGTGAATGTATGCCTTGACAAGTTCTCTGGTAGCCTGACGCATCCTGCCTGCGCCGACAGCATTTGTAAGCGAGAGGAGCAGTCGGATCTCATACGGCAGATGACGCTTGCCGTCGTTCCAAGTCAGATCCCAGAATTGTACCGCAACCTTGCCGAGTTCCTCGTCAATCAGCGGCATATTGGTAAGAGCCGCGGGGCGCATCGGAATATCGCCGGTATCTTCTTGGTTTTCGCTGCGATAGAAATAAGCGTGAAACTCGTTTTCGTTGACCTGTTCGGTGTGGTGCTCAAACCCTAAGCCTTCCATTACATCATAGAGGGGGATCGGATCAAAGCTCTGGACGATCTCCAAGCCCTCTCCGACAGGGGTATTTATCGCCTGTTTCTTCAAGCCCTGAAAGAAGTTGCCCTGAATACCTCTTACGTCGATTTTCTTGAAATCGGTCGTTTTATCTTTCCAATCTGCGTAGCTCATAGCATCCTCCTTAATCTAATATCTTTCCGTCTCTTGTAATGGTTACGACCTGCCACGAAATGAATTTCCCGCTGTTTTTAAGTGCGTTTTCTGCGGCTCTCTGCAAACCTCCGCAGCAGGGAACTTCCATTCTGACGATCGTAACGCTCTTTATATCATTGTTCTTGATGATCTCGGTCAGCTTTTCGGTGTAGTCCACCATATCGAGCTTCGGACAGCCGATAATTGTGACTTTGCCTTTCATAAAGTCCTCGTGCATATTCGCGTATGCGTAGGCGGTGCAGTCGGCGGCAATCAACAGCTTCGCGCCGTCATAGAAAGGAGCCTGAGTCGGCAGCAGCTTGATTTGAACAGGCCATTGATTGAGCCTTGATACGGGCTTGCCTGTCAGTGCGGGTGCTTCTTCGATCTCCGGCTTATCTAATGTCATAAATCTTGAGCCGGGGCATCCTCTGTTATGTTTATGCTCTGTCATCTTCTTTTCCTCCTGCGCGGCTTTGACCGCTTTTTCGTCATATTCGGGGGCTTCGCGCTCCTCAAATGTAATTGCTCCTGTAGGACAGTTGGGTAAACAATCGCCGAAGCCGTCGCAGAAATTTTCGCGCGTCAGCTTTGCCTTGCCGTTTACCATCTCGATCGCTCCTTCGTGGCACGCATTGGCGCACGCTCCGCAGCCGTTGCATTTTTCTTCATTTATTTTGATAATCTTTCTAATCATGTTCTTCACCTCTTGAGGATAGAATAAACCATTTTTCAGAAAACTTCTGTTGCCACAGCAACATTTTTGTGATATTCTAAGAATGAGGTGATGATCGTGATTACCAACCAAGAATACTTGTATTCCATACGCAAATGCTATCTTTTCGACGGTATTAATGACGAGCAATTACCCGAAGCAATTAAGCTATTGAACGGTCGTATTAAAAAAGTCAAAAAGGATGATTTCATCGTACAGCTCGGTGGTGTTTTGCAAAACGCGGGACTGTTGCTAAAGGGCAAGATTGAAAGCTCCTTTCAGAACGAAAACTATGATCAAATCACGATGCACACTTTCACAGGCGGTTATCTGTTCGGTGAAGCCTTAGTTATCAACGATGCAAAAAACAGCCCTGTACAAGTCAGAGCTGTTGAGGATTGTATTATTCTGTTTGTTGATTTGGCAGCGATTTATCAATCTGATGTTCACTCACCGATTCTTGTTGTTCTTGCTGAGAACCTGATAAAAAGTCTTGCCCGCAAGAATCTTATCCTGAATCAAAAGGTCAGGATACTCAGTCAGAAAAGTCTGCGTGACAGGATACTTATTTATCTCGGCACCTTACCCAAGGATAAGAACGGGTTTGTAAAAATCCCATTCACACAAACCGCACTCGCCGAATACCTCGGCGTAAACCGCAGCGCGCTTTCACGCGAAATCGGCAGGATGCAGAATGAGGAACGGCTGATAGTTGACGGGAGAAGAATGAAATTGTGCTGAAGGCGTCTGTTATCTGACAGCCGCCCACAAAATCCAATCGTGTTTATTCTTTGTTAATGTGCGGTAATATTTTCCCCGCGTAAGGGTATTAAGTTTTCAATCCTTTCCGATTTCTAAGGTTGCAAGATTGCAAGGCTGCAAGTGGGTATACGGGTTTGTAATCTTACTTTATTTTTCAGTACCAAGATTAAAGCCGCCTGGATTGCCAAGACAGCTTTTCTGTATCCTATTCAGTTTTGATTTTTCCGCTAAGGACATCACCCTTCCTGCTCTGTCATATCTCAAATCCTCACGCTAAACACGAGAATGATGTGATCTATCCTACCAACTTCCGCGAAACACATCGATCGGACACGGCATTGAACCGCGGTGGAGAGCGCATCCACTTTCACGGACTTGACCGATCGGATTACTTTTTCCTGTCCGACACGATCATCCGCGTCGAGGCGGCTCACGGCGGCAAGCATAGTATCCTGATCACGACGGAGGGGGCTGTCGAGGTCATGGCAACGATCACCGCGCTGGAGAAAAAAAACAGCCGCTTGTTCCTGCGGTGTCATCAGAGCTATCTCGTCAATCCGCAGTATATCCGGAATATCCGTCGCTTCAAGGTAACGCTGACCGACGGTACCGAGCTGCCGATACCGGAAAAGAAATATACAGCCTTTCGGAATAAGGCGATAGAATTACAAACGGTTATCAATACAAAAGGAATTTGATTAAGATAATGAATTATTACTCTTCAATAAAGCCAGAGCCGCAAAACTGCTCTTGAAGAAGCTGAACGTATCATAAAAAGGCAACACAAAACCACTGCTTGGAGATTATCTACTTTGGCTTATTTATGCGCTTTTTTCAAAAAAATTGTTAAAACAGTTAAAAGTGATGTTCTATGTTCGGTTTCGACTGTTTTAACAGTTTTTTTAAAGAAACGGCTATTTAAAGCCATTTCGTTATTTGTTAAGTATAATCTACCCTATTCTCTATTCCATATCATCAAACATGAAACTGCTGTATCTATGATTGACACGGTAAAAAAGATTACAGACCGCCACAAAAATGCAACGGTCTGCTAGGTTCTGCGGTTAACAGCCGCATGCTCTGGCATACAGCTGTTGACCGAGTAATGATACCTCGGCGTCTCAGTGCAAAAAACTCAAGTATTATCGATACTCTTTATGCGCATGAAACAGCGGGACAGATCGCTCTGTCCCGCTGTCGATATCATGATTCAGTTTTATGATATGGTCTCGCCGATCGGATAAGGTGTTTTCAAATGACACAGATAGTATTGGATCGCTGTCACATCGGTCAGCTCCAGATCACCGCTGCCGTCAACGTCACCGCGCATCAATTCTGCCTTTGTGTATGGAGTCGGGATCTGTGCGATACAGCGTTGAATAAATGTTGCATCGACCGATTCAAGCTCTCCGTTACCGTCAGCATCACCGAGGAAGTAAGGCTTCGGAGGTCCTATCGGTTCCTCACCGATACCGACCATACCGTTGACGGTAGCAAAGGTTTTATTTTGAAGCGTATTGTCAAAGACGTTCTCAGGGTTATAGGTGACGGTTATAGGAGAATCCTCTGCTCCTTCACGGATCCTGAACGTAATTACAGCTACCGTACCGTTATCGGTCTTATTACCGGAATCGCTCGCATACCACGATACTGTAAAAGGATTGACAGTCAGCATTCCTAAAGAAATCGGGGTTTCGAACAAACCTCCGTTATCAACGCTGATCAGTTCCAGATCGTCAGCGGAATATCCTATCGATACGCTGAGCGCGGTGATTCCGGGATTATCGCAGATTTTCAGTTCGATCTGGACGGTTTCTCCGGGATCGCCATACGCCTTTGTCAATTCAAAGCGAGGTTCGCTGTCTGCGTTAACGGTTACGGCAGTAACGGACAGGATGATGAGGAATGACAATATAATTGCAAACAGTCTTTTACTTGCTTTCATCATTTCAGCTCAACCTCCCAACCGTTGATATACTGCTGGAGGATGACCAGATCCTTCATGTTGATATCGCCGTCATCATTAACGTCAGCTGCCCTCTCAACGATATGAACATCCCAGTGGTTAATGAACTGCTGTGTCAATACGATATCCTTCATGTTGATCGCACCGTCGCGGTTGACGTCACCGGGCGTCGGTCTCTGAACGCTGACCGTTCCGTTTTCAATATCAAAGGGAATATTATCCAGCGTACTGTCGACGATGTTATCCGCTTTATAAGATATTCTGACGGTGTAATCGGTTGCTTCGGCATTGATGTCCGCGGTAAAGGTCAGGGTAGCAAACAGTCCGGTACCATCCTCGTCGGCAGAACTCGTCGACAGCCAAGAAATGGTCAGCGGGCTCTTGTAATCCTTTGAGTTGCTCGGCTTTGAAGAAAGCAGATCGGTATAACGGATCTCGGTAAGCGTCAGTTCATCGGGGAAAGCGACATCAATACTCAGCGCAGTGATTCCCGGATTCTTGTCGATATAGATCTTGACCTGAACTTCATCACCGGCTCTGACTGTTTCGTTGGATACGACGAACGATCCTCTCTTTTCGAGGCAGGGAAGAATCTCTGTCCTTGTCGCTTTACACACGCTACAGGTATAAGTCATTTCACCTGTCTCGTGATAGGTCGGCTCTTTGGTGACCGTACCTTCATCCCACTGATGGCCCGGGGATTCTACAACTTCTTCTCTTGTTTCACCGCATTCCGAACAGGTAAATGTCTTAACGCCGTTGTGGGTACAATCAGGCTCAGTGGTGATAACGCCTTCGTTCCAGCTGTGACCGTTTGCGTTGACATATGAATCCACATAACTGTCATTACATCTTGAACAGGTATGCGTTGTGTAGCCCTTTTCTGTGCAGGTAGGAGGCGTCACAACGCTTTCGTAATTGTGTCCGAGGGCGTTGATCGGCTCGGTATAGGTGTGAGTATTATCATGCTTGCATGTGTACGTTCTCACACCTTGTTCCGTACAGGTAGGTTCTTTGGTAACCTTACCTTCATCCCAGTCATGACCGAGGGCTTTGACATATGAATCCACATAACTGTCGCTGCATCTGGAACAGGTATGCGTTGTATATCCCCTTTCGGTGCAGGTAGGAGGCGTAACGACGCTTTCGTAACTGTGTCTGAGGGCGTTGATCGGTTCGGTATAGGTGTGAGTATTATCACGCTTACAGGTGAATGTCTTTACGCCTTGTTCAGTGCAGGTAGGTTCCTTGGTAACCTTACCCTCATCCCAGTCATGTTCAAGAGCAACTACAAAGTCATCATCATAGCTGTCCCCACAGACTGAGCAGGTATATGTCGTAAATCCTCCCTTAGTGCAAGTCGGAGGCGTCACTGAGCTTTCATAATGGTGACCTGTTGCCTTAATATCGGTGAGAATAAGGGAGTCGGATAACTCCGTTCCATCGCTGAACACAGCAAGCGCAGAGTATTTCGTCTTTCCGTCCTCTGTACAGGTTGCCGGGTTTTCGACTTCATTTGTCACCAGACAAGCTACGGTTTCGGTATGATCGTGGTCTCTTTTGCAGACTCGGAAAGCATTAGCTGTTTTCCCGTCCGGACTGAATGTGATAATGCCTGTCGACCAATCATGTCCGAGGACAGGAATAATCTCCTGAGCAACAAGCACCTCGCTACATACTGAGCAGTGACTTCCTTCGGTTAAGCCGGTTTTGGTACACGTCGGCGCCTTAGCAGCGTCTATTACTGATGTGTGTCCGGTCGCGGGAATGATTTCCTGTGCTGTGATAACAGTGCTACAAACAGAACAGTGACTGCCCTCGGTTAAGCCAGTTTCAGTACAAGTCGGAGCTTTGGCTTCATCAATAACAGGAGTGTGTCCGGTTGCTTCAATTGTTTCCGTCTTCGTCTTATGGCAAACGGAGCAGGTATAGGTTCTTATCCCTGTATCCGTGCAGGTTGGTTCTTTTGTAACCTCACCGTCATCCCAATCGTGTGTCCCCATGTCGGTCTTATCTCCGCAAACAGTACAGTATCTCCAATGTGAGTTATCATCAAAGGCATAATATGCTGAGTAATCATGCTCGATCGTTCTTATGTATCCGCAAATATTGCAGATTTCATCACAAGCATTGTCGTATACGTGCTCGGCTTTGTCTGAGATGGCTGTTCCGCAAAGCGTACAGGTATGCCAATGGCTGGTTGCGTCCTTTGTCCAATAACCGTTAAAGTGATGATCGAGCTTACTCGGTTCGGGAGTAGGGATCGCTACTTTGTTAATGTCATAAAATGTGTGATTCTCCGTACCGTCGAACTCATAGTGCGCCGGATAACCTGCTGCACTACAGGATTGCGTCGCAGGATGATAAACGAGGAAATGAGGGGTAATACGATAAGAAGAATTCGAATTCGTCAAATCATATATTTCGTTCCACTCTTCTTCTGTTCCGATGTAGTATACATCATTGAGGTTGGGACATCTGTACCAATAATACCTCCCGCCAACATATTCCAGCGAAGCAGGAAGTGTAATCTCTGTTAATGATTCGCAATCGTTGAAAGCGTTAGGTTCGAGACGCAGTAAAGTATTCGGTAGTGAAACGGATTCAACATTACCCATATATTCAAAAGAATATGATGGTATCTCTGTTATGCCGTCCTCGATAATGATCTTCTTTATGTCGCTGCCAAACGACCTACTGCTGCTATAGTTTTGTTTCATCCACGGTAGGTCTGCTCCGGATGTATATTCAAACAGTTTACCTGTACCGCTTATAGTTAGTATTTCATTCGACTGATCATAATTCCAGTAAGCGTTGTATCCCAGTAGCCCTGACGTATCAGTAGGATATGTGAATTCTCCGCCAAATCTGCTTTTCTGTAGGTAGGAAGTATTACTCAGATAACAATACACATCTGCTTTAACACCGGTAAAGGCGTTGTTAGAAATAGTGCCTGAGAACGAACCCCCGTTGTTTAGCATATAAATGGAAGAAAGATTTGAACAGTATGAAAAAGCATTATCTCCAATGGTGAGATAGTTATATATCCCCAGTGTATTCAAATTCTCGCAATAGTAAAACGCTTTTTCACCTATTGTTACGCTTGAAAACGGAATAACGATTTTCGTCAACGAAGTACAGAAGGAAAATGCGTTTTTCCCAATACTTGCGCCGCTATTGTTTTTTGAGGATAATTCCACGCTCTTTAGAGAAGCACATCCTTCAAATGCTGAATCGCCAACCTTATTTACTTCGGGCATATAAACGTATTCAAGTGAATTACAGCCTGCAAAAGCATTTGCACCAACGGAAGATACCCTTCCCTCAACAATAACCGTTTTTATTGATTCTCTGAAAGAAAACCAAGGAGCTTTTCCGTATGA
The DNA here is from genome assembly GCF_016680995.1 of Ruminococcus difficilis. Next base: position 141,632 of record NZ_JAEQMG010000035.1, on the reverse strand, counting down.
ATAATTACTTATACTATCATAATATGTACTTGTATTTCTTATTGTAAGAGTTCCCGATACATTATCAAATGTCCACGCACACCTACTACCGGTTGTTCCTGATTCTGAGAACAGCGTCACAAAATTCACGCCGTTATTATTCGCGAAGGTTTCTGCTGTGGAGCCATCCTCGCCATACACTGTTGTATTCGGATTAACGGAGTATGCTCCACCTGCGTATTCTTCGTGATTATTAATAATGGTACATTCAGGATTTCTGATGATCAGCTTTTCAAGCTTGTCTGTACGGTTAAACGCAAACAGACCAATGTAATTTACGCTCTCGGGAATATCAAGTTCCGTCAGCTGATCACATCCATCAAAGGCATTGTTTGCAATATACTCCAGTCCATCGGGCAACTCGATAGCCGACAGACTATGCAAATCATCAAAAGCAAGCTGACAGATTATTCTCAAACTGCTCGGTAAACTGACAGAGACGATATTGTCATTACACGCAAACGCATAGTCGGCAACAATCTCTGTTCCTTCCTTGATTTTTAAATCTGAGATCGTGTTCTTTCCGCAAAGCGCTGCTGTCCCTAAATAGAGAACATCATCTTGCCAATTAGCCTCATTGTAATAAAACGGTGTGTTGCTGACAATCGTTTCACCTACATAGGTTAGCTTTGAAGTATCAATATTTATTGTTGAGAGGTTGGAACAATTTCCGAAAGCAAAATTTCCAATATATCGAACCGATGAAGGTATATCGATTGAAGTAAGTCTTTTGCAATTATAAAATGCAAACAATCCAATTTGAATAACCGTATCGGGAATAATAATTTTGGTAATCTTCTGACAGCCATATCGATTATTACCGCCGAAGCAATAATTGCCGATTACTCTTGTGCCGTCTTTTACAACAAACTCACCTGAATAATCCGGTGATACGCCGTACAAGAATTTGCCCATGTATAGGGATCCATCTACCCATTTATCGGTATTATTGGTCAGCGCTGTATTCATAAAAGCATAGTCTTCTACATATTCAATGTTTTCCGACATGACAACAGATTCAAGGTTGATGCAATTGCCAAAAGCATAAAACCCGATTCTCTTAACCGTATCCGGGATCACTACACTCTTCAAATTGGGATTAGGCGTATCGTTCAAAAGGTTATCTCCGATAGCAGTTACGGGATGACCGTCAATATAAGCGGGGATTACCAAATCGGTTGTGCTGAAATCCGCATATGTAACAGTCAGCTCATCGGTTTCGTTATCGATGCTATAACCGATACCGTCTTCTGTCTCTCCGGTGGTGTAGTCTGTAATAGCATTGACAGAAACAATTGTTCCGCTGAAACAACCGATTGTGATAACGAACACTAACAGTAGGGATAATATTCTTTTCATTGCCGTCCCTCCTACAAAAAAAGTGCGCCAACCGAAGCTGACGCACGAAAAACGCTATGCTCCGATGATTGCTGCGACACAATTTCAATACATGCTTTACGTAAGACAAGTATGACTACAGAGCATGCATTTTTACCTTGATAAAAGCAAAAATGCATACTATTATCTTACGTAAATAATATGAAATTATGTCGCACTATAATTCTACCATATTTCGGCAGGTCGTGCAATCCAAAATCCTGTAACGATATTTAGGCAATTTGTACATAGTAGGCTGGTTATCATCAATCAAACCTCCATAGATAAATGCCAACCGACATAGAAAAGCCGATAACCCCTTTGTCATAGCGCAAGGGGTTATCGGGGGTTATTGTGATCATCTCAACCTTTAGAAGCATATGTGAATAGGAGCCACGCAACGCGCAGCTCCTTTGTCTTTTGTCTATTTGAAAATGATATGCATATAGTTTGTTCTCGCGTCACGGATACGGATCACACGAATCACGCTGTCGTCGACTTTGTAAAACGCGATATGCTGATTGATGATCAAGTAACGCAAATCCGTCTCTCTGTCAACTTTTCCGCTCAGTTCAGCTCCGAGCAAAGGGTTCTCCTTTAACAGTGAACAACTCTTGAGTATCTTCTGTGTCACATTCTCAGCTGCTGTCGGGTTTTGGAGATTGTCACGGATATATGCTTTTATCTCTCTGAGGTCAACTCTCGCCTGAGGCGAATAGATCAGCTTCATGTGTTCAACCCAAACTCAGCGAGCATATCTTCTTCCGAGACCCAATCGCTTTCCGATTTGGCGGAATCCTCGCCCGCTTTCAGCTCAGCCATCAAAAGCGCGATTGCCTGTTCTCTGAGCACTTTATCGCCGTCCTTAGTCAAGAGGAACGGTAAACCTCCGACATTCAACGTCTGCTGCAGGAAGGCATTGAAAGCCTCGGTCAAGGTCAAACCGCAGTCAGCTAATATTCCTTCGACTTCCTTTTTGACTTCGGGGTTGATTCTCGCCTGAAAGGTAGACGTCTTGGGTGCACTTGCAACGTTCATACTCATTGTATCTCCCCTTTCTGTTATTCTGTAACTTAGTATAACCGATTTATAGCTGTTTGTCAATACATTGTCACTACAAGTCGAATGTTCACTTCGATATTATATTATTGGGAAATTATCTTATTATCTATACCGCATGTACGCTTACAGTGAACACCTTTGTCTTATGCTTGTCCCTCTCCCCTGCATTACGGATAATTTTGTAATTCTTACGTGTGTAGCAGTATAATTGATAGGTTTTTAGGATTTCAAGCCATTTTAATTCTGAATTCGCATTAAAATCGCTCGTTTTTCTGTATTGAGGGTCTTCGGTAGGCACCGAGGAGCTGAACCATCTGGAGATGATCGGCGCGATCGTCTATCAGCTGACGCGCAACCTCAGTGAGGATGATATCAAAAAGGCAGGGTTCGACGCCTACTTTGTCGACCACACCACCGGTATCTACCCCAATTCGGCGGCAGGCGTACCCTTCGACGCGTTTGCGATCGCCAGCAAGGGTGATCCGATCACCGATCTGCACGAGAGCTTAGCCGCGGAGCAAAAAGCGCGTACCACCTATGACAACATCCTGCGCTTCTGCGACGACCCCGATGTGATCGATCCGATCCGCTTCCTCAGAGCAAGAGAGGTCGTGCATTACCAGCGGTTCGGTGAGAATCTGCGTCTGTTGACCGACAAGCTCGACAGCAAGAACTTCTATGCCTTTAACCCCGCCTTTGATAAACACTGTTTCAAGAAAAAGTAAACACACAGAAAAGCCTGATCCGAAGATCAGGCTTTTTCAATATCACGTTGATTCTTATTTGATGATTCTCAGAGAAGCGTCTACCCTATCGTTTCAATTACGCGATCGGTTCTCCGATTCCCTCGGGCGCTTTCAGATGACTGATATAGCGCTGGATCGCGGTCACATCCATGATCGCGACCGACTCATCCTTATCAACGTCGCAGAGCGCGAGCGCGTCATCCGAGAGAGTGATAAACCCCGCGTTGTGGCGAAGGATCCAGGTAGCGTCGATCATCTCGACCGTACCGTTCATATCCGCGTCGCCCAGGATATTGCTGCCCTCACCGCCGGGGATCACCGTCACGGAATACGCCGTATCGGACGGCATCTCGTTTCGGCTGACAGTGGGAAGAGAAATGATGACCGTATCAGTCGCTTTTGCGTTTACACTTTGATCAAACAGCATCGACGTTTTCGCGTCATAGAGCTCATATTCGCCGATGCTGACGGTAACAGCCGCGGATCGAACAGTGTTCAATCGGATGGAAATGTCCTGATCCGCAGGGATACGGAAGAATCCGCCGTTGTCCGTCTGAGTGAAACCGATCCATTTATCGGCGCTGTTTTTCACAACGCCGTTTTCCACCACAGCGATATCCTTGCCGTCCGCGTCGGTGATACTTCCGTTGAACGCCGTATCATCGGACGCGCTGACATAGACGCGGCGGTAGCCTGCCAGCTGCGCAGGGGTAAGAGCGGTATAATCATCATAGTAGTGATCCTCCGTCTTGAGCCATGAAATAATGATCTCGTTCGCATGGTCGACAGAAAGGTTCGACAAATTACCGATCAGCGTTGCGGCAGCTCTGATCTGATCGTTGTTAGGATTCAGCGCTCTGTGCTCATCACTCTGCCAGATATTGCCGAAGACCAGGTGAGAAAGAAAATGGGTCAACGCAAGGCATGATTCTGTATCGGTCACGCTGTCCAACTCCTCCTGTGTCGCGCCGGAAGCCGTCATCGCGCCTTTCAGTACATCGCCGAGGAATCCGGCAGCGTATCCCTTGACCGTATCAGCGTCGAGAAGCAGGAAGGTGGCGAGTAAAACAGACGCTTTGGCAAAAGCCGCCGCGTTGATACCGGTATTGCCGGAATCATTTCTGGCTGCGACGATTCCCGCAAGTTGCGTTACGATTTGTCTGATCTGTTCCGCGGTAAATTCCTTTTGCCCTTCATCTTTTTTAAGAATATAGTAGGTATACAGCGCCACCGCAAGGTACAAGCTCTTTTCGTTGCCGGTGATCGACGCCGTCATGGCGGCACTCTCATCGCTCGACAGTGATTCATAGTAAGCGATCAGATCCGATAACGGCTGTTCATAGGTTCTCGCGTATTCTTCTCTGCCGCCGGTGATCTGAGTCAGATAGGTACATAATCCCTGCAAATACACCTTCGCGTCGTTCGGGATATAGGAGTTGTTATCATCTACAAGACCGATCGAGCCATTCACGAGACTGAGTCTTTTCGGATGGAAGTATTTGGGGTTAGCAGAAGTGGTGTATTCCGAATAGACAGCCTCGTTGGAGATCGCGAGATTAGCGAGCATCTTATCGTAATTCTCCGCTTGATACAACACGCGGTCGGTGCCATAGCGCGCAAATCCCATATCCACAGGCGCCATTGCGGCGGCAAGATCAGTCTCCAGATAGCCGTTGAAGATACCGGCGTATTTCTCGTTACGCGGATCGTTATCAACATCCGCCGCGCTCGGTGCAGCGCCGGTATAAGCATATAGGTTGTCGGACGTCAGCGCGACGGTATCGCCCAGATATCTCTGAGGATCATCGATCAGCTTTGCCGCGATCAGATCAGCGATCGCAGCGCCGCGGCTGAAGCCGGTCGTCCAGACCTTGATATCACCGCTGATCGCCTTTTCCGCGATATAGTCCTTTGCGAACGCAAGGCACGTTTCGGCGCCGGTATCAAATCCCGCGGCATTACCGTCGGTGCCGAGGACAAAGTTATTGCCCCATTCCGCCTCATAATTGGCACTGCGCGGCAAGATGACCAGAAGCGTATACGGTTTACCGTTCTCGATGATCTGCTTTTGCGCACAGGCTACGCCCATTGTATCCTTGGTGGGCTTGATGGTATAATCATGGTTGTAGGATATCCCGGAAAAACCGGTATCCTCCAAAAACGCGACCGCGTTACGACTCTTGTTCCGATAGCCATCTTCCGTATTGGGCTCTCTGGTACTGCCGGCAGATGCGGTCGCCAGCGCAAAGCTCAGAGTGGCGAGGTGCTCATCATAGTCCCTTCCGGACTTCTTGAAATAATCATCCGTATAGGTATAGACCTCCACATGCTCTTCACCGGAATTAACCTCACCAATACCGGGATGATAATAGAAAGCGCCTTTGTAGTAGGTGCTGTCGGAATCGGGCGCTGCGCCTTCGGCAGAGACGCCGATCATACAAACAGAACCCGCCATGATAACAGAAAGAAAAACCGCAAGGGCTTTTCTCAACATTCTTTTCATCAAATCATCCTGCCTTTCCGAAAACCATCATCCGATCCTTCGTTTGCCGAACAGTCAAGCGGCTCACGGGATCAACGGTCTTTTTCATAAATCTATCAACTAAAATATAACATGATATCAGAATTTTTTCAATATTGCGGTGAATGTTTTTTCACGTTCTTTTGAATTTTTCAACGTCACTCGCGTATGATTAACCGACCGTCGGACATCATTCATTTTTTTCTTGTCTTTTTCGGTATAGATGATATAATAGAAACGGTTAAAATGGGTATCGACTCAAAACCCATCCATAACAAAAATGATAAGGATCGACCAAGATGATGAAACAAGAAGATTTACGATTCTACGGCGAGTTCGCGCCGAAGCTCGAAGAAATTGAACAGCTGTTGATGCGCGAGATTCAGGCAATGCTCGACAGCATCAGCACCGATCCCGAAACAACGCTTGCGGAGCACATCAAATGCCGTGTCAAAAGCGCGGACAGTCTGTGCGAAAAGCTCAGAAGATTTGAGCTGGAAGAAACCGCTGCATGCGCGATCAAAAACCTGTCCGATATCGTGGGCGTTCGCGTCATCACGCACTTTGTCGGTGACATCTATACCGTCCTTGAGCTGATCGAGAAAAACGATCACTGGAAGGTCGTCACCGTCAAGGATTATATCGCCAACGCCAAGCCCAACGGTTACCGCAGCCTGCATGTTCTGCTCAACCTCCCCTTCGGCGTCGGCGGTATCGACACCATCAACGTCGAGATCCAGCTGCGCACGATCGCGATGGACTGCTGGGCAAGTCTGGAGCACCAGCTCAAATACAAGAAGCATATCAAAAACACGGCTCTGATCGTGGACGAGCTCAAGCGCTGTGCCGATGAGATGGCGTCCACCGACCTGTCGATGCAAACGATCAGAGATCTGATCCAAAAGGGGTAAATGATGAAGGTACTTTACGCAGAAGACGAGCGGCAGCTCTCTGTCGCTGTCGTCGAGATCTTAAAAATGGAGGGCTTTGACGTCACGCCCGTCTATGACGGTGAAGAGGCGCTCGAGGCACTGGACAAGGATTACTTTGACGCAGTCGTTCTCGATATCATGATGCCGAAAAAGGATGGTATCGAGGTGCTCGAAGCCATGCGGCAAAACGGCAACCACACCTGTGTGCTGATGCTCACCGCCAAAGCGACGCTCGACGATCGTATCACGGGACTGTCCACGGGCGCGGATGATTATCTCTCTAAGCCCTTCGCGATGAAGGAGTTGGTAGCGCGTCTGCAATCCCTGATCCGCCGCAATAACGACTACCGCCATTCCGTCATCAAATACGCGAACATCGAGCTGAACTCCAACACCTGCGAGTTGAGATCCGACAAGGGCAGTCTGCGGCTGAACAATCCCGAGGCGGAGCTTTTGACCTACCTCGTCCGCAATGTCGGCAGGATCTATTCCGCAGAAGAGATCAACGAGGCGGTCTGGGGCGGCAAAGAAAGCCCCGAGAAGGCGGAGCTGTACCTATACTATCTGAAAAACAAGCTCAGACAGATCCACGCCGACGTCGCCGTCGTCATCGAAGACGATACCTTCGAACTGAAAGAGGAGCTCTCATGAAAAAACTGCGAAGAAAAATCGTACTCGGTGTGTTCATCTCCGCTACCATCGTCTTTGCGCTGACGATCCTGTTCGTCTCGATCTTTTTGAACGCGGAGATCACCCGACGGGCTGACGCCATGACGGAGCTGATCGCCGATAATCAGGGCGAAGTTCCCCCAAAAAGCGAGATCAACAAACCGAGTTTGTTCAACATTTACAGCTATAACGAGGATTCTCCCTTTCGTATGCGTTATTTCGCGGTGAAATACGAAGAAAATGATCATGTGGTCGTCTACGTCGATCACAACGTGTCGATCGACGAGGGAAAAGCTGTCGCTATGGCGGACATCGTGAAAATGTCCAACCTCAAGACCGGAGATTACAACGATTTTCGCTACCGTGTCAGCGATGAAAATGACATGGTCATATTCGTCGACTACACCTATGAGTATAACGCGGTCGATCTGCTGACGCTCATGCTCTCACTGCTGGCGGTCGTCTTTATCGTTCTGATCACCGTGGTGTTCTGGTTCCTGTCGAACCGTATCGTCAAGCCGTTTGAAGAGAACTCGCGCATGCAAAAGCAATTCATCACCGACGCGAGTCATGAGATAAAAACACCGATCGCCATTATCTCCGCTAACGCGGAGGTGCTCGCCTATAAAAACGGCGAAAGCGAATGGCTCAATAATATCACGACTCAGGTAACACGTATCAGTGAGCTTGTCGGAGAGCTGCTCACCCTCAACCGTCTGGAAGAGGTCGATGAGATCTCCGATATCGAAGCGGTCAACCTCAGCGAAATGACAGAGGCGGTCTGCGCTGATTTTGAAGAAGTATTCCGCGCTAAAAATGTTCAGACAAGCTATGAGCTCCAACCCGACGTCACCATCAACGGCAACACCGATCAGCTCAAGCGGCTGGTCTCCGTACTGGTGGAGAACGCGTCTAAGTACGTCACCGATGAAGGGGAATTCCGCGTCAAATTGAATAAGGAACTGCGCCATACAACGCTGAGCATATACAACACCTGCGAGGTCGATCAAGAAGCCGACTACAAGCATCTGTTCGACCGCTTCTACCGTCCCGATTCCTCCCGCACCTCCTCGACCGGCGGTCACGGGATCGGACTGTCCATCGCCAAGCGCATCACCGTCCTGCACGGCGGATCCATCGAGGCGGTACCCTCCGAAGAGGGCTTAACGTTCAATGTCAAACTGTCCAACCGATTAAAAGCCCATCACAAAAAAGGAAGTGAAAAATGATGGGAGCGAAAACCAGACGGCTGGAAAACAATCTGGTAACGCTGGGCACCGGCGTCATTGCTTTCGGTCTGTGGGCTTTCATTAAACTGATATTGACTGTCATACTGCTCGGCAGCGCCTATTATGAGGATACCGGCGAAGAGGATCAGCTCGCTGTCGTCATATTGACATGGGTCGTCGCCATTCTGACCGTACTGGTGTATGTATGGCTGGGGATGTCCGCACGAGCGGAAGGTAAGGGTAAGCACGTAAAGCCCGTCTACCTGTTCTTTGCCGGAGTGATCTGTGTTTACGGCCTTGCGATGATCCTGCTTGAAGCATTCTATCTGATCACTGATTTTATCGATATCGATGATCCGCTCATACTGGTTATCACGATCTTCATCGATGTGACAAGGATGATCTTTTTGATCCAGCTGATCTATTCCTCTGTTGCGCTGAGAAAGATCAGAAAACAGGCAAAACAGGAGGTCAGCGCATGAATTCGGGTTTTCACTTTTATGCCGCGTGGAATTCTGTCGAGTATGACGAAGACAGATTGCGGGGTATCAATGACTTTTGCACGCTGATCAAGCAGCACCGGGGAGGAAACGAAACATGAGTCGATTCCAACGGGTTCGTTCTTTCATCCTCGGCATCCTCTATCTTGTCATTTCCCTGCTATTGCTGTTATTGCCTAAGGATTCCTACGGCGTCATCACGCTCATCATCTCCTTCATGCTTCTCTTCTACAGTATCAGCCAGCTGATCTATTACGTAATGATGGCGCGACATATGGTCGGCGGAAAGATCATCTTGTGTGAAGCGATCATCATCCTTGATTTAGGCTTGTTCATCTACTCGCTCTATGACGACAAATCCCTGACCATCCTGATCTTCCTGTTGATCATCTACGCGTTCAGCGGCTTTGTGGATATCCTCAGAGCGTTTGAAGAAAAAAAGAACGGCTCACGCCACTGGATCCGTAAGCTGGTCATAGGACTCGCCATGGTGATCTTCGCGCTGGCGCTGGTGATCATCGGGCTGATCATGAAGAATACGATCATCCTGAAATACGGCTTCTGTCTGAGTGTTGCCTACGCGGGGATCAGAAAGATCATCACCGCCTTCAAAAAAACAGCGATCGTATATATCCAATAAACTAAAACGCAGGACGTTGCCGAAACGTCCTGCGTTTTTATTGATACTATTAAGTGAACTTCTTCACCATTGTGAAGCGATTGGAGCCATTCTTGTATTCATAGGAGGTTTCATCCATCATCTTTTTGACGAGGAAGATCCCCAGTCCGCCGATCTGTCGTTCCGACGCGCTGAGCGTGGTATCTGGATCGGGCTTTGCCAGCGGATTATACGGGATACCCTGATCGACAAAGGTCAGCGAAACAGAATCATTATTCTTTAAAAGAATAATTTCTGCCTTTCCCCTTTCCTCTCCGTAGGCGTAATTCGCGATATTGACAAAAATCTCTTCGACCGCCAGATCCAGATCCATCAGCGTTTTGAAGGAACACGGAGTATCGCTGAGGTGCTGATGGACAAACTCATTGACCGTGTCCATTTCAGATCTCTCGGCGTCAACAACAAGTCGGGCAGTCTCTTTTCCCTTCAGTTCCAGACAGACAGTCGTCATATCATCGAACTGCGGCGCTTCGCCGACAAATTCGTTGACGCTCCTGATCACGCCCTCGATGATACCCTGCGGACTTTCTTCTTTATACTGATTCAGCGCCTTGAGCATACCGTCAATGGACATCATGTTATTATCTATATCTGTTGCCTCGGGGATACCGTCGGTATACAGGAACAGCTTATCGCCGCGCCCGAGTGTAAATTCAAAATTATGATATTTGACTGTGTCGATCGCGCCGATGACAAATCCGTGACGGGATTTGAGGATCTCGAATTCGCCGTCCTTCCGCATAATGGCAGGATCCTCATGACCGGCATTGGCGCTGATGACCTTGCCGGTTGACAGCTCTATGAAGCCCAGCCACACCGTAACGAACATGTCCTCACGATTGCGCGGACAAACACGCTCGTTGACCAGCTGAAGCGCCTGTGCGGGAGTAAAGCCGCTGTGCTGCGAGATCTCATTGACTAAGATCTTGGTGACCATCATAAACAGCGAGGCGGGAATACCCTTTCCGGATACATCCGCGATCACAACGGCAAGATGATCATCGTCGATCAGGAAGAAATCATAAAAATCACCGCCGACCGCTTTCGCGGGGGTCATGGACGCATAGATATCAAAATCACTGCGGTCGGGGAACGCGGGGAATGTATTCGGCAGAGAATTTGCCTGGATCGCCGTCGCCAGAGAGAGCTCCGTTCCGATACGCTCCTTCTCCGCGGTGGCGGCAGTCAGGTTATCGATGTATTGCAGCATATCCTCCTCCATCTTATCGATCGAGGTCGCTAACACGGAGAGCTCTTCAATATAACTGATATCCGCGCCGAGCTTTTCACCGGGCTTGTTTTCATTCGCAAAACGCTTTGCCTCGCGGATGATCTTGTGGATCGGTCTGACGAACTGCCTGCGGATATATATTGCGGAAATAATAGATGAAAAGAGCATCAACCCCGCCGTGGAGCCGGCGATGATATACAAAAAGGGTCTGCGGGCTTCAACCATACGGTCCATCATACGCTGTATACATAACACGGCGACGGTCTTGCCGTCAGAATCCTTCAGCGGCACCAGCGTCGTGATATGCGGCGGCGCGCCTCTCAGGTTATCGGTACGATAGATCGTGCCATGTTCAAGAGTGCCGTCATACAACTGACGATAGGTTTCCCTATACTCGTCGTTGGTCGTATCATGAACCGAGCCCAATTCCCATTCCGTATAGGGAGCGTCCTTGCCGACACAGTTAAAAACAGATACAAAATGATTATAATCGGTCGTATCCACCTGGATCAGATAGACCAGAGACACATCCATCTTCAGGCAATACGTATCCAAAGCATTCTTCGTGCTTTTGTAGGATGCGTCATCGGCGCCGTTAGCCAGATAATCATCGATTTGATCACCGTCTATCAGCGCTGTAGCGGTATCCGCCATATGATAGGTGGTGTTGTCGTACTCCAACTCAAACGCTTTCGTAAAACTACCGTAACCGATCACCGATACCAGAATACTGAACAACAGCAACAGCAGTACGGTAAAGGTGATGATATTCGCTTCAAAGTTTTTAAACAATTTTTTGAAGACTTTCATAATCGTTCCTTTATATCAAAAAGTCAATGTATCCAGATGATCGACCGCGCGATTGATACGATCACGGCACTCCTCTAACAGCTTTTTGCCTTCCGGTGTATCCTGTTCACCGATACGGATGATCCTGCGCAGTACGCGCAGCAGTCCGATCACAGAGGCTTTCTCCTTGACCTCATTGATCCTGTCCTCATCATCGGTTTCGAGGTACAGCTCCAGAATACGGTGCAGAAGCGGCTTGACCACGCTTTCATCCACCGACAGGAAGTTTTTGAAAACATTCGGATCACAGATACCGAAGCCCTCATACGCGTTATAAATGCACGCCAGCTCATAGATCGGATGACCCGCGCTGAGCGTATCCATATCGATCAGCAGCGCCTCATCCTCATACTGCATGATGTTCTTGATGTGCAGATCGCCGTGCAGCATGGTGCCTGTCTCGGGGATCATCTTGATCAGCGCGCTGAGCTTAGCGAAATGCTGCGGGTCAAAGCTGCTCTTTGCCTCGTCGAGCCACTGACGGGCGACGTCGCTGTGAAGCGGTATCCCAACAGGCGCCTCAGTTTCGTGCAGTGTTTTTGCCAGTTCGACCGTCTGCTGCGCAACAAACTCGATCTGTGTCGGATCCTGCTGAAGCAGCTCGGCAAAGGTCCTTGCGTTGATCAGCTCAAAGATCGAGCCGTATCTCTCCCCTACCTTGACGATCCCGAAGGGGATCGCGGTGGGAATTCCCAGAATAAAAGCCGTGCGGGACATATCATGCTCCGCCTTGATATGATCGAGGGTATCCGCCTCGTTGTACACCTTGACGATGGTATCGTTATCAATACGGTAGATCACGCCGTTAGCGCCCTTACCGATGATCTTTTTACCGGTAACGTCGATACATTTCAGCGCTCTTTCGACCGTCATCATCTCCGTAAAGCCGGTCATCTCCAATATCTCATAGACCTCGGAGCTGACGTTGACCAACGTAACATCCCTATGTTTCTTGAGCAGCTTTAAGATGATCCGCAGACCCGCGCTGCTGATGTATTCCATATCCTCGGCGTCAAGCACCAAATGATCAAAATCCGTTTTCTTGACAATATTATTGATCTCTATTTCGACCGTCGGCGCACGGTGTGAATCGATACGACCATCCAGCCAGATCGTCAAAGTACCATTATTCAGCTCTGATTTCATGTTTGACCTCCAAATATATAATCGATCAAAAGAACATACTCTCGGTATGCAGGGGTTTCGGAAAACTCCGACAATGCGTCGGCAACGGAACGATAATACCATTCCTGTACACTCTTATCCTTTTGATGGAAGAGTTCCCACATCGCGTCGCCGCGCTCTTCAAAAATACGCAATAAAGAACGCGCGTTGGATAACTTGTCAGAGAGCCACATGATCTTGACAGAACGATCCTGATTGGCGCGCAGACGCGTGAGCGACTCTTCTTTTCTCAGTTTCCAGCTATCTTCGCGCGATAACTCCGCGTATTCCTTTTCCGTCTCGCCATGCACGAGCTGCTCCACACGATCGCCGAACTCCCGGCGGATATCGTCAAATGCGGTATCGGTATCCTCGACCGTATCATGGAGCATCATCGCCGCGAGCACCTCGCGATCATTTGTCAGCGTAGAAGCGATCGTCGTCGCTTCGATCGGATGCAAAATATACGGCATTCCGCTTTTTTCACGGATCATCCCTTCGTGTGCGCGCACCGCAAAGATGATCGCTTTTTCTAATAAATCCATTTTATCTCCTAATAATATTCTTATTCATGGATATACTACCATGAAAACCATATTATTGCAAGTGAAATAGGGATAAAATCAGGGAGCAGACCGAAATCTGCTCCCTTTTTTCACATTAATCGATTATTCGGTTTTTAATGATCGGTCAAGATCAATCCCATGCGGTAACGAGATAGTGACCCGAACTGTTCTGCGTACCGTCCATCCAGTAGCCTGCATGGCTGAAGTCGGTGATATCCTCGGTCTGAGCGCCGTTGCCGTTGCTCAGGATGACGCCCGTAGCGCCTTCGGGAACATAGCACTTGAACTGGGTCTGACCCATATCATTGGTAACGGTTTCAGCCATAGCGGAACCAGGCCACTCGCCGTTCAAAGGACCGTTATCGTTCCAAGCGTAAACATAGGCTGTACCCCAACCGAAGTTATCGGTCAGCAGGAAATAAGGCAGATCCTCGTGATGATCATCTCCGCCACCGCCGCCGGTGCCGCCTTCGATATCATAGAAGTCGACCATATAGTGACCTTCGCCGTCCTTATCGGTCATGTAAACGCCGGTAGAGCCGGTGAACGGAATGTCAACAGTCTGCTGTGTGCCGTCGTTGATGATGAAGTTGGTCATACCCTCGGGCATCTCGAAGGTATAGCGCTGCTCGCCGTACTCGTTAGTGTCGAGATAAGTCATCTCAACACCGGGCCATGCTACGGGACCATCGCCGTCGCCCCAGTAATAGATATGGACGTTGCTGAAGCCCTTGTTGTTCGAGAAGATGATGGTTCTGCCGGTATCGTCATCGTCATCATCATCGTCGTCATCGAGTTGAACAGCGCTGAGCGCAGCGTATGCCGCGGCACATGCGTTGTAACCTTCGTCGATATCCTCAACGTCGGCAGCGGGATTCATCGCGGTAGCAGCATAAGCGCTCAGAGCAGCCTGTGCCTGCTGGTAAGCGGCGTTGGAGCCGTACTTGTCAGCCGGATACTTCGCAAACAGCGTATTCAAAGCGGTATACGCGTTAAGGAACTCATCATAAGTGTGCTCGCCTACGGGAGCCTCACCGACGACCTGACCGGTGCGGTTGCCCTTGACCTTCACCTCAGCGAGGTAACGCTGGATGCAGGTAAGGTCAACGGAGGTGACAGAGTCATCCGCGTCAACATCGGCAACGGTCTTCTGATCGTTGGTCAGAGTCGACATACCAGCCAAGGATCTCTGGAGCACGGTAGCGTCCATAACAGTGACATAGCCGTCGCCGTCAACATCACCGTAGATCTGCTTTCCGGGATCGGGAGTGGGCGCGTCACCGGTGTAGAGATAAACCACATTCAGCACGCCGGGCTGATAGAAGCCGGACGCCAGAGCGGGAGTGATATAGTTGCGGTTGAGAGAAGTGTCGGGAGAAGTGGTGTAGGTCTGGTTGGAACGAACGTTGGTAAAGGACTTGGTGACGTCGGGAGCAAGCTTCTCGCCTGTCTCGAGGTCGATATGAGAGGTAACGATAGAGCAGTTGAAGCTGGTGACGTTATCCTTGATCCAAGCCTCGCCGGCAACTTCGTAACCGGGCTCGCCCTGATCCGGAACCTGCGCGTTCGCGTTGGTGTTGTGGAACATGACGTAGCAAGCGGAGGAAGGAACAGTGACAACCAGCCACTTGGAATCGGACTGATCGGGATCGTCGTTCATCTTGGAAGCGTCTCTCTTACCCTGAGTAGCCCATGCGCCCAGAGGCTCGTTGCCCAAATCGTCATAAGCGTAGCAGTTGACCCAAGACCAACCCTTGGCATTGTAATAATGCACCTTGGTGGTGGTGTTGGAGAGCTTGTTGTAATAGAAGTTGAAGGTCGCGGGAGAAGCGGAATTGAATTCGCCTACAGTGTTGCCGGGAACCTTCGTGGTATCGAGCTGATAGCCCTGTACACGAGTCGCGGGGATGGAGAACTTGTCGCCGTCCTTCAAGCGATACTTCATCGGCGCCTTAGCCTGTGTGCCCGTCGCGTTATCAATGAAGTTAACGGTCAGATAAGCGGAGCCGATCTCTCTGGTGTAATAGAACTTAACGGTGATATCCTGACCTGCGACAGCCGTACCATAGGTAGCGTTACCGGAAGCGGTAGACTCGGTGTTGGTCAGGGTATGGTCAAACAGGATGGAAAGATCCTGAGACGCACGCCATGTCTGGTTCTCTTTGTACTCAAACTTCTCGGTCTTAGCCTTGCTGTAGGAGCCGGAAGCGGAATCACGGGTGTAATGCTCAACGGTCAGCTTAGAGGTGCCGAGAGCGGGCTGGCTGTAGTTGCCGAAGGAAGCAGAGTCAACGAGGACCACGCTGCTCCATGCGGGAACGCTGTAGGAACCGGAAGCGGTGCCCAAAGAAGTGGTACCGGCCTTGGTGCCGTTAGCGACAACATTCCAGGAACCGGACAGGCTGATCGACTTCGCGGAATCGGAGTTGTTCAGCGCGACGATGACCTTGTTCCATTCGCCGGACTTGTTGTTGGTGATCTGCCATGCAGTGCAGCCGGAAACGGTGGAAATATTGTTAGCGGTGGTGTCGCCGAAAGCGGAAACAGCCTTACGGATCGCGACAAGGCCTGCATAGTAATCGGAAACCGCCTTATACTTGGAAGCGCGGCTCCAGTTGATCGCGTTCATGTTGTCAGGTGAACGGTAGGAGTTCTGATCGCCGTACTTGGTGCGGCAGAACTCGGTACCCGCTACGGTGAACGGAATACCCTGAGCGGTCAGAGCGGAGGTCAAACCGAGCTTGACCTGACCGAGCACCTTGGCGTCGGTGGTCTCAACGATGTTCTTGTTGGTGTTGTACAGAGTGGGATCGTCCTTACCGGTCTTGAAGCCGGAGGTTCTGTTCGCCGCTAAGATCTTATCAAAGAGCGTGAAGTTATCATGGTTATCGGTGTACTGGATCATCTGCTCGGGCTTAGCGCCGGAGAAATCGGTCGCGGTACCGCCCGCAGCCTTCAGGACCTCGGTAGCGGAGCCGCCGTTGAGGAAGCCGGTACCGGTAGCGGTCTCATGGCTGCCCTTGAGCGCGTCGGAGTAGCCTTCGTTGAAGCCGCCGACTCTGGTCAGAGAAGCGATGTTGCCCTTGTTGACAGCGTTGTTGATACCGATGTCGGAACCGCCTGCCCAAGGCTCGCCGTACATCAGAATACGGGAATCGACCTGGTCAAGAGCGGATCTCCAAGCCTTGACGGAGTTGGTGTCGAAGCAGCCCATCAGGTCGAAACGGAAACCGTCGATATGATACTCATTTGCCCAGTAAAGCAGAGAATCCTGGATATACTGGCGGGTCATTGCCTTCTCGGAAGAGAGAACGTTGCCCAGGCCGGAACCGTTATGATAGGTGTTGCCTGCCATATTGGACATACGATAGAAGTATTTCGGAACTGTCTTGGAGAACGGAGAGCCCTCACGAACGAAGGTATGGTTGTAAACAACGTCCATAACGACGGAGATACCGCGGTCATGCAGCGCCTGAACCAGCATCTTGAACTCCTTGATACGGGTGTTGCCGTCATAAGGATCGGAGGAGTAAGAGCCTTCGGGAACGTTATAGTTCTTGGGATCATAACCCCAGTTGCGCTTGGTCTGGTTATCGGTCTCGTCGATAGACGCAAAGTCCTCGACAGGCATCAGCTGTACGCAGTTGACGTTGTGCTCGACCAGATAGTCAACACAGGAAGCAACAGCGCCTTCGCCGTTGACGGTGGTGTTACCCTCGGTGAACGCGAGATACTTACCGCGATTTTCTTCACTTACGCCGGAAGAAACATCGATGGAGAAATCACGAACGTGGATCTCCCATACGACAGCCTCGCCGGGGTTGTTGAACAGCACGTGGCTGTCCTGATCCCAACCTGCGGGGTCTGTGGAATCGAGGTCAACGACCATGGAACGGTCGCCGTTCGCGCCGACGCCCTTTGCATACGGGTCAACGGTCTCGCTGACAACGCCGTTGCGTGTAACGAGATAGGTGTAATAGGTGTTTTTGAGGTCGCCGGACTTAGTCAGGGACCAGATACCGGTGGTGCTGTCATAAGTCATGGCGGAGGTGCCGAGAACGGCAGCGCCCGACTCAGCGTCGGTACCGGTGGTAAACATTTTTACCATCACAGAGGTAGCTTCGGGAGCCCACACCTTAAAGGTAGTGGCAGACGGCGTATAGGTCGCGCCGAGATTCTTCTCCTTAGCCGCCTGTGCGGCGTAGTTCTCGAGATAGGACTGGTTGGAATAACCGGTGTCGGCCAGATCCGCCTCAGCGGCAGAAGCCGCTACGGTGAATACTGACATCAGCATCAGTACAGCCAGAGCTATGGAGATAATCCTACGAATTTTCATGTAATCCTCTCCTTCATAAAGAATACGTACTATGGATCGGCATGCAAAACCACATACTAATCCAGTTACAACCATTATAGCATAACCTCAAAAATAAATAAATGAAAAACAGAATATTTCGTCACGATGTTTTGCACAATCTTTTTGTCTTATTTTTGTTAATAATGACAAAGAAAGTTTTTGTTTGTACAAAAACGATTGTACCCGAACACCGAAAATGTGATTATGCATATATAATTCTAAAATAGAAATAAGAGGCGTTCCGAAACGAAACACCTCTTCCCTAACCATTTCGTCATTGCAAGGCTTGCAAAAGCCGTGGCAATCTCAACCGCATACATTTTGTCATTGCGAGGCTTCCAAAAGCCGTGGCAATCTCGACCGCATACATTTTGTCATTGCGAGGCTTGCATAAGCCGTGGCAATCTCAACCGCATACATTTTGTCATTGCGAGGCTTGCATAAGCCGTGGCAATCTCAACCGCTTATTGTATCTCGATATCCGTGAACCCTACGCCGAAGCCGGTACCGAGGGTAATGCACACCGATCGATCGACGTCCGCGAAATACAGCGCCGACGCGGTGCTGTCATGCACCAGCCTGACCTTGATATCTCGGTGCAGTTCTCCCGAAAGGTCATCCTCCAACACGGCGGCATAGTCCGGATCGATGACGCAGAGCTTTGCGTAACCGCCGCGCTCGCCGTTCAGCAAGCCGTTGTGCGTGTAGTTGGCGATGCTGATCAGGATCGTATCATCCAACGCCGCGGGATCGGCGGCACGATATGACGCGGCGATCGTGTTGACGATATAGCGGTGCAGCTCAATCGCCTCGCGGCGTTTCTCATCTTCACTGTCAAAATGGCTCTTCATATGCAGGGACGGCAGGCTCTCCTGCGCGGTGAACTCCGCGATCTCGCCGCCGGATTTTTTGATGACCGCGCGCTTGATCCCCGTATGCCCGAAATCCAGCACCAAACATGATGTATCATTCTTCATCAGCTTTTGCGCCAGCCCCATCACGCCGATATAGGTACCGTTATCAAAGAGCATGATGTGGTACGGCTTTTCGCCCGCGCTATCAAAGATCGTCTGGATGTCTTCTTTGAAGCGTCTGCCCATCATCGAACTTGCCAGACCGCCGGTGAGGATGACGGTCTTGAGCGACCGCCAGTATTCCCAACAGGCGTCATCCCAATCGTCACGCGCCAGACGATTTTCCCGCTCCCCTTTTTTGAGCGCCAACAGCAACAGTCCGAGGCGGTTGCCGAATTGCTTGACCACGCGTGCCGCCATCTGACGATAGCGCGCGTCGTCGGACTCGAGCGACTCATTCAAGATCTGCGGCAATCTGTAATCTGGCTCCTCGCTCAGATCGATCCCGTAGCGGCGCGACACGCGTCTGATACAAGCGACGATCGCGGGTGTGGAGAAGATCTCGTTGAATCCCATCCCCTCGATCTCATCTTCGATCCCGTACAAGGGGAGCTTTTTGAGTACCGCGCGGTTGAGCGAACAGCGTGGGGATAAATATTCGGTTTTGTCCTCATCGGAATAACAGATAAACGGATTTTTCATCTATATCAACCTTATTGTACAATACTTGCGAATGTTCCGCTACGAACCCGCGGACTCATATGCCCGCAGTCCCCTGTTCCAGACAAACACGGCGAGCGTGAACAGTACCGTTCCCGCGATCACCGTGCCGCCGATACAGAACAGCGGATTTTTACCGGTCAGAAAGTAACTCGCCGGAAAATACGCGGTAAAGGCGAACGGGATCACATAGGTGATGATCGTCTGCACCGCCTTATTATAGATGGTGACCGGGTATTTGGAGAAGTCATTGACCATATACAGCATATGGATGATATGACCGCTCGCTTTTGTCCAGAACGCGATCGCCGCGGTCATGATCTTCAGCGAGGTGTAGATCAGCGTCGCGAATACGACCGCGACCAACGCCAGCGGTAGCGTGTACCAGTGAAACGGCATATCGAGCTGCGGAACGGAATAGCCGAGCAGCAGGATACAGGACAGCATCTCGCCGAACGCGTCGACGCAGAAGTTTTCCGAAATGACATGGAACAGCGTGTTGATAGGACGCGTCAGGTATTTATCGAATTCGCCCTTGCGGACAATGCGGTATCCCACCATCCACAGGTTATCGGTCAGAAGGTGATCCAGCGACTTCGGGATCAGCGAAAAGCCGTAGATGAACAGGATCTGCGGAAAGGTATAGCCGATCAGCGAAGGGATCTGACTGAAAATGATGCCGAGGAACAGGATCTGGATCGCCTGCGTAATCAGCAGACCGATCGCGCCGAGCAGGAAATCCACCTTGTATTCCATCAGTTTTTTCAGATATTGGACAACAAAAATGCGGTGGAGGCGTAAATATCTTTTCATCTCTCAACCTCCCTGCACCGAAAGGTGCCTGACCGCGCTGTGCCAGATCAGCTTGGTAACGCCGTACATCACGATGACCCAAAAGATCTGCAGCCCGAAGCTCCACAGGATCTGTGACGTCGAATACATCCCCATGTAGATCATCACGGGCGTATACGACAGCGACGCGAACGGCAGGATGTTCAACACCGCCGCCAGTCCCGACGGCATGAACGCGAGCGGGATGATCGCGCCCGACAGGAAGGAAACCAGCGTTTCCTTGATCAGCGTCGTGCCCCACAGATTCTTGAAAAAGAACGCCATGAAGCCGTAGCATACATTAAAATAGAAAGAGATCATGTAAGCCAACAGCAGACTGACGATATATAATAAAAAGTAACCGATCTGAAAACGCACTTCGCCGCAAACGGCATAGCGGTAGATCTCCACGCCGGCTACCATCGGCACAAAGATCATCGAGATCGAGATCAACCGACTGCCCAGCTCCTGAAACAGAAAGCACATCTCAAAGGAACACGGCTTGATCATCCGCATGGCGATGGAGCCGTCGATGATCTCCTCACCTACCGCGAACGCGCCGTCGGAGTAGGTCATGTAGCCCGTCAGAAAGGTGATGAAGATATAGACCACCATATCCTCCATGGTAAAGCCCATGAAGGTTTCGCTGTCGGAGCTGAGAAAGACCGCCTTCCATACAAAGTACATGATGAACGCCGCCATGATCTCGCCGATCAGGTGACAGATAAAATTCGCGCGGTAGGCGATCATCTCCTGCATCCCGGCGCGGGTGAACGGCTTATAGGTACGGAAAAAGCGTTTGATCCGACTCATAGGCTCACCTCACGGCGGTACAGGCGCTTGATGATCTCTTCGATCTCGACGCCCTTGATATTCAGATCCTTGACATGGACGGTCGACAAGGTATAGGAAACGACGTCCTCCACGCTCACCTTGGCGGTATCGAAGCGCACGCGCGCCAAACTGCCGTCACGCTCGGCGCTGAGCTCATCCTCTGTCAAATGAAAGCGGCGGTGATAATCGAGCAGCTTGAAATCGGGCGCGTTGACCAGCTCGAATTCGAGCGTGCGCACATCGCCGAAATTGCGCTTCAACTCCGAAAGCCCGCCGTCAAACACCTTTTTGCCCTTGTCTATCATCACGATACGCTCGCACAACAGCTCGATATCCGCAAGGTCGTGGGTGGTGAGGATCACGGTCGTGCCCTCTTCTTTGTTGATCTTCATGATCGCGTTGCGGATATTATCCTTGACGACGACGTCCAGACCGATGGTCGGCTCGTCCAAAAACAATACCTTCGGTGAATGGAGCAGCGACGCGGCGATATCGGCGCGCATCCGCTGTCCGAGCGACAGGGTACGAACGGGGCTGGTGATAAAGCTGTCGAGCTCGAGCACCTCGTTAAGAAACGCCATGCGCTTTTGATACTGATCGTCCGGCACCTGATAGATCTCTTTTAATACGGCATAGGTCTCCCTGAGCGCCAGATCCCACCACAGCTGTGTACGCTGACCGAATACCACGCCGATCTCGCGCACATAGTTCTTTCGATCCTCCTGCGGGATCTTGCCGTTGATGCGGCACATCCCCGAGGTAGGCATCAGGATACCGGTCAGCATCTTGATGACCGTGCTTTTGCCGGCGCCGTTGGGTCCGATAAAGCCGAGGATCTCACCCTTCGGCACTTCAAACGATATGCCGTCCACCGCCTTGACGATCTCTTTTTTCGGATGAAAAAGGGATTTGACCGATCCTTTCAGTCCGGGCTCCTTGATGATCTTTTTAAATTCTTTCCGCAGATTGTCCGCATAAATCATACTATCCATAATGATCTTCCAATATCATATCAAGAATAAATCTTGTCATATCATAGCATATCGACAGACTGTTTTCAAGCGAAAAAGCGCGAAGAAAAGCGGTTTTTGGTTACAAAACACCTCAATCCGTGTCGATTCCTGTAACGATATTTACACTTTTGTTGAAATGCTTGCAAACACGATAGCGCGGTGCTACAATCACACTGTAATGTGATAATTCTTCACTAAGGAGGTGCCGTGTGATACAATATGATCTGCAAATCGGACATGCGTACAACAGCGAATACGGAGCCTATGTGACATACGGCGTCACAGCATTCAACCGCGGAAAAGTCATCTGTACCATCGAGGATATCTCGTTGGACATGAAAAAGGTCGAACAGTTGGTAAAGTTTTTCAATGAGGAACAGCTCTCCCCCGCTCACCTTGAAGAAGCGATCGAAAACTATTTATATGATTTCACAATATAATTGTATAGTCATACAGATTATGATATAATCATCCTGAGGATGTGTTATCATGAAATGCGATCAATGCCCCAGACATTGTCATACAGAACGCACCGAGGATCATTATGGATTCTGCGGCGTCGGCGAACTGCCGAAGATTGCGCGTGCCGCGCTGCACTTTGACGAAGAACCGCCCATCAGCGGCACCCACGGCGCGGGAACGATCTTTTTCAGCGGATGCAACCTGCGATGTGTGTTCTGCCAGAACTACGATATTTCCGAAGAGCATCAGGGCGTCGTCATCACGCCCTATCAGCTCAGTGAAGAATACCGCAGGCTCGAAGCGCTGGGAGCGGAGAATATCGAATTCGTCACCCCGTCGCACTATATCGACGCGATTTTGGAAAGTCTGACGTATTATCGACCGCGACTGCCGCTCATATGGAACAGCTCGGGATACGACAGCATCGACGCTTTACAACGCCTCGACGGTGTGATCGATATCTACCTACCCGACTTCAAATACAGCGACAACGCGCTGGCAAAGCGGCTGTCAAACTGTGGTGATTATGTCGAGACCGCCATCGCGGCGATCGATGAAATGCTCCGCCAACAGCCTGTAACCGTCATCGAAAACGGCGTCATGAAGCGCGGCGTGATCATCCGCCACCTCGTCCTCCCCTCCCACACCAAGAACAGTATCGGTGTTCTGGAAACGATCGCTCAAAGATGGAATGTTTCAGAGAAAACAGAAAACGGCACACGTGCCCCGGTCAGCCTGATGGCGCAGTATATGCCGGCGGGTAAAGCGGCGGACTATCCCGATATCGACCGCAAGCTGACCAAGCGTGAGTATCATAAAGTGTTAAACAAATTTATGGAGCTTGACCTTGACGGCTTCGCGCAGGAGTTGGATTCGTCGGACAAGAAGTATGTACCGGAGTGGGACTATGGAACTGAAGATTGAAAACTTAAGACTTAAGAATGAATAATGAAAGGCGGGGCACCCGCACCCGAATATAATTGTCCGAGCAAAGCGAGTTACCATCATTATTCAATTTTCAATATTCAATATTCAATTAAAAAAGCACTGCCGAAGCAGTGCTTTTCTGTTTAATGTAGTTTTCTGTCCGCCGTTGAAGTCGTTCCGTTACCGGAAGCCTCACAAAAGGCGGGATCGGATGCAACAGCTTGTTGCTATTTTGCGTAGCCGACAGCGCGGGATTCGCGGATGATGTTGACCTTAATCTGACCCGGATACTCGAGTTCATCTTCGATCTTCTTGCAGATATCTCTCGCAAGAGCGGGCATCGCGTCATCCTTGACCTGCTCGGGCTTGACCATGATACGGATCTCTCGACCCGCCTGGATCGCGTAAGAGGTTTCGACGCCCTTGAAGGAGGACGCGACCTCTTCGAGCTTCTGCAGACGCTTGATGTAATTCTCCAGATTCTCGCGGCGCGCGCCGGGACGAGCCGCTGAGATCGCGTCAGCCGCCTGTACGATACAAGCGACGACCGTCTTTGCCTCAACATCGCCGTGGTGAGCCTGGATCGCGTGGATGACCGCGTCGCTCTCCTTATACTTACGGGCGATATCAACGCCGATCTCGACGTGGCTGCCTTCGATCTCATGATCGAGCGCCTTACCGATATCATGCAGCAGACCGGCTCTCTTGCTCACGGTCGGATCAAGACCGAGCTCAGAGGCGATCATGCCGGAGATATAACAAACCTCCAGGGAATGCATCAACACATTCTGACCGTAGCTGGTACGGTATTTCAGACGACCGAGGATCTTGACGAGCTCGGGATGCAGTCCGTGTACGCCGGCGTCGAGCACCGCGCGTTCACCTGCCTGCTTGATGCTTGCCTCGACCTCACGGCGCGCCTTCTCGACCATTTCCTCGACTCTCGCGGGATGGATACGGCCGTCGGAGATGAGCTTTTCGAGCGCGACGCGAGCGATCTCGCGGCGAACCGGCTCAAAGCAGGAAATGGTGATCGCCTCGGGCGTATCGTCGATGATCAGGTCACAGCCGGTCATCGTTTCGATGGCGCGGATGTTGCGGCCTTCACGACCGATGATGCGACCCTTCATCTCGTCATTCGGCAGCGCGACGACCGATACGGTAGCTTCCGCGACCTGATCGGCAGCGCAGCGCTGGATCGCGAGGGAGATGATATTGCGGGCACGCTTGTCGGATTCATCCTTGAGCTGCTGCTCATACTCCATGATCTTGAGCGATTTCTCTCTGCCCAGCTCACCCTCGAGCTGATCGAGCAGATAGGTCTTCGCCTGATCTACGGTGTAGCCCGAGATCCTCTCGAGCATTTCAAACTGACTCTTCTTGATTGTTTCCGCCTCGGCGAGTCGGCCCTCGGCTTCTTTGATTTTTTTGTTTGCTCTTTCTTCCTTTTTCTCGACATTGTCGATCTTTCGGTCAAGAGTCTCTTCCTTTTGCTGGATACGGCGCTCCTGGCGCTGTACCTCCTTGCGTCGGTCGGCGATCTCCTTATCGTTCTCATTTCTGAGGCGATGGATCTCATCCTTACCTTCAAGGACAGCTTCCTTTTTCTTTGCTTCGGCAGTCTTCATAGCTTCGGTTACGATGCGCTTCGCTTCCTGCTCAGCGCTGCCGATCTCCGCCTCCGCGACCTTCTTTCGGTACGCGTTGCCGATGGCGACGCCGATACCGAGACCGAGGATCAGGGCGACCACTATGAGGATGATGCCTAAAACAGTCATACATGACACCTCCTTGATTTGATTCTTCCTAATCAAACTCAACTCACGGTGCCGTTACTCAGATATTCAGTTTTGTATCACCACTGTCAAAGACAGATTAATAAGGGTTCCGCAAATGTCACTTTTAATATAATGTCACTTAAATAATATGAAATATATGTCAAAGCATAACGCGGGTAACATAACGCGGGTAAAATGGTAATAGGGTAAAATATCTATATATAACGGCTCTCTAAGAGAGTCTAATAAAAAAGGGATGAACCGCAAACGGGTTCAGGGCATAATACTAATATTATACCATGCTTTATGATAATATAATCAAGGTGAAATGTCAAGGATAAATTCGTAAAAAGAACTATATTTCAGGCTCCGCTATTCATCCTGCGGCGCCTTCTTTATGACAGTCGGTATTCGCGGCAGTTTTGTAAGTAGGTACGGCAACAGCAACAACATTTCGATAACCGGGAGCACATATCATTACACAGGCGGCGATAGCAGTAGCTGACAGAACCACACCCGATATCTCTCCTGCCGGCATCATCAAAAAGAAAAGCGGTCCCGGATCGACCGCTTCCCCATTATAACTCTTCCTCAACCTCAGTAAGTGTTTCAAATCTGGGCTCCAACTTTCTGTGCTCCACCCCCGCCTTGATCGCCTCAAAAACGCCGTTGAGCTTGACGGCGTCGCACTCCAGCTGAGCGTCGCAGCACACGGCGTCGATGTTTCTGCCCTCGACAAAGCAATAACCGTTTTTGAGCGTCACCGATATTTGATGTTTGGGCAGTATCAATGCATCATAGCATTGATACTGACGAAGATTATCCCGGATGATCTCCAGCATTTTCTCGGTCGGCTCCCGATCCGCGGTATAAAAGACGCAGATCCCTTCGAGCATTTTTTTGGCGTAAGGCATGTCCATCGGTTTGTTGGGATCCTCTTTGATCTTGACGTCGGTCTTGAAAGAGATATTGGAAAATGCAATGTCCGTGCCATTCCATTTACCGTGGGTGCAGCAGTTTCCCTCATACTGCTCTCCCCCGCCGAAATCCACATACGGCAGCCGTTCACCGCTGTTAAATCTTTCCACGGTCATGATTGTTTTGAGCATCGGCTTGATACGGCTTTCGGCATCCTGATCGAATCTTTTCTTCAGAGCCTTCGGGATCAGACGCTCAGCGAAAAATGATCCCGCAAACACGATCATCCCAAAAAAAGACAGAAGCAAAAACGGCCACGGCGCCGAACCGGCGATCATATCGACCAACGTACAGGAAACCGTTATCCATATCACTGCGTTCAGCTTTCCTAAAACAAATATAAAGATAATAAAGCAAATAAATATCAGGGCAATCAAAATATTTGTTAACGGTATTCTTCCGCCCTGATTAAACGGATAATAACGAACCATGATAAAAGCACATGAATGCAGGATAGCTATGCCGAAGCATTTGATCAAACGATGGTTCTTCATCATGAAAACATTGATATCTGCTTTCTCATGCTTCACCACGATTTTACTGAGCAAATAATCCTCACAGCGCTTGATCCTTCTGTCTGCCGACTCAAGGCTCACCATGACCGGAAAAACAACGCACCATATAACAGGTAAAACAAAGCACATGCCCCAAAGAGGGTGAATATCCGTGCAGAAAACAACAATGAACGGAACAAAGAATCCAAGCAGGACAAGCGGTACGATAAGGACCGCCTTACGCGTTAACCGCTCCTTACGAGCCTCCATCTTACCGATCGTTTGCAACGCTTTCAGATCTTCTTCCGACCATGAGTTATACTCATCAGAAAAAATACTCATCATACCCCCCTCTTTGTTTCTATCCATTTAGTTAATAAAATGCACACTAGATTTAATATACTTACAATTCGGTATTTGTCAGCAAAGATTCAAATTTCGAAAAAAGAAATATTCTACCGCTGACATCAGATCAGTCCTTATTACTGACGTCTGAAAAAAGCTAAAGATTCCTCTGCATCAGTTTCTGTTGGACCCCTGCATCGATACGCTTGAAAATATCATCCAGCTTTTTGGCGTCGATCTTCAGTTGATCGCCGTGCCATACCGCATTGAATGATTCATCTGCCGTAAAAAAGTATCCTGCATCCAACAGAGCGGTGATTTTATTGGCTGTATTCACCGTCACATCATATATCCTGTAATCCTCCAGATTATGTCGGATCATCTCGAGTGTTTTTTTGTTTGGCTTATGTCCGACGATATAGGTCACGCCGATGCCGCAGAATGAATCGGTAGCGTTGACCAGGCCTGCGCTGAAAATCTGACTCTTATCTCGTACCACTTTTCTCTTGAAACTCAGGTTGGAATAAGAAACGGTGATGCCGTTCCATTTTCCCGCCGCATAACAATTCCCCTTGATTTTCTCAGCGTTCTTATCGTCAAAGGGCATATGCTCACGGCACAGAAACTTCTCCGTCGTCATCACGCTCTCCAGCATCGGGCGGATCTTTGCGTCCGCTTCAGACTCAAAGTTCCTGTCGACCTTCTTCTCCAACAGATGGCTAAACAGGAAGGAGCCGATCACCAACAAAACACCTGTCCCGGCAAAGAAGAACAGCAGCCACGGTATATTGCCCGATTTCAAATAAACCGCAAAAAGTATGACTGATAATACAAATATCATTCCATCCACGCCAAGGATCAATATACCGACCAGCGCCAAAAAGCCGAACGGCAGGATAACCCATTCCGGTATATAAAATAACGACATCGTAATATTCAGAACCAAGAGGATCATCCCGGCAAAAAACATCCGGTCAAACAGTGTTCGCATCAATATTTCTTTTTCGGGCTTTTTTTCCCTACTGATGCCGGTCATCAAGAAATCCTCACAGCGCTTGATACGCTTTTCTGTTAAAGCGATAACATTCATCCAGACAAACAAAATTACCGAAGGCAGTAACATCAGTGAAGCAGACATGAGATCCGGTCTTTCGATATTCAAGGTAATTATAATCAAAATGACGGAACATACGATATATGCAACAAAAAACACTATCTTAGAACCGAAGAAACGCTTGACGGAACGTAAACGCTCAATCGATCGAAACGCTTTTTCCCGGTCTTCCGAATACACATTTTCCAGATTCCGATCCATAGTTTACTCCTTAGCGTCAACTGTACAAAATGATCATAATATCAAGTATTCAACGTGTGAATCCTTCCGTATCTCATCGCTTACATCATACCTTTCGAAGCCTTTTATGTCAATAAAATATGAGCGCCAAAACAAAGCCTGTTTTTTTCCGAAGCACCATATTCTTTGTACATAAATAACAAATGATTTTTATTTCATTGTCTATAATGACAACCGAATAGGCAATTTTTATAAAAACTGCACTAAATCTTTGGAGTTTAATTTCCGTTTTTACTTGAAATTGTCAAAAAGGTCTGTTATTATAGAGTTGTATATTTATGTACTAATTCTTACTATAAGGAGAGTCAGATTATGAATTATGTATTAAACGACGAAAGATTCCCTCTTGATTTGTTCCACGGCGGTGACGCGGTACGCATCTATGATTTCCTCGGCGCCCATGATTTTTGGATGGACGGCGTACAGGGAACCATGTTCCGCGTATGGGCTCCCAACGCTCTGAGCGTATCCGTTGTCGGCGACTTTAACGGATGGGATCAAATGGCGAACCACATGCACAAAATTTCCGAAGGCGGCGTTTGGGAAGTTTGGATCCCGAATCTCGGCGAGACGGCGATCTACAAATACTGCGTAGAGACCCCTTGGTTTGAGAAGATCCTCAAGTCTGATCCCTTCGCGTTCCATACCCAGACCCGTCCCGACAATGCTTCTATCATCTATAATTACAACAAGTACGAGTGGAATGACGAGGCTTGGTATAAGTATAAGATGGAGCATAACCACTTCGACAATCCCGTCAACATCTATGAGGTACACGCGGGCTCCTGGCGCAAGTATGCCGACGGCAACACCTTTGATTACAACAAGCTCGCCGATGAGCTGATCCCCTATGTCAAGGAAATGGGCTACACCCACATCGAGTTCATGCCCATGACCGAGTATCCGTTCGACGGCTCGTGGGGCTATCAGGTGACCGGCTATTACGCTCCTACCTCCCGCTACGGTTCCCCCGAAATGTTCATGCACTTCATCGACCAGTGCCATCAGGAAGGCATCGGCGTCATCCTCGACTGGGTACCCGCTCACTTCCCCAAGGACGCGCACGGTCTGGGGCGTTTCGACGGCATCCACTGCTATGAGTATGAGGACAGCCGCAAGGGCGAGCATAAAGAATGGGGCACCTACGTATTCGACTACGCGCGCTACGAGGTCATCTCCTTCTTAGTATCCTCCGCGATGTTCTGGCTGGACAAGTACCATGTCGACGGCATCCGTGTCGACGCGGTCGCTTCCATGCTGTATCTTGACTACAACCGCCGTGACGGCGAGTGGGTAGCCAACAAATACGGCGGTCACGAGCACCTTGAGGCGGTCGAGTTCATCCAGAGACTGAACACCGCTGTTCATCTGCATCATCCGACCGTTATGATGATCGCTGAGGAATCCACCTCCTGGCCGATGGTATCCCGTCCCGTATCCGACGGCGGTCTGGGCTTCGACTACAAGTGGAACATGGGCTGGATGAACGACATGCTGTCCTATATGTCCCTCGATCCGCTGTGGAGACCCTATCATCACAACTCCATCACCTTCTCCTTCCTCTATGCGTTCTCCGAGAACTTCCTGCTGCCGATCTCTCACGATGAGGTCGTATACGGCAAGGGCTCTCTGATCAATAAAATGCCCGGCGATTATGATATGAAGTTCGCGGGCGTCCGCGTATTCATGTCCTACATGATGGCTCACCCCGGCAAGAAGCTCACCTTCATGGGCGCCGAGATCGGTCAGTTCGACGAGTGGAACAGCACCGAAGAGCTGCAGTGGGGTCTGCTTGGATTTGAGAAGCATAAGAAGCTCAATGACTTCTTCCGCGCGCTCAACGAGTTCTACAAGGCGAACAGCTGCATGTATGAGGTCGACTTCACATGGGAGGGCTTCAACTGGATCCATCACGATGACTATCAGCAGAGCGTTATCGCGTTCCGCCGTATCGATAAGGAAGGCAACAACATCATCGTCGTCTGCAACTTCCAGCCCATGTATCGTGAGAACTACGGCATCGGCGTTCCGGATTACGGCGTTTACGCGGAGGTCTTTAACTCCGACGACGAGCAGTACGGCGGTACCGGTAAGACAAACGGCACCGATATTCACACCGTCGACGAAGAGATGCACGGCTTCGATCAGGCGATCTACCTCAACCTGCCTCCGATGAGCGCACTGTATCTCAAGTGTGTCAAGAAGGAAAAGAGCCCCAAGGAGATCAAAGAGGAAGCGAAGATCGCAAGACGCAAGGAAGCCGCCAAGAAAGCAGCCGCTACCCGCGCCGCGAAGAAAGCAGCCGCCGCGAAGAAGGCTGATGACGTCAAGAAGGACGTCGAAAAGAAAAAAGCAGCTACAAAGAAAAAGGTAAAAGAAGCGGCTGAGAAGATCGATGACAAGCTCGACGATATCGATGACAAGATCGAGGATAAGATCGAAGACGCAAAGAAGTCAGCCGCTAAGAAAACCGCAAAGAAAAAAGCAGATAAATGATCCCTGATCATCCATCTGCATAACAGTTATTTCACTGAGCCCCGATCAAGCTCGGGGCTCAGCAACGAAGGCAATCCCGCATGATATACGGTGTATTGACTGAATATTTGGAGGAAACACATGATACCTAAAAAAGAAGTAGTGGCTATGCTGCTTGCAGGCGGTCAAGGCTCTCGCCTCGGCGTTCTGACCAAGAAGATCGCGAAGCCCGCTGTTCCTTTCGGAGGTAAATACAGAATCATCGACTTTCCCCTGTCGAACTGTATCAACTCCGGCATCGAGGCGGTAGGCGTTTTGACCCAGTATCAGCCGCTCGAACTCAACGAATATGTCGGTAACGGTCAGCCGTGGGATCTGGACGGCATCCACTCCGGCGTCACCTGCCTGCAGCCCTACGAGTCCAAGGAAGGCTCCGACTGGTATTCCGGTACCGCTAACGCGATCTATCAGAACATCGGTTTTGTAGACCGCTATGACCCCGATTATATCGTAGTCCTCTCCGGCGACCACATCTATAAGATGGATTACGCCGCTATGGTAGATTACCATAAGGAAAACAACGCCGCCTGCACCATCGCCGCGATGGATGTACCGATGGATGAGGCGTCCCGTTTCGGTATCCTCAATACCAACGAGGACAACACGATCTATGAATTTGAAGAAAAACCCGAGCATCCGAAGAGCACCAACGCCTCCATGGGCATCTATGTATTCACATGGAAGACCGTCAGAAGCTATCTGATCAAGGACGCGCAGAATCCCGATTCACACAACGACTTCGGCAAGGACGTTCTGCCGCTGATGCTCGATTCCGGCGAAAAGATGATCGCCTATCCGTTTGAAGGCTATTGGAAAGACGTCGGTACCATCGACAGCCTTTGGGAAGCGAACATGGATCTGCTCGATCCCAAGGTACAGCTCGACTTAAAGAACATCTACTCCCGCAATCCGATGATGCCGCCGCACCACATCGGCGATACCGGCGAGATCCAGAACTCCATGGTATCCGACGGCTGCAACATCGACGGCAAGCTGGAATTCTCCATCATCTTCCCCGGCGTTATCATCGGCAAGGACGCGGTGATCAACTCCTCGATCCTCTTCCCCGGCGTCGTTATCGAGGACGGCGCTCATGTGGAATTCTCCATCATTGCCGAGAATACCACTATCGGGAAGAACGCCAAGGTCGGCGCCGCTCCCACTGAGATGGAGAACCGCGACGACTGGGGCATCACCGTCGTCGGAAACGGTCTTAAGATCGGCGAGGGCGTAACGGTTCCCTGCAAAGCAATGATCGATCAAGATATGGAGGTGTAAGCATGGCAAGCAACAGAATTTTAGGTCTGATTTTTGCGAATTCAAATGAAAAGAACTTGCCCGAGCTGACCGCTTACCGTACCACCGGCTCCGTTCCTTTCGGCGGAAAGTATCGTCTGATCGACTTCCCGCTCTCCAATATGAGCAACTCCGGTATCAACAATATCGGTATCGTCGCAAAATCCAACTTTATGTCCCTGATGGATCATGTCGGCTCCGGCTCCGCGTGGGATCTCGCCCGCCGCAGAAGCGGTCTGAGCATCCTGCCGCCTTACGGCGAGCACAGCTTCGCGACCTTGGTTGAAACCCTCTTCAACCTGCACGGCTATATCGAGCACGGCGATGAGGATTACATCCTGATCTCCCCCTCCGACTGCGTACATAACATGGATTACGGCAAGGTTCTGGAATTTGCCGAGAAGAACCGTTCCGATATCACCTTTATCTATACCAAGCGTGTCGTCAAGGAGATCACCGACGATTTCCGCTGCATCCTCGATGTGGATGCTGACGGCAAGGTCACAAAGATCATGGCGTCTCCCGTCGATGACTGCGTATGCAACCTCGATATCGGTATCATACTGATGAAGAAAACCGTTCTCATGGCGTTGATCCGTCAGGCGATGAGCGAATCCAAATACAGCTTTGTGCGCGATGTCCTGCAGAATTCTCTCGATCGTCACAGAGTTTACGCGTATGAGCTCAAGGGCTACTGTGAGATCATCGGCTCCGTCAAGGAATACTATGACGCGAACATGAAGATCATGGATCGCGATACCCGCTATAAGCTCTTTGATTACAAGCACCCCATCTACACCAAGGTGCGTGACGACGCTCCCTCACGCTACGGTCTGAACTGCAATGTGAAGGATTCTCTGATCGCGCAGGGCTGTGTCATCAACGGTATCGTCGAGAACTCCATCATCTCGAAGGGCGTTTACATCGGTCACGACGCGGTCATCAAGAACTGTATCATCATGCAGGACTGCATCATCGGCGACAAAGCGCAGCTGATCAACCTTGTCATCGACAAGGACGTCAACGTCAGCCGCGGCTCCAAGCTGCAGGGTACCCGTAACTATCCGATGTATATCGCAAAGCGTTCCATCGTATAAAATATAAGCCTTCCCCTTGAGGGGAAGGTGCTGAACAAAGTGAAGCGGATGAGGTGGAAGCGTTTTCCGTCTTATTCCGTAAAAAGATATAAATTCAGGGTTCCGCCTCATCCGACCTTTTCAACTCATGATGAGTTGAAAAACCCACCTTCCCCTCAAGGAGATGGCTATGGAACACTTATTTTTCTTAACTTACAGGAGGTAACTATATGAAAATCCTTTATTGCGCGAGCGAAGCGAATCCGTTTGCGGGCAGCGGCGGTCTCGCCGACGTAGCAGGTTCTCTGCCCCATACCGTGTGCCGCAAGGGTCATGACTGCCGTATCGTTATGCCGCTGTACGGTACCATCCCCTATGAGCTCAAGTGCCAGATGAACTTCATCACCAACTTTACCGTTCCGGTCGCTTGGAGACATCAGTACTGCGGTCTGTTCTGGGCACGCTGGAACGACTGCACCTACTACTTCATCGACAACGAATACTACTTCAAGAGAGATAAGCTGTATGGCTTCTATGATGACGCCGAAAGATACGCGTTCTTCTCCCGCGCCATCCTCGAGATGCTCCCCTACATCGACTTCCATCCCGATCTCATCCACACCAACGACTGGCAGACAGCGCTGGTACCCGTCTACTACTATCTCTTCTACAGTAAGAATCCGTGGTATTACAACATCAAGTCCCTCTTTACCATCCACAACATCCAGTATCAGGGTAAGTACGGCTGGGAGGTCAACACCGAGTGCGTCGGTATCCCGCCCACAGAGACCAAGATCCTGGAGATGGACGGCAAGCTGAACATGATGAAGGGCGCGATCTTCTGCTCCACCCGCGTCAACACCGTCTCCCCCACCTACGCGCTGGAGATCAAGGATCCTTGGTACAGCTACGGTCTGCATCACGCGCTGAACGCGAATCACTACAAGCTCTGCGGTATCCTCAACGGTATCGATAACGCCAGCTATGATCCCGCGACCGACTATCAGCTCTACTGCAACTACACCAAGGAAGACATGAGCGGTAAGGGCGAGTGTAAGCGCAGATTGCAGGAACGTCTGGGTCTCGAGCAGGCTTGGGATATCCCGATGGTCGCCATGGTCACCCGTATGGTCGCCCACAAGGGTCTTGACCTCGTTCGCGGCGGTCTGCCGGATCTCTTGAACAACAATAAGATGCAGTTCGTCATCCTCGGCTCCGGTGATGAAGAGTACGAGAACTTCTTCCGTGATATGCAGTGGTTCTATCCCGGCAGAGTCGTTACCTGCCACGGATTTGTTCCCGAGCTGGCGCGCAAGATCTACTCCGGCGCGGACATCTTCCTGATGCCCAGTAAGCAGGAGCCCTGTGGTCTGTCTCAGATGATCGCACTGCGCTACGGTACCATTCCGGTCGTCCGCGAGGTCGGCGGCTTGAAGGACAGCGTATTCGACAGCGCCGATAACTACGGCAACGGTTTCACCTTCCGCAACTATGATATCGCCGATATGTGCAACGCGGTCAAGCGCGCACTGTCCGGTATCTATGATAACGAAGGCTGGCATCAGCTGATGTGGCGCGCGATGATGAGCGACAACAGCTGGGAACGCTCCGCTCAGGACTACATCAACGTATACGAAGACACCATGAACTGGCTCTAAGCCGCGGCTTTTTATTCCGCCTATTAAAACGCATTATCTGACTATGCTGTCATCAACGGCGTGTCAAACGTAAATGTTGACTGAAACAATCAAGTAACTATTTCAAACCTCTAAAAACGCCGCTTCGGAATCAAACCGAAGCGGCGTTCTTTTGTATATTATAAAGTGCAAACATTTATGATCAGGGAATATCTGTTTTCAATCGCATTATCACACGGAGCAAAAGAACCGTTTTTTGTAGGGGAGGGTCTTGACCCTCCCGCAACAATTCCGATCGAAGCCACCAAAAATAAAGTAAATCAATCCTTCCGTAACGCTGCGAGCATTAGACACGCGTGTCTAAATACTCCTTCACCTCAAACAGCGACGGCAATACGACCTCCGCCAGTCCCCTGATCTCGTCATCCGGCTGCAAAATATCCGGCACCATGATCGGGTGCATCCCCGCGGCATGGGCGGCACGGATGCCGTTATAGCTGTCCTCGATCACATAGCAATCCCTCGCGTCAGCCCCCAGCCGTTCGGCGGCAGTGAGGAAAATCTCGGGATGGGGCTTACTGTGGCTGACCATATCGCCGCAGACCAGCGTATCGAAATACGGGATCAGATCGACCTTGCCCAAGGATTTGCGCACGCTCACCTCGCGCGTCGAGGACGCGAGCGCGGTACGGATCCCGTTCTCCTTCAACCAATCGAACAGCTCAAACACACCGGGCTTGAGCTCATAATCGGACTTGTTCAGCTCCTTCTGCACATCCTCGCGATAGGCGTAATAATCGAACTCATGCCCCACATATTCAAAGAATATCTCTCTCGTTTTGACGCGGGTCACACCGATGCTGTCCATGCACGCCTTGTGCACCGCGTCCACATCGGTCAGACCGTACTTGGGCGCGAGTTTCTTATACGCTTCGACATACACGCGCTCGGAGTCAAAAATGACGCCGTCCATATCAAAAATCACATACATTCCAACCACTTCCAAATCTAAAGTAGTTCCATTATAACCGAAAAGTCAAAATAATTCAACAAATCTATTGACATATTCTGTTTTGTGGAGTATGATAAAGATAACATATGAATAGTTGTTCATATGTTCAAGCTTTGCAATGAAGTAATCGATCAATTAAGCCTCCCTTTCCTAAGGGAGGTGGCGCTGACACGCGTGTCAAGCGCCGGAGGGTTGCCTTAACCCTTCATAACCCAAAAATAACGGAGGCTCCTATGGCACACGAAGATCATCAGGATATCGTCAGAGAAATCAAAGAGAATATGCCCGACGCCGATACGCTGTTTGAGTTGGCGGACTTTTTCAAGGTGTTCGGCGACTCCACCCGCATCCGCATCATGTGCGCTTTGTTTGAAAAAGAGCTGAGCGTATGCTGTATCGCGGACATCGTCGGCATGGAACAAAGCACCGTTTCGCACCAGCTCCGCGTCCTGCGACAGGAAAATCTGGTCAAGGTGCGGCGCGAGGGAAAGCAAAGCTACTATTCCCTCGAGGATGAGCACATCCAAAAGATCTTTGAGATGGGTCTTGAGCATATATTGGAATGATAAAAGCCTTCCCCTTGAGGGGAAGGTGCTGAGCCACGCGAAGCGGATGAGGTGGAAACATATGATTCTCATCCCGTTAATAAACTAATCGGAAAGGTTTACACCTCATCCGACCAATTTGCCTGATTGGCAAATTGCCCACCTTCCCCTCAAGGGGAAGGCTTGAAAACGGTGGACTCTGTCCACTCTCGATTATACGGGAGGGTCAAGACCCTCCCCTACATAAGGTGACTGAACATGAAACACGAATTTGTACTGGAAGGGCTGCACTGTGCGAACTGTGCGGCGAAAATCGAAGCAAAGCTCGAAAAGCGATACGGTGATGTGCGATTCTCCTTTGCCACCTTGGAGCTGGAGATCCACACCGATGAAAAAGATATCCGCGACGAGGTGCAACAGATCGTCGACGCGATCGAGGACGGTGTGACGGTCGTACCGAAAGCGGAGAACACTCATACAGAGTATCAAGAAAAAAACAGTCACGACTGTCACGACCGTCATGACTGTCACGACGGATGCTGTGATCACGATCACGACCATGACCATCATCATGAGCAGAAGCAAACCGACAAAAAGCAAAACGATGATGAATCCTACGACAAAAGCGGCAAGGTCAAAGTGATCCTGCTGATCATTGCGGCAGTGCTGTTCATCGCGGCGTTCATCCTGCATATCCTCGGCAAGCATGATCTGATCTGCAACATCATCAGCATCATTTCCGCCGTACTCGCGGGCTATGACGTCGTCATCAAAGGCGTCAAATCCATCTTCAAGCGCCGTCTTGATGAAACCACCCTCATGACCGTCGCGGTCATCGCGGCGATGGTGCTGGGTGAATTTGTCGAGGGCGCGGCAGTCATGGTGCTGTTCGGCATCGGTGAGCTGCTCGAGGATAAGGCGGTCGAAAAATCCCGCCGCGATATCCGCAAGCTGGCGGATATCCGACCAGACGTCGCCTATATCTATGAGAACGGCAAAAGCCGTCAGGTCAGCGCCGAGAATGTAGCGATCGGCACCATCCTCGAGATCCCGCCGCACACACGTGTACCGCTGGACGGTATCATCACCGGGGGCAGCACCACCGTTGACGCCTCTTCCCTGACAGGTGAATCGGAGCCCGTCGACGCGACCGTAGGCGTCGAGCTGCTCAGCGGCATGATGAACAACGACAACACCGTGTATCTCAAAACCACCAAGGCATATGCCGACAGCGCGGCGACACGCATCGTCAAGCTCGTCGAGGACAGCTCCAAGAGCAAGGGCAACCATGAGAAGCTGATCACCCGCTTTGCGGCGGTCTACACCCCCGTGATGATCGGACTGTCGCTCGTCATCGCCATCATCCCCTCGCTGATCACCGGTAGCTGGACGGAATGGATCCACAAAGCGCTCGTTTGTCTTGTCGCGTCCTGTCCGTGCTCGATCGTCATCTCCGTACCTCTCTCCTACTACGCCGGAATCGGCGCGGCGAGCAAGGAGGGCGTGCTGATCAAGGGCGGCAGATTCGTCGAAGCGATCGCCGTCGCCAAAGCGTTCGCCTTTGATAAGACCGGCACGATCACCGATAATCAAATTTCTGTTAAAGAAATAAAAGCAACAGACTCATACAGCGCAAACGAGATCGCCGCATTGGCGGCGGCGGCAGAAGCCCGTTCCGCTCACCCGGTGGCGAATGCCCTGCGCACATACTGTAAAGACAACAATATTTCTGTAGAAGAATTAAAAGAGCATCGGGAGATCAGCTCCCACGGCGTGACCGCCCGTCGCGGCAGTGATACGATCACCGTCTGCAAGCGTGAGGGAAAGCCCGGTATCTCGGTACAGCTCAATGATAACGAGATCGGCGTGATCACCCTCAGCGAGCATATCCGCAGTGAAGCGCCCGACGCGCTGCAAGCCTTAAAGGAACTCGGCGTCGAAAAGAACGTCATGCTCTCCGGCGACAAGCAGGAATCCTGCCGGAACGTCGCGCAGGGCTTGGCGCTTGATGAGGTACACGGTGAGCTCCTGCCCGAGGACAAGGTCAAGACCGTTGAGAGGCTGATTGACGACTGCGGCTCCTGCGCCTTTGTCGGCGACGGCATCAACGACGCTCCGGTACTCAGCCGCGCCACCTGCGGCATTGCGATGGGACTCGGCTCCGACGCGGCGATCGAATCCGCCGATATGGTGCTCAGCTCCGAGAACCTCTCTTCTCTCCCCCGCGCTGTACGGCTCGCCCGCAGGACGATCTCCACCGTCAAGGCAAACATCACCTTCTCGCTGATCGTCAAGGCTGTGATCATCATCCTCGCGATCATGAATATCGCGCCGCTGTGGCTGGCGGTATTCTCCGACACCGGCGTTTGCCTGATCTGCGTTTTGAACGCGGTACGCCTGATTCGCCGTAAAACCAAATGATTGTTGACATTCCTACCCTTTTGCGTTACGATTAGGGTAGGAATTATTCTTATAACTCTGCGATCCGCAATTGAATAGGCGGGATCGCCTCAAAGGATATCACATATGAAACAAACGCAATATAACGCGCAAACCCCCGCGCAGAAAGCTCTGCCGAAATACGCCGTCAAGCATTCGCTGGTCAACTATTATCTGGCGCTCATGTTCAGCTTCTTTCCGCTGTTTTTAACAGAACAATACGCGCACGCGAGGCTGGATAAATACTTCTTCTACGTGATCGCAACCGCTATTTTCATCATCTCGACCGGACTGTGCATGTATTTCAGCTACGTCGATGAGATCCGCGCCGATCACAAGGCGGCGTTGCTCACACCGTTTTCGGTGACCGATATCTGTATGCTGTGCTTTCTCGGATTCGCGGTCATCTCCACCTTGATGACAGAACACCCGAATGAGGCGCTGCTCGGTCCGAACCCCTTTGTCAGCGGAGCGATCCACAGCCGCAACAACGGTTTACTGCTCTTGTTCCTGTACACGATGATGTACTTCATCATCACCCGCAACTATGTCAAGAAGGATTATGTCTTTATCATCTATCTGGTGACGTCCTCGATCATCGCCCTGCTGACAGTGCTCAACTTCTTCTACATCGATCCGCTCCATATGCTCGAGGGCTATGACGAGGCGACAATCGCCGACTTCGGCTCCACCCTCGGCAACAAAAATATCATCGCGGCATTCATGTGCATCTTCCTGCCCGCCGCCGTGATGTTCTTTGTGATCTCAGAGAAAAAGCTCGTCCGCATCATTGCCGGTATATCGATCCTGTTCGCCTACACCGGACTGCTGTGCGCGGACTCGACCTCCGACATTCTCGGACTGCTTGTGATCCTGCCGGTGATGGCGATCTTTTCTGCGCGCAGCTTCAATTATCTCAAGCGCTATCTGCTGGCGCTGACGATCCTGTTCGCGTCCGGCAAGGTACTGTGGATCTTCGCGCTGATCATCGGCGATCACAACAAAGGCTTTGAGTTCATGCAGCACTTTTTGATCTATGACAAGCTGATGTTCCTGCCGATCGCGCTATGCTGTCTGCTGTATCTTTTGCTGATGTTCTTTGAGAAGAAGCTCGAGGCGCGTTACCCCACGAAGGCTGTGACGATCACGTTCACCGTATTATTCGTTATCGGAATGATTGCGGCATTGGGCGCGTTCATCTGGTTCAGCTTCATCGACCGTGAGACCGATATCGGCAGCTTCAAAAAGCTGCTTCGGTTCGACGATTACTGGGGCACGCACCGCGGCTTTATGTGGCGCGTCAGCTTTGAAGAATTCACCAAATTCAGGCCGCTGCAGATCCTCTTCGGCACCGGTCCCGACACCGCCTATTATGTCTTAAAGCCGCATTTCGGCGAGCTCTCCTCACGCTTCGGCGACAGCTCCACCGACTGTGCTCACAACGAATTCATCAATTATCTGCTCACGCAAGGCGTGCTCGGACTGACGGCATATCTCGGCGTGATGGGCTCGGTAATCGTCCGCGCGATCAAAACCGCAAAAAAGAATCCGACCGTTCTGATCTTTGTCTGTCCGGTGATCTGCTACCTCGCGCAGTCTGTTGTCAACCTGTACAACCCGATCGTCACGCCGTTCCTTTTCATCTTCCTCTCCCTCACGGAGGCGACAAATCGAAATGTGAAGTATCAAATAACTGAGGAATAATCTATCGTAACGAATACAACAAACGCTCGCAGCTATCATGCCGCGAGCGTTACATTTTGTCAAAAAAGCAAATAATGAGTAGTTGTTTTCCAAGGCTCCCTTTGGGAAAGGAGATTCCCCTGCTAGGGGAAATGTCCGCAATGCGGACAAAAGGGTCTGCTGCCTCCGCTAGGAGGGCTCAAACTGATAAAAAAACTGAGGGATTGTACTAAATTGTTTGAGCGAAGCGAGTATCTCAATTATATAAAGTATCTCCCTACGGTCGGTCAATCAAT
The DNA here is from genome assembly GCF_016680995.1 of Ruminococcus difficilis. Next base: position 100,602 of record NZ_JAEQMG010000035.1, on the reverse strand, counting down.
ACAATTCATCCGTCAGCTTGCGCTGACACCTTCCTTTCCCAAAGGAAGGCTTTGATACATTTTTCATTGCTGTCATTATCTAAACCAAAACGCGTCAGCGTTTCCCGCAATTCCTCATTCCTAATTCCTAATTCCTCATTGCTTCTTCATCGCGTCCTTCAGGCTCTTGACGGTGCCGTCGGGATAGGTAACGTCCACGTTATCGAGGCGCTGTTTGAACTGTGCGCGAAAGCCCTTGAGATAGATCGCGTACAGCTCCTTTTGGCGCTTTTGCTCCGCGTCGGTCAATCCTTCTTCCTTTTTCTTCTTCGCGAGCGCGTTGATCTCGGCGATCAGTTCCTGCATTTCCATTTCTGTTATCCTTTCTGTATCTTACTTTTGACTGTCTAAGTAATCCTGCAAGATGATGGATGCCGCTACGGCGTCCACCTTCTGCTTGCGTTTTTTGCCGTATACATTGCCCGCGCTGAGGTAGCTGTGCGCGGTGATGGTGGTGCCGCGTTCATCCTGCATATGATGCGGTACGCCGGTGAGCTCACTCAACCTCGCGGCAAGCTCTCTGGCGCGCAGAGCGCTCTCTCCCTCACTGCCGTCCATATTGCGCGGTAAGCCGACGACTATGATCTGAGCCTTGGTTTCCTTCACCTTTTCGGCGATCTTTTGTATCAGTTTTTCATCGTTATGCTCGGTGATCACGCACAGTGACGACGCCAAAAAGCCGCTCTTGTCCGATACGGCAAGCCCCGTCCTCGCGTGACCGAGATCTACGGATAATGCGATCATAGTTCCTCCTGTTAAGGTTGAGATTATCACGGGATAGATCCCTCATAATGACTATTGATGCGGTTGAGATTGCCACAGCTTATCACACGAGTGTGCTAAACTTCGCATTACTATTAATAGTAATGCAGCTCTACGGCAACGATACGGCTTCTCTCATGCGTGAAGTAACCGATATTGGATTCGTCGACGCTGTAATCACTCAGCGAATTATTCACCGCGTTGATATAAGAGAAGAAATGCTGCGGATAATCCACGAACAGATCGGTGATGACGGTCTGATAATCCAGATCATCTTCCACATAAAAGACGAAGTACTCCTCCTGCCGCTGAGCGGCGGTGAGCATACCGCTCTTCACATCCGCGGCGTCATAATCGCTTAAATGCGGGGTTTTCTGCTTGTAGTAGCCCATGATGTCGTCAGTACATTCGGGGATATAGATATTCATCACGCTGGCGGAGTATTCACCCGTATTGCCGTTGATCTCCTCATCCTCAAGGGAAGTAAACAGCGGAGAGATCGTGTGATCCTCCAACAGATAGTCCTCGTTGACATTACAGTACAAATGACGCGCGTAGGTCTGTTCCTGATCATCCCATGTCGGGTCGACATAATACCATGATTCGTCCAGCTTCACCGCGTTCCAGATGTGCATCTGATCATGGCTCTCACCGATCACGCCGACACATTCGACGCCCAGACCGTTGAGAAGCATCTGAAACGCTCTGACATAGCCCTCACACACCGACACCTTATTGACCAGCGCGCCATAGGCGGTATAAGTATCGGGATTGTTGTTATCCAGGTTGATGGTGTCTACGTCCTTATCATACTCAACGTGGTCGATCAAAAAGTCATGCACCATCACCTCGCGCTCAAAGGCGGACAGGCCGTCGGGTACGGTCGTGTAGAATGCGTTGGCGACCGAATGGATCGCGTTCAGGCGTTTACTGACCTCTTCGGGTGAAAAAGCGGAATAGATCTGGATCGCCGTCATACTCTCATCACTGTAATAGCCCATAGTACCGGTCAACCAAAAGATCTCGGGATGGTCGTCGGTCAGAGCCTTTGACGTCGTGCGCACCTCCGCCTCACTCAAGGAGTAACCGTTCAGCTCGATCCTGGGGATGGGATACCGGTCTTCCGTCGGATCCGGCGAGATATCGTAACAGTTTGCAACGATCTTGTTATAAAGCTGTTTTTCTCCTTCACTCAAAAGCGCGTCATAGGAATAGGTCGAGGTGACCGGCTCATAGCCCTCGCTGTAGGTCAGGTTATCGGGCTTGACCTCCTTATACGGCGTCACTGTCTCAGTTGTCCTTTGAGGAAATTGAACCGTCGGCAGAATGTCCGAAAGACTGCACGAGCACAGACATCCCGTCAATAGGATCAAAAGCAAAATCATCCATTGTTTTTTCATTATCATTCCTACATTTCATTGCTGCACGGCGACGCGGTACAGCTTATCGGTACGGCATTTCAAACACGATCAGCCCGCGGTCATCATAGCTGTAATACACCGCGTCGGCGTCCGTATCCAAGGGAGCATCAGCCAGAACGGTATTCGCCTGATCCATTGCCTGATAATACGGCTGATCGCCGTCAAAGAGCGAATCACACAGCGCCTGAGCCGTGGTATCGGATCCCGCGTTGATCATCAGCGCCGCGGATCTCTTTTCAGCCGCCCGCACGATGCCGTCGCACAGCGCATCGACGTCGGGAGAGGACATCCTGATCCCTTCGCGCAGATAGTAGCAGTAATCGGTCGCGGTACAGGCAGGCGGCAGATAATTATTGATATAGCACTCCAGCAGACCGTATTCATCATCGGTGATCTGCGCATAGGTTTTATCCGTCGTATGATCCAGCGCCATCACCTGATCGGTAATATTCAGATAGACATAAGCGCCCCTGATCTCTTCTTCATCATCCGGATCGTCCCATGTCACATCCGCCATGTACCATTCGCCGTCCAGCTCGACCGCGTTCCACAGATGGAGGGTATCGGTCATCTCGGCGCCGTCCTCTTCAAGTATGGCGGTACCGCTGATACAGACGGTGTCGATACCGAGCTCCGAGCATAGATAATCGAAGCTGTAGGCGTAGCCTTCACATACGGCGACATGATCGACCATCACACCGTACAGATTGAACAGCGACGGATGGGAATCTTCATATTCCGTATCATCGAGTATATTTTCATCATACACACAATGATCGATAATATACTTGTAAACATAAACCTCGCGCTCATACGCGGACAGCTCCTTCGGCATTTCCCGATAGAACGCCGCAAGCGCGTCATCGATCTTATGCATCATCTTCACGACCTGATCGGCAGTGTACTCCGAGTGCAAAACCAGCTCGGTGGTATTTGATGCGGTATCATAATCGATATCAAAAAGGTAATCCATCCAAAAGATCTCTGGATGATCGTCGAACGCCGCGATGATCGCCGCCTCTGCCTCTTTGGGAGAGCAATCCGTACCGTCGAGAATAACAGGGCGCATTTTGTAGGTAGTATCGCCCTCGACCTTCTCATCCGAAAAGCAGTAGCACCCGTCAAGCACCTTGTCATAGATCGTTTTTTGTACGTCCGTTTGCAAGGTCTGATACGAATGGGCGACGTGCTTTGGTTGATAATCCTGCGGGTGGGTGAATTCGACGCGGTTGACGATATGAAAGCCGTACTCGTCATCATGCAAGCCGATCGCGACGTCCCCGCCCGAAAGCGGCAGATCGGTATACCGCGTCACCGGCGCGGATTTTTCCTTTGGCGCTTGGGCGCAGGAGCCGAGCGTCAACAAAAGGAGTACGATGATCGAGGCGGATATTACTTTTATGAATCGCATCAGAATCCCCTCTGATCGATCGGCAGGGTCGCGACGGCGTTAAGGTCGCTTTCGGCGATATTGCCGTCCAGATACTCATAGTAGCTCTGTGAGCCGACCATCGCGCCGTTATCGCCGCAAAGGGATTTTTCGGGCATATAGAGGGTGTATTTACCCTTGCATAAGCGCTCAAGCTCGCGACGGAGCAGTGAGTTCGCCGACACGCCGCCCGCCGTGACGAGGGTCGTATAGCCTAGGTCCTCGGCGGCTTTGAGGAAGTTGTCCGTCAGACATCCGACCACTGCCTTGCGGTAGGAAGCGCAGATATCGGCAACGGGGATCTCCTCCCCTTTTTGTTGTTTGTTATGGATCAGGTTGATCACCGCGGTCTTGAGTCCCGAGAATGAGAAATCATATTCCGCGCCGTCCACATGCGGATGCGGCATCGGGAAAGCGGCGTCATCACCGTTTTCGGCGATCTTGTCGAGCTCCACGCCGCCGGGATACGGGATCCCCATCGCGCGCGCCGCTTTGTCAAACGCCTCGCCTGCCGCGTCATCACGGGTTCTGCCGATCACGCGCATATCGGTATAGCTGAGCACCTCAACGATATGGCTGTGACCGCCTGAGACGACCAAGCACAAAAACGGTGGTTTTAATTCTTTATGTGAAATATAATTCGCCGCGATATGGGAGCGCAGGTGGTGAGTCGGGATCAGCGGCTTGCCTGTCGCCAGTGAAAGACCTTTCGCAAAATTCACACCCACCAACAGCGCGCCGATCAGTCCGGGCGCATAGGTGACGGCGATCGCGTCGATATCATCGAGCGTGCAGTCAGCCGCCTTGACGGCTTCATCCACTACGCCGACGATCGCCTCGGCGTGCCGCCGTGACGCGATCTCGGGGACAACGCCGCCGTATAACTTGTGCTCCTCCACCTGAGAAGCGACGATATTAGAGAGAACGGTTCTGCCGTCCTCCACAACAGCCGCGGCGGTCTCGTCACAGCTGCTTTCTATTGCTAAGATTTTCATAACCATTCAACCTTTCGGGATTCAGAAAAGCCTTCCCCTCGGGGGGAAGGTGGGCTTTTCGGCTCCTGAGAGTCGAAAATCTCGGATGAGGGGACAACCTCTCCGTTTCATCAAGGATTCGGCGCATTACATACGCTAATTGACAGATTCATGATCACCGCGTCTTCTTTTGGCTTTTGATAATACCCCTTGCGTACGCCGATCCGCTCAAAGCCGAGGCTCTCATATAATCGGATGGCGGAAGTATTGCTCTCGCGCACCTCTAAGAAAATGGAATCCAACCCCTCCGCACTTTGTATCGCGGCGGTGATCAGACTGCGCGCGATCCCTTTTCTGCGACAATCGGGATGTACGGCGACCTCAACGATACTGCCCTCATCCAGCACCTGCTCAAAGGCGAGGAATCCGATGATCCTGTCATACTCTACCGCTACCGTACAGCGTGAATCGCTTTTATCGAGCTGAGAGCGCAATGATTCCATCGTCCACGCGCTGTCGCCGAAGCAGAGGTCCAGAAGCGCCTTTACCTGCTCCAAATGCGCAGGCAGCATTTCCGTGATCCTCATAGGGTGGTGATCAGTACCTTGATCGCGCCGACGATGTCATCACGACACTTGCGGTAGGCGTTCAGATCGCCGCCGTAGGGATCGACGATGTCCATCCGCAGATCGTATTTATCATCCACATTCGGCGCGCGGTACAGCACGCGAACAAACTGAGCGGGGATGCCCATCGACTTCAATATCTCGGCGTGCTCCTCCGTCAGACCGACAAAGAGCGCGTACTCGTTCAAATCGACCGAGGGCAAAAAACGTGTTTTGTGCGTCGACAGATCAAGTCCGATCTCGGCGACCGCCTGGATGGCGTTTTGTGAGGCGGGTCGATCGCCGACCGCCGCGAATCCGGCGCTTTCGGCACGCCAGTCCAAGCCTTTTTCTTCCGCAATAGAATTAAAAATCACTTCCGCCATCGGACTGCGGCAAGTGTTGCCGGTACAAACAAATAATACTTTTTTCATATTGATCACCTTTCAGTTTCGCTGTCATTGCGAGGACTCATTATAATCGGGTGCGGGTTGAGGCGTTGTCCAAATCTATGATTTGGTATACAACTCCCATGCAACAGCGCTCCAAGAGCAGATTTATCTGCGATTGGCTTAGCGCCACTGCTGTCCCGCCATTCACCATTCACCGTTCACCGTTCACCATTCACCAATCATCAGCCTTTTGCTTCATACCATGTCTCGCCCATGGATGCTTCGGCGGTGAGGGGAACGCTCAGATGAACCGCGTTCTCCATCTCTTCCTGCAAAAGCATCGCGACCTGCATACTCTCGAACGCGGGCGCTTCGACGATCAATTCATCGTGCACCTGCAAGATCAGGCGTGCCTCTAAGCTCTCGCGCTTCAACCTCTCGTCCACCCTGACCATCGCGATCTTGATGATATCGGCGGCGGTGCCTTGGATGGGCGCGTTACGCGCGACACGCTCGCCGAAGGAGCGGGTATTGAAGTTGGACGCGGCAAGCTCCGGCAGATAACGCCGTCTGCCCTCGAGCGTAGACACATAGCCGTCCGCCTTAGCCTGCTCGATGGTTTTCTTCATATAGCTGTCGATCGCGGAGAATCGCGCCAGATAATTGTCGATATATTTCTGCGCCTCTCGCACGGTAACGCCGATATCCTTCGACAGCGAGAACGCGCCGATTCCGTAGACGATACCGAAGTTGACCGCCTTCGCGCGTGAACGCATCAGCGGCGTGACCTGATCGATCGGCACGCCGAACACCTCGGACGCGGTGACGGTGTGGATATCGATATTGTCGGTGAACGCCTTGCGCATGGTTTCATCACCCGCCATATGGGCGAGCACGCGCAGTTCGATCTGCGAGTAATCCGCGTCGACCAGCACACAGCCGTCCTTCGCCTTGAAGAAGCGGCGGAATTCGCGTCCGCGCTCGGTACGCACGGGGATATTCTGCAAATTCGGCTCGGTGGAGCTGATACGCCCCGTCCGGGTCTCGGTCTGGTTAAAGGACGAATGGATCCGTCCGTCGTCGGCGACCTTGTCGATCAGCGAGTCGCAGTAGGTCGATTTGAGCTTGGCGACCGTGCGGTACTCCAGGATCTTTGAGATGACCGGGTGCAGGGGCAACAGGCTTTCGAGCACTTCGGCGTTCGTCGAATAACCGCTCTTGGTCTTTTTGCGCGGCGGCAGGTTCAAATCCTCAAACAGCGCCTTGGCGAGCTGCTTGGGCGAGTTGATGTTGAACTCGTAGCCCACATCCTCATAGATGGACGCCTGCAGTTCGTCCGCCTCTTTGCCGAGCTGTTCTCCGTAGCCGCGGATCGCCTCGACGTCGACCATAAAGCCGAGATTCTCCATCCGCGCCAATACCCGCGCGAGCGGTATCTCGATCTCGTAGAGCAGTTGATCGTTGGCGATCTCGTGGATATCGTCGGCAAGGCGCTTGCACAAAGCGGGCAGCGCGTGGATGAAGCCTAAGCCCTCTTCCCCGCTCTCAGCCGTCGCGACGGGAATGCTGTACTCGGCGCAGAGCCGTTCGGACTCATAGCTGGACGACGAGGGGCTGAGCAAATAGGCGGCAAGCGAGGTATCAAAGGCGATATCCGCCTCGATCCCCTCACGGTCACAGTAGGCGAAGATCGGCTTGCTGTTGTCCGTATAGAGCTTTTTGCCGCTGCTCAGAACCTTTTTTATTTCTTCTGTGGAATTAACTCGATATAATATTTCTTCTGTAGAAATATAAGCAGTCTTCGGTTGCGATTGCCGCAGGTTTGCACCCTCAGGATGACTATCATTATTTTCTTCAAAAGAAATTTGAACATACAGTTCTTTATTCTCTGAAAGAATTTTATCTACCGTTTCACTGTCGGCGTCGACGACCTTAAACGTCCGCTGTTCATCCTGCTCGACAACCTTGTCCTCCGACAGCTCCAGGTCATACTTCTTGATCAGCGAGAACAGCTCGAGCCGTGCCATCAATCGCGCGGCGGCGGCTTTATCACCCTCGCCGACCAGATAGCGGTCAAGCTCCGTATCGATCGGAGCGGTCAGGCAGATCTCGCCGAGCATACGGCTCATAAAGCAGTTATCCTTGCTCTTCTCGAGCTTCGCCCTCATACCGGGCTTGATGTCCAGCTCGTCAAGGTGGTCATAGATATAGTCGATGTCGCCGTACTTTTGGATCAGCTCGGTCGCGCCCTTGGGTCCGATGCCGGCAACGCCGGGGATGTTATCGGAGCTGTCCCCCTGGATCGCCTTGATCTCAATCAGCTTCTTCGGCTCCACACCGTATTCCTCTTTGACGACGTCGGGCGTATAGAGCATGGTGCCGTTGAGGTTCTTCGATAACCGCACCGAAACACTGTCGTTCACGAGCTGCAGACTGTCGCGGTCACCGGTCGCGATGACGCAGGTGTTGCCGCTGTCGGCACACGCCTTGGAAAGCGTGCCGAGGATATCATCCGCCTCATAGCCCTCGCAGGTGACGAGCTGATAGCCCAGATCGGTCAAGAGCTCCTTGAGCGGCGCCATCTGCATGTGCAGCTCCTCGGGCATACCCTTGCGGTTCGCCTTATACAGATCATACGCCTTGTGGCGAAAGGTCTTTGCCTTGAGGTCAAAGGCGATCGCCACCGCGTCGGGCTTGACGTCCGACCTCATGCGGTCAAACATGGTCAAAAAGCCATAGATCGCGTTCGTGAACTGACCGTCCTTGGTGGTCAGCGGCTTGATGCCGTAGAACGCGCGGTTCAATATACTGTTTCCGTCTACTACTAATAGTTTCATATTGACTCCTCAAAGCCTCCCTTTGGTAAAGGGAGGTGGGTTTTGCAAAGCAAAACTCGGAGGGATTGTATTACTCGCCAATTATCATGGCAACCGAATTAAAATAGTTTCTCGCTTTGCTCGGACAATATTGCAATCCCTCAGTCGCTTTGCGACAGCTCCCTTTACCAAAGGGAGCCTTTTTAGATTTTATACACCACATTCCCTGTGATCCAGTTGGTTCTGTACAATCTGGGGACACGCTTTGATACGGCGCACAACACCTCATAGCTGATGGTATTGCCCCAGCTCGCGATATCCTCCGCGGTCGGCTCACCATCATTGCCGTTACCGAACACGACGACCACATTGCCGACCTGAGCCTCGGGAAAATCGGTGACGTCCAGCATGGTCTGATCCATGCAGATCCGTCCGATGATCGGGCAGTTTTTGCCGAACTTCTTGGTCTTGTCCCATACGAACATATAGCCCTTTTCGGCATACGCGCGTATGTAGCCGTCGGCATATCCGACCGGCACGGTGGCGATACGCATATCATGCGCGGCGGTGAAGGTGCGGCCGTAGCTGACGGTGGTACCCGCCTTGACGGTCTTGACGTGCGAGATCAGGGTTTTAAGCCGCATGGCGGGCTTGAGATCCAACTGATTGCGCATATTCTCCGAGGGTGCGTAACCGTACAGCACGATACCCGCCCTGACCATATCGAGGCGCATGGACGGATAATCCATGATCGCGCCGGAATTGGAGCAGTGACGGATCGCAAATCGAATCCCCTGCTTTTCCAGCTCGTCCACCGTGTGGATGAAGTTCTCATACTGCTTCTTCGTATACGCTTCACCGTTATCACCGTCATCGGCGACCGCGAAGTGCGTGAACACGCCTTCGGGGATGATACGCGGCAGACTGCACGCTTCTTTTATTTCTTCTATAGAATTATTATCTCTCGGAAATTCCTGACACATAAACCCGATACGGCTCATACCGGTGTCGAGCTTGATGTGCGTCTTGACTTCCACGCTGAACTCCTCGCACCAGTGCGACAGCTCCTTGGCGTAGTCGAGGCTGTACACCGCCTGTGAGATATTCTGACGGCTCAGATCACGACAGCGGTTCGCGGGCGTATAGCCGAGGATGAGGATCGGCTCTTCGATCTCGGCTCTGCGCAGCTCCAGCGCCTCATCCAGATTGGACACCGCCAGAAAATCCACCCCCAGCTCATGATAGAGCTTGCAGATCTCCACAGCGCCGTGACCGTAGCCGTCCGCCTTGACGACACAGCAGAGCTTGACGCCCTCGCCGATCGCGTTGCGGATCGCCTCATAATTCTCACGGATCGAATTCATATTGATCTCCGCCCATAACCGGCGGGTAAATATCAGATTGTCTTCCAAAAATGTCACTCCCTCAGAAGCATATATATCGTTATTATAATACAATTTAAGATTAATTACAATATAACAGGAGAAATTTGTGGATGCGGCGGTACGCCCCAATAACAGAGGGATGTTTTTCCGTGGGGCACGGCAAAATAGATATGCTTCGCATTTATACGACATATTTCGGATAGGTTTCGGGAGGAGCAAGCCCCTCCCCTACAGTGAACGTTTCAGCGTATTTGTAGGGGAGCGGCTTGCTGCTCCCGCCGCAGAGCGTTGGTTTATGGATCGCGTCAGTTGAGAAGATGGATGTTTCCGTAGGGATGGTCATTGACCATCCGCATGGCAGAGCGTTGGTTAAAATGTAACGTTCGTTAAGGAACTGTACGTTCTGTAGGGTACGGCGCTTGTCGACGTACCGCATGGCAGAAACGTCGTATTCCTATCTAACGTTTTCGATAACGAAAACGCCCGTCATTCTGCGGACGACCGATAGTCGTCCCTACGGCAAAATGGATTTGCTTCGCGTTGGATAGCGTTTCATGGAAAGGTTTCGGTACGTCGGACACGCGTGTCCAAGCGCCGTACCCTACGAAGAAATTGATTTGCTCCGCATTTAAACGACATATTACGGATATTTTTCGGGAGGGGTCTCCCCGCTGGGGAGGTGCCCGAAGGGCAGAGGGGTGCCGTCTGCGGCTGAGCAACAAGCCCCTCCCTACAGTAAACCTTTCAGCGAATTGAAGGGTACTGTGCAATGCCGCCGTCTTGACAGTCGGCAGACCGTAGTATAGAATATAGTCTATACTGTTACCGGAGTGAAACACATGAGGAAATCCAACAACCAAACCAAAAGCAAGATCGTCTCGGCGGCATGGCAGCTGTTCTACGATCAGGGCTTTGACAACACCACCGTTGACGAGATCATACGCCTGTCCGGCACCTCCAAGGGCTCGTTCTACCACTACTTTGAGAGCAAGGACAGTCTGATCGGCTCCCTCGCCTATCTCTTTGACGAGAAATACGCCGAGCTGGAGCAACAGCTCGATTACGGCAAAAACGCCGTCGACAACATGCTGTTCCTCACACGCGAGCTGTGCATGATGATCGAGAACAACATCGACATCGAACTGCTCTCGCGCCTGTACGCGCAACAGCTGAGTAAGCGCGGGCAGAAGGAGCTGCTCGATCACACCCGCCTGTACTACCGCCTGCTCAAAAAGCTGACGATCCAAGGTCAGGAGCGCGGCGAGATCACGCGGCAAAAGTCCTCGGCGGAGATCGTGCGCCTGTACGCGATCACCGAAAGGGCGCTGCTGTACGACTGGTGTCTGCACGGCGGCGAATACTCGCTGACGGAGTACGCGGGCAGCGTGATGCCGCTGATGCTCAGCGCGATCCGTATTTAAAAAGTTTTTTGTCAACGATTCAGTCTGTTATATAGTCTTGTTAAAAATCAGCTGTATAACAGGCTTTTTCTATATATCATTGCAATTCGTATCAAAATCAGTCTATACTTTATTCTATATTGATTTTCACAATTTAATGTGCTAAGATATACTGGTGTTGTTCCATACAACAGAAACCAGGCGGATGATTCCGCTGTCATTTCGGGAGAACTGAATCCCGATCACGGGAGGAGCAAGCCCCTCCCCTACATTAATTATTGGAGGGAAAAGAATGTCAACCAACACTATTGTCGTTCTTGTTGCGTTTGTTGTATACATGGGCATGATGATCCTCATCGGCGCCTTGAACAGCAAGCAGAGCAACAACGAAGACTACTTCCTCGGCGGTCGCGGACTCGGCTCATGGACTGCGGCGCTCTCAGCGCAGGCGTCCGATATGAGCGGATGGCTGCTGATGGGTCTGCCCGGCGCGATCTATGCTGCCGGTACAGGATCGGCATGGATCGCGATCGGTCTGCTGATCGGTACCGTCCTCAACTGGTTCTTAGTCGCCAGAAGGCTGAGAAAGTACACCATCGTCGCGAACAACTCGCTGACGATCCCCAGCTTCTTTGAGAACCGCTTCCACGATAAGAAGGGCGTGCTCAAGATCGTATCGTCCATTATCATCATCGTATTCTTCGCGGTCTACACCGCCTCGGCATTTGTATCGGGCGCTAAGCTCTTTGCGAATGTATTCGGTACCGGCGCTGACGATAACACCGCTTATGTTGTCGGTCTGGCTGTTGCAGCAGTCGTCATTCTCATCTATACCCTGCTCGGCGGCTTCAAGGCGGTATGCTACACTGACTTTATCCAGGGTCTTTTGATGCTGGTCGCGATCCTCGCTGTTCCGATCATCGCATACATTTCTATCAGCGGCGATCTCCAAGGCGCTCTGTCCGCGAAGGGCGTCGCGGATCCTGCGGGATTCCTAAGCCTGTTCAAGAATGATACCGGCAGCAATCTGACCGTGAAAGAGATCATTCTCGGACCTGCCGGTCTCGGATGGGCACTGGGCTACTTCGGTATGCCGCATATCCTGATTCGCTTCATGGCGATCAAAAGCGATAAAGAGGTCAAGAAGAGCCGCGTTATCGCCATCGTATGGGTCATTCTGTCGCTTGGCGCAGCCTGCTTCCTCGGCGTTGTAGCCAGAGGCTTCCTTAATGAGGATCTCATTGCCAACGGAAAGAAAGAACTTGTATTCATCAAATCGATCCTGCAGATCTTCGACGGCAACATCTTCCTCGTCTTCATCGGCGGCATCTTCCTGTGCGGTATCCTTGCCGCGATCATGTCTACGGCTGACAGCCAGCTGCTGGTCACCGCGTCCGCTGTAAGCGAAGATATGTTCAAGGGCGTTATCAAAAAAGACGCAAGCGAAAAAACCTCTTTGCTCGTCGGCAGAATCGCTGTTGTGGTAGTCGCGATCATCGCGTTTTTCATCGCTCTCAAGCCCAACCCCTCTGTTATGGAGTTGGTCGAATATGCGTGGGGCGGCTTCGGCGCGGCGTTTGGCCCGATCATCCTGCTTTCCCTGTTCTGGAAGCGCTTTAACCTTCCGGGCGCCGTCGCGGGTATGATCGTCGGCTTTGCGAGCACCGTTATTTGGGATTACATCCCGCTGTTTAATATGGTAGATGCTGAAGGCAATGCTATCCGTACTCTCAAACAGCTGACCGGTGTATATTGCCTGGTCGTCGGTTTCGCGCTGGCACTGGTCGTTGCGGTCATCGTGACCCTGATCACCAAGAAGCCCTCCGCCGAGATCGAAGAAGAATTCGACAAAGTCAATACGGTAGAGATCTGAGCCGGTTAACGGTTAACGGTTGATGGCGGACTCCGTCCGCACCTGATCGATCATTGTCACCGCAACGACACGTGCGTCCGCCTCCACGGCAATCTCAACCGAATCATCATCAAGCAAACGCTCCCGATTTCGGGGGCGTTTTTGTATACCTCTATTGATTATCTGCAAAGGTCGTGATATAATGTAACTATCAAAATCGGAGGTGATGTGATGAATACTAACAGTCAAATTCCCAATCACCCAACCAACTACGTTGAGATCGATCCCCGCAACAATCCTGTTCCGTCGGAATTTCGAAAAAGTGCGGACAAGAAAGGGCTCGCCTCCTTGATAATCGGAATCATCCTGCTGTTCTTTCTCACCTTCGGTCAGATTTTACTCTATTTACCTTTTTCGGGATTATTCGATTACATCTTCGGCACCGTACTCGAATTTATGCTTTTAATGTGTCTGTTACTTCCATTTGCTCTTGTGATAGGGATAATCGGCATTGTACTCGGCGCAAAATCCCGCAAAGCTATGCGCATGGGAAACGGTATCGGCAAAGCGGGATTGATCATCTCGATCATTGCCACTGTGATCATCGCGGTATATTTTATTCTGCTCCTAACCATTTTAATCTACACGACATTAACATGGGGACAACATAACGGAATACCCCACTGACTTATATGACAACAAATCAAGCGCATGATCCGCGCCCGAAGCTCGGGGGCGGACTTTTTCATGCTGTTCGCGGTATTATTTGCAGGGGAGCGGCTTTGAGGAGTTGTCCAAATCTTTGATTTGGTTTACAACTCCCATGCAACAGCGCTCCATCGTCGTTACACGCCGTACTCGATAAGCGTATCCGGTTGGTACGCTTTGATCTCGTGTGGCGGCTCCTCCTCTCCCCATAACTCGGGGAGTTATGGGGTCCCCTGTATCTGCGATTGGCTAAGCGCCACTGTGCTGCTCCCGCAGCAGAGCGTTTGTTTAAAATGCAATGATCGTTGAGGGAATGTATGCTTCCGTAGGGATGACCATTGGTCATCCGCAGAATGCCGGGCGTTTCTGTTATCGAAAGCCATAGATAGGAAATCTATGCTTCTACCAAGCGGATGGTCAATGACCATCCCGTAGCGTTACGGAAAAATTGATTTGCTCCGCATATTAATATCATCTTCACAAACGTTTCGGGAGGAGCATTCCTCGGCGGAGACGCCTCCCCCTCTGTCACTTCGTGACGTCTCCCCAACGGGGAGCACCCCTCCCCTACAAATATGCTGAAACTCTTCCTTACAATCATCATTATTCATTCTTCAGTCTTCAATCTTCAGTTTTAAGTACACACGCCCCTCCCCTACATTACGTTCATCTTCCTCTTTCACGCCGCGTTTTTCATCCGCAAATTGCCCGCCGAGCGTCCGATCTCTCTTTTTTCTTAAATCAAATTAACCATGACATGAATTTTACCGATTGTTACAAGAATGAAACTGAACACAAGATATTGTGGTGGGTGATAACCCGCTCACAAGAACTTGTTATAATTCTTTTTTGACAACATTTTACAAAATCTTATCAAATTGCCCAAAGTTTTATTTTTTTCTCGTATAAAATACCGATTGATTTCACGCCGTCTTTCTGCTATATTTAGTCAGGATTTCGCCTGCGGCATAAGATGCGGCAGCAGGCACACCTTTTGTAACAAAAAGATTACAACGAAACCAAAATCGAGAATGTGAAGGAGAAATTATGATCACCAAAATCGTAAAGCGCGACGGACGCGCGGTTGAATTCGACAAAGAAAAGATCACTCAGGCGATCTACAAGGCGGCTCACGCCATCGGCGGCAACGACTATGACAGCGCCGAGGAGCTCGCCGGCAAGGTTATCGAATACTTAGAGGCGGAGGACAACGACAATCCCTCTGTCGAGCACGTACAGGATACCGTTGAGAAGATCCTGATCGAGAACGGTCACGCCAGAACCGCGAAGGAGTTCATCCTCTATCGCGCGGAGCGTACCAGAGTCCGCGAGATGAACACCAAGCTGATGAAGATCTATGAGGATCTGACCTTCAAATCCGCGAAGGATAACGACGTCAAGCGTGAGAACGCCAACATCGACGGCGATACCGCGATGGGCACCATGCTCAAATACGGCTCCGAGGGCGCGAAGGAATTCTATCAGATGTATGTCCTCAACCCCAAGTTCGCCAAGGCGCACCGCGAGGGCGACATCCATATCCATGACCTCGACTTCCTCACCCTCACCACCACCTGCTGCCAGATCGATTTGTTGAAGCTCTTCAAGGACGGCTTTAGCACCGGTCACGGCTTCATCCGTGAACCCAACGATATCTCCACCTACGGCGCGCTCGCCTGCATCGCGATCCAGTCTAACCAGAACGACCAGCACGGCGGTCAGTCCGTACCGAACTTCGATTACAGCATGGCGCCCGGCGTCACCAAGACCTATAACAAGCGTTATCGCGCGAACCTCGCCCGCGGTGCTGAGCTGCTCGCCGACGACGAGAACGCCAAGGAAAACATCGAAGCGATCTGCGCCGCGGCGGAAGCCTCTACCGGCGACCTCGCCAAGCTCGAATCCACCGCTGAGTACGACGCGAAGGAGCTCGAACTGCTGACCGGTCAGTACGGTGAGAAGATCGCCGGAAAATTACAGCGTTTTGCGAAGAAGCACGCGCTTGCCGAGACCGACCGCGCGACCTTCCAGGCGATGGAAGCGGTCGTCCACAACCTCAACACCATGCACTCCCGCGCGGGCGCTCAGGTACCGTTCTCCTCCATCAACTACGGCACCGACACCTCTCCCGAGGGCAGAATGGTCATCAAGAATATCCTGCTCGCGACCGAAAAGGGCCTTGGCAACGGCGAGACCCCGATCTTCCCCGTCCACATCTTCAAGGTCAAGGAGGGCATCAACTACAATCCCGAGGATCCCAACTACGATCTGTTCAAGCTGAGCTTCCGCGTATCGGCTAAACGCCTCTTCCCCAACTATGCGTTCATCGACGCGCCGTACAACCTTGCTTACTACAAGCCCGGTCATCCCGAGACCGAGGTAGCTTACATGGGCTGCCGTACCCGCGTCATCGGCAACCGCCACGATCCTTCCCGCGAGATCACCTACGGCAGAGGCAATTTAAGCTTCACCTCCATCAACCTCCCCCGTCTCGCGATCCTTTCCAACAAAAACATCGACTTCTTCTTTGATCAGCTCGACCGCATGCTCGATCTGTGTATCGACCAGATCCTCGAGCGCTTTGAGATCCAGTGCCAGAAGCACGTGCGCAACTATCCGTTCCTGATGGGTCAGGGCGTATGGATCGACTCCGACAAGCTCTCAATCGACGACGAGGTACGCGAGGTCTTGAAGCACGGCACCCTGTCCATCGGCTTCATCGGCTTGGCGGAAGCGCTGGTAGCTTTGATCGGCAAGCATCACGGCGAGAGCGAAGAGGCTCAGCGTCTGGGCTTGGAGATCGTCTCCTTCATGCGCAAGAAGCTGGATAAGCAGAGCGAAAAGACAGGTCTGAACTTCACCTGCCTCGCGACTCCGGCAGAGGGTCTGTCCGGCAGATTCGTCCGCATCGACAAGGAGCGCTTCGGCTCCATCAAGGGCGTGACCGACCGTGAGTATTACACCAACTCCTTCCATGTCCCGGTCTACTTCCCCATCAACGCTTTCGATAAGATCAAGCTCGAGGCGCCGTATCACGCACTGACCAACGCGGGTCATATCTCCTACATCGAGCTCGACGGCGATCCCTCCGAGAACCTCGAGGCATTCGAGCAGGTCGTTCGCTGCATGAAGGAAGAGGGCATCGGCTACGGCTCGATCAACCATCCTGTCGACCGCGATCCCGTCTGCGGCTATACCGGCATCATCGGCGATTATTGCCCGCAGTGCGGCAGAAAGATCATCAAGAACGGCGCGCAGGTCGAGCGTATTCGCCGTATCACCGGCTATCTTGTCGGTACTCTTGACCGCTTCAACAACGCCAAAAAGGCTGAGGTCAAGGACAGAGTCAAGCACAGTGTGATCGCCGCAGATGACTGCGGCTGTGACCTAGAGGCGGTTTGAAACATTGATTTAGCAGAACGTTGACAGCCTCCCTTTGGTAAAGGGAGGTGGGCTTGCGGACGCGCTTGTCCGCAAGCTCGGAGGGATTGCATCATTGATCGAGCGCAAGCGAGATACCGATATTATTTGGTTGGTCGCTATGCTCTGTTTATACAATCCCTCAGTCGACGTTCGTCGACAGCTCCCTTTCCCAAAGGGAGCCTTTTCATGTCCGATATCAACATACAAAGGAGCAAATCATGTCCGAAACCAAAACACCCCTGCGCCTTGCGGGCGTTGTGAGAGAAAGCATCGTAGACGGTCCCGGCATCCGCATGACGGTCTTTGTACAGGGCTGTCCGCACCACTGCAAGGGCTGTCACAATCAGCATACATGGGACTTTGAGGGCGGTTATCAAAGCTCGGTCGAGCGCGTGCTCGAAGAAGCCGCCAAGGATCCGCTGCTCAAGGGCGTGACCCTGTCGGGCGGCGAACCCTTCTGTCAGGCAGAGGCGCTGACCGTGCTGGCGAAAAGAGCGCACAAGATGGGGCTGAACGTCTTTTGCTACAGCGGCTTCACCTTTGAAAAGCTGATGGCGGATTTTGATACGCACCCCGAATACAAGGCGCTGCTTGAGCAGTGCGACTGGCTGGTGGACGGTCCCTTTATTGAGGAAGAGATGAGCCTGATGCTCCATTTCCGCGGCAGCCGCAACCAGCGCATCTTAGATGTACCGAAGTCCCTCAAAGAGGGTAAGGCGGTGCTGTCGGAATACCACTGATCGCGCGTTATCGTGAAATGACAACAGAACAGAATAAGGTGAAAGAGCGTCGGAAATCCGGCGCTTTTTTTCGGAGAACGGAGAACAGAGAACGGAGAACGGTGGTGGGAAAGCCTGTCGGCTTTTGGATTGATAGTTTTTTCGGAGAACGGTTAACGGTTAATGGTTAACGGTGGTGGGAAACGCTGACGCGTTTTG
Source organism: Ruminococcus difficilis (assembly GCF_016680995.1). The sequence continues at coordinate 82,458 of NZ_JAEQMG010000035.1, read as the reverse complement.
GATTGATAGTTTTTTGGAGAACGGAGAACAGAGAACGGAGAACGGTGGTGGGAAAGCCTGTCGGCTTTTGGATTGATAGTTTTTTCGGAGAACGGTGGTGGGAAACGCTGACGCGTTTTAGATTGATATAATGACCGTAAAATATAACGTCCGTAACTCTTTGCAAGTCACGGATGTTTTGTCTGTTAATGTATTTCACCGAAATCCATACAAATCAGGTGCGGACGGAGTCCGCCCTTCACCGTTCTCCGTTCTCCATTCTCCGTTCTCCGTTTAGTCATTTTCACCAACATTCTCCCCCACATTTTGCCGCATTTGTCCTGTTGTAAAACGGTGGATTTTGTGATAAAATGAATGTGTATGTAAGATTGATCTACATAATTCTTTTACAGAATAATCATTTCAATACACACATCTTGAAAGGATGGAAAACCATGGTAGTTAAGGATATTATTGACATCTTAGAGGGCGAAGTCATCTGTGAGGGCAACCTCGACGCCGAAATCAAAACCGCCTGCGGTTCCGATATGATGAGCGACGTGCTGGCATTCGTCAAGGATCAGAGCGTTCTGCTGACCGGTCTGGTCAACCCGCAGGTCGTGCGCACCGCCGAGATGATGGACATGGCGTGCATCGTCTTTGTCCGCGGCAAAATGCCCGATCAGGGGATTATCGATCTTGCCGAACAGCGCGACATCACCCTGATCAAGACCCGCTACAGAATGTTTACCGCCTGCGGCAAGCTCTATGAGGGCGGACTTTCCGGAGGTACCGCGGTATGAGCAACATCCATCTTCATTACGAGGTCAGCGGAGAGGACTTCACCCGTGCCGGTGAAGCGTCCGGCTCCGTCAAAAAGCGCCTCAAAGCGCTGGGCTACAACACCGACGCCATCCGCAGAGTCGCGATCGCGATGTACGAGGCGGAGATCAACATGGTCATCCACGCCGAGGGCGGCTTTGTCGACGTCGACATCTTCCCCGATCATGTGAATGTTCTGCTCTCCGACAAGGGACCCGGCATCCCCGACGTCGAAAAGGCGATGCAGGAGGGCTTTTCCACCGCGCCCGATAACGTCCGCAACCTCGGCTTCGGCGCGGGCATGGGTCTGCCGAATATCAAGAAATACACCGACGACATGCGGATCGAGACCGAGATCGGCAAAGGCACGGATTTATATCTGACTGTCAATGTGAAAGAATAAGAGAATTGTTTTGGTTAACGGTTAATGGTTAACAGTTAACGGTGAAGGGAGGACTTGAGGAGTTGTCCAAATCTCTGATTTGGTTTACAATTCCCATGCAACAGCGCTCCAAGAGCGGATTTATTCGCGATTGGCTAAGCGCCACTGCCCGTCCTCACCTGTTTTATAATAATTACAATTCAAGAATCCGTAAGGATTTTCCCACAACCGTTAACCGTTCACCGTTATCCGTTAACCGATAATTGATAACCGAACGAATTACCAGGTAAGCTATGAACAATAATTATTTCCACTCTGTCGTGCTGGACGCGGATCTGTGCTGCGGGTGTACCAACTGCCTCAAGCGCTGTCCCACCGAAGCAATCCGCATCCGTGACGGCAAGGCGCATATCCTCTCCGAGAGGTGCATTGACTGCGGCGAGTGCATTCGCATCTGTCCGCATCATGCCAAACGCGCCCGTTCCAATTCAATAGAAGAGATCAAACCCTTTAAGGTCAAGATCGCCATCCCCGCGCCCGCGCTGTTCGGTCAGTTCAACAACCTCAACGATATCGACATCGTGCTGACAGGTCTGCGCGCCATGGGCTTTGACGTCATTTATGAGGTCAGCCGCGCGGCGGAGCTGGTGAGCGAGGCGACACGCCAACTGATACGGGATAAGAAGCTCCGCTTCCCGATCATCAGCTCGGCATGTCCCGCGATCGTCCGACTGATCAAGATCCGCTTTCCCGAGCTGTGCGGCAACGTCATGCCGCTTTTGGCGCCTATGGAGGTCGCCGCGAGGATGGCGCGCCGTGAGGTGATCGACATCACGGGGCTGAGCGACGACGACATCGGCGTGTTCTTCATCACGCCCTGCCCCGCCAAGGTCACCGAGATCAACAACCCGAACGGCTGTGAGAAAAGCGCTGTCACCGGCGCGATCGCGATCTCGCAGATCTACCCCGAGCTCACCTCCAAGATGGATAAGCTCAAGACCGTAGAGCCGATCGCCCAATCCGGCTTGATCGGCGTAGGCTGGGCGACCTCCGGCGGTGAGGCTGCCGCCATGCTGGGCGACAAATATCTGGCTGCCGACGGCATCGAGAACGTCATCCGCGTCCTCGAGGAGCTGGAGGATGAGCACATCCACGGCGTCGATTTCATCGAGCTCAACGCCTGCTCCGGCGGCTGTGTCGGCGGCGTCTTAGCTGTCGAGAATCCCTATGTCGCGCAGGCGCGTATCCAGAATCTGCGAAAGTATCTGCCCGTTTCTCTCAACCACCTCGACCGCAGGGAGATTGATGGGATGAAATGGGAGAACGAGCTGGAATTCAACGCCGAGAGCTTCCGTCTGTCGGACGACATCATCGAGGCGATGGATATGATGGAGAAGATGGAGGAGATCTGCAAGACCCTGCCCGGACTGGACTGCGGCTCCTGCGGCGCTCCGACCTGCCGCGCGTTGGCGGAGGATATCGTCAAGGGCATCGCCAAGGAGACCGAATGTATCCACAAGCTCAAGGCGAAGATCCAGTCCGTCTACGATCAGCTGGGTAATCTATGAGCGAGAATCAACTGACTCCGCGTGAGCGGGAGTATCTGGACTGCGAGGTGCCGATGGTAGAAAATGGCGCCGCCGCGAAACGGCTCACCGTCGGGATCCTGACCTCACTGGTGCAGTCGGTCGTCACACCCGGCGGCGGCAAGGCTGACCAAAAGCTGTTCCGCACCATCCGCGAGATCCGCTATACCAAATACAAAAAAGCGGTGCTCCGCAAGCTCGACGGCACACCCGAAAAGAATGATGAAAAAATCCTCAAGAAGCTCAACAAAAAGGAATTCGCATTGGGCTCGGACAGCTTCGACCCCGATGAATACACCAGACAGATCTATGAGGAATATATGAAATCACACAATAATGGTGAATGACTAATAGATAATGGTGAATGGTTGATGGTGGGCGTTGCCCACACCCTTTTATTTGTTTCTCTGATTAAGTATTTCTAAAACAAGCACACGTATCCCGACTGTACCCGAAACCCAACACCTCAAAGAGTCGAGAACGTTTCTGTTTTCTGACTTTCTATCAATCAAAAACGCGTCAGCGTTTCCCGACACCATTCACCATTCACTATTCACCATTCACCAAGAAAGGATATATCATGACTGTCAAAGAACTGATCGACCAACTGGAACTAAAGATCCTCGTGGAGGATGACCTTGACCGCTCGGTTGAGGATTGCTATATCGGCGACCTGCTCAGCTGGGTCATGGGCAGAGCGCCCGCCGACAGCGCGTGGCTGACCGTCATGGGCAACATCAACAGTATCGCCGTGGCGACGCTGGCGGATGTGAGCTGTATCATCCTCGTAGAGAATGCCGCCCTCGACGATAACGCGCGTCAGAAGGCGGAGATGCACGGCGTAAACATCCTCACCACCGAGGAAAACGCCTACCGGCTCGCTGTCAAGATCAGCAAGCTGCTCGAAGGATAATTCTTATGCAGAAATATTATTATGACCTGCACCTGCATTCCTGCCTGTCTCCGTGCGGCGATATGGACATGACGCCCAACAACATCGTCAACATGGCAAAGCTGCTCGGGCTGGATGTGATCGCGCTGACCGACCACAACACCTCGCTCAACTGCGAGGCGGCGATCAAGGTCGGCGAGGAGGTCGGCGTACTGGTCATCCCCGGGATGGAGCTGACCACCAGTGAGGATATCCACGCGGTATGCCTCTTCCCCACCCTCGAAAAGGCGCTGGCTTTCTCACAGTATGTCGATGAGAACCGCATCCATATCAAGAACAGAGCGGAGATCTACGGACGACAGGTGCGGATGAACGAAAACGATGAAGAGATCGGTGAGATCGAGGATCTGCTCCTGCCCGGCTCATTCATCGGCATGTATGACGCGTACCGCAAAGCCAAGGAGTTCGGCGGTATCTGCTACCCCGCCCACATCGACCGTGACTCGCTGTCGATCCTCGCCGTACTGGGTGAGATCGACCCCTACTGCGGGTTTCAAACCGCGGAGCTTGCCGACATCTCCAAGCTGGACGAGCTGAAAAAGCAGCACCCCATCCTCGAGCACATGAACATCATCACCTGCTCCGACGCGCATTACCTCGAGAACATGCGCGACGCCGCGAATACCATTGAGCTGCCTGAGCTGACAAGAGAAGCGGTAATTGAATATCTGGACACACAAAGATGACCGTCTTGCGAGAGCAGGGCGGTTATTTTAGTGAGGAGTGAGGAGTGAGGAGTTGTGGTGTAAATGAAACGTCTATCGTAGGGGAGGATATTGTTGCTCCCGTGGTAGAAGAAAAGATAATACGGGGCATTGGTTGAGGATAATAAACGTAACCGTAGGGACGACCATTGGTCGTCCGCAGAATGACGGGCGTTTCCGATATCGAAAGCGTGAGATAGGAATACAATGCCTCTGCCATGCGGATGGTCAATGACCATCCCTACGGAGAAAAAGATGTATTCCGTGTTTGGATGAAATAATATAGGAAACGTTTCGGTATATTTGTAGGGGAGGGTCTTGACCCTCCCGCGGCAGAACGTTGGTCAAGATGCAATGTCCGTTGAGGAGCCGAACGTATTGTAGGGTACGGCATTTTGAGGAGTTGTCCAAATCTATGATTTGGTATACAACTCCCATGCAACAGCGCTCCAAGAGCAGATTTATCTGCGATTGGCTAAGCGCCACTGTATGACGTACCGCAGAATGACGGGCGTTTCCGATATCGAAAGCGTGAGACAGGAATACAATGCCTCTGCCATGCGGACGAGCAATGCTCGTCCCTACGGAGGACAGGAGTTTTGGATTATAAAAGCCTTCCCCTCGGGGAGATTCCCCTGTTAGGGGAAATGGGCAAAGCCCAAAAGGGTTGCCGTTCCTGCAAGGAAAAGGTGGCTCGGCGGATGCCGAGTCGGATGAGGGGCTGAGTAAGTCGAAAGATCATCTTAACAAAGAGAATGAAGCATTTCTGTTATCCTCGGTAGACATACAGCCCCACCGAATCCTGCGTCTATGTGAAAGGTTGTCCCCTCATCCGTCTCCCGTTGGTCGACACCTTCTCCTCGCCGGAAGCGGCTCCCCCCTTGTCCTTCGGACATTCCCCCAACGGGGGTACCCCGAGGGGAAGGCTTTTTTCTCAACTCCTCACTCCTAACTCCTAACTCCTCACTCCTCACTCCTAACTCCTAACTCCCCGTCGCTTTACTGCTTTAAAACTTGCAAAAGTGATGGCGTTTTGCAAGATATTATTCTAATTGGGAAATATAAATGTCCCGATCATCATAAAACAAACCCGTGTCAGATCCTATCAAACATGGTTAGCTTTTGCTAACTTTCTGAGAATGAAAATCCCTGCATTTTTTGCCGATATTTGCACGAAAAATTTGCGTTAATTTATAGACAATCCGACTCAAATGTGGTATGATGGTAGCGTAAGTATGTATAGGTTTTCTATCGATGATGAATCGCAGTTTCGCAAGAGCCTATTTGAATTATTCGCTACAATTCGCTTACAAAGAATTTGTTCAAGGAGGAATTAAGATGCTTAAAAAAATCAGCAGCCTGCCGTTTCAGGGCACACCTGAACAGGAAGCGCAGCTCAAGGAAGTCATCCGGAAGCACAAGGATGATCCCGGCGCTGTGATGCCCGTATTGCAGGAGGCACAGGACATCTACGGCTATCTGCCGCTTGAGGTTCAGCAGATGATCGCGGAGGGTCTGAACGTACCCGTAGACGAGGTGTACGGCGTTGCGACCTTCTACAGCCAGTTTGCGCTCTCCCCCAAGGGTAAGTATAACATCAGCGTATGCCTGGGTACCGCCTGCTATGTCAAGGGCTCCGGCGACGTGCTCAACAGACTTTCCAGTGAGCTGGGCATTGAGGCTGAGGAATGTACCATGGACGGTATGTTCTCGCTGACAGCCTGCCGCTGCATCGGCGCGTGCGGTCTGGCTCCCGTCATGACCGTCAACGACGATGTTTACGGTCGTCTGGTCGCCGACGATGTACCCTCGATCCTCGCGAAATATAAGGAAGCGTAATGAGAGAGCTATCCCTGAACGTCATGGATGTGGCGCAGAACTCGGTGCGAGCCGAGGCGACTGTCGTGCGCATCACCGTGACCGAGAGCGACAAAGACGATCGGCTGACGATCGAGATCGCCGACAACGGCTGCGGCATGACGCAGGAACAGGTACAACAGGTCATCGACCCGTTCTTTACCACGCGTACTACACGCAAGGTCGGGCTGGGAGTCCCGCTGTTCAAGCTCAGCGCTGAACAGACCGGCGGCAGCTTTGACATACAGAGCGAAAAGGGCAAGGGTACCGTTACCACTGCCACGTATGTCAAGTCGCACGTGGACATGACCCCCTTGGGAGATATCAACTCCACCGTCAAGATCCTGATCCAATGCAATCCGGATATCGACTTTGTCTACACCTGCACCACCGATAACGGCAGCTTTACCCTCGACACAAGGGAGCTGCGCGAGGTGCTGGGTGACGTCAGTCTGGACACGCCCGACGTGCTGGAATGGATCGCGGATTATTTAGAAGAAAACACAAAGAGCATATATGGAGGTGCGTAAAAATGAAATCTTTAGCTGAGTTAAAGGCGATCAGAGATAAGGCACAGGCTGAGATGCGGATCCGTCAGGAGAACCCCAACGCTGCCCGCGTACTGGTCGGCATGGCTACCTGCGGTATCGCGGCAGGCGCCAGACCCGTTCTCAACGCCTTTGTAGAGGAGATCGCGAAGCGCGGTCTCAAGGACGTTACCGTGACACAGACAGGCTGCATCGGCATCTGTCAGTATGAGCCGGTCGTCGAGATCGAGATCCCCGGTGAGGAGAAGGTCACCTACGTCAAGATGACGCCCGAAAAGGCTGTCAAGGTCGTCAACGATCATCTCGTCAACCACAATGTCATCACCGAGTACACCATCGGCACTGCCACAAGATAAGGAGGACTAAATGTATCGTTCTAATGTACTTGTTTGCGGCGGTACCGGCTGTACCTCGTCAAACAGCTTACAAATTGCCGAGAAGCTCAAGGAAGAGCTGATCAAGAAGGGCCTCGAAAAGGAAGTCAACGTCATCACCACCGGCTGCTTCGGTCTGTGCGCGTTGGGTCCGATCATGGTCGTATACCCCGAGGGCTCCTTCTATTCGATGGTCAACATCGACGATGTTCCCGAGATCGTGGAGGAGCATCTGAACAAGGGTCGTATCGTTACCCGTCTCTTATATCAGGAGACCGTCGATAACGATTCCATCAAATCTCTGAACAAAACCGCTTTCTATGAGAAGCAGAAGCGTGTCGCGCTGCGCAACTGCGGCGTCATCGACCCCGAGAAGATCGACGACTACATCGCGCAGGACGGTTACGCGGCACTGGGCAAGGTGCTCACCGAGATGACCCCCGAAGAGGTCATCCAGACCATGCTCGATTCCGGTCTGAGAGGCCGCGGCGGCGCGGGCTTCCCCACCGGTCTGAAGTGGAAATTCGCGCGCGGCAACGACGCGGATCAGAAATACGTCTGCTGTAACGCGGATGAGGGCGACCCCGGCGCGTTCATGGATCGTTCCGTCCTCGAGGGCGACCCCCATGTCGTGCTCGAAGCGATGGCGATCGCCGGCTACGCGATCGGCGCTTCTCAGGGCTATATCTACGTAAGAGCGGAGTATCCGATCGCCGTCAAGCGTCTGCAGATCGCGATCGATCAGGCGCATGAATACGGACTCTTAGGTGAAGATATCTTCGGCACCGGCTTCAACTTTGACATCAAGATCCGCTTGGGCGCGGGCGCGTTCGTATGCGGTGAGGAGACCGCTCTGATGACCTCCATCGAAGGTAAGCGCGGCGAGCCCAGACCCCGTCCTCCGTTCCCGGCAGTCAAGGGTCTGTATCAGAAGCCCACTACCCTCAACAACGTTGAGACCTACGCGAACATCCCGCAGATCATCTTAAAAGGCGCGGATTGGTTCGCTTCTATGGGTACCGAAAAGAGCAAGGGTACCAAGGTATTCGCCTTAGGCGGCAAGATCAACCACACCGGTCTGGTCGAGGTCCCGATGGGCACCACGCTGAGAACCATCATCGAAGAGATCGGCGGCGGCATCCCCGGCGGCAAGAAGTTCAAGGCCGCGCAGACGGGCGGTCCCTCCGGCGGCTGTATCCCGGCTCAGCACCTCGACATCGAGATCGATTACGATAACCTGATCGCCATCGGCTCCATGATGGGCTCCGGCGGTCTGATCGTCATGGACGAGACCGACTGTATGGTCGATATCGCCAAGTTCTTCCTCGAGTTCACCGTTGACGAGAGCTGCGGTAAGTGTACGCCCTGCCGTATCGGCACCAAGCGTCTCTTAGAGATGCTCGAAAAGATCACCAAGGGTCAGGGTACCCTCGAGATGCTCGACGAGATGGAGGCGCTGTGCAACTACATCAAGGCGAACTCCCTGTGCGGTCTGGGTCAGACAGCACCCAACCCCGTTCTCTCCACCCTGCACTTCTTCCGTGACGAGTATGTCGCTCATGTCGTGGACAAGAAGTGTCCCGCGGGCGTATGTAAGGATCTGCTCCAGTACACCATCGTCAAGGACAGCTGTATGGGCTGCTCACTGTGCTCCCGCAAGTGCCCCGTCGGCGCGATTTCCGTCACCGACTACATCCCCGAGGGCAAGAAGAGACCCGCCTTTGAAATCGACCATAAGAAGTGTATCAAGTGCGGCGCTTGTATGGATTCTTGTAAGTTCAAGGCTATCGTCAAGGGTTAAGGGAAAGGAGAACCAACATGGAAATGCTTAACATCAAGATCAACGGCAAGGATTATACCGTTGAAAAGAATACAACGATTCTTCAAGCGTGCCATCAGTTCGGTATCAAGATCCCGACCTTGTGCTACCTGAAGGATATCAACGAGATCGGCGCCTGCCGTATGTGTCTGTGCGAGGTCAAGGGCGCGCGTTCCTTAGTCGCCGCCTGCGTCTACCCCATCGACCGTGACGGCACCGAGATCTTCACCAATACACCGCAGATTCGTCAGAATCGCAAGACCACCCTCGAGCTGCTGCTCAGTAACCACGACAAGAAATGTCTGTCCTGCCCCCGCAGCGACAACTGCGAACTGCAGCAGCTGTGTCTGGAATACGGCGTAGATGAAAACAAATACGCCGGCGCCGAGACCCATTATGAAGAAGACCACTCCACCCTGCACCTTGTCCGCAACAACAACAAGTGTATCCTTTGCCGCCGCTGTGTAGCCGCTTGTAAAGAGCAGTTCGTCGGCGTCATCGGCGCGAACAACCGCGGCTTTGATACCGCGATCGGCTGCGCGTTCGACAAGGATCTGGGCGAAGTCAGCTGCGTGAGCTGCGGTCAGTGTACCGTGGTATGCCCCACCGGCGCGCTGGTCGAGAAGGACAACACCGCCGAGGTATTTGAGGCGCTGGCTGATCCGACCAAGCACGTTGTCGTCCACACCGCGCCGTCCATCCGCGCGACCCTGGGCGAGTGCTTCGATATGCCGATCGGCTCTCTTGTCACCGGCAAGATGGTGACCGCGCTGAAAATGCTCGGCTTCGACAAGGTATTCGATACCAACTTCGGTGCTGACCTGACCATCATGGAAGAGGGCACCGAGTTCATCCAGAGAGTGAAGGACGGCGGCACACTGCCGATGATCACCTCCTGCTCACCCGGCTGGGTCAAGTTCTGCGAGCACTATTATCCCGACCTTCTCCCCCATCTGTCCACCTGTAAGTCCCCGCAGCAGATGCAGGGCGCGATGATCAAGAGCTACTACGCCGAGAAGGCAGGCATCGACCCGCGCGACATCGTCGTCGTATCCGTCATGCCCTGCGTCGCGAAGAAGTTCGAGATCACCCGTGACGATCAGGGGCACGACGATATGCAGGATAACGATATCTCCATCTCCACCAGAGAGCTGGCGAAGATGATCAAGACCGCGGGTATTCAGTTCACCGCGCTTGAGGACAGCGATTTTGATCCGCTCATGGCGGTCGGCTCCGGCGCGGGTACTATCTTCGGCGCGACCGGCGGCGTTATGGAAGCGGCGCTGAGAACCGTTGCCGATGTACTCACCGGCGACGATCTCAAGCAGATCGACTACAACGAGGTACGCGGTACCGACGGCATCAAGGAAGCTACCTATGAGGTAGCCGGTATGACCGTCAAGGTCGCTGTTGTCAGCGGTCTGAAGAATGCCGCTGTCATCCTCGACAAGATCAGAGCGGGTGAAGCGGACTATCAGTTCGTCGAGATCATGTGCTGCCCCGGCGGCTGTGTCAACGGCGGCGGTCAGCCCATCCAGCCCGGTCACGTGCGCAACTTCGTCGACCTCAAGGCGCTCAGAGCTAAGGCACTGTATCAGGACGACCTCGATCTGCCGTACAGAAAGAGCCACGACAACCCCGAGATCAAGGCGATCTACGAGGAGTTCCTCGGCGAGCCCGGCTCCCACAAGGCGCATGAGCTGCTGCATACCTCTTACGTCAAGAGAAAGAAGAACTTTGTATAATAGAATTGTAGCGATTCTGATAATACACCGAACGCCCGAGAGCAATCTCGGGCGTTTTGTTACGTCTGATTCTATTTGAATATGTGTAGCATAATAACGAATACATCATATTGTAAGGAAACATTTCAGTATATTTGTAGGGGAGGGTCTCGACCCTCCCGAGGTAGGGCGTCTGTTGAGATGTAACGTCGGTTGAGGAGATGTGCGTTTTGTAGGGGAGCGGCTTGCTGCTCCCGCGGTAGAACGTTGGTCATGATGCAATGTCCGTTGAGGAGCCGAACGTATTGTAGGGTACGGCACTTGACAAAGATACCACCGAAACGCGAAGCAAATCAATTCTGCCGTAGGGACGACCATTGGTCGTCCGCAGAATGACGAGCGTTTCCGATATCGAAAGCGTGAGATAGGAATACAATGCCTCTGCCATGCGGATGGTCAATGACCATCCCTACGGAGAAATAGATATATGCCGTGTTTGGATGAAATAATATAGGAAACGTTTCGGTAAATTTGTAGGGGAGCGGCTTTGAGGAGTTGTCCAAATCTGTGATTTGGTTTACAACTCCCATGCAACAGCGCTCCATCGTCGTTACACGCCGTACTCGATAAGCGTATCCGGTTGGTACGCTTTGATCTCGTGTGGCGGTTCCTCCTCTCCCCATAACTCGGAGAGTTATGGGGTCCTCTGTATCTGCGATTGGCTAAGCGCCACTGCTGCTGCTCCCGCGGTAGGGCGTAGGTTGAGATGTAACGTTGGTTGAGGAGATGTGCGTTTTGTAGGGTACGGGATGTCAGGCACGCGTGTCCAAGCGCCGTCCCCTACGGAATAATAGATCTGCTTCGCGTTTAAATGGCATATAGCGGAAACGTTACGGGAGGGTCGAGACCCTCCCCTACAATAGACGTTTCATTTACACTATAACTCCTAACTCCTAACTCCTAACTCCTAACTCCTAACCCCTAACTCCTCCCTCCTAACTAACAAAATGATCGTTTTCATCGTACAATCTCCCAAAATCCGCTTATCCATGCGGTTTTTCGATGTACGATACCGTAAATTCATATCGTACACGATCGTACCATCGCGATGGTTTACCGTACCGATGTGGGCTAACCCGCACTTCTGAACACCAATGCACGTAATCATACAAACTGCTAATACCTATACAAACACCCATGTGTATCAACAAACTACTTATGCTGTTAACACGATACGGCTTAACATGCCGCGCTGAACGGCTGTCAAACATCTGACAAGCCTACATGATCAACAGGTTTTGATCCTGCTGTTCATCGGTGTAGGCGTGATCGGGCTTGATCTCGGGCTGTTCCGACCATGGGTTGCGGATCACAGCGCCGTTGGGCGCGATATGGTCGATACTGCCCTTGCCGGGGATCGGCACATACTCTCCCCCGTCACCCGGATCAGGAATCGGAATCCCGATAGGGTGGACAGGCATGCCTGTTTGTTCTTGATCATCTACTAACGTTGATCTAACAAGTGAAGGTTCATGCTCACTGTCAGGTGTTCTGCCGACAGGTAACGTATGCTTCTCTGTATGACTGTCTGTATGCTTGGAGTCGGTTTTCGCACCGTGCTCCTCACGCATATGCTTCGGCTGATATTTCATACTATCATCTCCTTGACAATAGTATCTGCCGCTGTTCGCCCTTTACTCCCGCAGGACAAGCGGAAATCATTACCAATATCTTGCGTTTATCAATGACGCTGTCAGCAATTCATGATATAAAACGCCGTACAAAAAACGATAAGCCATCGCGATGGTACGATAAGATACGATAAGGTTTTACGCTATCGTACCGTCAAAAACCGCATGGATAAGCCGCTTTTTGGCATTTGTACGATAGAAACGATCATTTTGTTAGTTAGGAGGGAGGAGTTAGGAGTGAGAAGCGAGGAGTTAGGAGTTGAGTGAAAAGCCTTCCCCTCGGGGGCGCGTGCGCCTTTTTTCGTGTCACTGTAATGTACCGTTAAAAACAAAAAGCCTTCCCCTCGGGGCGAGCGCGCCTTTATCTATCCCACTGTAGCGTACTGCGAAATCAAAAAGCCTTCCCCCCGGGGAGATTCCCCTGTTAGGGGAAATGGGCAAAGCCCAAAAGGGTTGCCGTTCCTGCAAGGAAAAGGTGGCTCGGCGCAAGCCGAGTCGGATGAGGGGCAAACTTGTCCGAACCATCATCTTAACAAAGAGTGTGAGGCATTTTCTCGATCCTCGGTAAACATACAGTCTCACCGAATCCGGCATCAATAGGAAAGGTTGTCCCCTCATCCGTCTCCCGTTGGTCGACACCTTCCCCCCAAGGGGAAGGCTTTTTTGATTCCTCGCTACGTTACATTGACACAGAAAAAGGATGCGCGCATCCCGCACGCGCCCCCTCGGGGTACCCCCGTTGGGGGAATGTCTGCAAAGCGGACAAGGGGGGGAGCCGCTTCCGGCGAGGGGAAGGCTTTTACAATCCAAAACACGAAGTGTTTCCCACTATTCTTCATTCTTCAGTCTTCAATCTTCAGTTTTCAGTCAAACAAAAAAGGGGAGGAAAACTCCTCCCCTATCTGATGGATTGTCAAATTACTTGAGTTCAACCTCAGCGCCGGCAGCCTCGAGCTTCTCCTTGAGAGCCTCAGCGTCTTCCTTGGAAACGCCTTCCTTAACAGCCTTGGGAGCGCCGTCAACAACAGCCTTAGCTTCCTTCAGACCGAGACCGGTTGCCTCACGGACAGCCTTGATAACAGCGATCTTACCGGAGCCCGGGGACTTCAGGATAACGTCAAACTCAGTCTTCTCCTCAGCAGCAGCAGCGCCGTCGCCCGCACCGGGAGCAGCAACTGCAACAGCAGCAGCGGCGGATACGCCGAACTCATCCTCTACAGCGTGTACGAGATCTGCGAGCTCGAGAACTGTGAGGCCTTTTAATTCTTCAATAATAGCAGTAATCTTCTCAGATGCCATTTTTAAATTCCTCCAATTTTAATTAGTAATAGTTATCATTGATGAGAGAGTGCTATGATGCACAGCACCCCTCCGTCACGGACAAAGTCCGTGGACGCGTGCGTCTTTTTCCGACACACGGTAAAGTTAGCTGAAATTATTCAGCAGCAGGAGCCTCAGCCTCAGCGGGAGCCTCAGTTGCTTCCTCAGCAGGAGCGTCAGACGCGTCTGCCTCTGCGGGAGCCGCATCCTCAGCGGGTGCCTTCTTGGCGAGGCACTCCTCTACGCCGCCCTCGTCGACGATCGCCTGGATCGCGCGTGCGAAGGACGCGATGGGAGCCTGGAACGCACCGAGTACGTTCGCGAGCAGAACCTCTCTGGTCGGGAGCTTGGACAGGCTCTCGATGGTCGCCAGATCAACGACCTCGCCATCCAGATAACCACCCTTGATCTCAAAGGTCTTGCTCTTCTTTGCATAGTTCGCCAGAATACGAGCGGCAGCGGCGTAATCCTCGTCGCTGGTAGCCAGAGCGGTAGTACCCGCCAGAGTGGTCTGTAAGCCGGTCAGCTCAGCCTCTTCACATGCACGGGACAGCAGAGTGTTCTTGACGACACTGTACTGAACGCCCGCCTCACGCAGCTCCTTACGAAGCGCGGTATCGTCGGCAACGTTGATACCCTTGTAGTTAACGAGGACGCCGGTCACAGAATTCTTCAGACGTTCTGTCAGCTCAGCTACGATAGCCTGTTTCTGTTCTAAAACCTTAGCGCTTGGCAAAATTTTCACCTCCGTGATTATTGATGCACCGTAACCGTTTCATGAGCGGTTATCGGTGTTTTGCGCTCTTCACCAAAAGAAAATGAAGCGCGCTTCACGCAGTTCATAAAAACAGCCTCTCCCTTGCGAGGAGAGGCGGAAATATCATACGCTTATGATGTCACGCCTCGTTGCTCTTCGCTTCTCTTCAAATAACTCCGCTCAACCATCCCTCTTCGTTGACTGCGTCAACTTCGAGTGACCGTGTTCGCGTTCTTTATTTGAAGGCTCCGAGCCTCGGCGCTTCCGTTTTCCTCGACAGGCGGGTAAACCCATTATATCCTTCGTTCCATTGTCATTGCGAGGCTCGCAAGAGCCGTGGCAATCTCAACAAGAACCCGGACACCTGTTGTCTTTAGAACAGCGATATTTATATCGACTCATAACGAGTTGATACCATTTAAAGCCTCCCTTTTCTAAGGGAGGTGCCCCGAACCTTGTGAGGGGCGGAGGGTTGCCGCAGGGCGGCAGATACACAGCATCTAAAATGCGGTGTAATCAACCCTCAGTCGCAGGACAAGTGTGTCCGCGTCATAGCTCAAATGCGAAGCAAATCTCTGCTTACGTAGGGATGTTCTTCAGCCGGAGACGGCACCCCTCTGTCGCTTTGCGACACCTCCCCTTAGGGGAGATCACATTGGTCATCCGTGTGACAGAAACACTTCTCGCCTAACTAACGTTTTCGATTGATTCAACGCCCGTCATTCTGCGGACGAGCAATGCTCGTCCCTACGGGAACGTATCATATGAATCAAACGATTACGCGCCGAACTTGGTCGGGTTGATGCGCACGGACGGGCCCATGGTAGAGGTGATCGCGCAGCTCTTGATATACTGACCCTTTGCGGCAGCGGGCTTCGCCTTAACGATAGCACCCATGAGAGTCTCGAGGTTCTCCTGGAGCTTCTCGGTGCCGAAGGACGCCTTGCCGATCGGGCAGTGGATGATGTTGGTCTTGTCGAGACGATACTCGATCTTACCGGCTTTCGCTTCCTTGATCGCGCGAGCGATGTCGGGAGTGACGGTACCCGCCTTGGGGTTCGGCATCAAGCCGCGCGGACCGAGGATACGGCCCAGACGACCGACCAGACCCATGCAGTCGGGGGTGGTGATGAGTACATCGAAGTCCATCCAGTTTTCCTGCTGGATCTTCTGTGTCATGTCCTCAGCGCCTACATAATCAGCGCCTGCTTCCTGAGCGAGCTTCTCATTCTCGCCCTTGCAGATCGCGAGAACGCGGATCTTTTTACCGGTACCGTTGGGCAGTACGACTGCGCCGCGTACCTGCTGGTCAGCGTGACGGGAGTCAACGCCCAGCTTAACATGAAGCTCGATGGTCTCGTCAAACTTAGCGGTAGCTGTCTTGACGACAGTATCGACCGCCTCAGTGGTGTCATATAATTTTGCTCTGTCGATCAGCTTAGCCGCGTCGACATATTTCTTACCGTGTTTCATATTGAATCCTCCATATTTAGGTGGTCAAGCGGAGATCTCCTCCCACCCGGATGTAATTTAGTGATCAGTGTTCAGTGATCAGTGTACAGTAATAGAGTACCAAAACTCCGTAAAAATGATCGAAAATCAGTTGAGATTGCCACGGCATAAATGCCTCGCAATGACAATTTAATGTCAGTCGACGACCTCGATACCCATCGAACGAGCGGTACCCATGATCATAGAGGTAGCGGTGTCGATGTTAGCGGCGTTGAGGTCCTTCATCTTCGTCTCAGCGATCTTCGCGCACTGTTCCTTGGTGATCTTAGCGACCTTCTTCTTGTTGGGTTCGCCGGAAGCCTTGTCGATGTTGCAAGCCTTCTTGATCAGGACAGGCGCAGGCGGAGTCTTCGTGATAAATGTGAAAGAACGGTCTGCGTATACGGTGATGACGACGGGAATGATCATTCCGATGTCGTTCTTGGTGCGCTCGTTGAATTCCTTGGTAAAGGAAACGATGTTAACGCCGTGCTGACCCAGCGCGGGGCCGACAGGCGGAGCCGGAGTCGCTTTTCCGGCAGGAATCTGTAACTTGATCAATCCTGTTACTTTCTGTGCCATTATTATTTCCTCCTAAATTCGTGGTCAATGGCGGAGTCATGGATATTTGGCTCCTCCCACAAGGGACACAGTCCCTCATATATAAAGCGCGAGCTTTATAGCCAGTATTCAATAGCCTCCCTTTGGTAAAGGGAGGTGGGTCGGAACTTGTTCCGACTCGGAGGGATTGTATCGATCGCCGATTATCACGGCAACCTATTTATTCGGTGGTCGCTTAACGCGACATTTCTGCAATCCCTCAGTCACCGTTGGTGAAAGCCTCCTCGCCGGAAGCGGCTCCCCCTCTGTCGCTGCGCGACGTCTCCCCAACGGGGAGCACCTTTCCCAAAGGGAGCCAAAATTAATCTTCTAACTTCTCAGCTTGATTCAGC
Source organism: Ruminococcus difficilis (assembly GCF_016680995.1). The sequence continues at coordinate 65,499 of NZ_JAEQMG010000035.1, read as the reverse complement.
TCGAGTTCTACCGGCGTTTCTCTGCCGAACATCGAGATAGTGACCTTGACGTAGTTCTTGTCGGTGTCAAGCTCGTCTACGATACCGACGAAATCCTCCAGAGGACCGTCGATGATACGAACCTGATCGCCTACATCATAGGAGACCTCGACGACGCGGCTCTCAACGCCCATCTTATAAACCTCAGACTCAGTCAGCGGGACAGGCTTTGAGGACGGGCCGACAAATCCGGTACAGCCGCGGATATTGCGCACGACATACCATGTTTCATCGGTATAGACCATCTTGACAAAGACATAACCCGGAAAGAGCTTGCGCTCGACTTCCTTTGACGAGCCGTCGTCCTTGATCTCGGTGACGATCTCGGTAGGAACCTTGACGTCGGGGATCATATCCTGCAGTCCGCGGTTCTCAACGGTCGTCTGTAAGGTCGAGGCGACTTTATTCTCATAGCCTGAGTAGGTATGGATGACATACCACTTTGCATCTTCAGACATAGTGTTCTCCTAAGCTCAGCTTAATGGGTACCTGTCGCCATGACAAGGTTCAGAAGAGCGTACAGACCTCTGTCCAGTGCATAGATGAACAGACCGGCGATCAGGATCACGGTGATGACGATCAAGAAGTTCTTGGTCGTGGTTTTGGGTGTAGGCCAAGTGATCTTCTTCATCTCGCCGACGCAGGAACGGAAGAATGAGCCGATTCTGGAGAATACATTGGGTTTTTTCTTAGCTTCAGCCATAATAACCTCCGTTTACTTTGTTTCCCTGTGAAGAGTATGCTTCTTGCAGAATCTGCAATACTTGTTCATCTCTAATCTGTCAGGACTGTTCTTTTTGTTTTTCATGGTGTTGTAGTTGCGCTGTTTACATTCAGTGCAAGCCATTGTGATTTTTACTCTCATTTCGGCACCTCCCGTTATATTCGGAAATAGATTTACCGATCCTCACAACAAAATCGGTATAAGCCTCCCTCAAAAAGCTGAAATCACGCGGATTTCAAAGGGGCGCAAAAAAACAAGCCCCTATTCGAGGTAAATAACAGTATAGCACAACACTGTCAACTCGTCAAGGCTTGTTTAGAAAAAATATCCTATTTTTTCGGTTAACGGTTAATGGTGAACGGTTAACGGTTGTGGGAAAGCCTTTCGGCTTTTGGATTGGTAGTTTTTTGGTTAACGGTTAATGGTGAACGGTGAACGGTGAAGGGCGGACTCCGTCCGCACCTGATTTGTATAGTTTCCGGTAAAACACGATGACAAACAAACCGTCCGCACCGGATTTGTATGGATTCCGGTAAAACACGATGATAAACAAACCGTCCGCAATTCAAAAAGAGTTGCGGACGTTATAATTTACGGTCATTATATCAATCCAAAACGCGTCAGCGTTTCCCACCACCGTTAACCGTTAACCGTTAACCGTTAACCATTAACCGTTACCCGTTATCTATTAAATGCTGCGTAGAGGACAGCCAACAGGATCGGTGACAGAAGCATCAGGATCCCGACGAGGAGCAGGATATTGAAGAGCTTGTTGGAGGTGTAACGGTGCTCAAGCGCGACGCTCGGTTTTTTCGGATCATACCAGATGGGGCATTGATCGCCGACCTTGCTCGCGTGCGGGTTGATCGCCGTCGATTTGAGCTGATACTCTACCCCGTCCACCGTATAGGAATAGTACTTCATGGTCGGACGGGCGCCGTTGGAGCCGTATCGATCCGAAATGTGCGTCAGTACACCCTGTGTCTGAGCGGAACAGCGCTTGTTCTTGCGCTTGCCGATCGGCGCGACGATCACCAGAACAATGCCTAAGACAAACAGCGCGAAGCCTATCATAAAGAATACGCGTCCCATAGCGGTACCTCCGTGATTCGGTAGTCAACTCAGGCTCAGCGCTGCATACCCTCCAGCCGCTGTGCCATCGTCTTTTTCTTCTTCTTTTCCTTTTCGGGCTTAACGGTCTTGTTGCGGTATTTCTTTGCGAATTGGAACGCCTTTTTGAGGTCGTCGCCGAGGTATTCCTCGATCTTCGCCTCATCCTCTTCGGGGATACCGTTGAGGATCACGATGGTGATGATAGAGCGGGTGTCGGCATCGCCGTTGGTATACTGGGTGGTCAGGATGTTGCCGAGCTTCTTCAGCTCACCCGCCTTGCCCGTTTTGACCAGCTGATTGACGCGCGGCACGATGCTCGCTCTGGCGAAGGTGACGCCGCGGAACGGATAATAGCAATCCTGCTCGTCACGGATCTCGTCCTTCATATCGGGGAACAGCGTGAGAAAACGCTTAGAGAGGAACACAGGATCGGCGTTGCCGTCATCGTTCTTCTTGGTTTTCTTCGTCTGCTTCACTTTCTTGATGGCGCTCGGCGCGGAGATCGCGTCACAGAAGTCGTTCGCGATGGAGCTCGCTTCCTTCATGGTGTCGTGATCGGGATCGAACATCCACGTCGCGAGGGTCTTCCAGTTGTTATCGGGACCGTCGTCGGTCATCGCGCATTCGCGCAGCAGGGTATGCTGCTTATCCTTATAATAGATGACGGAATACGCCATGGTCTCGGAGGTATACAGCGATACCAGCTCGTTATCGTTATCGGAGGTGATCTTCTGGCGGGTAAAGCCCTGCGGCTTTAACGCCTCTTCCACCTTATCCGAAATATGTCCGAATGCCTGATCCAGCATAGTAATCATTCCTTTTTCATCATTCTGTAGGGGAGGGGCTTGCTCCTCCCGCAAAAAACCGGGCGTGAGCAGAACCTCCGCAATTATAGGTATTATACATGAAACAGCCGAATAATGCAAGCGAAATTTTGTTATTGCATGGGATGACGGTTTGTGGTATTATATATAATGTATAGATATGTGCAATCAGGAAGTGCACAAAGGCTCCCTTTCCTAAGGGAGCTGTCACCGGACACTTGTGTCACGGTGACTGAGGGTTGATACGTTACCGATATCAGGATCACCGCCATAAGCAGGATCCTTACACAGCAACCCTCCGGCACTTCGTGCCACCTCCCTTAGGAAAGGGAGGCTGAAATGAGGTAATCATATGAAGCAATCCCCCATCGGCGTTTTTGACTCGGGACTCGGCGGTCTGACCGCTGTGCGCGAGATACAACAGATCATGCCGCAGGAAGATATCGTCTACTTCGGCGACACGGGACGCGTGCCCTACGGCAGCAAGAGCCGTGAAGCCATCAGCAAATACGCGCTGCAGGACGCCCGTTTCCTCAAAAAGATGGGCGTCAAGATCCTTGTCGCCGCGTGCGGTACCGTCAGCTCGGTAGCGCCCGATCTCAGCGAGGAGCTGGGTCTCCCCTACACAGGCGTCGTCAACCCCACCTGCTTTACCGCGGCACGGGTCACCAGAAACGGCAAGATCGGCGTGATCGGCACCGCCGCCACCATCAACTCTCACAGCTACAAGCGCAGGATCACCGCAAAGCACCCGGAGTTCGAGGTGTTCGAGCAGCATTGTCAGCTCTTTGTCTCCTTTGTGGAGAACGGTCTGGTCGATCCCGACGACGAGCTGGTGCAGCTCATGGTGCGCCGCTACATGGCGCCCTTTAAGGAGAGCGGCGTCGATACCATGATCTTGGGCTGCACCCATTTTCCGCTGCTCGCGGACGCCATCCGTCAGGAGATGGGCGACGGCGTGACCCTGATCGACTCCGGCAAGGAGACCGCGATCTATACGCAGAAGATCCTGCGGGAAGCCGGTCTGCTGCGCGACGATGACCACAAGGGCGAATCGAACTACTATGTCAGCGATACGCCCGCGGACTTTGAGAAATACGCGGCGCTGTTCCTGAACAACAGCCCCCACAACCACGTAGAACACATCAACATCGAGGAATACTGATACCCCCTCGAATCAAACTTCCGCATCTGTCACGAATACCTGAAACCATTTTCATAAAGGAGTAGGAGGATGGAAGAAAGATATATCATCACCGTCATCGGCAAACAGACCGTCGACGGAGAATCGGACAAGATCGAGGTGTTCACCGCCGGCGATATGACCGTCGAGGACGGCAGGATCACGATCACCTACCCCGAATACCCCGAGGATCGCCCCGAGCTGAAAACCGAAACCACCGTCACGCTCGAAAACGGCGTTCTGTCGATCGACCGTCAGGGCGAGATGAGCAGTCATCTGATCTTGGAAAAAGGCAAGCGTCACGAATGTCTGTACAACACCCCGATGGGTCAGATGTTCATCGGCATCTTCACCGACGACATCAAGGTCGATCTGGACGAGCACGGCGGCGCGATCACCGCGGCGTATCAGCTCGATTTCAACCGCACCGTCGTAAGCTATAATGAATTCTATATTTCCGTGAAGGAAAAATAAATAGGCTCCCTTTGGGAAAGGGAGCTGCTGAGCATAGCGAAGCTGAGGGATTGTATGAATGGAGCGGATCGCTCCGCGACCAACCGAATCAGGTGCTTTACATGGATAGAATACACAACAAAGAGAATGTTCACTTGGCAAAAGAATTAAGAAAGAACATGACCAAGGAAGAAAAGCATCTGTGGTATGACTATTTAAAACCGTACAGACAATCCTTTGGGGTTGCTTTTACCAGACAAAAGGTACTGGATCGTTATATTGTCGATTTTTACTGTCCTCGTGCAAAGCTGGTGATCGAGCTCGACGGTTCTCAGCACTATACCGAAAGTGCGGAGAAATATGACGCTGATCGTACAATCTTTTTAAACAGTCTGGGTATTGAAGTTCTGCGATACAGCAACAGAGATATTCAAACCCGATTTCAAGATGTTTGCAATGATATCCATTTTCATGTATCTGCACGCATCAAAGCTCTATAAGAATAAGGTGGTCGCTTACGCGACATTAATACAATCCCTCAGTCACCGCAAGGGTGACAGCTCCCTTTCCCAAAGGGAGCCTTGGGTAACAACTGCGGGACGCATGCGTCCCCTTCCCCTCGAGGGGAAGGCAGAATCATACAGCAAAGGAAAGTGTATATGTCTAAAACTAACACCAATGTCACCGAAAACCTGAGAAAGCAGATCGAAGCCGCAGTTACCGCGGCGATGGAGCAGGGCGCTCTGCCCGCGGGCGAGATCCCGAGCTTCGTCATCGAAGAGCCCGCCGACCGCTCCCACGGCGATATCGCGACCAATGTGGCGATGGCAGGCGCGCGCGTATTCCGCATGGCGCCCGTCAAGGCGGCGCAGATCATTCTGGATCACATCGATCTCGAAAATTCTTTTATCGAAAAATGCGAGATTGCGGGACCCGGCTTCATCAACTTCTTTTTGAGCAAGCGCTATTTTGCTGCCGTACTCCGTGAGATCGAGAACGAGGGCGAGCGCTACGGCGAGAGCGACTACGGTCAGGGCAAGAAGGTCATGGTGGAGTTCGTTTCCGCCAACCCGACCGGCCCCATGCATCTCGGCAACGCCAGAGGCGGCGCGCTGGGCGACTGCCTTGCCGCCGTGCTGGACAAGGCGGGCTATCAGGCATACCGCGAGTTCTATGTCAACGACGCGGGCAACCAGATCGAGAAATTCGCCGCATCATTAGAAGCACGTTATATGCAGTTATTTGATGATAGCTTCGCTTTCCCCGAGGACGGCTATCAGGGCTCGGATATCATCGAGCGCGCCGAGCAGTTCAAAGAGAAATTCGGCGGCAGTCTGACGGCTGTCAGCAGTGAGGAACGCCGTAAGGCGCTGGTCGACTTCGCCCTGCCGCTCAACATCAAGCGGATGCAGGATGACATGGCGAAGTACAAGATCGACTTCGACAACTGGTTCATGGAAAGCACCCTGCACGAAAGCGGCTCTGTCGCCGAGGTCGTGAACACCCTTACCGAAAAGGGGCTGACCTATGAGAAGGACGGCGCGATCTGGTACAAGAACAAGGACATTTGCACCGAGATCCTGCTCAGTCAGGGCAAAAAGCAGGATTATATTGACAAATTAGAATTAAAAGACGATGTTTTGATCCGCTCCAACGGCAATCCCACCTACTTTGCCGCTGACATCGCCTATCACAAGAATAAATTCGACCGCGGCTTTGAGCAGCTGATCAACGTCTGGGGCGCCGACCACCACGGTCATGTCATGCGTCTCAAGGGCGCGATGAACGCCATCGGCTATGACGGCGACAAGCTCGATATCCTGCTCATGCAGTTGGTCAAGCTCGTCCGCGACGGACAGATCGTCACCATGAGTAAGCGTACCGGCAAAGCGATCCAGCTGCGCGATCTGCTCGACGAGGTTCCCGTAGACAGCGCGCGCTTCATCTTCAACACCCGTGAAGCCACCACCCAGATGGACTTTGACCTTGACCTCGCGATCCAGCAGGACAGCCAGAATCCCGTCTACTATGTCCAGTACGCCCACGCGCGTATCTGCTCGATCCTGCGCAATCTGGAGGCGGAGGGCGTATCCGCGCGCTCCTGCACCGACGAGGAACTGTGCCTGCTCGGCGCTCCCGAGGAAGTCGAGCTGATCCACCTGCTCTCAGCCTTTGACAGTGAGATCATCGCCGCCGCGCGCGACTATGACCCCACCAAGATCACCAAGTACGTCACCAACGTCGCGACCTACTTCCACAAGTTCTACAACGCCTGCCGCGTTAAATGTGACGACGAAAAGCTGATGCAGGCGCGTCTGAGCCTGTGCACCGCGACCAAGACCGTCATCAAAAACGTGCTGGATATGTTCAGCATCACCTGTCCCGACAGAATGTGATACTGATTTCTAATTAAACCCTTTAACATCTATTGCGTATAATTCCGTATAGATTCGTTGTTGTCCTTGATAGGCGCCAGCCTATCGGCGTCCTCCGCCTCGCTCTACGAAATTCTCCGCTAATATCTTGTTTAAGCGTTTTATCATAAATCAGTATAAAGGCGCGCCTTTTTAATTACTCTCCCCTACCCCACGCGATTTGTTACCCTGCAGTCAGAAAGAGAACCCGATATGAAGCTCGATTACATTTATTATAAGATCATCCGCGGCTTTGCGCGCGTCATGTTCCTTCCGCCCGCGAAAACGGTGTATGAGGAAGAGCCCGATGAACCCGCGGTATTCGTCTGCAACCATTCCGCGATCCGCGGACCCGTCATGATGACGCTCGACTTCAAGCCCAAGCATCAGTCATGGACGATCAGCTGTGCGCTGGACAGCAAGGAGGCGGTCAACTACGCCTACCATGATGTATTCTTCTCCAACGCCCGCAAATGCAAATGGTTCTGGCGATTTATGGCGCATATCATCGCCAAGGGACTGCCGCCCCTTCTGCGCTACTCGAACACCATCCCCGTCTATCACGACACGAGGATCATCCAGACGTTCAAGCAGAGCATCCGCGCGCTGACCGACGGCGACCATCTGGTGATCTTCGCCGAATCACCCAAGCGGTACTCGGAGTACATCAACGAGCTGCAGCCGGGCTTTGTCGATATCGCGCGCCTGTATTATCGCAAGAGCAAAAAGGCGCTCAAATTCTATCCCGTATATCTGGAGAAGAAAAACGCGATCATCTCCGTCGGCAAGCCGATCGCCTACGATCCGGAGCGTTCGCTCGATGATCAGCGCGATACGCTTGTCCACTACCTGCGCGACAACATCGACCGCCTCGGCAGAGCCCTGCCCGAGCACAAGCCCGTCAACTTCCTCCCGCCCCTCTGGTACACCGCCTACGGTCAGTACGAGGAAGACGCCGCCGGCTATTGGAAGATGATACAAGATAATGAATGAGATAAAAATGGCCACCCGGACAGGTGGTCATTCGTTTTATTGATCCTTTATTTGCAGGGCTGTCATACTCGACAAATAATACAGCAGTCCGCCCGCACAGCGGATCATCACAGTCTGAAAACCGATTTATTATTTTACGATTCAATTGATATTTTTATTGCAACGGCTCACTGTCGATGGTATACTAAAATCATCAACTCTGCAAGGGCGATGATCATGATGAAGAAAGATCGGGCTGACAACAAAAAACGCGTTTTCTCCGGCATATCCCTGCGCGGGCTGCTGGTCTTTATGACGGTCATCGCGATATTGATCGCGTTACTGATCACCTTTTCCGTTTTCCATCTGTCGTCGACCTTCAAGAATCTGAAAAACGCGGCGGAAGAATATATTTCGCTTGAAAAAGCCGCCAATGAGCTGATGGACGCTTCGGACTTCCTGACGGAAAACGCGCAGCGCTTCACCATCGACGGCGACAAGACCTATCTCAACGCGTATTTTACTGAGGCGTTTGAAACCAAACGGCGTGAGGCGGCGGTCGAGACCATGTCCAAGAATCCTGACTGCAAGGACGCGCTCGTCGATTTAAACGCGGCGCTGACCGACTCCAGAGAGCTGATGGATCGCGAATACTATTCTATGAAGCTCGTCGCCGAGGCAAAGGGCTACACCGACTGCCCGGACGTTGTGAATGAGGTCGAGCTGGATCCTGCCGACGCCGCTCTCTCCCCCGAAGACAAAATGCGCCGCGCGTCGGAAACGGTGCTCAGTGAAGCATACTATCAGAAGAAGGACGAGATCCGCGAAAACATGAAGAGCAGCGTCAGCGATATCGAGCTGCTGACCAAAAGCCGTGAACAGGCCGCGCAAAAGGAGCTGAGTATCAGCCTGCAGATCGTAGGACTGATCATCATCCTGCTGGCGATCGGCGAATGCGGACTGGTGTTTTTCGTGACAAAAATCGGCATTTCCCCTATGATGAACGCGGTCGCCCAAATCAAAGACACCGGCATGATCACCGAAAAAGGCGCGAACGAGTTCCGCACTCTGGCGCAGGAATACAACAAGATGTATGCCCAGTATAAAAACGGCGTCAACCAACTGAACTACGATTCCTCTCACGATCAGCTGACAAAGGTCTACAACCGCACCGGCTACGACCTGCTTTTATCCGGCATTGATATGCAGTCCACCTACCTGATCGTGCTGGACGTCGATGATTTTAAGAGCGTCAACGACAACTACGGACATGACATCGGCGATAAGGTACTGAAAAAGGTCGCCTCTACCCTGCTCGACCACTTCCGTTCGGATGATTATGTCTGCCGGATCGGCGGCGATGAATTCGTGGTGTTCATGGTACACGCCGAAAACCGGTTTGAGGAGCTGATCAAAAACAAGGTCGAGCATATCAACACCATGCTTGCCGACACCGCCGACGGTCTGCCTGCCGTTTCCGTCAGCGCGGGTGTTTCGCACGGTTCAAACGCCGCAGAGCCCTCCGAGCTGTTCAATCAGGCGGATAAGGCGATGTACATCACCAAAAGAAAAGGCAAAAAAGGATGCGCGTTCTACACAACATAAATCCAACAGGGTCGGATCAAAAGGATCGTTACTTTTGATCCGGCTTTTTTTGCAACGATTTTCGCTTCTGTCCCCAAAAGCACAAACGCTTTCTCTGCATCGTTCACCGCACGCGTTCGGCGATGACGCTCACGCCGCGGGACACGCGTTTCCGTTCCTCTCGGCTCAACTACATATGCACTGCACAAGAAAAAGGTACCACGCCGATGCGTGATACCTTTTTCTGGCGGAGGACAAGAGATTCGAGATAATCCAAATAGTCTGTCATTTTATTTCAGTTCGGTGCAAGAATCGCGTAATCAAGCCGTTTTCGCGGTATTATCATTTCATATCATTTCAGTTTATTTCACTTTTGCTCATAAAATTATGAGCAAATTATGAGCAAGAATATGATTAAGCACCAACAGTATTACACAATACACATAATTGAGCAAGAAACAGCCAACGCGTTTTGCGTTGGCTGTTTAGAACTATTAGAGAATTAGAGCGTATATTATAGCACTGATAGCTATTGCTATTATTCCAAGAATAATACAAGTCTTACCAACAGATTTTTCTTCATCATTTTCTTTTGACAACAGAATTGCACCGAGGATAAACCCAACAAGAGGAATTAGAAAACTAATGATGTATTGAAATGTATATGAACGCCCATTTTCTTTTTCTTCGTTGTTGTTTATTTCATCATTATCATCATTATAATAGTCAATTTGATAATACTTGCTTTTATCAAAAGCATAACCACAATAGCAACAACTATCATTAGAAAACGGGTTTACTCCTTCACATTTAGGACAAGTTATTTCTTTAGGAAGATGTGCTTGAATAAACGCGTTTTGTTCTTCCTTTTCTTCTTTTGCTTTAACTCTTATCATTTCCCTTATAACATTCATTTCTTCGGGAGTATACAAATCCTGTTGGCTTGACTCAATTAATTCTAAATCATCTTTAGAACATGATTTTAATTCTTCCATCAGTTTTGCTTTGTCCATTATTATCCCTCACTATCAAGCAGATAAAATACAGTAGTATACTAACACAGTCGATTATAAAAATCAAACCATATTTAAAAATTTTCAGGCTAATCTTTTGTTCTTCAATCCCACACTTGACCTTGTGGTCTTCTATATGTTAGGGCATAGCTAAACAAGCACGACGATAAACACCTATATTCATTCAGTGCAGCAGGCAAATGAAGATGCTTGTAATTGTATCGCAAATCTGCTTGAAGCAAGCTAAAAATTGAAATTATGAGCAAGACTATGAGCACGACGAGAGTTCGGATCTTTTTCCGCAAAGAAAAAGTCCCGAAAACGGCTAAAAAAAGCCATTTTCGAGACCTTCAGGGTTTGGCGGAGGACAAGAGATTCGCTCAGTTTGCGGTTCCCGAATCAGCCGTCGCAAGCCGTTGTTTGCTCGGCTTCTTCGACCCCTTCACCTCGTCGTCGTTGGCTGAACTCGATCGGCGTATCCGGTTGGTACGCCTGTACTCGTATCGCAACTCCTCCTCTCCCCAAAAAGCAGGCTTTTCGGGGACCCCATATTCTGTCGCAGTATCGTCCGCCGGACGCGCTCGGTCAAAACGCTCACGCCGCGCCAAACGCGGCTCTCGGCTCGAATCCATACCCACTGCACAAGAAAAAGGTACCACGCCGATGCGTGATACCTTTTTCTGGCGGAGGACAAGAGATTCGAAATACGCCTGAGACGTTTCACCTTGTTCCACCAAGCGTCAAAAAGTCAGGTTTTAAGCCATTTCTTCACATTCACCTTTCATCAGCTTTCACGGCATTTCACCAAAACAAAGGACACATAAAGGACACAGAAAGCTCAAGCAGCACAGCCGCCGTCACCCGACAGCGGCTGTTTTTTGTACCCTTTAAGTGTTCAAGAAGTCAATAAGTACTGTCACCCGTCGAAGAAGGTAATTCCCACAGGATCAACTTGCATCATAGAATACAATATAATAGAAACATACGCCATAATGTAAATGAAAAGAAAGCTCAAGCTCGAATAATACCGTCGTGTTTTGCTGATTGATGTTGAAAAGAGGCTTTTCATTTGGTATAATAATAATTGGATTGTTATACTAAATCATAATAACGGCATAATTATTGAAACATAAAGGTCACAAGGAAGAAGGTAAACAAATGAATTTTTCTGAAGAGTTTGGTTTTGCCCCAGCTAAAGAAATTCAAGTAACAGATCTCGATGCAAAGACCCGCAATAGGTTGTTCAATATATTTCATTCGTCAGTTGAAAGGACCGGACAATCAGGATATATATATGAATACTTATCTGATAAGCTTGGATATGTTATCGGATTTCGTGATTCTGACAAAGTTAAGAAACGTTTCCTAAACCAAACTGATGATTCGAATTGGTATGACGCTTATGATATTATCACGTTCTTCTTCGAGTTGATTTTCCACATGAATGAGTACCAGTTTTTAGAATATTATGGACGAGCTCCTTTTAACACAAAATATTCATTCCTTGAAAATGTCGAAAAACAGATTAATCAGGTATTAGAAGGTGAGAAGTCAGGATACAGAATGGTAAAGTATCGCTTGGTGGCGATAACAGGTGAAGAAGAAATTCAATCTATTAAAGATTCTTTATCTAATCCTTTTGGTGCAGTTAGTACACATATGCAAAAAGCACTGGAATTATATTCAGATAGAGATAATCCCGATTATGTTAACTCAATTAAAGAATCTATTTCGGCTGTAGAATCTATGTGCTGTGTGATTACCGGTGCAAAAGGAAAGCAAGCGACATTAGGGCAAACAATAAAGAAACTTGAAGAAAATGGAGTTACCATACATCCTTCGCAACAGAAAGCCTTTAGTGAGTTGTATGGTTTTACCAATGATGCGGGCGGAATAAGACACGGCAAAAAAGAGTATACAAACATACTATCTGAAGACGCTTTGTATATGCTGGTTACTTGTTCAGCATTCATAAACTATCTAAAAGTCAAATATGAACCATTATTATCAGGGACAGGAGCAGAAAACAATGCCGACGCTTGAATGGATAGGAAAAGATAAGGTGATCAACCACCACCAGAAGGTGCCGTTTATGGTGCTGGAGGAAAAGTATACATATAACGCCGAGAAGAGCGACAACATGATCATCCGCGGGGATAATCTGGAGGCGCTCAAGGCTTTGTTGCCGAAATACGAGGGCAGGATCAAATGTATTTATATCGATCCGCCGTATAACACCGGTAACGAGGGCTGGGTATATAACGATAATGTCAACGACCCGAAGATCAGGAAATGGTTAGGCGAAGTCGTCGGCAAAGAGGGCGAAGATCTCAGTCGTCACGATAAGTGGCTGTGTATGATGTATCCGCGCCTGAAGCTGCTTTATAAGCTGTTATCAAACGATGGCGCAATTTTTATTAGTTTGGATTACCATGAACAGCCTTTCTTAAGAATTATGTTAGACGAAATCTTCGGAGCAAACAACTTCGTTTCAGAGATAGCGTGCGTAAATAAACCATCTGGTCGTTCGGATGATAAGTATATCGCTACTGCACACGAAAGCATAATTATTTATCATAAAACTGATAATTTTGAAATGGGTGGTTTCCCTCCTGACGACAAGATAATAAAGCGATATACAAAGACAGATACAGATAGAAGATTGTATAGAGAGGAAGATCTTCGCAAGAGAGGTTCTCACGATGAACGAAAAGACAGACCTAATCTTTTTTACCCTTTTTTCTATCGTGAAGCTGATATGGATTTAATTATCGGAAATAATGAAGATGCTACTCCAGAAGGGTATATCAAAATTGTTCCAATGAAAAGCCAAAACCTTGAAGGAACATGGAGATGGGGACGAGAAACTGCTCAAGAATTAAAAAAATACATTCATCCCAGATATATGCCAAATAAAGAGCAATGGAGTATCTTTGAGTGGCAGTATTTAGATGAACGCGGTGATGTAAAACCGACTTCAGTATGGGACTATAAAGATGTTAATAGCGAGCGTGGAACAGAAGTATTTAGCAAGTATTTAGGATTCAAAAGTTCTGATTTCCCAAATCCTAAACCAGTAGGGACAATTGAAAGAATAATCCGAATAGCTACAGATAAAGACTCTATCATCCTTGACTCCTTTGCCGGTTCCGGTACAACTGCTCATGCGGTTCTGAATATGAACAAAGCTGACGGTGGCAATCGCAAGTTCATCCTCGTCGAGATGATGGATTATGCCGACAGTATCACTGCTGAGCGTGTGAAGCGTGTGATCGACGGTTACGGTGAGGGTAAGAATGCTGTTGAGGGTACCGGCGGCGACTTCACCTTCTATGATCTTGGACAAGCTCTCTTGTTGTCTGATGGCAATCTGAACGAAGATGTCGAAACGGGTAAGATTCGTGAATATATCTGGTACACCGAGACAAAAACGCCGTTTGCTCCTCCTGATACGGACAACCCGTATTATCTCGGCAAGCACAACGATACCGGATATTACTTCTACTACGAAAAAGAACGCTTGACAACTCTTAACCATGAGTATCTGGCGACCATAGCAGAAAAGGCAGAGAGTTACCTCATCTATGCCGACCTGTGCACGATCCCGGATGAAGAACTGAAACGCTACAATATCATTTTCAAAAAGATACCCAGAGATATCGCAAAGCTGTAAAAAGGAGAAATAATGGCATATACATATTGGTTACCGGACGAAAGCGGAAACAAAGTTGATTATACAACAGAATCTAATTCTGTTATTATTGTTGGCGCTAACGGTGCAGGAAAAAGTAAGCTGGGAGCATGGATTGAACAGAGAGATTTTGCAAAAGTCCATAGAATAGCAGCACAAAGAGGGATTAGTTTCAACAAGAATATTCCATTAAAGAATTATACTGAAGCAGAGAATTTAGTCCTCTTTGGTGAGTCTGACGCTAAGAATCCAAATGTATATAAAAAAGGAAACCGCTGGGGATGGAATGAACATGCAGAGTACACTACAAGAATGATTATTGATTTCGAGTATGTACTTGCGGCTTTATTAGCTATGAATGCCAACGAGGAACATGACTATGTTGTAGCAGTTAAAGAAGCTAAAGTAAACCGTGAGACATATCCAAATCCCCCTACTACGGTAATTGAAAAATTATTTCATATTTGGGATGAAGTACTCCCTCAAAGAAAACTAAGTCTTGAAGACTCTAAGTTTTATTCATCTTTTACTAAAGATGGCGATGAAGTAAAGTACTCTGCAACTGAAATGAGCGACGGCGAGAGATCTGTTTTATACTTGGCTGCTCAAGTGCTTTGTGTGCCCGAGAACAAAATCTTAATTATGGATGAACCTGAATTGCACCTTCATCCATCAATCATGAATCGCCTTTGGAAAGCTTTAGAACAGTATCGGCCAGATTGCCTGTTTATCTATATTACTCACGATCTTCAGTTTGCTTCTATGCACAGTCACGCTGAGAAGATTTGGATTAAAGAGTATGACGGACACAATTGGAAATTGCAAATAATAGAGGGTATAGACTTACCAGAAGAGCTTTTGCTTGAAATCATGGGCAGCAGAAAGAATGTCATATTTGTTGAAGGTGAACGCAACAGTTATGATACTCAGCTTTATTCCGAACTGTATCCGGACTATCATATTGTTCCTTGCGGAAGCTGTACGCAAGTTATTGCCCGAACTAAGGCGTTTAGAAATAATTCAGATCTTCATGAATGCCAAGTCTACGGGATTATTGACCGCGATTATCGATCCGATTATGAAATCGAAAAGTATAAAGAACAAGGAATTTACACTATAGGTGTTGCAGAGGTAGAGAACCTGTTCTTGGTTGAAGAGTTGATAAGGCTGATGGCGAAACAATTTGGTGAAGATGTTGATGTAGCATGGCATAATGTTAAGCAGTATGTTGTAGAAGTCAGATTCAACAATCAGATCAATGGACAGATTTGTGAGAGTGTTGTGTCTGAAATCAAATATCGTCTTTCGAGTGCGGAAATATCAAAAGTGGATGAGAATAAAGCAAAAGAAAGTCTGGAAACAGTGTTATCTTCAATTGATTATGATCAGATAAAGACAACACAAGAGACTAAATTCCAACAAGTTTTAGATGAAGGGGATTACACAAACGTACTCCGAGTGTTTAACCAAAAGAGCTTATCCAAATCAATAGGTCATTTTCTGGGAGTTGACAATAGACAGTACTGTGAAAAAGTAATCAATCTATTGCAAGGAATAAAGCATGATGAAATAGTTTCGGCTTTATCTCCCTATTTACCAACGGAGATCCCGAGGTAACGGAGGAACATATGGAACTAAAAACATATCAAAAGAACGTGTTGGGTGATCTCTCTCGATTCTTAACACTGATGACAGAGAAGAACAGCGCAGCAAAAGCATATCAGACGCTGTGGGAAGAAAAGGGCGTAACTGTTGGATTCAACGGGCTTTCCCCGTACCACTATAATCTGTCTCATGGCGTACCGGATGTTTGCTTCAAAGTACCTACCGGCGGCGGCAAAACCTTTATTGCCGCAAACGCCATCAAAACCATTTATGATGCTATGCCTACCGCTACAACAAAAGCGGTCGTATGGCTGGTACCGTCCGATGCAATTCTGACACAGACATATGCGGCATTAAGTGATCCTCACCACCCTTACCGTCAGAAGATCGACGTTGATTTCGGCGGTGCTGTTGAAGTTTATTCTAAATCACAATTACTTAACGGTCAAAATTTTAATCCGACTTCCATCACCGAACAGCTTTCCGTTTTTGTGCTGAGTTATGATTCGTTCAGAACCAGTAAGAAGGAAGGCAGAAAAGCTTTTCAGGAAAACGGCAATCTTGCTTCCTTTCCTAAGTACATGAAGGATAAGGATATACTCCTTCCTGATACCGATGAAACAGCGCTGATACAGGTTATCCGTTCGCTGAATCCTGTTGTGATCGTTGATGAGAGTCACCATGCAACTTCTAAGCTGAGCGTTGAGATGTTGGAGAATTTTAACCCGTGCTTTGTGCTTGATCTTACCGCTACCCCTAAGAAGAAAAGCAATATTATCTCTTTTGTTGACGCCGCTCAACTCAAGAAAGCAAATATGGTCAAACTGCCGGTTATTGTCTATAATCGGAAGTCGCAGAGTGATGTGTATGGTGACGCGATCCATATTCGGCGAAAGCTGGAGGCACAGGCAAAGGTTGAACAGGCGGAAACAGGCAGATATATTCGTCCGATCGTGCTATTTCAGGCACAGCCGAGAATTGGAACCGAAAGTACCACCTATGATAAGATCAAGAACACGCTGATTGAAGCAGGTATTTCACGGGAAGAGATTGCTATCAAAACCGCGGATAAAGATGAACTGAAGGGAGTCAATCTGCTTTCTTCGGATTGCCCGATCCGCTATATCATTACCGTAAACGCTCTTAAAGAGGGCTGGGATTGTCCCTTTGCTTATGTACTGGCGACAGTTGCCAACCGAACTTCAACAGTTGACGTTGAGCAGATACTCGGACGTGTTCTCCGACTTCCGTATACAAAGAAGAACAAGAGTAATGTCCTTAATATCTCTTATGCTATTACTTCGTCAGCTGACTTCGGTAAGACTCTCGATAACGTAGTAAAGGGATTAAACAGCGCCGGCTTTAGCGAGAAAGACTACCGCGCAAAAGATGTTGACGAGGATGTTTCCGAGCCGGTTGCTCAACCTACGCTGAACTTGTTTGACGAACCGACAGAAGAATTACCCGAAGTTGACACTGAGGAATTGAAACGTAGAATCGAAATAATGCAGCAAGAGCCGGAATCAACCGAAAGCATAGAATCCGATGATATGCTTGCTGCGGCATTAGCACAAAATGAAGCGTATGAAGATATGGTCAGTCGAGCGGAAGAAACGGCGGTCAATAACGCTCCTACGGAGGTGCGAGACAAGATGAATGTATTCAGAATGAATGAAGAATATGCAGAAGAAGCAACTGCTCTTCGCTTTCCGCAGTTTATGATGAAAGTGGGTCCAAGCTTTTTCTCTGATGATGAATATGTTCCACTGAAACTGGAGCATTTAGAAGATGGCTTTACACTCAAAGACAAGGATACTCAGATCGATTTTAGTACCGTGGACGCTGAGATGGCGCGTGTTGACATTGATGATTCTACTGAAGCTGTACCAAAGGTGTGGCAGATCAAGGGTACAGACAGCACCTATTATAAAGAGTGGTTTAACTCACAACCTTCGGAAGTTCGTCTTGCTCATTGTAAAGGCTTAATCAGAAAGCAGATATCGAAAATGAACAGCATCAACGATCGCGAGTTGCTGGATTATATTGATCGTGTTGTAGATAATATGACAGAGGATCAGCTCAGTGATATGGAGCAGTCGCCGTATCCTTATATCAAAAAGGTTGAGGATAAGGTGAAGGCGTTGCTTGCGGCACATCGTATGGATATATTCAACCTCTGGTTGGAACAAGGGAAAATAGAATGTAGAGCGAACTATACCTTGAAATCAACCGTTTCGCCGACCAGTTTCTTCTCTTCTTTCCCTAAATCTTTGTATACCAGCGAAGAGGATGTCAACGATTATGAGCGCAAGGTCGTATGGCAGTTGTCCTCTATGGATAACATCAAATGGTGGCACCGCAACATCTCTCGTCTGGGGTTCCAGATCAATGGAGCAGTGCACGCTTATCCGGATATTATCGCCATGACGGAATCAGGAAAGATCTTGATGATTGAGACGAAGGGCGACCATCTTGATAATGCAGAATCCAAGACAAAAGCGATTATCGGCAGTAAATGGGATGCTTTGTCCGGCGGGCAGTACCGATATTTCATGGTGTTCCAAACTAAATCACCCGACTATCCCGGAGCATATTCGTACGATCGGTTCTTGGAGATAATAGCTGCTCTTTAATTGCTTTGATAACAGGTCATACAAATCAAGCTTGATCATAATGAGTCTCGTGCTATTATTGATATATACAATGTTGTAATAGGTAATATTGAATTTAAAAAGCTTAAAGATTATCAAAAAGGCAAGTATCATACTAAGGTCGGAGATAAACCGGAAATAAAACCCCTTCCAGCAAGATTTAAAGTAAAATAGTATTTACGCACTTAGGAAAAGAAACTGTTTTTTATGAAATCAGTTTCTTTTTTTATCCAAAAATCGCCATAATCGCGTCCTAAGGCAAGGTAAGGACTTTTAGCGCCTTATCCGTGAAAGGTGCTTTAGGACAAAGAAAAACGCTTAAAACCACTCCGAAACGATACAATTCAGAGAGGTTTTAGGCGTTATTTTATTGCGCGTTTTTGGGCAATATAAAACGCCGACCGAGAGGTCGAGCACATTTTCAGGAGGTTAGCTGAATGCCGCGAATGTCAAAGAAACTAAAGTTGGAATGGTCGTTCTTTTTGAATGACAAGGGGCGCAGAGCTTATAACTCTCTGTGTCGCAAATGTGAGCACGACTGCAAACAGAGCTTTCGTGCTATTGTCATCGAATGTCCGCAATATTTATCAAAAAGGAGAAAGA
Source organism: Ruminococcus difficilis (assembly GCF_016680995.1). The sequence continues at coordinate 46,630 of NZ_JAEQMG010000035.1, read as the reverse complement.
AGTATTGAGACAGAATCAAACTATGGAAGAACAGAAGACAGAACTGGAGCTCGTCAAGGCGAGCGAGATCACGCCGAAGTCAGTGGAATGGCTATGGTACCCGTACATTCCATTCGGCAAGGTCACGCTGTTACAGGGTGATCCGGGCGACGGCAAAAGTCAGCTGATGCTGGCGCTGTCGGCTCTTGCCTCAAAGGGCAAGCCATTTCCTTTTGCCGATGATGAAGAAAAACGCGAACCTATGACGGTCATCTATCAAACGACTGAGGATGACGCAGACGATACCGTAGTCCCTCGCTTTATTGCCTCAAACGGCGACCGGGATAAGCTGTTGTTTATCCGTGAGAATGAAAAAAGCCTCACCTTCGATGATGACCGTATCCGATCAGCTATCGAAAAGTCGGGAGCAAGGCTATTGATCCTCGATCCTCTCAGTTCGTATATCGGCGACGGCTGTTCTCTAAACGCTGCCAATGAAATGCGCAGCAAGTTCAATCACCTGATTGCGGTAGCCAAAGATACGGGTTGCGCCATCGTAATCATCGCACACATGAACAAAATGCGGGAGACTTCTCCCCTCTATCGGACGTCCGGATCGATAGATATTGCCGGCGTCGCTCGTAGTATTCTGGCAATCACAAGAACACCGAACAAGGAAAATTCAAACGAGCGTGTGATGGTTCAGGTGAAATCCAATCTTGCACCGACAGGCTCGGCGATCCTCTTTGAGGTCGGTGAAAAGGGAATCACTTTCATCGACGAGATCAAGATGACAGCGGAGCAAGCCTTTTCCTCAATCGCTCCGAAGCTCGGCAGACCAAGCGCTGAGTGTGAAGCGGCAACGGCCTTCATCTTGGATTTGATGAAAGCCGGTAAGCTGACTGCTACCGCGTGCGAGGGATTTCTGAAAGATAGAGGCTTCAAGAAATCGACGATCAAAAAGGCAAAGAAAAACGCCGGCGTTGTGTCCGTAAAGGAAGGTATGATCTGGTACTGGACTTTGCCGACAGTCGATCAAGATAAGCACAACATAACATCTCATACAGACCCGGATTTCAAAACAAACTGAGCGGAGGGTCAAGGGAGGAAAGCCCTTGCCCACGACATCTTTACAGCAGTGCTGAAAGTGTCATAGTGGGTTATACAGATTCAACGAATCTTGTATAAGGCTACCCATACATGCGCATCTATACAAAATGAATGGAGTGAAATCACATATCTAAAACAAAAATCAATATGAGCTGTGCCAGAGTGCAAACCTATACGGCGGCAAAAATCAGCGCGGCAGAAAAGCATAACGAGAGAAAGAACAGCGATTACAGCAACATCAATGTTGTACCGGAGAGGATTCCGATGAACGTTCATTTCAAGAGTCCCGGGGATAAAACCTATATGCAGATTCTCAAAGATATGGAGGCTGAGGGTAAGGTCTCACGCCGTGGACTGAGAGCTGACGCGGTGCTGTTTGATGAGATCATCTTTGATGTGAACACCATATACTTTGAGGAACGCGGAGGATATGAATACGCAACGAAATTCTTTGCCGAGGCATACCATTATGCCTGTGAAAAATACGGTGAGGAAAATATCATCTCTGCCGTTATGCACGCGGATGAGATCAACAAGGCTGTCAGCGACGAGGTGGGTCATCCGGTATATCACTACCATATGCACCTGATCGCCCTGCCGGTCGTTGAGAAAGAGATTCGCTGGAGTAAGCGGTGCAAAGATCCTGCGTTGGTTGGAACAGTCAAAGAGGTCATCCGGCAGATCAGCCACTCAAAGAAGTGGGAATCTCGCGAGCCGCTATTGACCGAAAGCGGTGAGCCGATCATGCGAAAGAACGGAAAGCCGAAGTTTCGACCGTCCTACAGCATCTTACAGGATGAATTCTTCCGACATATGACCGATCACGGGTTCATGGGCTTTGACCGTGGCAGAGAGGGCAGCACCGCGGAACATCTGACCTCGTTACAATATCAGATCGACAAGGATAAAGAGCGCCTCGCTAAAATCGAAAGCAATATTCAGAAAGCTAAAATAGAATATGAACCTGTAAAGGGTATCTCAAAAACTTTTCAGGAAATTGAAACTGCCGGCAAGAAGAATCCTCTTACCGGCAATTATTCTGTTACAAAGGAAGATTATGGTCAGCTGGTTTCACTCGCCAAGGAAGGGATAACAAGCAGAGTGAAAATCCATGATCTTCGCAAAAAGGAAAAACACTTACAGGATCAAGCGAATCAATACCGAAGTGCTTTCAATCGATTGCAAGAGCGCTATGATAAGCTGACAGAGAAGTGCCGTCCGTTCTTGCGCGGGTTAGAACATTTTCCCGATGTAGTCCAACGATTCATTGAGCATATCAGTTTTCTGCTCAACGAAAAGGAAAAAGAACAACGGCGTCGTTTACCTATAGCAAGAAGTGATCAGGATAGATGACCCCTTCGACCGTACCCTGTACTTATTGACTTCTTGATCTCTTTATCGTTTACGGTATGCCCATGACCTTCCACTGCGGAAGCGGATGATCAATCCCTTTTCTACCATCGTGTTGAGGATTCGATTTGCGGTCGCAACAGAAACATTCAGAAGCTTGCGAACGTCGCTGTTGGTTATCTCACCATTATTATTCAAATAATTCATAACAGTATTTTCCCGAGTAGCCGCTTTTTCCGACTTGCTTTGCTTGACCGTAACAGAACCGTCGATCACCTCGAGCATAGTATCACGGATCGCCTCTAGCATAAAGGTGACGAATACGGTTGAGTCTTCGGCAACATTCGCGACATTGAAGGCACGGTAGTATTCTTCCTGCCTGTCATGTATCATCGACTCGATAGGGAGCCACGCAAAGATCGGATTCCATTTTGACATCAGGAGCGTATGCCATAGTCTGCCGATCCTGCCGTTACCGTCCGCAAAGGGATGGATCAGCTCAAATTCATAGTGGAACACACAACTTTTGATCAAGATATGGCGCGGATTGTTTTTGACCCAGTCAAGCAACTCCGAGACTAATCCGGGGACATACGCCGGAAGTGTACCGACATGAAGCACATTGCCGTGATTATCAACGACGCCGACGGAGCGGGAGCGGAACTCTCCCGATTCATCAACCAAGCCGCGTGTCATTACCTCGTGAGCGAGCAAAAGATTGTCCACGGAGTAAGGATCCAGCGTATCAAGGCGGTCATAGATCTCGTATGCATTCTGCACCTCTGCAATATCCTTCGGCGGCGCAAGGACTCGCTTGCCGGAGATAACAGCGGTGACCTGATCGAGCGTCAAGGTGTTTTGTTCTATCGCCAGAGAGGAATAGATTGTTTTGATACGATTGGTACGGCGCAGCTGCGGCGAATTGTTCAGCTTTGAATGTGTGCTGAGTTGTCCTGTCAGTTCACAAATCTCAGCGACAAGGTTCAGTATCTCGGTCGTAATCTGAAAAGGATATTTCTGCATCATATCACCATCCGGTCATTGATAGATGATATTATACCACTTCATCTATCAAAAATCAATTCATCTATCATTATTTGTTATGATTAATGATAGATGAAGCAATCCGACAATTATTCTTTTTATGGTTTACAAAAAGTTCATAAAGCAAGGATAATCTTCGACAGGGTTCTTAAGACAACAGACCTGCCAATCTGGTATATTATGTGTGGGTTCAAATCGGGACTTATACTAATACATAATAATAAGCAGATAAAAACCTTTAAGCAGACAACCTTCGCGGTCTATCCCCACAATCCCGCGTTGTTGGCATTGTTAGTCTGAGTCTGCTTTTTATCACGAATTAGTATAATTGAATATAGAACGTATTGGCCGCCGTTCAGCTTCCGTTTTGGAACTGTACTCCGGCCTTCTTTTGTTTAAGAAAACTGTCGATTATAGTCCCGATGTGATAACGAACCTCGACAACTGAATATCAACATATCTTCTACCTTCTCTGCGGTGTGTGTAACATGAGAACCACACGAGCTACATGAGCGAACGCTTCAAGAATATGGCACTTTTGAAGCCTTCAGGACTCAGACGGTAAGGGCGCATCCTTTACCGAGGGCGATGACAGCCGCTGAGGACAATGATACTTCCGTCCAGTCACAGTCCGAGCGGATATGCCGTTGGCATAAGCCGTCGCAGGCAATGAGGGCGGCCGCGGGCGATCCCTGCGGTGGTGAAAACCAATGAGGCTGCTGCACAGCCGGAAGATGTATACCAATCCATTACTATTATATTTAACGGAGGATCATTTTATGATCAAAAACTATTTTTGCCTGAACAAAGGCAACCGTCAGATGTTACAGAACATCATTTACTCTATTGTTTTCCAAGGGGAAGGAAACCATGACTGCCAGAATGCGAACCATACCGAAAGCGTATGAAGAAATCAAATTGCTTGACCCTGACACATGCCTGACTTTAAGAGCACTCAGGCGTATGGCAAGTCGCGGGGAGATCCCCGTTATCCGGATTGCATCGAAAAGATTGATCAATCTGGATTTGCTTTTGGATATTCTCTCATGTTATAATAATGATGCTGCTTGAGCTTAGCTTTCAGAAAAGAGGTTAAGCACATGACAATCAGAAAAAGAGTATCCAAGAAAGGCATAACATCCTATCAGTTTCGGGTGAGCCTCGGATACAAAGACGGTCAGCAGATCGTCAAATGTATGACATGGACTCCCGAAAAAGGGATGACATCAAAACATATTAAAAAGGAGGTAACCAGGCAAAGCGTTTTATTTGAAGAACGGTCAATTGCCGAATACCAAAAAGAATTAGAATGTGAAGCAGAACAGCGTATGCGCGAGGAAAACGAAATTGCGTTTGCTAAGGAGCATACCACCTTTAAGGAGATCGCAGAGGAATGGCTGGATTTGCAGCTTGCCAGCAAGAAATACAAGAAGAGCACTTTGACAAAGCTACTGGACTGCAAGGAAAGAACCTATAACGCGATCGGCGATGTATTGGTCAGCAGGCTCACCTATAGGATGGTACAAGCCTTTATCACCTCTTTAGGAAAAAACGGCGTAAATAAGCAAACCGGTAAAGGATTATCCGTCAAAAGCCAAAAATCTTATCTGACCTTTGTCAGTGACGTCATGCTCTATGCAAAACGGTGCGGTATCGTCGATATCAACCCCTGCCGTGATATTGTCTTTACACAGACAGAGAAGAAAGAAAAAGCGATCTATTCTCTCGAAGAAGCAAAAGAGGTACTGTCAGCAATCAATGATAAGGCACCCACATCGTATCGGCTGTTTTTCAATCTTCTGGCATTTTCGGGTATGAGAAAAGGCGAAGCATTAGGCTTAGAGTACAAGGATATCGATTTTGAAAAATCTATCCTGACGATCAACAGAACGTCTAACTATCATCAAGGCTTCGGCACCTATACCGACACTCCGAAAACAAAATCCAGTTATCGCTCGCTGTACATACAGCCTTTTCTTCTGGAACTGATCAAACAGCTTCAAGAGGAACAAAAAGCCGTCGCCGAGAAATGCGGCGATCAGTGGGTGGAGAGCGACAGACTGTTCATCAACTGGTGCGGCAAGCCGTTGAATCCCAATGTCCCCTATAAATGGCTCCAGGACTTTTTGGAATCAGAAAACATTCCCTTCAAGGGCTTACATAGTTTTCGCCATTTTGTAGCAACACAGGCTTTAGCGGACGGTGTAGATGTGAAATCCGTATCGGCTATGCTCGGTCACAGTCAGACCAGCACCACGCTGAATTTCTATGCTCACGCTGTCCAGCAGGCGAACGAAAAGGCGCTGAATCATGTCGCCGCACTGCTCCAAACGGGCTGAATAAAGGACACGGCAAAGGACACGGCGATTTTTAGGCAAAAGAAAGAGCCCGAAATGGCTTAAACAAGCCATTTCGGGCTGGCGGAGGACAAGAGATTCGAACTCTCGCGCCGCGTTAGCGACCTACTCCCTTAGCAGGGGAGCCTCTTCACCACTTGAGTAATCCTCCATGTATGTAAAGTAATTTACGTATTATTTAGTTGGCGGAGAGAAAGGGATTCGAACCCTTGGTCCCTTGCGGGATCACTAGTTTTCAAGACTAGCTCCTTAAACCACTCGGACATCTCTCCGTAAAGCAAGTAAAAGTTTATCACAACCGCGTAAAAATGTCAAGCAGTTTTGCAGAAATAAACACAAGTCTTGCCGACGAAGGGAGATACTTTGTTATAAAACTTTGCAATAATATCAACGTAATAAAAATGAGATACTCGCTTCGCTCGAACATTTTAGTACAATCCCTCACCCGCTCCCGCGGGAGCCTCCTCGCCGGAAGCGGCTCCCCCTCTGTCGCTTTGCGACGTCTCCCCAACGGGGAGCACCATTCCCAAAGGGAGCCTTGAGAGTGACAGCGTGTCGCACGCGACCCCTTTACCAAAGGGAGCCTTGAATAACGGCTTTTCAGAGATCGATCATTACTCATAAACAAACAGGGATAACGGAAACGATCGTCCGCTATCCCCTTTCATTATGTCAATTATCTGAATCGCACCTTGCTGTCGCCGAGGAAGAACAGCGCCAGTGTGCCGGGTCCGACATGGGAACCTGTGACGGGCTCATAGACGACGTTGAGGATCTCCTTCGGCGGCTTCTTCTTATTGAGCAGCTCGATCAGATACTCCGCGTCCTTTTCGCAGTCGGCGTGCGCAATGCCGACGATCTGCTTTTCGGGATCCTTGACCAGCATATTATAGCGCTGCGCGAGCGCGTCGATAGCCTTCTTTCTGCCGATCACCTTAGAGAAGTTGACGATCTCGCCGTTCTCATTGCCCTTGAGGATCGGCTTGACCTGCAGCATGTTGCCGATCACGGCAGCGGAACCGGTGAGTCGACCGGTCTTTTTCAGATACATCAGATCATCCACGGTGAACACCTGATACATACAAGCCTTTTCGTCCTCGAGCTTTTGGTATGTATCATCGATCGTCATGCCCTCGTCACGATAATCGGCGGCTTTCAGCACAAAGATACCCTCGCCCAGTGACGCGCCGAGCGTATCAACGAGCAGGATCTTTCTGTCGGGGTACTTCTCGACCAGCTCCTTCTTCGCGATCTCGGAGCAGTTGAATGAACTGCTGATACCCGACGACATGCTGACAAACAGGATATCCTGACCCTGTGACAGGAACTGTTCAAAGAAATCGACATAGCTCTGGAAATTGATTGCGGAGGTTTTGATGTCCGCGCCGAGCCGCATTGCTTTAAAAAACTTCTTTCCGTCAAAGCCCTCGGTATCCAGACAGGAATACTGCTTGTCACCGATCGTGTAGTGATACGGAATGACCTTGATGTCGCGCTCTCTGACGAGCGCGGAAGGTAAATTAGCGGATGTGTCCGTCAAAATAGTAAAACTCATATGTTCCTCCGAATTTGACGGCATACGCAGTAAGGGTGATCGCTCCGGATCATCGCCCTTTGCAATACGCCATATTACCATTTTATTATACACGAAATTTAGAAAATTTCAATCCACAAAGCAATTTCATATTCTACGGGTACCGAGCCGATACTCTCCCGCCGCAGAAAAGCGGTATCTCAGGGGTAGAAAGACGGCTCTACCGGGAGTAGAACCCAGTATTTATGCGGGATGTAAGTGCATGATATCAGATGATGAATAAGTATGGAAAGAATCGGGAGAGAAACCCACAGGAAACGTTGAAGTGAATTTGTAGGGGAGCGGCTTGCTGCTCCCGCGGCAGGACGTTGGTTAAGAAGCGGTCCGTTGAGGAGATGCGCGTTTCCGTAGGGACGAGCATTGCTCGTCCGTGTAATTGAAACGTTTCTCCCCTATCTCACGATTTCGATATAGTAACAACCGTCATTCTGCGGATGACCGATGGTCATCCCTACGAAAAAAAGGATATGCTTTGCATTTGGGTGGCATGTATCGGATAGATCACGGTACGTCGCAAGCGCCGTACCCTACGGAAATGTTGGATTTGCTCCGCGGTGGGTGACATCGAATGGAGGGGTTACGGGAGGAGCATTCCTCGGCGGAGACGCCTCCCCCTCTGTCACTTCGTGACGTCTCCCCAACGGGGAGCACCCCCGCCCTACGGTAAACGTTGCAGTGAATTTGTAGGGGAGCGGCTTGAGGAGTTGTCCAAATCTGTGATTTGGCATACAACTCCCATGTAACAGCGCTCCATCGTCGTTACACGCCGTACTCGATAAGCGTATCCGGTTGGTACGCTTTGATCTCGTGTGGCGGTTCCTCCTCTCCCCATAACTCGGGAGTTATGGGGTCCTCTGTATCTGCGATTGGCTAAGCGCCACTGCGCTACTCCCGAGGGAGGACGTTGGTTAAGATGCGCTATCCGTTGAGGAAATGTGCCTTTCCGTAGGGACGAGCATTGCTCGTCCGTGTGGCAGAAACGCATTTCCCCTATCTCACGATTTCGATATAGTAACGCCCGGCATTCTCGGACGACCAATGGTCGTCCCTACGGAAGATGTGATTTGCTTCGCATTTAATTGACAGATATCGAAAACGTTACGGGAGGGTCAAGACCCTCCCCTACAGTAATCGTTTCATTTGCTCCGCGATGATGTGGGATGCAACGGAATGATTCGGGTCGTCGAGGGCTCCGACCCCTACAATATGGTTCATTTGCTTCGCCTACAGACATATAACCTCGGCACATTTGTTAATTGGATTATTTTTCTAATATGGAAAATAACGGGACTGAAAACGCATATTGAACAGGAAATTTATAATTTCATAAAAGAATGTTAACAATTGCGTAATAGTTATTTCCGTTTTCGCATAAAAAGGCGTTTATTATTCTTGTTAGGAATTGTCAAAACTTGTCGTGATGGCTCTTTTTTCTCTTTTGAAAATAAAGGTTACAGGCTGTAACCACCCCGAATGTTGACAATTTTTGTTTATTGTGTATACATTTATGAACAGAAATTTAATTTTGTTGTGATTTTAACAACAATTCACCCAAAAGACTTGATATTAGAATAATTCTTGTGTATAATAATGACAGTTTTGTTACCAAGTTATTCAAAAACTGATTCTCGACGAGTCCGAAAACGCCGATTTCAAGCCGTTTTTTCCTAATTATAATAATAAACGCGCATGAGTCACGTTCTCGGATCAACTACTACGGAGGTTTTTATGAAGAAGAAGTTTAAGAAGATCATCTCAATTATTATGGTAGCCGCGGTCATCGCGAGTGTCGTTGTTGTCGGTACGGTTTCATCCTCGGCATCCGGCACAGGCGTTGGTCTGGCGGAATGGGCGCTGAACGCTTACTACTCCAACTGGAGTTACGTATACGGCGGTTCTACCCCCGGCGCTGTTGACTGCTCCGGTCTGATCTATTCATACGCGGGCGGTTATCGCGTAGGCGACGCGCAGACATTCAACTCTGACTATCGTGGTTCGATGTCCGGCGGCATTCCCAATATTCACGGTCTCGGTCTGTATCAGCCCGGTCACGTCGGCGTTTATGTCGGTGACGGTATGGCAGTCGACGCGCGCGGCGACGAGTACGGCGTATGCTACGAGAGCGTATGGAGCCACGGCTGGACCCAGTACTTTAAGGTTCCCGGCGTCTCCTACCCCGACACCGGTTGGGTAGAGTTTGACGGCGACTACTATTATTATGAAGACGGCGAGTATCTCGCGGACACCACCAGAACCATCGACGGCGAAACCTATGTATTCGCTTCTTCCGGTAAGTCCACCAGCTCCCCCTCTTCCTCAGGCTCAAGCTCCTCCTCTTCCTCGAGCTCCTCTTCCTCTTCGAGTGACGATACCAAGTCCTCTTCTCTGAAGAAGGGTTCCACCGGCTCCGAGGTCGAAAAGATGCAGCAGAGACTGGCTGACTTAGGTTACTACACCGGCGTTGTCGACGGCAACTTCGGCGACAGCACAGAGGCCGCGTTCAAGCGCTTCCAGGAGACCGCAGGTCTGTATGTCGACGGTATTGCAGGTTCTGATTTAGCATACCTCTATGCTGACGATGCTCCCGCTTATAAGGCTGAGGAAAAAACTGAAGACAAGGCAGAGGATAAAGAAGAAGAAATCACTTCCGAGAAGGAAGAGATCGCCGATACCGGCGTTCAGGCAGATATTCAGCCTGCTGAGATCACGACAGAAGAAGCGCTCGTTTCCCTGCTCTTCAGCAACGGCGACTACAGCGACGATGTCGCGAAGATCCAGAATCGTCTGATCACCTTGGGTTATCTCAACGGTAATGCCGACGGCGAGTACGGTACCTCTACCGAGACCGCTGTCATGGGCTTCCAGAGCAACAATGATCTGGCTGTGACCGGCGTTGTCGAGCAGGCAACCTACGACAAGCTCTTCTCCGACAGTGCTGTCGCGGCTCCCAAGGCTGACGAGCAGACCACCACTCAGGATGCGGATAAGCCCGCTATGAACGCGGAGGTTCAGCCGCAGTCGAATCTGCCCAAGACCACTACTGAGAATAAGCCGGCTACCGGCTCTGTCAACACCCCCAAGAGCAACAATGCTCCCGAAACCAAGGTTGAGAAAGACACCACCGAGCTTTCCTCCAAGGGCATCGAGGCGGTCGCTGACTCCTCCCCCTTCAAGCGCGGCGCTAACGGCTCCAACTTCGAGTTCCTGATCTGGCTGGCGATCATGATCGTCGTCATGCTGATCACCTTCACGGTCGTTTACGTGATCGAAAAGAAGAAGCAGAAAGCCACTCGCGGCAGACGTTTCCAGTAATCAAATAATGAAGCGGTACGAGAAATCGTACCGCTTTTTTTATGCAATAAATTGCGGAAGAGCTCCCCCTAACGGAAAGCACCCCCGCAGTACAAATGAACGATACAGCGAAATATGTAGGGGTCGGCGCCCTCGACGACCCGCGGCAGGGCGTTGGTCAAGATGTAATATGCGTTGAGGAGCTATACGTTTCCGTAGGGACGAGCAATGCTCGTCCGCACGGCAGAAACATTTCTCTTCTATCTCACGCTTTTGATATAAGAAACGCCAGTCATTCTCGGTACGTCGGACACGCGTGTCCAGTGGTCATCCCTACGGAATCATAGATCTGCTTCGCGTTAGTTGGCATTGAGAAGAAGCGTATCGGGAGGAGCAAGCCCCTCCCCTACAAGGGGGTTCATCTGCTCCGCGTTTAGGTAACATAGATTGGATAGGCAGCGGGATGTCGCAAGCGTCATCCCCTACAATAAACGTTACCGATAATCGTAGGGGTCGACATTTATGACGACCCGCATAGCGAAAATGTTTCTCCCCTATCTCACGCTTTCGATAACAAAAACGCCTGTCATTCTGCGGACGAGGACACGCGTGTCCAGTGGTCATCCCTACGGAATCATGGATTTGCTTCGCGTTAGTTGGCATTGAGAAGAAGCGTATCGGGAGGAGCATTCCTCGGCGGAGACGCCTCCCCCTCTGTCACTTCGTGACGTCTCCCCAACGGGGAGCACCCCTCCCCTACAAGGGGTTTCATCTGCTTCGCGTTAGGGTGACATAGATTGGAATGGTTATGGGACGTCGAGGGCGCCGTCCCCTACAATAGACGTTTCATTTACGCCTAAACTCCTCACTCCTCGCAGTAGCTCTCAGCCAATCAGCGTTCGCAAGTTTGCTCCGCTTCTTGGGAGAGCCTTGCATGGGTGCTGTATGCCAAATCAAAGATTTGGACAGCACCTCAACTCCTCACTCCTCACTCCTCACTCCTCACTCCTAACTCCTAATTCCTCCCTATTCCCTTCTCTTTAGTCCTTTTTCACGAAATTTTTGATTATTTTTCTATACGCGATATGATTGCAATTTCCTTTCTTTCGGCGGTATAATAATAGTGCAAAACTATTTACGGAGGTAAATTATGGCAAACAGAATCATTCTTAACAACACTTCCTACCACGGCAAGGGCGCGATCGCAGAGATCCCCGCTATTGCCAAAACCAAGGGCTTTACCAAGGCTCTTATCGTCACCGATCCCGATCTGATCAAATTTAACGTAGCGCAGAAGGTCACTGCGCTTTTGGACGAATGCGGTCTCCCCTATGACGTTTTCTCTGAGGTCAAGGCAAATCCGACCATCGAGAACGTGCAGGCAGGCGTAGACGCGTTCAAAGCGGCTAAGGCAGACTCCATCATCGCCATCGGCGGCGGCTCCGCAATGGATACCGCTAAGGCGATCGGCGTGATCATCACCAACCCCGAGTTCGCCGACGTCCGCTCCTTAGAGGGTGTTGCGCCCACCAAGAACCACGCGGTTCCCACGATCGCGGTCCCCACCACTGCCGGTACCGCCGCGGAGGTCACCATCAACTACGTCATCACCGATGTACAGAAAGAGCGCAAGTTCGTCTGCGTTGACGAGCATGACATTCCCGAAATCGCGGTTGTCGATCCCGACATGATGAGCAGTATGCCCAAGGGTCTGACCGCTTCCACCGGTATGGACGCGCTGACTCACGCTATCGAGGGCTATACCACTGCCGCGGCATGGGAGATGACCGATATGTTCCATCTCGAGGCGATCCGCCTGATCGCGAAGCATCTGCGCGGCGCTGTCGAGAACAAGCCCGAGGACAGAGAAGGTATGGCGCTGGCACAGTATATCGCCGGTATGGGCTTCTCCAACGTCGGCTTGGGTATCGCGCACAGTATCGCTCACACCCTCGGCGCGCACTATGACACACCGCACGGCGTAGCGTGCGCGATGATGCTGCCGATCGTCATGGAATACAACCAGGATTACACCGGCGAGAAATTCCGTGAGATCGCGCGCGCGATGGGCGTAGAGGGCGTAGACGGCATGTCTCAGGCAGAGTATCGCAAGGCGGCGATCGACGCGGTCAAGCAGCTCTCCAAGGATGTCGGTATCCCCGAGAAGAACGAGAAGGTCAAGGCAGAGGATCTGGAGGTTCTGGCTGCTGACGCGTACGCGGACGCCTGCCGTCCAGGCAATCCCAGAGAGACTAACGTCGAGGATCTGAAAGAGCTGTATAAGAAGATCATGGCGTAAGACAATTAGTAATTAGGAATGAGGAATTAGGAATTAGAAATTAATAATTCATCATAGAACAACTACGTCCGCTTTCCTGATCGATATTCAATCTCCTTTTCTCATCGTTTTCAAACTCCAAAACCATAACACATGATAAAAGCTCCCGGGTCGTAATGACTCGGGAGCTTTGTTATGTAGCGATTCTATTGAGTAGCCTAAGCAACCCTCAGTCAGCGTCAACAAGTTGTCGCTGACAGCCCTCCTCCGCGGAGGCAGCAGACCCCTTTGTCCGCTTTGCGGACATTTCCCCTAACAGGGGAATCTCCTTAGGAAAGGGAGCCTGTAGATAGCATTATGTAGCGTAAGCCTTATTCCTCTTCAGCGGGGATATCGCCGGTACAATGCGGGCACTTGGTCGCGTTGATGTTGACCTCTTCACAGCAGTGCGGGCACAGCTTGGTGGTCGCTTCTTCTTCCTCTTCCTTCTTCTTCTTGCCGATGGTCATCACCTTGTTGATGCCCTTGACCATCAGGAAGATGATCAGCGCCATGATCAGGAAGTTGATGACAGCGGTCAGGAATGCGCCGTAACGGATCTCAACGTCGCCGACCTTCGCGACCAGCTGAGAGAAATCAAGTCCGCCGAAAAGACCTAAGATCGGGGAAATGATATCATTGGTCAGCGAGGTAACGATCGCGCTGAACGCGCCGCCGATGATAACGCCGACTGCCAAATCCATGACATTACCGCGCATGATGAATTCTTTGAATTCGCTCATAAATTTTTTCATGTTCTGCACTCCTTTTTATTCTTTATCGGAATTATCCGATGAAATACAAGCTAAGCCTTCCCCTTGAGGGGAAGGTGTCACCGGTAACTTGTTGACGGTGACGGATGAGGTGGAAGCCTTTCCACTCCATCAGTATTCAACATAGGACAGAAGCGTTTCCACCTCATCCGACCAATTCACCTTTAACGGTGAATTGCCCACCTTCCCCTCAAGGGGAAGGCTATAATTACAATATCACCTTATGGAAGACCTTCTTGCCCTTTTTGATGATCACATGGCCTTTCTCAAAAGCGTCCTTGCCTACCATGTGGAACATATCGGTGATCTTCTCGTCATCCAGCGAGATACCGCCCTGCTTGATCAGGCGTTTGCCCTCGCCCTTAGACGGGATCAGGTTGCATTTGATCAGCAGATCGAGAATCGAGATACCCTCGTCGGTGAAATCATCGTCGGTGATCTCGGTGGTCGGCATGTTATCGGTGTTCGCGCCGCCGCCGAAGAGCGCTCTGGCGCCCTCCTGCGCCTTATTCGCCTCTTCCTCACCGTGGATCATCTTGGTCAGCTCATACGCTAAGATCTCTTTCGCCTTGTTCAGCTGGGAGCCTTCCCACTGCGCCATCTCTTCGATCTGATCGAGCGGCAGGAAGGTCAGCATCTTGAGGCACTTGATGACGTCGGCGTCGTCGACGTTGCGCCAGTACTGATAGAACTCGAATGGCGTGGTCTTGTTCGCGTCGAGCCATACCGCGCCCTTCTGGGTCTTACCCATCTTCTTGCCCTCGGAATTGAGGAGCAGGTTGATGGTCATGGCGTAAGCGTCCTTGCCGAGCTTTTTGCGAATCAGCTCCGTGCCGCCGAGCATATTGCTCCACTGGTCGTCGCCGCCGAACTGCATATTGCAGCCGTATTTCTGATACAGAGCGTAGAAATCGTAGCTCTGCATGATCATGTAGTTGAATTCGAGGAAGGATAAGCCCTTCTCCATGCGCTGCTTGTAGCACTCGGCACGCAGCATGTTGTTGACCGAGAAGCACGCGCCGACCTCACGGAGCAGCCCAACGTAGTTGAGGTCGAGCAGCCAATCGGCGTTGTTGACCATCATCGCCTTGTCATCGGAAAAGTCGATGAACTTGGACATCTGCTCCTTGAAGCAGTCGCAGTTGTGCTGAATAGTCTCCTTGGTCATCATCTGGCGCATATCGGTTCTGCCGGACGGATCGCCGATCATCGCGGTACCGCCGCCGATCAGGGCGATCGGCTTATTGCCCGCGAGCTGTAAGCGCTTCATCAGGCACAGCGCCATAAAGTGACCGACGTGCAGGCTGTCGGCTGTCGGATCGAAGCCGATATAGAACACAGCCTTGCCGTTGTTCACTAAATCTCTGATTTCTTTTTCATCGGTGACCTGCGCAATCAAGCCGCGGGCTACCAGTTCTTCATATACTCCCAAAAGATTTCCTCCTAAACTCAAAACGGTCATTGCGAACCTCGTTCACGAGGTGTGGCAATCTCAACCGAATAGTGTTATATCAATTCTGTAGTATAGTATAGCTTTAATTCATTAAAACGTCAAGACGTTATCGAAAATAGCCTGGCTTTCCTTAGAAACGGAACACAATGTAGGGACGAGCATTGCTCGTCCGCATCGCAAGAACGTTTATTTTCTATCTATGGGCTTTCGATACAAGAAACGTCCGTCATACTACGGATGACCAATGGTCATCCCTACGGAAGCAGGGGATTTGCTTCGCATTTGGGCGACATTAGACGGAAAGGTTACGGGAGGAGCATTCCTCGGCGGAAACGCCTCCCCCTCTGTCACTTCGTGACGTCTCCCCAACGGGGAGCACCCCTCCCCTACAATAGACGTTACTGCATCACCACGGATCATCGTCGTCGGATGTTCCCTCTCCCTCGCCGGCGGTGTCGTCCTCCGGTGAACCGAGCATGTTATTGCGTTCAAGCCAATCGTTCATGGTGATCAGCACCTCACGCGGCTTGGAACCCTGGTGCGGGCCGACAATGCCCATCTGCTCCATGTCGTCGATCATTCTGCCGGCTCTCGCGTAACCAACCTTGAGGCGGCGCTGGAGCATGGAGGTGGACGCCTGTCCGCTTTCGATAACGAACTTGATCGCGTCCTCCATCATGGAGTCGACCTCGGGCGCGTTACCGGGCGACACGCCGTTATCCTTGCCCTTGTTGCCGTTGAGCTCCTCCGCGGCGATCTTGCGGATCTTGTCCTCGATCTCCTTGTTGTACTCGGCGGTATGGGATTTTTTGAGGAAGGCGGTGACGCGGTCGATCTCATCGTCGCGCGTGAAGCAGCACTGGACACGGATGGGCTTCGGCGCGCCGACAGGAGCGTACAGCAGGTCGCCTCGGCCGATCAGCTTCTCAGCGCCGCCGGTATCGAGGATGGTACGTGAGTCGATCTGGGAGCTGACCTTCAGGGCAATTCTTGAAGGGATATTCGCCTTGATCAGACCGGTGATGACGTTGACGGTAGGACGCTGGGTCGCAAGGATCAGGTGCATACCCGCGGCGCGCGCCATCTGCGCCAAGCGGCAGATGCTTTCCTCGACCTCGGAGGGCGCCGCCATCATCAGGTCAGCCAACTCGTCGATGGCGATGACGATGCGGCACATGTGCTCGGTGGGCACCTTCAAGCCGTCGATATCCAGACAGGGCTGTTCCTCCGCCTCGGGATCATAATCGGGCTTTTGCTTTTGTTCTTCTATGTAGGCAAGGTTCTTATCGACCAGCTCATTGAAGCTGTCGATGCCCTTACAGTCATATTCCGAGAAAACACGGTAGCGCTGGAGCATTTCGGAGACAGCCCAGTTGAGCGCGCCCGCCGCCTTTTTCGCGTCGGATACGACGGGTACCAGCAGATGCGGGATACCCTTGTACTTGCTGAATTCAACCATCTTCGGGTCGACCAGCAGGAGCTTGACCTCGTCGGGCGTCGCCTTGAAGAGGATCGACATCAACAGCGCGTTGACGCAGACCGACTTACCGGAACCGGTGGTACCGGCGATCAGCAGGTGGGGCATCTTCGCCAGATCGGTGGTGATGATCTCGCCGGAGATATCTCTGCCCAGTACGCAGTTGAGCTTGCTTTTATGATTGCGGAACTCGTCCGTTTCGACCAGCTCGCGGAGCGTGACCATCGAAGTGACCTTGTTCGGCACCTCGATACCGACCGCCGCCTTGCCGGGGATCGGCGCTTCGATACGCACGCCGTTGGCGGCGAGGTTCAGCGCGATATCATCGGACAGATTCGTGATCTTGCTGATCTTTACGCCGGGCGCGGGCTGCAGCTCATAGCGCGTGACCGACGGTCCGCGGCAGATATCGACGATATTCGCCTTGACGCCGAAGCTGTTGAGGGTCTCGATCAGCTTGGTGGCGTTGTTCTGCATTTCCATATAAGCGCTCTCGCTCTCGCTGTCCACAGCGGGTTCGAGCAGCTTGGTGGACGGATAGACATACTGAGCCTGCTCCGTCTTTTGATTCTGCTTGACCTCGGCGCCGACGCGTCGGGTCTCGCCTTTCAGATCAAAGGTGTCGTCGGTATTGTACTCGTCGACGGTCTCATCCTCCGCGGTACCCGGATCGGGCTGTTTCGCGCCGGCGGACATTTTGCGGGATTTCTTTTTATTGGAGATCCGGCGCGCCACATCGGAGGCGGAAAGTTCCTCGTCGGGCACGACGCCGGAATTCGCGTTGCGGATGATATTGATGATGTCCTGATCCTGCTGTTCCTCGGCGATCTCGACCGCGTCCTTGGCGCGCGGCTTCTTGCCGGGCTTGTCCAGCGGGATATCGATGCGGTCGTTCGACCGTCTGCCGGAACGCGATTCGGGAACGGTATAGTCGGGATAATCGTCCTCCGGTGTGCGATTGCCAAGGCGCTCGAATTCCTCGCGCTCTTCCCTCTCGCGGCGGCGTTCCTCACGGCGCTCATTGCGGTGCTCGTGGATCTGACGCTGTCTTTCACGGGTCCTGGTATAGCCCTTCTTAGCAACGTTGGCGATATCGACCAGCGTCACGCCGAACAACACCATGATCGCGGCGATCAGGATGATGAACGAGGTGATCACAGCGGGAGCCGTCGTGAGCAGCGCGCGCATCGGATAGCCCAACAAAGCACCGATCAGACCGCACAGGCTCTCGAGGGCAAAGGACTTTTGATACGCGGCGCCGAGCGCGGCAAAATATGTATAGCCATCGTTGAAGTCCGTTCTACCGAACAGATAGACCAGTGTGCACACCATCACGACGATGACGGCGGACAGTGCGATCTTGGCGCCCTTATGCGCCATCTGCTTTTCCTTGGCGGTCATGATGCCGAGGTAGATGAACACCAGCGGCACTAAGATCGAGCATACGCCGAATACGCCGAAAAGGAAGCTGCGCATGGTCTTCCAGAACGCGCCGCCGGGGATGATCACCAGCGCCAGCAGCAGTGCGCCGACAGCGCAAAGCAGGATCGCTTTGGTCTGGGGATTCAGCCCGCGTCTGACGGGTTCTTGCTTGGCACTGCGGGAGGATCGCTTTGTGCTGCTTCTCGCAGTGGATTTGGATGTTGATTTTTTGTTTTTGGAGCTTGCTTTGCCTTTGGTGTTTTTGGCAGCCAAATAATCACTCCTGACTTTCCTTGATTTTGGTTTCTGTGTGTAATATATGAAGAAATCTACAGTATCTCTCTTCGGTCGAGCAATTCATGCAATCCCTCCGCCTCGTACCTCGGCACCTCCCTTTACCAAAGGGAGGCTTTTAGTAGGGACGAGCATTGCTCGTCCGCGGATGGTCGATGACCATCCCTACGGTAATATTGATTTGCTTCGCGTTAATAGAACATTGCGACAAACGTTACGAAACGGCGACAAACGCCGACCGCTACGGCAATCGTATTAATATATCGGTTGAGATTGCCACGGCTCTATTGAGCCTCGCAATGACGTTTTCATTATGTCAACGGTGTACCGGAGAAGATGTTGACGCCCTTGCTAAGTTCGATAATGCTGATGACGATCACGGCGATACCGATGACGGCGGTATACACGATGAAAATGATCATCTTATCGGTCTTTAACAGCCATTTAAAG
Source organism: Ruminococcus difficilis (assembly GCF_016680995.1). Next base: position 27,719 of record NZ_JAEQMG010000035.1, on the reverse strand, counting down.
AGCGCGATCGCCAGATAGCCGACGACGGCGGAAACGACCATACCGATGAGAATGGGCACGAGATCCGCCTTGATCGCGTCAAAGCCGCCTTCCAGCGCGTCCTTGCCCTCAAGCACCGCCGCCGCGACGATCGCGGGGGTACCGAGGATAAAGGTATAGTCGAGAGCGGTCTGCTTATCCAGTCCGCGCATCTGACCTGCCGCGAGAGTGGAACCCGAACGGGAGATACCCGGCATCGTCGCAAAGCACTGGGTGATGCCGACGACGATCGCGTCGACCACGTTCAGCGAGGTACGGCCGGTCTCGCCGCCCTTTTTGGCGTGCTTCATCGGAACGGTGCTGTGAGAAACACGGTTGCCGATGAACAGCAGGATGGAGGTGATCAGCAGGCAGATGCCGACGATGATGAAATTCCGCTCACTGTCGGCGATGCCTTCGACAAAGTCCTTGAGCTTCATATCCGTACCGGGAATGGGAATGAACAGCAGGAACAGCGGCAAGAGTCCGATGATCACCATGATGACCATGCGTTTATCATCGCTGAGCTCTTTCCACTTGAACTTACCGGTGAAAATATCGCCGATGATCGAGAAAAACGCCTTGATCAGCCGCCAGATCAGCTTGTGATAGAATACGATGACCGCTGCCAGCGTGCCGATATGTAACATGACATTGAAGAAGAGGTTATTGCCCTCCAGATTGATACCCAAAACGTGTTGGGTGATCGTCAGGTGTCCGCTGCTGGACACGGGCAGGAACTCGGTGAGTCCCTGAACCACACCCTGAATGATCGCTTCGATAATGGTCATAGGTAAAACTCCTTTTTTGGTTAATGGTTAATGGTGAATGGTTAACGGTGAAGGGAGGACTCTGTCCTCACCTGATAAATATAAATACAAAACGCGAAGCGTTTCCAAAAACCGTTAACCGTTAACCGTTCTCCGTTAACCGATATTAATCATTTCATATAACGCGTCGGTCGCGTCGCGCAGGGTGCCGACCGCGTCGATCAGGCCGCAGTCGACCGCCTCTTTTCCCTCGAGCACCGTACCGATATCGGTAGCAAGCTCTCCGGTATTGAGCACCAACTCTCGGTACTTTTCCTCACAAATATGAGAATTCTCTACCGTGAAGCGCATGATGCGATCCTGCATCTTCTGAAAATACCGATAGGTCTGCGGCGCGCCGACCGTCAGCCCCGTGGTGCGCACGGGATGTACCGTCATGGACGCGGTACTGACGATGAAGCTCCTGTCACACGCGACCGCCAGCGGAATACCGATGCTGTGACCGCCGCCGAGCACCAGTGAGACCGAGGGCTTCTTCATCCCCGCGATCATCTCCGCGATCGCGAGCCCCGCCTCCACATCGCCGCCCGAGGTATTGAGCAGGACAAGAAGTCCGTCGATATCCTCATCCTCGTCGATGGCGAGCAGTGAAGGGATCACATGCTCATACTTGGTCGTTTTGTTGGACGGCGGCAGGATATAATGCCCCTCGATCTGACCGATCACGGTCAGACAGTAGATGATATCCTCACCCCGATGGGTGATCACACTGCCCATCGCGGTGACGCTGTCACGCGGCTTTTGATCGGCAGGTTCGCTGTTTTCGTTTTCCTCGGGGATCTCGTTATCGTTCCGCATACAATCACCTCAGTGCTATTATATGTGGGACAAACTAAATCATGTATGAGGCTTTCGTAATTCACCAAGATACAGTATACCATTAACTCGCAAATTCTTCAAGAGAAAAATGATTATATTTCTAAATTGTCATATTAATTAAAAGAGGATAGTGTATGCTTAGTGTATATAAGGCTCCCTTTGGTAAAGGTGCCCCCGTTGGGGGAATGTCCGAAGGACAAGGGGAGATTCCCCTGCTAGGGGAAATGTCCGCAAAGCGGACAAAAGGGTCGGCTGTCTTCGCAGAAGAAGCCGCTTCCGGCGAGGAGGCTGTCTACGAACGGAGACTGAGGGATTGCAATAATTGATCGACCGCGACATTTTATCGCGGAAGAAACAAACAATTAAATTGCTATGATGTTTGGTGATTGATACAATCCCTCCGAGTCAAAACAAGTTTTGACCCACCTCCCTTTACCAAAGGGAGGATTTATACTTGGAGGAACAATGAGCACAAACGCTGTATACGGCGTCGTCATCGCCGTATTGATTCTATTGTCGGGCTTTTTCTCATGTGTGGAGACGGCATATTCCTTTGCCAACACCATCCGTCTGAAATCGCTGATCGACGCCGGCAGTCGGCGTGCCGTACACGCGCTGTGGGTATGCGACAACTTTGATAAAGCCCTGACCGCGATATTGATCGGCAACAATGTCGTCAACCTCGGATGTTCGTCACTGGCGACGATCCTGTGCCTGAACCTGTTCGAGAACTACGGCGCGGCGATCGCGACCGGCGGCACGACGCTGTTGGTGCTGACCTTCGGCGAGGTCATCCCGAAGTGTATCGGCAAGGAAAAGAGCGACGGTATCGTCCTGCACACCGGACTGACCCTCAAGATCTTCACCTACATCCTGACACCGCTGGTATTTCTCTTCACCGGCATCAAAAGTCTGGTGATGAAGATCGGACATATCAAAAAGAACTCCCCCTCCGTGACGGAGGACGAGCTCAAATACATCATCGAAAGCATTGAGGAAGAAGGCATCCTCGAGGAACAGGAAAGCGAGCTGGTGCAGTCGGCGCTGGAATTCGATGAAAAGACCGCGCAGGAGATCCTGACGCCGCGTGTCGACGTCACCGCGATCGACATCAATGATGATAAAAAAGAGATCCACGACCTGATTATTCGCGAGCGCTATTCGCGTATTCCTGTCTATGAGGACGACATCGACAACGTCATCGGCATCCTGCATACGCGCGACTACTTAGAAAAAGTCATCGACGGCGAGGTTGATCTGCGCGCGCTGATCACTCCCGCCCACTTCATCTACAAGAACCTCAAGCTCTCGGATATCCTCAACGATTTTCGCGCCAACCGCCTGCATATCGCGATCGTCACGGACGAATACGGCGGATTTCTCGGCATCGTCACGATGGAGGATCTGCTTGAAGAGATCGTCGGCGATATCTGGGACGAGGACGAGGATGTGGAACACACCTGCACCAAGCTGGGTGAAAACCGCTATCTGGTATCGGGCGATATGGATCTGAACGAACTGTTCGAGCTGTTCGAGATCAAGCCCGATGACGAGATCGAAAGCAACTCCGTCGGCGGCTTCATCGTCGAGCAGTTGGGCGAGCTCCCCATCCGCGGACAGCGCGTCGAATACAAGGATGTGATCTTCACTGTCAAGCGTGTGAAGAACAGGCGTATTATCTCGGCGCTGGCGACTAAGAAAAAGCCGATCAAGGAATAATCGGTTGAGATGGCCACACCCCTTGCGGGGTTCGCAATGACAATACTATCATTGAAACAGAAAGCTCCTTCGTGTGAAGGAGCTTCGAACTGCATAAAGCCTCCCTTTGGTAAAGGGAGGTGGGCTCGCTTGCGAGCTCGGAGGGATTGCATTATTTGACCGACCGAAGGGAGATACTATGTTATGATACTTTGCGATAACATCAAGATATATAATTGAGATACTCGCTTCGCTCAAACAATTTAGTACAATCCCTCACCCGCTCCCGCGGGAGCTCCCTTTACCAAAGGGAGCCTTTTTAGTGACAGCACGTCGCACACGACCCTTTTCCCAAAAACAACTGCTCATATATTGAATTCATGACGGCATAATAAAAGCTCCTTCACACGAAGGAGCTTTTATTTACAGCAGATCTTTTAATTCTAATATGGAAATATCAATTGGGTTATCCCCTATCGGCTCAGCGGAGCAGACGGACAGGCAGTATCCATCCAACGCACTTGTATAAAGCTGAGCACTGAGCGGTAAGGCGGTGGTATCAAAGGCGGTCAGGTCGGTGCTGATCCCTTCACCCGTCATTTTGAGCACCGCTTCCTTGCGCGTCCATATCTCGCAAAAGGCGCTGCACGGATCCTGTGACCCCTTCACATACGCGCGCTCACGGGGATGATAAAACCGATCGGCGATCTTGAGGCGGCTTTCATCGGGGAGCTGCTCGATATCCAAGCCCACCTCCGCGTCATCGGTCGCAATCGCCGCTACCCTGCCGCTGTGAGATACCGAAAAGAACACGTCGCTTTCCACATAAGGCTTGTCGTGCTCGCCGAAAAAGATCGGGCTCTCCCCTATCGCGCGGCGGATCAGCAGTCCTGCCGCGAGCGACAGGAGCTTGTCCTTTTCAAAGCGGTAGCGCGCGATCTTATTCTGCCGATCAGGCGGCAGGAGCGCGACAGAATCTTTGAGTTCTTCTAATTTTAAGTTTTCATCCAAAACAACATACTCGATCTTCATACGTTCATCATACTATAATCCGCCGCAACATGCAAATTTTTATTTACAAACGGCGAATGGGATGGTAAGATTATGGTGATAAGGTTGAGATTGCCACGGCATAAACGCCTCGCAATGACGATTCGAAATTGGTAGAGATTGCCACGGCACAAATGCCTCGCAATGACGATTTGAATTTGGTTGAGATTAGCCACGGCATAAATGCTTCGCAATGACGATTTGAATTTGGTTGAGATTGCCACGGAGTTGACACTCCTCGCAATGACGATTACCGCATAATAAAGGAGGTTTCCGCCATGAGTATATTTGATAACCTGAACGCAACTCCCGCGACGAATGCCGCCAAGCCCGCGGAGGGCAGCTTTACCTTTGTATTCAACGCGCTTCCGGAAAGCGTCGAAGAGATGAAGCACCTGCCCGAGGCGAGCCTTGACACGCCGTATAAGACCGCCGCGCTGACGGTATGCGCCCTGTGCGCTTATGCCGCCGCTCCCGAGATCGGCAGGGAAATGCTCAATTTCCTTAAAGGTCCCGCGCCGCTCTCGCCGTATGAGATCAGCTTTTTGAACGATCGTTTCCGTGACGGAAAGCACATTCCTTTCTCCTATTTTGCCGGGGCTAATCCTGTCAACAACTATACGCCCTCTCAGCCCTTTACTGTAACGGTTTTCTCCAATCCGTACTCGTTCCAAAACGAGGGCTGGGCGACACTGCACCTCAACTCCGGCGGCGCGGATTCACCCCGTCAGATCAAGCTGCGCCTCAAGCCCTCCGAGGGTAAATGGTACTTAAGCGAGCAGATGATCATGGTCGGCGTCCGCGCACCGCAAAAGGATGATCCGTGGGCATGATATGCTTATCCAATCGATTATGAATCGGTTGAGATTGCCACAGTCCCTAAAGGGACTTCGCAATGACTGTTTTTTGAATTCGGTTGAGATTGCCACAGTCCCTGAAGGAACTTCGCAATGACTGTTTTTGAATTCGGTTGAGATCGCCACGGCATAAACGCCTCGCAATGACTGTTAAAATAATGATGATACGTATAAAAGACTCCCTTCGCCTGAGCGAAAGGAGCCTTTTTGGTTTGGTTGAGATTGCCACAGTCCCTGAAGGGACTTCGCAATGACTGTTCGGATCAAGATTAATAGTATCTCCCTTCGGTCGGTCAATTAATGCAATCCCTCCGCCTCGTACCTCGGCACCTCCCTTTACCAAAGGGGAGGCTTTATCAGTGGTATTTATAGAAAGAGCATCGGTATTTGCTGTCGTCCAAACCAAGTCGGGTGTCATAATAGTAGCCCTGATCCTTCACCGCGCCGAGCGGCAGATCAATGGTCTGTTTATTTGAACCGTTGTTGAAGATGATAAAGATATATTTCGATGTCGGAACATTATATTTATAGATCTTTTCACCGTAACTGTTCGTGGTCATATAGGTCATTTTGATACCCGGCCAAGCATTGTTCTTTTCTTTGCCGTGTCCGGCAGTACAGTACGCGTATACATCCGTCCAGCCGACGTTATTGGTAAAGTAAATATCTACCGTATCGCCGGGATAACAAGCGCTGACGACCGCGTTGAAGGCGGTGTAGACGGCGTTGAGTGTGTTATAATCCGCGTTGTTGCGGTACGCCTTCTTCAACGCCTGATACTGGTCATAGGACGCGAGCAGCCAGTATTTGTCGAGCGCGGACTTTGCCTGTGTACGCAGGGTGTTCAGATCCGCGGCGGCAGGCTCGAGTTCGACCTGAGCGCCGACGACTGCGATATCGGTATCGACGCCGACATCGGCTAAATCAAAGTCTTTGCCGGTCGCGGCAATATCCTCGGCGGGGAATCGGCGGATCACGCCCGCCACATAACGCTGGATCATGGTCGCGTCGATGATCGTGACCTCATCATCCGCGTCGACGTCCGCATTCAGCTCGTTGATCGGCGTAGGCAGGGTGATGCCCGCCACAGAGCGCATGATATAGGTCGCGTCTAAGATGGAAACGATACCGTCGTCATCCGCGTCGCCGTAAAGGCGCTCGACCGGCGGCTCGGTGGGAGCTTCTGTCGGAGCCTGTGTAGGCGCTTGGGTCGGAGCCTGTGTGGGCGCCTGCGTCGGCGCGGGAGGATCCGTCGGCTCGACCAGCGGAGAAGTTCTCTGCGGCACGATATAGGTCGCGGACGGGATCACCTTATTGGTATACAGATTGGTGCCTTGGAAGATGGTCGCGTCCCGATAGACCTCGACGATATAGCCCTCGGTCCCTTCACGGGAGGTATCATTGACGCGGTTGCCGTTGACGACGTCACGGATCGCGCCGACGGAGGAATTGTGGATAATGGTCGCCGAGGTGCCGCTGTTGTTGCTGAGATTGTAATTCAAGCTGAATCGGAAATGGGTATGACCGCACAGCAAAACAGCGTTTTTATGATTTTGCAGGATCGCTTTCAGCTGAGCTGTGGCGGCGCATTTATCCTTCAGCGGGATATCATAGATCGGGTTCGGCAGTCTGTCGCCCGCGCCCCAACTGTCGAAATTCGCGTGTTCCATGATAAAGACGTTTTTGCCGTCGTTCTCATAGGCATTCAGCTTGCCGTTCAGCCACGCGAGCTGTTCATCGGTGAACTGGTTGGCGGCGTCCGAGTAAAAGCCGCCCTCCTGTGCCATGAAAAGGAAGTGGTCGCCGGTGTTGGGCTCGGTGATCTCGTAATACGCCTTCTTTGCGTTGACCGCCGCGGCGGTAGAATCCAGACCCGTCATATTGCAGAAATAATCGGAGCTTGTCTTCCAATCCTTCGCGATCTTGTTGCTTTCATCCTCATAGTTCCACAGCTCATGGTTGCCGATCGCCTCATAGATCGGATTGTCATAATCGCTGTCGGCGAGGATACGCAGATAGGTATTCCACTCCTCGGGATAATGCGGATTGCCTCTGCCCTTTTCATCGTTGCGGTGATTGGTGACATGGTCGCCGGTGGTGACGATAAAATCGACGTCACGCGCGGCGGCGGTGCGGAGCGCGTCGGCGAGGTGCTGTTCATCATAGGGATATTTCTGACCCTGCGCGCCCGTCTCGTCGGAGGTGATGTGGATATCGGAATAAGACGCGAAGCTGTACAATAGATCGTCATCCGTCTTATTGGTCGCCTTGTCGATGGGCAACTTGTAATTGAGCGCCGCGTTGGACGCGCTGAGATTGGACGGCTCGCTGCTGCTCTTGAACGCCAGTACACGGGTCGCCTTGGCGGGGATCGCGGTATTCTCGGGCATCGTGAAGGTGCCGGAGCCATTGTTGGCGATACTGAGCTTACAGATCGGCTCAAAGCCGCTGAGCGCCGCACTGTCATCCGCCCAGTACAGGTAGTAGGTACCGCCGGAGGAGCCGTCAACGGTGACCTTGATCGTACCCTGTGCAAAGCCCGCGTCATAGGCGTGTGTGCCCTGCCAGGTGTAGGTGATGGAATTTGTCGCGGCGGCCGCGGTCAGCGGCAGTACACCGCACACCATGATGATCGCCATCAACAACGCTAAAACGGTTGTGGTTTTTCTTTTCATATTCTCAACTCCTGATCCATCCAATTCGGATATATCCTGTGTTTATTGTATCATACAATCCGCGCAAAGGAAAGAGCAAAAAAGTATCTCCCTTCGGTCGAGCAATTCATGCAATCCCTCCGGGCTCGCAAGCGAGCCCACCTCCCTTTACCAAAGGGAGGCTTTGACAGGTTTTTCTACAAAAAAACAGCCGTCTGTCCGACGACTGTTTCGGCGTATCGAAAAGAGTATCTCCCTTCGGTCGATCAATCCATGCAATCCCTCCGGGCTCGCAAGCGAGCCCACCTCCCTTTACCAAAGGGAGGCTTTGACAGGTTTTTCTACAGAAAAAACAGCCGTCTGTCCGACGACTGTTCATCATACGGTTATTGGGCTTCCTGCAGCATCTTCTTTGACTTTGACAAAAACGACAAATACATCACGAACTTGATAAAGGTCACGACCAGTGACGCCAGAAACAGCGCGGTCGAAATGATGTCGGTCGTACCGCCGCGCAGGAAGGTGGAGATAAAGGTGAGGATGAACGAGATCACTTCCGCCGTGATGATCAGCTTGAGCACCGTAGCGCCCTTTTTGTTGACGTCATCCCGTCCGAGCTGATTGGCGATCTGCATCACACCCGCGATAACAAAGATCGTCGCCAATGTCTCGGAAAGCGTCGCCATCGAATAAATGATATTGCTCAAGCCGTTATGGAGGACAATGACCGAGATGATCGAAAAAACGATACTGACGATCAGAAACACAAGCGCCGTCTTGAAATTCTCGTTATCATTCCGCGCGTTGATATAGCCGACCAGATTCAAGATGAACGCGATGATCATCAAAATGCCAAACGCCGCGCCAAACAGGATGGCGCCGATGAATCCGCCCATAGATAAAGCCTCGGAAGAAGCGGACGTCACATCGTCACTCGTGGACAAAAACGCGATAGCACCGGTGACTGCCGCGAAGAACAGACAGATATAGCTGATCAGTTTCAGAATCTCGGCTCTATATATCTTTTTGATTCCTTTTGCCGCATTGGGAAAGCTCATAGTATTCTTCTCCTTTGTTTTCGTATTTTTCATATATTCCAAATTCATTTTTCTTATTGTATCACAGACTTAGCAATTAATAAAGGAAAAATCACAAATTTGTCAAAGAAAAAGCAGCCGCCCTGTGTCGGACGACTGCCAAAGTATCGATTATCAAATCAAATTGATCGGGATCTTAAGACTCGACCAGCATATTCTTCGCCTTCGCGAGAAGGGTCAGGAACATGATGTACTGAATAACGGACAGTACCATAGCGACCGCCAAGAGGATCAACGCGGTAACCGCAATCGCGGTATTGGTCAGCATGAACGAAGAAACGATGCTGAGGATCAGCGAAATACCCGCGATGACGATGATGATCTTCAGGATGTTGGAGCCCTTGGTGCTGACGTCGCCTCTGTTGAGCTGATCAGCCAGCTTGATGATACCGCTGATGATGAAGATGGTCACAAACAGAGTCATCAGATTACCAACGGAAACGCACAGGCTGGAAACAACGGGAGCGGAATTCACAAAGAAGCCGCCGACGACCGGAACGACGATGCCGATGATCAGGCAAACCAAAGCGGACTTGAAGCTGTCCTCATCGTTCTTTGCGTTGATGATACCGACCAGCTGCATAATGAAAGCGATCAGCGCCAGAACACCATACGCAATAAAGAAAATCAAAGCAATGCCCATCTGACCGAGAGCCGCTGCCGCGCCGGCATTACTGCCCTTTGTCAGAAGAGCGGTCGCGCCGCCGGAAATAAAGATCAGACCACCGATGACCGCGCAAACAGTGCCGATCAACTGTAAAATCTGTGCGGTGAAAATTCTCTTCACACCTTTTGCTGCATTAGGAAATCTCATGTAACAATTCTCCTTTTTTGAATATTATTCACTATGTGTTCAGTGAATTTACAAATATTATAGCACAGAAAAACGAAATTGTCACTACTTAATTTATCTTTTTTGTCAATTTTAAATAGTTACAATCACCGTAACTTAAGCAAATAACAGTCGGATGCTCCGTTTCTTGATAATAATCACATTCATTCTATTGACGATATATCATATATTGTGGTATATTTTGTAGGTAGAAATGCATCGGCAAAAAACGATTTCGATCGTCCGAATGATAAAAGGGAGAACGATATGGAAGAAAAACAACAAGCACTCCGAGGGCTAAGCACCGCGGAGGTTGAGCAACGTGTTCGTGACGGCAAGGTCAACATCGCGACGACCGTCAAGACAAAATCCATCAAACGGATCTTCATCGACAACATCTGCACCGTGTTCAACGGGATCAACGTCCTGCTGTTCGTTCTGCTGCTGCTCGTCGGCTCATACAAGAACCTGCTGTTCATCGGCGTCGTGCTGTTCAACACCGTCATCGGTATCGTGCAGGAGATCCGCTCCAAGCAGAGTGTGGACAAGCTCACGATCCTCACCGAAAGTAAGCTGACCGTCCTGCGCGACGGCAAGGAGGTACAGCTGAGCAAGGATGAGCTCGTGCTCGACGACGTCATCCTGCTCACCAGAGGCAATCAGGTGCCCGCCGACTGTATCCTCATCGACGGCGAATGTAACGCGAATGAAAGCCTGCTTACCGGTGAATCCGACCTGATCCCCAAACGACCCGGTGATGAGCTCCTCTCGGGCAGCTTCATCGCAGCGGGCAACTGCTACTGCCGCGTCAACCGCGTCGGCGCCGACAGCTACGCCGCCAAGATCAATAACGAGGCAAAGTATCTCAAAAAGAATAACTCACAGATCCTGCAGTCCTTCAAGACCATTATCAAGATCTGTTCCTTCATCATCTTCCCCGTCGGTATCCTGATGTTTGTGATGAAATATTTCGTACAGCATCAGGAGCTGACCGACACCGTCGTATCCACCGTCGGCGCACTGGTCGGCATGATCCCCGGCGGCATGATCCTGCTCACCTCGGGTGTGCTGGCGGTATCGGTCATCCGCCTCGCGAAGAAGAAGGTGCTGGTCAACGAGATGTACTGTATCGAAACGCTCGCGCGCGTCGACGTCATCTGTCTGGATAAGACCGGTACCCTGACCGCCGAGATCATGAACGTGCATGACGTCATCCCGATCGACTGTGAACGCGACGAGATCATGACGGCACTGTCGTCCATCGCCTCGGTCGACGAGGTCAACGCCACCGCGGAGGCAGTCCACAAATATACCGAGAGCATCGAGCCGCTCTCATGCAGGGGCTTTACCCCCTTCTCGTCCGAAACCAAATGGTCGGGCGGTAACTTTGAAAACGGCAGGACCTATATCATGGGCGCGGCGGAATTTGTGTTTTCTGATAAAGAAAAATACGCGGAAGTATTTCAAGCCATTGCAAACGTACATGATACCGTTCGTATCCTCGTTTTAGCGAGATCCTCCAACCCCATCGAGGACAAAAAGCTCCCCGAGGAACTCCAGCCGATGGCGCTGGTACTGATCAAGGATCAGCTCCGCGACAATGTACAGGATACCGTCAACTACTTTAAGGAACAGGGCGTCACCCTCAAGGTCATCTCCGGCGACAGCGTCAAGACCGTACAGAACATCGCCAAGGACTGCGGTATCGCGGGCGCGGAGAATGCCGTCGATATGTCCACCGTCACCACCGATGAAGAATTAGCTAAGGTCGCCGAGCGCTGTAACGTATTCGGCAGAGTCACACCCGCTCAGAAGAAAAAGCTGTTGATCGCGCTCAAGAAAAAAGGTCACAAAGTCGCGATGACAGGCGACGGCGTCAATGACGTTCTGGCGCTCAAAGAAGCGGACTGCTCCATTGCGATGGCGGCAGGCAGCGAGGCGGCACGCAATGTATCACAACTCGTGCTGGTCAACAACGACTTTGCCGCAATGCCCGACGTCGTTGCGGAAGGCAGAAAGACCATCAATAACATCGAGCGCAGCTCCTCGCTGTATCTGGTCAAGACCATGTACTCGATCATCCTCTCCATCTTCTTCCTGTTCTCGCACCACATCTATCCGTTCGAGCCGATCCAGCTCTCCCTGATCGGCGCGCTGACCGTCGGATTCCCGTCCTTTGTACTGGCATTACAGCCGAACAAGAACATCGTCCGCGGCAACTTTACCTTTAATATCATCACACGCGCGGCGCCCGCGTCGATCTGTATCGCGCTGAACATCATTCTGATCACACTGCTCAGCAACACGCTCGGTATCTCACAGGCGGAGCTCTCCACCATGTCGCTGTACACCACCTCGCTGATCGGACTGCTGCTGATCTTCCGACTGTGTATTCCGTTCAACGCCCTGCGCGGCACGATGCTCGCGCTCAGTACAGCGGGACTGATCCTTGCCATAAGCATATTCGGCAGCTTCTTCAAGATCGTACCGCTCATCCAAAACGCGATGATCCTGCAGATCGCCGCAGCCGTCGGCGTGACCATCCTGTTCAATGTGCTGTACAGCATCGCGGACAAGCAGATCGAAAAGCGCAAGCTCGAACCTCAGAAAGTAACAGCATAGCAGCAACACTACTATCCCCTGTCATATGGCTAATATCATAAAGTTAAGAAATTGTATCTCGCTTAGCTCGATCAATTGATACAATCCCTCAGTCTCCGTTCGGAGACAGCTCCCTTTACCAAAGGGAGCCTCTTAACTCATGGTATTGTGTCACACGGCAGGGGATTTTTCTTTTATGGAAAATAAAATCTTTTTTCAAAAAAATTTGTTTTGTCCCGTTTTTTGTCACACTCTTGTCATACTGCCTTTGTTATACTGTAACCACAGTCAAAGAGAAAAGCCGAGGCACGAAGCCCTCGGATAACGACGGACGAGGACTGAGCTGTGAAGTCGCGTTGAGCGACGGAACAGATCAGACGAGTAGGAGTTATACGAGGATCAGCGTAGTGCAACGAGGCTGGACAGGGAACACAATTAAAACCCGAAACAAAATCTAAATCAACGACTGAATCAAGGAGGTACACAAAATGACTAACAACAGAATGAACAACAACTATAACAGAAACGCTGATTACAATAACGATAACAGAACCACCATCTTCTACGATGACAGCTCCAAGCGCAGAATGAGCGACGAGCGCACAAGACGCAATATCGAAAGACCCACCGAGGAAGCCAGAGCTTATACGCAGTCCAAGAGAAGAAAGCAGAACATCCTGCTCTCATCCGCGGCACTTGCGCTGGTCGCGGCGATCGCGGTAGGCACCATGGCATTCGCCGGTGTGTTCAACCCCAAGACAAAGACCGCCGACACCGCGCCGACAGTCGTCAGCGCGACGGTCGACAAGGGCGCTAACAAGGCTGCGCAGACCGCAAAGCAGGCAACTCCGCAAACAGAAACCAAGCAGAACACCACTGCTGTAAAGCCCGCGCAGAACACCACACAGAATACTGTTCAGAACAAAAGCACCACACAGACAGCTCAGACAAGCAACAAGCAGAACACCAATCAAACTGCTCAAACTCAGCAGACCGCAAAAGAGCAGACCAAGAGCACTCAGAAGAGCGAAGATAAGATCGAGAACGTCAACGGCGAGCGCGTTTACAAGGACACCAAGCGTCAGGCTCCCGAAAAGACCGGTACTCCCGCTCACTACTATGCCAACGGCAAAACGTCCTACGGCTTCAACTGGGATTACAACGCGGACAACTCCAACTTCGTTGTCAAATGCGACTACAACTTCAACCAGCAGCAGTATGACTTCACCTTCTACGGTTCGACTCCCGGTACCTCTCACGTCACCCTGTACTACTACACCTCTGACACCAACAAGGTACCCGTCAACCTGACCGTGACCGTCGACAGCAATCTGAATGTCACTGTCGGCTAAAACACACGATCACACTAACAACACTTTCTCCACATAATTGAATTGTGTTCATCATAAAAACCTCACTTCAGCCAAAGCCATCCTTTACGGGATGGCTTTGGTGTTTCTATGCAAAAACCGACCGGGATGTACCCGATCGGTTGAAGTGTTTTTCGGTTGAGATTGCCATGTCGTAACCCTTTATCATTAATAGCTTGAACAGTGAGATTCTACTCCTATCAAGGGGATTCCCACGGTCGCTTAATCGCTCCCTCGGAATGACAACGAATACGAAAACTGCATTAATCGGCGATTACTCGGAATGACGATTCATAATTGTCAAAAAATCTTATGCAGGAAGTTGTAGAAGCACTGACGCCAGAAAGTTTCATCATGGCCGAAGCCCTCGACATAATCCGTCTGGTTTTTGACGCCCATGTCGTTGAGCTGATCGCGGTAATAGAGCGTGCAGTCGATGTTCCACGGATCCTCGGAACCGACCGTCATATAGAGATAATACGGCATATTCTCCGCTGTCGGCTGAGGGAATTTTTCAAAGACGGGAACATTCCAGAAAGTACCCTTATAATACTCGGTCGGGATCACGCCCGTATCGGGAGCAAACGCGCCGATATAGCCGAACTTATCGAGCCACTGAAAGCCCGTGCAAAGTGACTTTGCGCCGCCCTCAGACATGCCCGCGATCGCGGTATTCTCTCTTCCGGTCTTGACCGCATAGGTCTTTTCGATGAAGGGCATCAGATCGACCGCTGTTTCTTCGATCGCCTTGTCATAGATAAAACGGAGCTCCTCCTCCGACTTGCTCTCCTTATCCGCAAGCTTGTCAGTGTACATATCCATGCCGATGAGGATCTGCGGCACGGTCAAGCCGTCATGCAGCATATTGCCGTAGAGCAGCATCAGATAGGAATCCGTGTCGAGATGGGCGTTGTGATCGCCGCCAAAGCCGTGATACACATAGGTGACGGGATAGCTATTGCTCTCGTCATAGCCCGCGGGGAGCAGGACATTCACCTGCTTATTATCTCCGGCGACGGTCGAGTAATAGGTCACATCCTTTTGCAGGGTGCCGTAATCGACGCCGTCCCGCTTCTCAAACATATTGTCAGGGATATCATAGCGGTTTTCTTCGGCATAGGGATCATACGATTGATCGGCGGTATCGCGGGTCGCCATAGGTGCGGTCGTTTCGCTCGATGCCGTTGTGTTTTCGGTTTCATTTGCAGTCTTGTTTTGGTTGGAGCAAGCGGTCATCAGCATCATGCAGACCAGTAATAACGCCGCCGCTGTCATCATCAGTTTTTTCATGTTGTACCTCCTGTATGATAGGTTAGTTCAGGTGTTACTGTCAGTACGAAAGAGAGATCGTGATATCTCCGTTGGAAAGCAACGCGGTGAGTTCGTCCTGCGATTTGTCGGTGATGTGACCGAGGCGCGTGTACGCCCACGAGTTGGAGCCGTAGAACACGACGATCTGATCGCCCGAATAGAGTACGATATCGCCCGAATGGGTAGTTGTCTGTACATCGTTTCGCGGCAGGCTTGTACCGATGGAGCCGAACTGCTCAAAGCCGCCGTACATCGATAGAGGGATGGTCAGGATCAGATCACGGCAGTATTCCTTCAGCGCCGTGACAGCCTCGTTATCCTCCCACGCGACTGTGACCGGTGTACCGTCAATCGCCATCATCAATACCGGATCCTCCGTCTCAGTCGGCTGCTGTGCTTGTTCCTCGACAGGGAACCGACTGATTATCTCGGAGAGCCGACGCTGGATCAGCGTCACGTCAATCACGGACAACTCATCGTCACCGGAGACGATAGCTGCTTTTCTGTTTTCTTCCGAGATCAGCGGATTCACCCCGACTAAATGTCTTTGAATACGGGTAGCGTCAATGATCGTGATCTCACCGTCGCCGTCCGCGTCGCCATATAGGATCGTGTTTTGTGTTGATAGTGTTTCGTTGGACTCCGCATTGACGCCGACAAATAATACCGACAGCAGCATCATGACTGTTATGGTAATGGTGATCATCTTTTTCATCATCACACCTCCGCTGTTATACAAAACTGATCGCTATGGTTGTATCACCGTTGGCAAGTAACGCGGTGAGCTCCTCCTGCGATTTGTCGGTGATATGCCCGAGGCGCGTATATGCCCACGAGTTGGAGCCGTAGAACACGACGATCTGATCACCCGAATAGAGCATGATATCGCCCGACTGCGCGGTCGTCTGCACATCGTTCTGCGGCAGGCTCGTGCCGATGGAGCCGACCTGCTCAAAGCCGCCGTACATCGACATGGGGATGGTCAGGATCTGATCACGGCAGTATTCCTTGAGCGCCGTGACTGCCTCGTTATCCTCCCATGCGACCGCGACAGGGGTATCCCCTATCTTCATCTCGAGCACCTTTTCCGGCACAGCTTCCTCGACCTGCGGCGGCTGTGTTGCCGGCTGCGGCGCGGCGGTTGCGGGAGGCGCTTGTGTCGCGGGAGCCTGAGTTGCGGCAGCGGTTGCCGGTTGGGTGGGCGCCTCAGTCGCCGCGGTCGGCTGTTGGGTCGCGCTCACGGTGTCCTTAGTTGCCTCTGAGGGAGTGGCATCGTTCGCTTTACCGCACCCCGCCAAGGCTGCTATCATGATGACGCACAACAGTGCGCCGATTATCTTTTTCATATCGTTCACCCCGTGTTTCGATGGTTTTGATGAACTTAGCCGGTACGCCGCCGACTACGGTGTTCGGCCCGACGTCTTTATTGACGACCGCACCCGCCGCGATGACAGCGCCGTCGCCGATCGTGACCCCCGGCAGGATGGTCACATTCGCGCCGATCCATACCTTGCTACCGATCTTGACAGGCTTCGGGAGCAGATTCGCGCGCTTGTCGGGATCCATTTGATGGTTCAGTGTGGCGATCACGGTCTTGGGCCCGATCAAGGTACCGTCGCCGACGGTGATGCCGCCCTGATCCTGGAACTGACACCCTGTGTTGATGAACACATTTTTGCCGAGTGTGGTATTCTTGCCGCAATCCGTGTAGAACGGCGGGAACAGGTACGCGCCCTCGGGAAAGGGCTTTCCCGTCAGCTCTTCCATCAATACGCCGATCTCCTCGGGCGTATGATAGGCATTGTTCAGCTGTGCGGTGATCTTCATCGCCTCGTTGCTGAGCATCGTCATATGCAGATGGACATCACTGCCCGCCTGTACCTCGGCGCCGCTGTCCATGATCCTGATAAATTCCTCTGTATTCATCTTACATCTTCCCGAAGAATTCTTCCATCTTGTCAAAGGGGATGACGTCCACATTGTCGTACAGATCGGTGTGCACCGCGCCGGGAATGATCATCAGCTCTTTGTTGTCGGTATATTGGCTGTTCTTGGTCATATTCTCAAACGCGTCCTTGCCGAAATAGCAGGAATGTGCCTTCTCGCCGTGGATGACCAAAACAGCGGAGCGGATCTCGTTGCTGTATTGCAGGATCGGCTGGTTCATAAAGGACAGGCATCCGACGGTGTTCCAGCCCTCATTGGAATTGAGGGAGCGCTCATGATAGGCTCTGCCCTTGTAATACTCGCTGTAATCCTTGACGAAGAACGGCAGATCCTCGGGCACGGGCAGTTCGACGCAACCGCCGCCGCGGGAATATTCACCCTTTTTGTACTCGGCGGTTCTCAGGTTGTTCAGCGCGATCTTTTTCTCATAGCGCTGTGCTTCACTGTCCTCCGCGTCAAAATAACCGTTGGCGTTGACGCGGGTCATGTCATACATGGTGGACACTACCGTCGCCTTGATGCGCGTATCGAGCGCCGCGACGTTCATCGCCATACCGCCCCATCCGCAAATGCCGATGATACCGATGCGTTCGGGATCGACCTGATCGTGGCAGGATAGGAAATCGACTGCCGCCTGGAAATCCTCGGTGTTGATATCGGGCGAAGCCATGTATCTCGGCATACCGCCGCTCTCACCGGTGAAGGACGGATCGAACGCGATCGTCAGATAACCGCGCTGAGCCATCGTCTGGGCGTAAAGACCCGAGCACTGCTCCTTGACAGCGCCGAACGGACCGCATACCGCGATCGCGGGCAGCTTGCCCTCGGCGTTCTTCGGAATATACAGATCAGCCGCCAAGGTGATGCCGTAACGGTTGATAAAGGTCACCTTGCTGTGATCGACCTTGTCGCTCTGCGGGAAGGTCTTGTCCCATTCCTGTGTCAATTTTAACTCTGCGGTTTTCATCATAATGATCGCTCCTTTTCTTTTTGTTGTCCTTATTATAAGCCATAACAATACAAATAGCAAATACTTATATTAAATAGCTAACCATGCTTTACAAGCATAGTAAAATCATGTATAATGTTCTTATGATAATCATTTGTTGATACACCGGCTCAACAGAGCCTCGCAATAAAAAATGATATGAGGTGAATGGATGGAATTTCGTGTGTTACAATACTTTTTGGCGGTGACCAGAGAGGGCAATATCTCCGCGGCGGCACAATCGCTGCATCTCTCTCAGCCGTCATTATCGCGCCAGCTCAAGGAGCTGGAAGAGGAACTCGGCGTCACCCTGTTCCTCCGCGGCAGAAGGCGGATCGAACTGACCGAAGAAGGACTGATCCTGCGCAAGCGCGCGAGCGAGATGATGCAGCTGATGGAGCTGACCGAGAGCGAGATCAGTGAGGTCAAAAACGATATCTCCGGCAGTCTGAGCATCGGCGCGGGTGAATCACGCTCCATGCGGCGCGTCACGGCGGTGTTCAAGCATCTCAAGGATGAATACCCCAATATCAGGCTGAACGTCGTCAGCGGAGATACCGAGGATCTGCAGGATCGTCTTGACCGCGGGCTGCTCGACTTCGCGCTGATCTTCACCGATTTTGACAAAGAAACCTATCATTATCTGACCTTGGACGAAAAGGAGATCTTCGGCGTGATCATGCGCAAGGACTGTGATCTGGCAGAGAAAGAGGTGATCGCCATCAAGGACTTGTACCACAAACCTCTGATCGTCTCTCGCGCGAACGGATTACAGCTGTTCAACAGCGCACAGGTCAGGCATTTGCAAATCGCCGCCACCTACAACCTGCTTTACAACGCGTCCCTGATGGTGGAGGATGGCATCGGCTGCGCGATATCCTTCGATAAACTGGTGGACACCTCGGAAAGCTCACCGCTGTGTTTCAGACCCCTCTCCCCTGAGATCTCCGTGCGTCCGACGCTGATCTGGAAGCGGGATCAAAAGCTGTCGATCGTCTCTCAGCTATTCATCGACAGGCTGAGCAACAAGTTATAATGCAACAACTTTATTGCCGCGGAGCTATACATGCGTTTTCCGATCTCGCAAAGATTATTTTGAATAGAAAAAGAACTTGCCGTGTGACAAGTTCTTTTTTCTTTATGATATCATTGTTCAGTTACTTTTGAACGGCTCTATCCCCGCCATATGAAGCGGCTCCTTGCGGAACACTTCGTAGTTGATCCCGACGGAGGAAAGCTCCTTGAGGAAAAGCTCGATGAATCGATCCGCCTTGAAGGTCTGCGAGATCGACAATACAAAGTTGTGATTATTACAGAAGATCTCGCAGGAGATATCCGATACCCCCGGCTCCGCGATCGCATACACCGCGTCGATATAGGGATCGGTCGACCCAAAGGAACGGCTGTTGACGTAGGACACCGTAAAGCTCCAGCGCATACTTCCCGCGGACTTCGCGACCGCGCCCAACTTGACCTCCAGCGGGAGCTGACTCAGCTTTTCGTAAGTCAATTTCCTGTTCTTTACCGCCCAAAGAGCATTCTCCGGCTGTGCCTGCAGCATCATCTGACCGCGCGCTACCGTGCACGACTTCATCAGATCATCCAAGGATCTGTTCTTCGGAAAATCCAACTCAACGACATTCGCATACATACGATAGTTATCAAAAGAGCCTAACATCGCCTTGTAGTCGATCGCGACAGCTACGCTGACCGTCTTATCGTTTTCGGGCGCGTACTCTTTGGCGGCTCTCGCCAACAGCACCGCGATCATCGCGTTCGGGCTGCCGTCATAATCCCTGCAATAACAGATCAGCTCCGATTCCGCAATTTTGATACAATGGAGCTGCTGCTCGTTATCCTCTCCGTCATTGACCCGATAAAAATCCCCGATAGGCGATTTGGTGTACATCGGTAGCTTTGCCCCGTCAATATCCAGACCGGCAAAGGGATTGCCTGTCTCGGACTCCCGGATCACATCCCCCGGCAGGCGGATGCCGGCAGGATCAAGCGCGAGACCCGTCTTGCGGCACAGATAAAGATACACCGTACTCTTGATATACGGCATCACGCCCGCGCCGTCGGAGAGCGCGTGAGACATCTCCATCGCCATTCTCGATCCCTCATACTTCCATGCCGTCAAATGGTAATTGGACTGAGGCGAATTAAAGTTGATCGGATCCCATGTGTTGCGCACCGTCATGGGCAGCGGATTAGGCTCGGCGGACAGGTCGTTACCTTCGGCGACCGCCTTGACATAGAAATATGGAAAGCGTACACGAAGCTCCTCCACTACCTCCTGCAGGATCGTGCCGTCGATCGCATCCTTGAGCTCGACGACCACGCTCATGGTGTTGGGATGTTCGGGTGTACTCATGTACAGCATCGGATCATAGAATTCACTCATCTTTGGATCTCCTTTCTGTTTGTTTGATTATACCGTAATGATCGGCTATCGTCAAGGATATTATCGATATACGCCATCGAAAACACGGAGCTTAATTTCATGCCGATATTCAATCAGGCACTTATCTTTGATCTCCCGAAATAGCAGAAAAAACTGTTGCAAATATCCTATATTCCGTATATACTGGTTGAAGCAAATGTTTTTTGGCAAGCTGACGGAAAAGTATTCAAGTAAGACGAACAGCGAAAAAACGCACGATCGCCTTAAGTGACAGATACAGGAGGAAACTATGCCGAAAAAAACAATAAGAGAGATGAGTGATGCTGAGAGAAAGCGTCATTCTCTGGCGAGGAAAGCCTTCAGAAGTACAATCTTGGGCGCGCTTGTACTGGGGTTTGCCGCTTTGATCATCGGACTGGGGATATACACCTACACGCTGATACATCAATACATCACGGAAGCATTCAACCTCTCTAAAAGCGCCGTGGCGATCATGCACGAGATCGTCGACACCGAACCGCTGTCAAAGGATGTTCTCACAGCCTATCGCGAACAATCCGAATCCGAGCGAGAGCAACCGGGCACACCTGAATACCGCGAGCGCTTTGCTCACTTTACCGAACGCGAGGACTATCGATCGATCCACAGGATCCTCAGGGACTTAGCGAACGCGATCGAAGTCGACGCGCTGTATATGGCGATGTACGACCGCGAAACCAACGCGCTGGTATATATCGTAGATCAGGACGAAAATCCCGAAACCGTCGTCATGCCTTGCGAGTGGGATCCGGTCACCAAGGAGGGTTTGGAACACTTTCTTGACTGGGACGGAGAGGGCGAGCTCTATCTGATAGAAAACACGCCCAATTACGGATTGCTGTGCACAAGCGGTATGCCGATCAAAAACGCGGAAGGCGAAACCGTCGCGTTTATTCTCACCGACATATCATTCTCCAACGTTGTGAACGGCATGAGGGAATTTTTGATCCTTTATGTCACTTGTATGCTGCTTCTGATCATCCTCGTCGCTTTTCTGATGGCGCGACACACAAGGAAAACACAGGTGGAACCGATCAACAGCATTACCGAAGCGGCTGAAAACTATGTAAAGGATCGCCTCAACGGTGAAAAGGAGACCGAGCATTTCTCCAAGCTGAATATCAATACCCGCGATGAGATCGAGAATCTGAGCCTGATCATGGCGGATATGGAACACGATCTGAAGGATTATGAAGAACAGATCACCAAGATCACTGCCCATAAACAGCAGATGCTCGCCGAGATGACGCTCGCTACAAAAATACAGAATAATATGCTGCCGAAAACCTTCCCGGCATTTCCCGAGCGGAGGGATTTTGACATTTATGCTTCTATGGATCCCGCAAGGGACGTCGGAGGCGACTTCTACGACTATTTCCTGATCGACGACGATCACCTCTGTGTGACGATCGCCGATGTTTCCGGCAAAGGGATCCCCGCGGCACTGTTTATGATGGCGTCTAAGATCATTCTGGCTAACAGCGCCAAGCTGGGCAAATCCCCCGCGCAGATCCTGACCAACGCCAACGCCACGATCCGCGCCAACAACCAGGAGGATATGTTTATAACGGTATGGCTGGGGATTCTCGAGCTTTCCACCGGCAAGCTGACAGCCGCCAACGCGGGGCACGAATTACCCGCGCTGATGCAGAACAGGAGAGGATTCAGGCTGTTTAAAGACAGTCACGGCTTTGTCCTCGGCGGCATGGATGGTATACAGTATAAGGAATATGAGATCCGGATGAGACCGGGCGCGAAACTATTCCTCTACACAGACGGCGTTCCCGAGGCGACCGACGCCAACGGAGAGTTATTCGGCACAAAACGTATGGTTGCCGCGCTCAACAGCGATCCCTCTGCCTCTCCCGAGCAGATATTGAATCATGTTCGCGCCGCTGTTGATGACTTTGTCAAGGACGCAGAGCAGTTCGACGACTTAACGATGCTATGCATCGAATACAAGGGCGATCGCTCCGAATGATACGATCTAACTACACTCATAATCCATAAAGAAACCATATAGCACACGAGCAGAAGGCACCTGTTATGAGCCTTCTGCTCGTTCATATTTTATTGATTTTTATTTCAAAAAGCGTTAATGTTTCTATCATTAACTGTTCACGTGGAGGGGATAGACTATGGTTGTACAAAAGAAAAGTACAAATAATCCCGAGGAGGAATCACCATGTATAATCACTATTACGACTCATATGACACAAACCCCGAAAACAGAAAAACAGAAGCGACCGGATCTCAGCCGGAAAACAAACAGGAGGTATTCCGGTGGCACTCCTACTATGCGCCGCAGCATACCCCTCACGCAGCGCCTGTGAACGGCTCATCCGCTCCCGAGCCCAAGGTCAAAAAGCAGAAAGGCAGGATGTCGACCGGCGCTGTTGCCGCGCTGCTTGTATTATGCGTCCTGCTCTCAGGCGCCGCGGGCTTCGGCGGCAGCTACCTGTTCTCTCGGATGAATGCGTCATCCGGCGATTCGGCGATCCAGATCAACAAAGCGAATGTCGACAACGTCGTGAAAACATCCGCGGAACAGACAGAAAAAAGTACGAACGAGATCGTCAGCGAGGTCGCCGATTCGGTGGTCGAGATCACCGTTGAGGTCGTGCAGACAGATATGTTCTACGGTGAACAGACAGCTGAGGGCGCAGGCTCCGGCGTGATCATCAGCGAAGACGGCTATATCCTCACCAACAACCATGTCGCGGGCGACGCGTCCAAGATCACCGTAACGCTCCGTTCCGGCGAGAGCTATGACGCTAAGCTGTTCGGCGCCGACGCTGATCTGGACATTGCTCTGATCAAGATCGACGCAAGCGGTCTTTGCGCGGCTCCCGTAGGCGATTCATCCACCGTCAGCGCGGGCGACAAGTCCGTCATCATCGGCAATCCGCTGGGAACCTTGGGCGGCTCCGTAACGGAAGGTATCATCTCCGCTGTAGACCGTGAGCTCGAGATCGACGGCAGGACCATGCACCTGATACAGACGGACGCGGCGGTTAATCCCGGCAACTCCGGAGGCGGTATGTTTAACAGTCAAGGTGAGTTGGTCGGTATCGTGGTCGCGAAATCAGCCGGCGATTCAACCGGCAGCACGATCGATAACATCGGCTTCGTTATCCCGATCAACAACGCGCTGGATATCCTCGGCGACCTCAAGCAGTACGGCTATGTACGCGGCAAAGCGTATACCGGCATGGCTTACAGCGAAGGCAGCAGCGGCGGCATGTACGCACAGTATTTCGGCTACGGCGGCACATCGGACGGCGTATATATCGCCTCGATCAAGTCCGGCTCCAACGCGGCAAAGGCTGGATTCAGCGTAGGCGATCGCGTTATCTCTGTGGACGGCAACGCCGTGAATACCATCAGCGATCTCAAGAAGATCATCACCGATCATTCCGTAGGCGATACCGTCAGCTTTGAGCTCGAGCGCAGCGGTCGCACCGGCACTATCGAACTCACGCTTGAGGAATATGTCCCGACCGCCTCGGCATGATATACTTTGATCAAGACATCATCTCCTTACGATTTTCATAAAGATTTTCCCTTTCAACAGCAGGCAGTCTGCATCACGCAGGCTGCCTGCTTGTTATACCGGTTCATCGATTCACTCGCTGATAATGATATGCGGATAATTGCTTGATCGCTCTGTCAGAAAAACGGTACCGGCTATGTCGACTGTATGATCAGCCCCGATCTCAACGGAAAAAGCAATACAATTCAAAAACCACCGGCTACACGAAATCGAAATAGTCGGTGGTTTTAATTTGGTGATGCTTGTTCGGCAGTCGTCAGACTGCGATGCAAAATCCCCGAAAGTGTTCAGGATGATGCTGTTTTCATGTCGATGCCGGTCGCCTATATTACCAGATCGACCTCATCCTCGCTATCATCGGAATAGATATAATTGCCCTTTCTCTCCTCTAATACCGGTTGAGGCTCCGGGAACTGAAAGCTGAACGCCGTTCCCGCAAAGCCGACCAAATACAGCGCTCTGCTGGCCAGCGTGAGCTTCAGGCTCAGCTCGATATTCGCGTGATATTTGAGCAACAGCACACAATCCATCACAAAGCACACGACAAACAGGACAATCACAACGGACATCAGAACGGTCTCCCGTTTGAGAAGCGTATTTTTCGCCAAATTAGCTCTGGGCATCAGATATCCGAAAATCAGCAACAGCGTGCCGAGCTGGGACAAAAAATAGATTGCGCCATCTAAAACAGACGAAGTATTGCCAAGGCTCAGCATATTGAATATCACGGGCAGGTTGATCAGCTTGACGACAAACAACAGCAGCAGTCCGACCACCATCAACACCGCATGGACAGCCCAGCATCTCTCGTTATGAAATATCGCGAGGATCGACGCGACGGTGATCAACACATATATTCCGATACCGATCAGTCTGCCGACCCTGCTTTGTTCTATGTGGATCGCCAAATACACCTGATAGGCGGTGAACAGCACAAATGACAGCGCGACGATCAGCCTGACCACGATTTGGAATACTTTGTTCTGTAAAAATGATTCTTGCATAAGTTACACTCCTTGATGCAGGTATTCAATAATAAGCGATAGCTAATACTGCATTCTGATTGATAGTTGTAAGAATCGGTGTTTCGCCCGAGGTAATGATGATCCTCCGCGTCAAGCCGTGTGATGTTCACGGTCGCACGCTCATATGCTTCTTTGTTCAGTCATTGATATCCTTTCAGGCATGGTCAGGACGTCAAGCAAAACTTGTATATACGATCAACTTATCTTCCGCTTGCAACGAAACATCGATCTCGGACAGATCGCCGCTGAAAATGACGGTTTCACCGCCGGCCTTTACATAGCCGAGAACCAGTGCGGGACGGTGCTGATCCGAGGCAACAGACGCTTCAAACACGGCGCGTACCAGGTCGTAAGCCGTACACGCGGGAGGGATCTCACGGAAGAAGGACGAGACCTTTTTCAGCTGCGGCTTTCTGCTTTGACCGTTCGGCTGATCCGCCGAATAACGCAGCAAGCCCTTATAGAAGTCATAGATCGACTCCTTCTCCCCCATTTGTGTGATGATATTGCCCGTAAAGCGGTTGCTGATCACCGCTTCGACATGACGGTAGCCCTTAACGATATCATAATGACCCGGATCGGTGATCTCAACGATCGTTTTCACCCTGTTTTCATCATAAGAGGGATTTTTTCGAAGTGTTTCACGGATGAAGTCCTGAATATAGACCAGATACATCAAGGCTGAGGAGTCGGCGTTTTCATCAAGCTCCGTGTCATCGGAGAGGATCAGGATGCTCGTTTCCTCCGGTACGTTGAACAGCAGGCGATCCAAAATTTCAATGGTCTTATCGATATGATACATATCCAGTTCGGCAACCTCTTCCACAAAAGGATAGCGTTTGTATTGATCCATCCGCTTGAGGCTGTCGGCTTCATCGATCACGGTGACCTTCAAGTCGGTTTTCCGATCGGCGCTCTGACATGACAGGTAGGCTTCGTAACAGCTCATGATCTCTTCGATCTTGCTGTTGTGCCCTATCATGATCACGCGTTTACAGTCACTCTGCGGGGGGTTCAGCGCAACCGTACAGCCCGGGTTTTCGCGCTTACACGTTTTGCTGATATCCTTTTGTGTATCCGCCGCAAAACAGAACCAGCTCTCGCCGTTATGGGTGAGCAGGGTGAGCGGTACGGCGTTTTCATGGGTTGCGAGATACTCCCGCATATAGCCGATCTCATCCTCCGTTTGCACATGCTCGGTATAGAATGCCGCTCCCTTGTTGGAGAACAGATCGTCGTATACATACGTCAGCTCCGGCGTGATGGATAACTGAGCCAACAGCTGACCGAGGAATTCTTCTACGTAAAACATCACGATATTGCAGTTCTCGCCGAGATCTTTGGCGTTGATGATCCGCTGAACGATATCATACGTCCACGGATCGGTGATCTCGACGATGATATTCTGATGATGCGCGGCATTGCCTGCCGACACGATATCCGCTGCCTGCATCAGAGCCTTGACAGCCTGAGGATTGCCCTCCTCCGACCGGTTGCCGTCCTCGTCAACTGAATCCGAAGGATCGTTGCACAGGATCATGACAGCCTTCGCCAAATCGATCCTGATATCCTTGAGCTGTGTTTGAGAGAAGATATTGCCTTCGATGACGATAAAGGTCACGTTGCTGCCGAGCTTGTTGTTTCTGAGATACTGCCAGCGAGCAAAAAAGCTCATGGCGTCAGCTTTTTTATAGACAGCCTCATTCTCTTTTTCGATCGTCAGACGGAGTCTGTCCTCGATATCCTTTTTGATCTCATCACTGCCCGATTCAACCAGCGCCACAACAGTTTCCTTGTTATCGCTGTATAGCAGATCGGTGACGATCTCGGACGCCCGCGCGTTCCAATTCAGGATGACAGTGTGATCGGACAAATAAAGCCGCGTATTGCCCGCGCTCGCTTTTTCGATAAAATCATTGACGATATTGGTCAGATAACCGATCACCGCTCCGGTGAAGGTGATCATGCCGATGATGATGACCGCCAGACAGGTCAGGGTCAGCGCGACGCCCGTGGTGCCGATATCCTTGATGACAGCCTCGATACAGCCCGCGTCAAGGATCATCGTCACCGTATAATAGGCGGCGTGGAAGAAATTCATCTGCTCGGTCCCCTGCAAGGAAAGAGAACTGATTATAGCGGCGGATGCAGCAATAAACAGCACGTTGAACAGGATGATCAAAACCAAAACCACACGTTTCGGATGCTTGGCGACCTGAATACTCAGCCATTCTCTGATTTTCATGATACAAACCTCCTACAATGATCGCTGATAATCAAAGAGATAATTCAAGGATTATTGTACATCCTAACATCAAAAAATTCAAGTAATCATCTGTATTTCTTTGTGATCACGTATTTTGTATCTTCGTTAATTGTAATTAAAAAGCCCGCTAAAAGCGGACTGTTGCAATATCAACAGACTGTTGATATTGAAAATCTATATTGGCTCCCACGGTTGCGCCTTACCAAAGCCGAAATTAAAAGAAAAAGAATCTCATTATCAGGTGTTGGCATCTTCCTATTTTCACACTCCGTCGCCAGAGCACTATCTTCGGCACTACAGGGCTTAACTTCCGTGTTCGGGATGGGAACGGGTGGACCCCCTGCGTCATCAACACCAACT
>NZ_JAEQMG010000034.1 GCF_016680995.1 Ruminococcus difficilis | reverse complement strand
TACAAAAAATAAAAATCAACCCATTGATTTTCCAAATATATTATATCTTTTCTATCATCTTTTGTCAAGCAGAAGCGCCCGCTTTTCAGCGAGCGCAGGTGCAGAATTATGAAATTGGTATTGACAAATATAGGGATTAACAAAATTAAACTAACGCCGCGCCGAGATTCTTGCAAGCGACAACGGCTTCATCATCGGGAGCGTCATTTGCGATCACGCACTCGCAGGCAAGAGATACGCCCGCGTTTTGGCAGGATTCCTGCCAGTCGCGCATCCACTGACCGTCGCCCCAGCCGTAAGAGCCGAAAAGAGCTATCTTCTTGCCGGAAAGCGAGGGCAGAACCGCGTCGAACATCGGCTGGAATTCATCCTCCTCCAAAACCTCGTCGCCCATTGCGGGACAGCCGAACGCGATCGCGTCAAAATCCGCGACCATATCGGCGGAGAAATCCGAAGCGTTGAAAACGCTGACCTCAGCGCCGGCTTCCTGCGCGCCCGCTTTAACGGCGTCCGCCATTGCTTCGGTGTTGCCTGTTCCGCTCCAAAAAACAATTGCTATATTACTCATAATCATTCTGTCCTTTCTGTCGTTGGTATTATATTTTGTTCAGACCACGCCGTTGCTGTTGTTTCCGTCTAACAGACTGTTCCAAAGGCGTGCTTGGATGCAGCGTCACGCTGCTTTACTAACTACTAATTTATTGATCGGTGTGCCTTGAAGCCATTTGGAATAATAGATGTCGGAGCATTTTTTATACTTGGCAAACGCGCACCGGGCTTTTTCTTCATTACCGTAAACCTTCCAACAACCGCAGCATTTACAGCAGTTTCCCTTATGAAGAATGAAGCCGCGAACGTCCTCGGGAGGGTAGCCGAGAAACAGTCCGATTTCGTGCGGAAATTCGGGACACTTTTTGACTCTGCTTTTCAGTCTGTTCAGACAAGCCTTACTGTCAAAGCTTTTGTATCCCATTGACGCTAAAATGGATCGTGCCTGTGGATCGGACAAATCCCTTTCAAGCTGTGTCGGGCGAAATACATAGATCAAGGCGCGTTTCTTGCCGTATCCCAATGGCTGCATTTTCACTCCCTTATGGCTGAAACGCCGGTTAAACTCCTGCGTGTAACGCTCAACATCTTGTTTCTGCGAATAAACACAAGTAAAGAGATTGGCGGTTTTCAGCCCCGCGAGAGTGGGAGAACAATGCTTGATAATCAAATCTTCCGACATCTGTTTATTACTCCGTGGTTTCGTCTATAGTTAGCACTGGCTAACCGATGTTCAAAAAACAAACATCCTCCAGTCGGATGTTGTATCTGTATCGGTTACCCTCTGCTAACTGAACAAGTGTAATATATCATATCTTTTTATTCTTGTCAAGAGATTTTTTAATAAAAAAGAATCAGCCTACAGAAAAAACGTTCCGTTGGCTGATATGATTATCATAAATCTTCGTTCAAATGCTTTTTCAAAGCTGCGAAAGTAGTAGAGCTTATAACATGCTCAATCTTGCAGGCGTCGTTTGTCGCCGTTTCCTCGTCAACACCGAGCTTCATAAACAGCTCGCTCAAAACGGTATGGCGCTCGTAGGTGCGCTCGGCGACCTCCAGCCCCGCTTAGGTTAAAGTAATTCCGCCGTCCTCCGCAACCTTAATATATCCGCCGTCGCGAAGAATACCCATTGCGCGGCTGACGCTCGGCTTTGAGTAACCAAGCTCCGCACCAACGTCTATAGCCCGGACAAACGCCTTTTCCTTCCTGAGAACATAAATCGTTTCCAGATACATTTCGCCTGATTCCTTGAGTACCAAAGCCTTCACCTCCGCCGTTTGATGAAAGTATTATAGCACATATATTTTAGATTGGCAAGTATACCAATTCAATCGTTAATCTTCGTGTTTTATAATTATATTTTTATGCCGACAAAGCCTGTTCCCTGTTCATAAGATATGAACGGTAAAAATCTCCGCGAGCTTCGTTCAGTCGTCTGTATGCTGCGGATTTTTTCAGATGATATCTGCCCGCGATTACAGTCATGGGCTGATGACGGAAAA
>NZ_JAEQMG010000033.1:2500-3891 GCF_016680995.1 Ruminococcus difficilis | reverse complement strand
GTTATCCCCAGGGTAGCTTTTATCCGTTGAGCGACGGCATTTCCATTCACATACCGCCGGATCACTAACTCCAACTTTCGTTACTGCTCGCGCCGTCACGCTCGCAGTTAGGCTGGCTTATGCGTTTACACTCAGGGGCACGGTTTCCGTCCGTGCTGAGCCAACCTTTGAGCGCCTCCGTTACTTTTTCGGAGGCGACCGCCCCAGTCAAACTGCCCACCTGACAATGTCCCCCGACCAGATTCATGGCCGCAGGTTAGAATTCCAGCAATCTAAGAGCGGTATCCCAAGGACGACTCCCCGCAAGCTGACGCCCACGGTTCCTAGTCTCCCGCCTATCCTGTACATAAATTACCGAAACCCAATATCAAGCTGCAGTAAAGCTCCATGGGGTCTTTCCGTCTTGTCGCAGGTAACCGGCATCTTCACCGGTACTACAATTTCGCCGGGCGGGTAGTTGAGACAGTGCCCAGATCATTACACCATTCGTGCGGGTCGGAACTTACCCGACAAGGAATTTCGCTACCTTAGGACCGTTATAGTTACGGCCGCCGTTTACCGGGGCTTCAATTCAATGCTCTCACATCTCCTCTTAACCTTCCGGCACCGGGCAGGTGTCAGCCCCTATACGTCATCTTTCGATTTGGCAGAGACCTGTGTTTTTGCTAAACAGTTGCCTGGGCCTATTCACTGCGGCTCACCCGGAGGTGAGCACTCCTTATCCCGAAGTTACGGAGTCAATTTGCCGAGTTCCTTAACTACCCTTCTCCCGTTGGCCTTAGAATCCTCTTCCTATCTACCTGTGTCGGTTTGCGGTACGGGCACTTACCTTACATACACAGAGCTTTTCTCGCCCTCATCCAAGAACACTTCCCTACTATAATTTCAGTCCCTTACGCCCGGGTCAACCAACGCCCGGGATGTTCCCTTCAAAGGTGTCCCTCTGCTTAAGTGGTAAGCGGTTACGGAATATCAACCGTATGTGCATCGGCTACGCCTTTCGGCCTGACCTTAGCTCCCGACTTACTTGGAGCGGACGAACCTTCCTCCAAAAACCTTAGATTTTCGGCCAATATGATTCTCACATATTTCTCGCTACTCATTCCGGCATTCTCACTCGTATAAAGTCCACCAGCGCTTTCGCTCTGACTTCACCCCTTATACGACGCTCTCCTACCATGTGTACAGTTATTAACATCTTCCTCTTAGTTTAGCCTTATCAGGAATTTAGCGACGCTTCGCCTTTTCCTCTTCTATTCCTCTTCGCCTTTGACGCGTCGCGGAATTTTTTTCTTCTAAACTTTGCGAAAAACATTAATAACTGTACACATCCCAAGCTTCGGTGTATAGTTTAGCCCCGTTAAATTTTCGGCGCAGGGTCACTCGACCAG
>NZ_JAEQMG010000032.1 GCF_016680995.1 Ruminococcus difficilis | reverse complement strand
CGTGTGCTCTTCCGATCTTGTCGAAGTCGGTTGATACGGTCTCGGGGTTGTTGTTTACGATAACAACGTCGAAGCCCGCCTTCTTGAGCGCCCATACGCAGTGTACGGAGGCGTAGTCGAACTCGATGCCCTGACCGATGCGGATAGGACCTGAACCGAATACGATGACGGTCTTTTTGTCGCTCTTTCTCTCGGCGATGAACTCCTCAGCCTCGTTTTCCTTGTCGAAGGTGGAATAGAAGTAGGGAGTCTCGGCGGCGAACTCAGCCGCGCAGGTGTCAACCATTTTATATACGGGAGTGAGCGGATTCTCGATTTTCTGACCGCTCATTTCCTCGATCGTCTTGTCGAGGAAGCCGGTGTGCTTGGCTCTTGAGTAAAGCTCCTCTGTGAGAGCGCCGCTCCTGAGCTCGTCCGAAACGGCGATGATGTTTCTGAGCTTCTCGAGGAACCACTCGTCGATCATGGTGATCTCGTGGATCTTGTCGACGGAGATACCGCGCTTGAGGGCTTCGTAGACGCAGAATATTCTTCTGTCGTCGCAGACGCTGAGCTGGTGCATGACATTAGCGTCGCTGAGCTTTGCGTACTCCTTGTCGTCGAGGGTATTGTGGGAGATCTCCGCGCCTCTGACAGCCTTCATGATAGCCTGCTCAAAGGTGGGAGCGATAGCCATGACCTCGCCTGTCGCCTTCATCTGGGTGCCGAGGTCGCGCTTGGCGTATACGAATTTATCGAAAGGCCATTTCGGGAACTTAACGACAACGTAGTCGATAGCCGGCTCGAAGCACGCGTAGGTTGTGCCCGTAACGGCGTTTTTGATTTCACTGAGGGTGTAGCCGATCGCAATTTTGGAAGCTACCTTGGCGATCGGGTAGCCGGTAGCCTTTGAGGCGAGAGCCGAGGAACGCGATACACGCGGATTTACCTCGATAACGGCGTACTCCATGCTCTCGGGGTCGAGAGCGAACTGACAGTTGCAGCCGCCTTCAACCTTGAGCGCGGAGATGATGTCGAGAGCCGCGGAACGCAGCATCTGGTACTCCTTGTCCGAAAGAGTAACTGCGGGAGCGATTACGATAGAGTCGCCCGTGTGAACGCCGACGGGGTCGAAGTTCTCCATTGAGCAGATCGTGATTACGTTGCCCTTGGAGTCGCGCATTACCTCGAACTCGATCTCCTTCCAGCCGGAGATGCACTTCTCGACGAGAACCTGGGTGATGGGAGAAAGCTCAAGACCGTTTGAGGTGATCTCCCTGAGCTCCTCCTCGTTGTTTACAATACCGCCGCCTGTGCCGCCGAGGGTAAAGGCGGGACGGATGATCACGGGGTAGCCGATCTCGTTTGTGAATTTTACGGCGGACTCAACGTCGTTTACGACCATTGACGGAATGACCGGCTGATCGATCGACATCATCGTGTCCTTGAACATCTGTCTGTCCTCAGCCTTGTCTA
>NZ_JAEQMG010000031.1 GCF_016680995.1 Ruminococcus difficilis | reverse complement strand
GGTTCTATACCGTTTGCTTTTGCTGTTTCGATCAGACTGTAAATGATCGCGCTGGATTTGGCACCTTTGACGGTGTCGGAGAACAGCCAGTTTTTTCGCCCGATAACAAACGGTCGGATCGCGTTCTCGGCAAAGTTGTTGGAAATTTCAACCTCGCCGTTTTTCAAAAACGCTCGCAGATACTGCTCTTGGTTCAAGGCATAATTTACCGCGTCCTCCAGCTTGCTGCCGATAACGGGGTCGAGAGATCGCACCCAAAGGACACGCCAAAGCGTACTTTCCCGGGAAAAGAAGCTCCTGAATCATCTCGTTGGTAACGTCGTCACCCAACGGCCAGGAGATTCCGGCTTTCTTCGCTTTATCAGGTACATCAGAGATCGTGTGACGCGAGCAGTACAACTCTCGCTCCATCGCTCGCTGACTATGCCCTTCGCTGTGCAGTCTTAAAATGTTTCGGTAGTCGATCATTTCGACACCCTCCTTTTTGATTTAGTCACGCTTACGCGTGCCAAATCAATTATAGAGGGTGGTGCTCAGCTCCGTAAAGGGTGGTGCTAAAGCCGCGTGACCGTGGTGCTAAAACTCCGTGCAAGTGGTGCTCACGCGGCGGAATATACACATTTATTATACCACATTTTCGCTGTTTTGTCAGTATTTATCGGAGGTTTTGGGTTATTCAGTTTACATTACTTTAAATTATAATATTTATAATTATCACAACACAGTTTTTGGGTTTTTTCATGCTTTTATTGAATTTTATTATTAATTCTATACAAAGCAAGTCGACAAAATTTATGTTGCTTATATACAATTTATCAGCGATTGCTTTGGCAGTTATACCGAAATATTAATTTGCTTTTTCTGTATTTATTCACAATTTAGTATCATAATCACGCGTATTCTTCCCTCCTGCGCTCAAACGGCGAAAAAAACGCCCTTTTCAGAGCGCAAAAAAGGCCGGCAAAAGCCGACCTTTGAATATTGAAATTTTACAGAGTCTGAACCGTCAGTCCTTCTCCGTCAGATGTGACGTGTATCGCGGACAAGCTGCCGTTCTCGGAGGAAATCATCGCCTCGGCGATCTTCTCCTCTACCTCACGGCGGATTGTATTGCGCAAGTCGCGTGCTCCGCTCTTGCCGCCACAGGATTTCTCAGCGAGATATTCGCAAGCCTTGTCGTCGTATGTAAAGGAAATATGCTTCTCCTCAAGTGTGGATACGTATTCAGCGAGCATGAGCCCCGCGATTTTTACATAATCCTCGGACTTGAGATTATTGAACACGATCACCTCGTCAACTCTCGCGATAAACTCGGGACGGAGAAAATCGGACAGCGCCTTCATTACCTTCTCCTTGGACGCGTCCTCCATTGTCTTTCCAAAGCCGAGAGCACTTTCCTTTGTGCCTGAGCCGGCGTTTGAGGTCATTACAATGACGGTGTTCTCAAAGTTTACGGCTCTGCCGTGAGCGTCTGTTACCTTTCCCTCATCGAGAATCTGGAGCAGGATATTGAGCACATCGGGGTGCGCCTTTTCGATCTCGTCAAAGAGCAGTACGGAATAAGGACGGCGGCGAACCTTCTCGGTAACCTGTCCCGCCTCGTCATAGCCTACATATCCGGGTGGTGAACCGATGATCTTGGACACCGAGTGCTTCTCCATAAACTCAGACATATCAAGGCGGATAAGTGTTTCGGGTGTATCGAAGAGCTGCTGGCTGAGTACCTTTACAAGCTCGGTCTTTCCTACGCCTGTCGGGCCTACAAAGATAAAGGAAGCGGGTCTGCGGCGCGGCGAAATCTGGCAGCGGCTTCGCTTAATTGCGGAAGCAAGAGCCTCCACAGCCTCGTCCTGACCGATAATTTTCTTCTTGAGCTCTCCCTCGAGGTCGGCGAGCTTCGAAAGCTCGTTCTCGCGGATACGTGACGCGGGAATGCCCGTCCACAGCTCGATTACCTTGGCGATATCCTCTTCGGTAACGTGCGAAATCAGGCTGTCGGGATCAATGCCCGAAAGCTCTGAATCTATTTTAGCAAGGTCGGTGTTGACCTCGGCAAGCTTTTCATAGTCGACATTCTCGGCGGTTGTCAGCTCTTCCTTGAGCTGAACAAGGTTCTGCTTCTGCTCGTTGAGCTTATCGCTGCGCTCAAGATCCTTGTTCCTCAGAGCTGCGCACGCACAGCTCTCGTCGAGAAGGTCGATAGCCTTATCGGGCAGAAAGCGGTCTGTGATGTAGCGCTCTGAGAGGACTACCGTCTTGCGAACAATGTCGTCATCAACAACAACGCGGTGATGGTTCTCGTAATATTCCTTGACTCCCGCGATTACCTCGATAGACTGAGCAATTGTCGGCTCACCTACCTTGACGGGTTGGAAACGCCTTTCGAGAGCGGAGTCCTTTTCTATGTATTTTCTGTATTCGTTGAAGGTCGTAGCGCCGATTACCTGTACCTCGCCGCGTGAAAGAGCAGGCTTGAGGATATTTGCGGCGTTCATTGTTCCCTCGCTGTCGCCTGTACCGACAAGACTGTGAACCTCGTCGATAAAGAGAATGATGTTGCCGCTCTCCTTAATTTCGGAGACAAGACCCTTGATACGGCTTTCAAACTGACCGCGGAACTGGGTGCCCGCTACAAGCGAGGTGAGGTCAAGCAGCTGGATTTCCTTATTCTTAAGGCGCTGGGGAACATCGCCCGAAGCTATCCTGAGCGCTAGACCCTCGGCGATGGCGGTTTTACCTACG
The DNA here is from genome assembly GCF_016680995.1 of Ruminococcus difficilis. The sequence continues at coordinate 7,074 of NZ_JAEQMG010000031.1, read as the reverse complement.
CCCGGCTCACCGATAAGACAGGGATTGTTCTTTGTTCGGCGGGAAAGAATCTGAATTACACGCGCGATTTCGGTATCTCTGCCGACAATGCGGTCGATCTTGCCGTCTCTCGCCTTGCGGGTCAAGTCCTCGCAGTAAAGGTTGATGTGCTTTCTCTTCTTATCCTTCTTCTCGGGCTTTTTAGGGTTGCCGGACTGGGAATCGTTCTTCTGTCCGCCGAAGATATTATTGAAGAAATTCGGGAACGCGGGCGCGCCGTGAGAGAAATCATCGTCGTCGCTGCCGGTCTGCTCAGCCGCGAAATCCTCCATCTGCTCAGCGAGATTGCCCGCGCCGAGCTGCTCCATCAGGCTGTTGATGTCGCCGCCCTGCATGAGGGAATTCATCTGATCCTGGACGTTTTCAAGATCCTCGTCGGAAATGCCCATCTTGCTTATCAAGTCCTCTACAGGCTTGATTTTCAGCTCCTTGGCACAGCTGAGGCAATAGCCGATCGTCGGCGCGTCCTTGGAATTATTATTTGTAACGAAAACGACCGCCTGCCGTTTTCCGCATCTGCTGCAAATCATAGTCAGTACCTCATATTATCTGTTGGTTAGGTTCTTATAGGTTTTTATTGTATAATAAATCGCGACAAATAGCAAGTCTGTTCACAAAAGCGTCACGAATTTTTTTTAGCTTTGCTTTCCTTTATCAGCAGCAGGAACATTCTCGAGTAATTCAGAAGTGCAAAAAGCATTACAAGAGCTGTCAGAATAAACAGTACCGTCACAAGAGTGAGGCTCTCGTAGGAGAATACTGCCTTCAAAAAGATTATTGTGACCACCGAGAAATAAAATACGACGGTCGCGAATTTACCGTACCAGCGCGCGGGAGGCGGAGTAATGCGCTTTATCAGCAGAATCAGTCCGCAGAACAGCATGGTGATCTCCTTGAACATCAAAAGCCCCAGAAGAGGCAGAATCGCGGGATAGTAGATTATCATACACAGCGCCACCGAAAACAGCGTGAGCTTGTCGGCGATCGGGTCGAGAATCTTTCCAAGAGAAGTCACCTGATTTAGTTTACGCGCCAGCAGTCCGTCAAAACAATCGGTCAGTCCCGAAAAGCCGATGCACACCGCTGCACCAATATAGTTTTGCTGCAGAAAGAAATACATAAACGGCACAACCAGCAGAAACCTGAGATAGGTCAGCAGGTTCGGAACTGTCCATAAATCGGAGATTTTGAAACTCCAGCTTTCATTATTCATAAATATCACCCTGTATATTTCCTATAAATATACGCACAGCGCCCTGAAAAGCGTACCGAAATACTGGTGGTTATCCGTCAGCGCAGGGCTTGCGTATGTCATTATAACATAAAAAATATTAATTGCAAGGCAAACAAACACAATTCCTTCGATACAGCCGAAAATACCGCCAAAGAAATGATTTATTCCGCTGAGCGCGGATAGTCGGAAGAACTTGAGGATCGCCCTGATAATAAGCTTGATTATGATCATAAAAATGAAAAACAGCACTGTCATTACAATGATATTGAGCACGGCGATGATTATCTCGCTCATAGGCTGTTCGATTGTTTTGGCAAGCTGCTGTGCCTGTGTATCGTCAATGATGATACCCTTCTGCAGATTGCCCGTGTTCACTCCCATCGGAGCGAAAAAGGTATTGAGCATTGTATTTACCCAATCGGGAGCTGACTTCATCGAGTTGGCAACCGCCTCGGAAAAACCGTTTTTGGCAATCTCTGACTCGAGGTTCGATAGGATAACCTTCTGAATGAAGGTTGTGTATATCCAGCCCGATATCACTCCCGAAAGAAAATGCGACAGCATAAGATTGAGCACCAATCCCGCAAAATTCAGCAGTGTCCGCGCAAAGCCGCGAATTGCTCCGATAACTATAAAACCGATGATGACCGCTGCGATTATCAGGTCAGATATCATTCGCCCGCCTCACTTTGCTGCTCCTGTTCGAGCTTCTCCTGCTCGCGCTGCTGCCGCTCCATCTCCGCCGTCACCTTCGCAAGATCGAAGTAGCGCATCTGGTTGATACTGAGAACGTACGCGGTGGAATCCGACGTCAGCGTTACGGCAGTAGCGCCCGTACCCGCGTCGCAGGTGTTGGTTATATTTCCCTCCGAATTGAAGGTGTAGATTGTGTTGCCGTCGAGAACGGCCATCGTACCCTTGAATACGGAGAACGACTCGGCGCCCTTTTCGGTGTCTATCTGTGTCTGAACGTCACCGTTATCGTTATATCTTATGAGCGTACAGCTTCTGCCGTCACCGCTTTTTGAGAGGGCTATAGCATAGCTTCTGGTCGACGGACTGAAGCAGTAATTCGTTAGCTTTCCCTCATATTTGACGCTTGCGTAGTCCTCTTCGCCGACCTTTACGACATATGACGCGTTTTCACCGACAAGGGCGATTCTCCTGCCGCTGATATACCTGCTGTCGAGAATCGAATCATTCTCAATCGTGTACTTTCCGACAGGCTCTTCCTTCGAGAAGTCGAGCACATATATGCCCGTGCGCATCGCGCCGTTGTTGCTCGTTATGCCGCAGGCAACGCAGCCGCTGCCGTCGCTGTTTATCGCGACCGAGTTGATGTAATATTCCGAAAAAGAATATTTATATATTCTGTTGTTATTCCGGTCAAAGGCGTACAGCTCGCTGAGAAAGCCGTTGCCCTCGGTGACAAGGCAGAAGTTTCCGTTAGGAGCGATATCTCCCGTGAAAATCACGCCTTCCGCGGTTCCCGCGTAAAGCTCCTTGTCGTATGTGAGAATCTGGTAGCCCGTATCGCCCAGCCCGTAGGTGAGGAAACGGTTTTCGCCGCTCTTCATAACAGGCTTTGAGTAACGAAGCTGAACGTTGGCAATCTCCTTGCCCGAGGAGTTGAGAGTGACGAACGAGGTATCTGAAGCATAGGCGACTCTGCTCTGGTTTACGGCGAAGTTGCCCTTCTTGACCTCGGAGCCGACAAGCTCTACGGGATAACCCTTGCCGCCGTTTCCGAGAACCTCATAGCTCCACCACATGGACAGGTTTTCCGGAGAAAGCTTGTCGCGGTTCGCAAAGGCGAGAACAAGAAGTCCCGCCACAAGCGCGATGGCCACAGCAATGATTATTTTTTTGACTGCCTTCGGAGAGATATTCGTGCGTTCCTGCTCGTAATCCTCGAGAGGCATGTCCTCATAGCTGATGACGGTGCGTTCCTTATTCGGCTTAGTTTCCGCGTACCGTCCGTTTCTTTTATTGAACATATTGAACTCCTGTCAATAATTGACTTTATTCAAATACAGTCCGCACGCCTGAGCGGTAGGCCCCGCGCAGGAGCGGCTGCGGCTTTCGATAATTTCGGGAATCTGATCGGGACGGAACTTTCCCTGCGCAACACGCAAAAGCGTTCCGACCATTATCCTGACCATGTTATAGAGGAAGCCGTCGGCTTCTACTCTCATGATAACCATATCGCCCTCGCGCGTTACAGAGAACGCCTTGACCGTTCTTGTCAAATCGCCCTGCTCGCGGTTGTCGAGGGTGCAGAACGAGGTAAAATCGTGTCTTCCGACATACGCCTGAGACGCATCGTTCAGCAGCTTTTCGTCGAGCGGATATCGGTAATGAAGCGCGTAGCCCTCCAGAAACGGAGAGCGAACCTCGCTGTTCCATATCTTGTAGATATACTCCTTGCTCTTGCAGCTGTAGCGCGCGTGGAAGTCGGTTCCGACCTCGCGGCAGTCATTTACGGCTACACTGAGCGGAAGCCAGCGGTTAAGCGCCGCCTTGAGCCGCTCCGGCGGAATCGGGTGGGTAGTCTTGAGGCTGATGCAGTACATATTCGCGTGTACGCCCGTGTCGGTGCGGCTGCAGCCTTTTAGGTCAAAGCCCTCGCCGATTATCTTCGTAAGCGCGGTCTGAAAAGCCTCCTGAACCGTATATGCGTTCTGCTGAATCTGCCAGCCGTGGAACTGCCTGCCGTCGTATGAAATTGTGAGAAGCAGATTTCTTAAATCACGCTCGTCAGGAATATGTTGCATACAATCACTCCGCCGATCAAGGCTGCTGTTGTTATCATCGATATTATATCTCTCGCGCTCATGCGCAGGATTTTCATTCGCGTGCGTCCGCTTCCGCCGCGGTAACAGCGGCACTCCATTGCGGTCGCGATGTCATACGCGCGTCTGAACGCCGAAACAAAAAGCGGTATCAGAATCGGAATCAGCGCCTTTACGCGCTTGAAGAATCCGCCCGACTCCAGATCGGCGCCTCTCGCCTTCTGAGCCTGCATGATTTTGTCGGTTTCTTCGAGCAGAGTCGGCACAAACCGAAGCGCAAGCGACATCATCATCGCGATTTCGTGAACGGGAAAATGTATTGCCGTCAGCGGCTTCATCAACCTCTCCATCGCGTCGGTGAGCTCTGTCGGCGAGGTGGTAAAGGTCAGGCAGGAGCTTGCCAGAATCAGGCAGATTATCCGCACTGTGACAAACGCCGCGCGGTGGATGCCGTTCCACGTTACGCGCAGAATCCACCACTGCCATATCGGTTCACCCGAGCCGTAAAAGAGATTGAGCACCGAGGTTATCAGCACCACGAACAAAATCACTTTCAGACTCTTGAAGTAGAATTTCGGCGATACGCCGCTCGCCGCTATCATAAAAATCGTGAAGGCGGCGATAAGACCGAGGGAAGCGTAATTGAAGGTGAAGAAAATCAACACCACAAACGCTATAAAACAGACAAGCTTCGCGCGCGGGTCGAGCCTGTGCATAAGACTTTTTCCCGGGAAATACTGTCCGAAGGCTACGTCTCTTACCATATCTTACCCTCCTTTTTGAGAATCGAGGAGAGTACCTCGAGCGCTTCGTCAACGGTGAGAACTCCGTCGGGCACATCGGTGCCGCGCTCTCTGAGCGTCTGCATAATCCGGGTGATCTGCGGTACCTTAAGACCGATTTTACGCAGATCATCACCCTTTGCAAACACGCTTTTTGTCTTGTCAAAATCGTGCAGCGTGCCGTGATTCAGAACCATGATCCTATCCGCTACACGCGCGATATCCTCCATGCTGTGTGAAACAAGCAGTACGGTCACACCGCGCTCCTTGTGGTAATTTACAATCTGACTGAGCAGAATCTCTCTGCCCATCGGGTCAAGGCCTGCGGTGGGCTCGTCGAGAATCAGAACCTCGGGCTCCATCGCCATTACACCGGCGATTGCAGCACGGCGCTTCTCACCGCCCGATAAATCAAACGGCGACTTATCAAGCAATTCTTCCTTAAGCCCTGTAAATTCAGCAGCTCTGCGAACGGCTTTGTCCAGAGCGTCGCCCTCAAGACCCTTATTCTTCGCTCCGAAGGCGATATCCTTGTAAACCGTGTCCTCAAAAAGCTGGTACTCGGGATACTGGAACACCATGCCGACGCGGAAACGGATCTCGCGGATTTTCTTAGGCTCTGTCCAGATATCCCTGCCGTCGAGCAGAACCTGTCCGCTTGTGGGCTTCATCAAACCGTTGAGCATCTGCACAAGGGTGGATTTTCCCGAGCCCGTGTGGCCGATGATACCGATGAATTCTCCCTTTTCGATAGTTGCGCTGAGGTTGTCCACCGCTTTTTTTTCAAAAGGAGTTCCCTGACCGTAGACAAAGCTCAGGTTTTTCAGCTCGAGAATGTGACTCATTTCATCACCTCCAGGAGCATTTGCGCGCACTCCTCCTCGTCGAGTGGAATGCGGTCTATTTTAACGCCGCAGCCCTTTAAGCGGAACGCGAGCTCCGCCGCCTGCGGCACGTCAAGTCTGTGTTTTTTGAGCAGCTCAACCTGCGAGAATACCTCCCCGGGCGTCCCCTGTGTGAGCACCTTTCCGCTGTCCATAACGACAACTCTGTCGGCAGATACCGCCTCGTCCATGTAGTGCGTAATCAGCACGACCGTTATACCCATTTCCTTATTCAGGCGGATAAGGGTCGACATGACCTCTTCCCTGCCGCTCGGGTCGAGCATCGCGGTCGGCTCGTCAAGCACGATGCACTGAGGCTGAATCGCCAGAATACCCGCGATCGCTATGCGCTGCTTCTGTCCGCCCGAAAGCTTATACGGCGCGTGCAGACGGTACTCGTACATACCGACAGCTTTGAGCGCCTTGTCGACTCTCTCGCGGATTTCCTTTGGCGGGACTCCGAGATTTTCAGGGCCGAAGGCTACGTCCTCCTCGACGATGCTCGCTACGAGCTGGTTGTCGGGATTCTGGAGCACCAGTCCGACCTTCTCGCGGATCTCCCATGTTTTGTTCTCGTCGGCAGTGTCATCTCCTTCGACATACACCTTGCCGCTGTCCGGCAATAGCATTGCGTTGAGATGCTTGGCAAGGGTTGACTTGCCGCAGCCGTTGTGTCCTATGACAGCCACAAACTCACCCTGTTCAACGGTGAGCGATACGCCGTCCACGGCGTTCTTGACGGGCTGACCGTCCTCGACGCTGTCATACGAGAAGAACACGTTTTCGATTGATATGAACATATTATTTCTCCCAGATAGCGGTTGAACCGCACGGTAATACGAGTCCCGTGTCGGTCACCCTTAGTCCGATTTCGTCGCTTGAAACGCAGCCGCCGAAGCTCTGCTGAAGCTGTACGCCGAGGAGATATTCCATTACGGCGGGCGACAGTCCTGTGGTATAGGAATTCAGAATGAAAAATACGGGGTTGTTGCTGAGCACCTGACGGCACAAATCGACAAGCGGGAAAAGCTGTTCCTCGAGCTTCCAGACCTCGCCTCCCGGGCCTCTGCCGTAGGACGGCGGATCCATTATGATGCCGTCGTAGCGGTTACCGCGGCGAATTTCACGCTGCACAAACTTTACGCAGTCGTCAACAAGCCAGCGGACAGGCAAATCGGCAATCGAGCTCGACTGGGCGTTTTCCCTAGCCCACTGCACCATACCCTTTGATGCGTCGACATGGCAAACCATCGCTCCCGCATTCATGCAGGCCAAGGTTGCGCAGCCGGTATAGCCAAAGAGGTTAAGCACCTTGAGCGGTCTGTTTTCATTCCTGATTTTTT
>NZ_JAEQMG010000030.1 GCF_016680995.1 Ruminococcus difficilis | reverse complement strand
AGGCTAGCGTTCTAACCAACTGAACTACCGGGCCATTATTGGTGGGAGTTACAGGGCTCGAACCTGTGACCCTCTGCTTGTAAGGCAGATGCTCTCCCAGCTGAGCTAAACTCCCAACTAATGCCTTTGTCGCCTCAGCTTTCGCTTTATCTCTCAGCGACGTATATTATGATATCACAAAACCGCCTTAAAGTCAATACCTTTTTTGTAAAAATTTCGGATTATCTTTTTTTCATGTTAATGATAACCAGCTCGCGCGGATTGTTGATACGCGGAATCGCCGCAGTATTCGAACAGCCTGCGGATACAACCAGCCGTCCGTCATAAATACCCTTGTCGTACTTCGGGAACAGCTTGCCGCCGGCGCCTGCGACGCCCATGCTGAAAATGCGGATTTGTCCGCCGTGGTTGTGTCCCGAAACTATCAGATCAATATCCGTGTCTTTTATTTTCAGCGTTTCGTAGTAGTTCGGGTTGTGGCAGAGCAGCAGCCTGAGCTCGTCATTTTGCGCAAAGCTGCTCAGCCACTCCTCGTCATACTCATCCGAAAGACCGCCGATAAGCATAAAGTTTCTGTTGACCACAACCTCGGCATCCTCGTTGTCCAGACAGTGAATTCCGTTATTGCGGAAAAACTCCCTGTCCTCGGACTTCAGCTCTTCCTCGTGATTGCCAAGACTGAGAAACACGGGCGCGATATCCGCCGCCTGACGCAGAAATGAATAGGCGTTTTTGGTGTCGGGCTTGCTTCGCTTAGGGCGCAGAAGCATGAAAAATAAGTTGACGTAGTAAATTATATTTACAATCAGCCAGCGAATCGGATTGAACCGCCTTTTTACCGTCGACTGATATCTCTCGCGGTAACGCTCGAGTGTGTCACCGGCTACGACCGTTAAATCGGGGTTCTGAGCGCGCAGCAGATTCAGTATGTCAACAGCGCGGCGCTCGTGCAGATCCGCAACCAGCGCGATTTTGAGCGGCTTTCTGATCCGCTCTGAAAACACCTCGTACTCTGTTACAACAGGCTTCGACATACGCGTTCCTCACCTCCGTATAATTTATTGCCTGATAATCTGAAATATTCTTATTTCCAGAAGCTGACTTCGCTTTCCTTCAGTCCGATATCCGTAGCGCGGAAATGCGGATTGAGGCGCTTTTTGCGCTGTGACTCGAAGTCGCGCAATGCCTTGACAGCGATTCCCGAGAGAGCTGCGCAGACGGGAATGTTGATCAGCGTCATTCCGCCCATGGTGATGTCCGCCATTGTCCACGCGAAGTTCATCGGAATGAGCGCGCCGACAAAGACGATAAGCACACAAAAGGCATAGAAAATTCTCATGAAAACCTTTGACGGCATTCTCTTTTTGTTAAGGTAAATCAGGGCGTTGTCGACATAGTAGAGGTTGCCGATAAGGGTCGTGAACGCGAACATTACCATCGCTATGGTTATGAAAATCGGCCCGAAATCGCCGAAAATCGTCGATACCGCGTTCTGAACGTAGGTCGCGCCGTTTAATTCAGGGCTGTACTTAACGCCCGAGCTGAGGCACATGAGCGCGGTAGCAGTGCAGAGAAGCATGGTATCGATGTAAACGGAAACAGTCTGGACAAGGCCCTGCTTTACTGGGTGGGTAACGTCGGCGGACGCGGAAGCGTTAGGCGCCGAACCTACGCCTGCCTCGTTTGAGTACAGGCCGCGCTTAATGCCGTAGACAAGGCAGGAACCGCTCAGACCGCCGAAGATAGCCTTGAAGTTGAATGCGTCGCTGAATATCGAGGAAAAGGTCTGGGGAATGTTGCCGATGTGGGTGAAGATTACAATAAGGGAAACGAGAACATAGCCGATGCCCATGAAGGGTACCAACTTCTCGGTGATGCCGATGATGCGCTTGCCGCCGCCGAACAGACAGAAGCCGACGAGCAGGGCGATGATCGCGCCGATAATAACCGGAGTCCATGTCTTGTCGTAGAAATCATAGATCTCAAAGGACGACTGTAAATTGTAGGAGCAGAGCAGGTTGAAGCCAAAGGCGTAGGTCGCGATGAGGAAAACGCAGAATACCCCCGAGAGAATGCCCTTCTTCGCAATGCGCTCAATGTAGTACGCAGGGCCGCCGTAGCAGGAGCCGTCGGGGTTTTTGCGCTTGAAGATCTGGGCGAGCGTACTCTCGATGAACGCAGAGGACGCGCCGATAATACACATCAGCCACATCCAGAAGCATGCGCCGGGTCCGCCGATCGTGATAGCGGTCGCGACGCCGACGATGTTGCCCGTACCTACGCGCGAGGCGGTGGATACCATCAGCGCCTGGAAGGAGGATACCTTCTGTTCGCCCGAGGGCTTTTCCATAATCAGCTTGCAGGCGGTACCGAACAGGCGGATCTGCACAAAACGGGTGCGGAAGGTAAAGAGCAGTCCCGCCGCGGCAAGTACAATGATGAGGATCGGATAGTACATTACGTCATCCACGGAATTGAAAAAATTCATAATAGCGTCCAGCATATTCTTTTCCCCTTTTTTACAGTTTTACTATTATTATACCTTAAAACCGTACAGTTTGGCAAGCATTTTTCCGAATTTTTCGTAAATAAAGACAACAAAAGGCTGCCCCTTTCGAGACAGCCTTTGTGTGTATTTGACCTGAAATCAGTTTTTCTTTCTCTCAACGTAAGAGGTGTGGAGCAGCTCGTGAGCAAGGTGTGAGCCGGGCTCGCCGAGGTACTCGTCGTAGATAGCCTTGATCTCGGGGTTATCGTGTGACTTTCTGTAAGGCAGACTGAGGTCGTCCTCGTAGAGTGCCTTTGCACGGAGAGCCTTGAGGTCTGTGAAGTTTCTCACATGACCGGGCTGAATGGGCTGACCGCCGCCGTTTACGCAGCCGCCGGGACAGCACATAACCTCGATGAACTG
>NZ_JAEQMG010000003.1 GCF_016680995.1 Ruminococcus difficilis | reverse complement strand
ACGTTGATCTTGGAAACGCCGAGGGAGATAGCCTTCTTGATCATGTCAGCGGGAATGCCTGTGCCGCCGTGGAGAACGAGGGGCATCTCGCCTGTGAGCTGCTGGATAGCGTCGAGAGTATCAAAGCTCAGACCTGCCCAGTTCTCGGGATACTTGCCGTGGATGTTGCCGATACCTGCCGCGAGCATGGTAACGCCGAGATCCGCGATCATCTTGCACTCTGCGGGATCCGCGCACTCGCCTGCGCCGATAACGCCGTCCTCTTCGCCGCCGATGGAGCCAACCTCAGCCTCGATGGAGAGACCGAGCTCCTCACAGGTAGCTACGAGTTCCTTTGTCTTTTCAACGTTCTCCTCGATCGGATAGTGGGAGCCGTCGAACATGATGGAGCTGAAGCCTGCCGCGATGCAAGCCTTTGCGCCTTCGTATGAGCCGTGGTCAAGGTGGAGAGCTACGGGAACGGTGATCTTGAGCTCCTCGAGCATACCGTTAACCATGCCGACTACGGTCTTGTAGCCGCACATATACTTTCCTGCGCCCTCGGAAACACCGAGGATAACGGGGGAGTTGAGCTCCTGAGCAGTCAGGAGGATCGCCTTTGTCCACTCAAGGTTGTTGATGTTGAACTGACCTACCGCGTAGTGACCTGCCTTTGCCTTTGTAAGCATTTCTTTTGCGTTTACTAATGGCATATTCATCTTCCTTTTTCTGAAAAATTTCAACAGCGGAACGTCTCCCACCGTCGAGTTATAATTATTATACTATAATTTATACCAAAAATAAAGTCATTTCAAGAAAAAAGGGAGAAAAAACTTATAAAATTTTAGAATGCAGTCCCGATATGCCCGATTCCGTACCGTGAAAACGATTTTATGCTTCCGCCGCCTCCATAGTTCACCAAAATTTCACATTCAATCGCTTGCTTTCGGTCATTTTAAGATGTATAATGTTATCGATACAAAATTGAAATCAGGTGATTATACTATGGATTATAAACCCGAGAACGACTTCTACGGTAACGCTCCGCAGAAGCCGTTTACAGAAAAGAACGACTATTCACAGCCCGCTCAGCGGTATGTTCCGCAGCAGCAGGCGTTCACTCCGCAGCCCTCGAACCAACCGTTCGAGCCGCCTGTGCCGCCGCAGGATTTCAACCCCGAAAAGCCCCTGATGCCCAAAGAGCCTCAGCAAAATCAGCCTGTTGAGATTCCTGCGGTTGAGATGCCCCAGAGCGAGCAGTTCAATCCCGTGCAGCACACTGCGGTCTATCAGAACGGAGCGTTCGTCACTCCCGAGCCGCCGAGGTTTCCGCAGAATGCTTACGGTCAGCCTCAGCCGCCGTATCCGCCGCAGGGCTATTATCCGCAGCCGGTGCAGCAGAACATATATGCCCGTCCCGAGCAGCAGAATGTCTACGCTCAGCCCGAGCAGCAGAATGTTTACGCTCAGCCAAAGCCGCCCAAGCAGAAGTCCAACAAGGGACTTATCGCGGTTATCATCGTGCTCAGCGTGCTTCTCGCGGGCAGCCTTGCGGGAATTCTCGTCTACGTGCTCCACAACGGCAGCCAGCATACTGCGAAAAACGACGACTCCGTGAACGGCTTCCACGAGTTCACCCTGCCAGACAACGGCAACGGCGGCGGATTCTTCCAGCAGGAGACCACAGCTCCCGTGGTGAACGACCAGAGCGACTACAGCGACAAGATCATTCCCGACTACAGTGGAATGAAGCTCGAGAAGAAGCCCTCCGACGCCGAAAAGAACACCGAGTATGGCTCTGAGTACGCGTTCAAGAGCGTGTCCGAGTCCGTAGTCGGCATTATGGCGTATTCCGACAAGGACAAGACGCAGCTCAAGTCACAGGGCAGCGGCATTATCATCTCCCAGGGCGGCTATCTGATCACGAACGCCCATGTTATCGGCAACAGCAAGACAGCCTACGCGATCAGCGTTATCACCTCTGACGGCAAGGAATACAACGCGGGCGTTGTCGGCTTTGACAGCCGCACCGACCTCGCGGTTCTCAAGATGGACGACGCCGAAAACCTCAAGCCCGCGACCTTCGGAGATTCGAGCGACCTCACTCTCGGCGAGGACGTCATCATCGTCGGCAATCCCGGCGGCATCAGCTACCAGAACTCAATGACAAAGGGCGTTGTATCCGCTCTTGACCGCGACGCCTCAAACAAGAGCATCGTCAAGTTTATCCAGACCGACGCGGCGATCAATCCCGGCAACTCCGGCGGCCCGGCGGTAAATATGTACGGTCAGGTCATCGGCGTTGCGAGCTCAAAAATCGCGGGCGTCGTCTACGAGGGCATGGGATTCTGCATTCCCACCGCGACCGTAAAGGAAATCGTAGACAGCCTCGTCAAAAACGGCTATGTCGAGGGCAGAGTCAAAATCGGCATCGTAGGCACCGCGGTAGACCTTGAGACCGCGACCTACAACAATGTTCCGCAGGGCATCTATGTCGATCAGGTTGACAAGGACGGCCCTTGCGGCGGCACAAAGCTCGCTGAGGGCGATATAGTCACCGCTCTTGACGGCGAGACGATTACCAACTTCTCGGAAATCTACAACGTGCTCGAGAAGCACAAGGACGGCGACAAGGTTACGCTGAAATACTATCAGGCGTCCACGGGCAAGGAAGTTGAGGAAGAAATCACCTTAGCGGCCGACAAATAATCAGCGATTGGTTTGGAAGGAGAATAATTATGATGACAGGACGATTTCGGGTGCGCTGTCCCGGGTGCGGCAACGTGACCGATATCAACACGGATATACCCTGTCCGAAATGCGGAAATACGCTCGCTCCTATGGGAGCTGAGATCAAGCTGTACAGAATGGGCAGCCCTATCGGAGTGGCGATCGGCTTCGGCGTTTACATCGACGGTCAGCCCTGCGGCCATATCGGCAACAAGGAAACCGTTTCCTACTCCGTACCCTTCGGCACGCACAATGTACGTATGACCGCGGGCATGAGCCGCAAGTGCGTCGACATGACGCTTACGCTTACTCCTCAGGCTCCGGTGGGATATCTCAAGGCGCACATTAAGCCCGGTTTCATCTCGAATACCGTTGTTATCGAGCCCGCGATGCCGCAGGATATGCCCTTATAAAATTTAAAACAATTAAGCCTTCCGCAGAGTCGCGTGACCATGCGGAAGGCTTTTATTATTCTTCAAAGTCCCAGTCGGGAATGTATTCGGTGCTCGCTGCGGACAGATCCTGGGTGAAGCCGTCGATGTTGTTCTGGAAAAGCGCTGCCTTCACCTTGTCGTACTCGCGCTGTGTGATTTTGCGTCCGAGCTTAGGGTGGCGTTTTGCCTCGCCCCAGGGCACGTACTGGCACATCAGGCTGACGAGGATTTCATCGCCGAAGGTACGCTTGAGCAGCTCGAGGGCGGCAATACTCTGCCTTGTGTGCGCGGGCAGGATCAGGTGGCGGACAATTACGCCCTTCTGAATCATGCCTTCGTCGTCGAACTTCGGCTTGCCGACCTGAAAGAGCATTTCCGCAATCGACGAGATCGCGGTCTCAACGTAATTCGGAGTGTGCGAGAACTTCTCGGCGAGCTTGTTGTCGCTGTATTTGAAATCGGGCAGGTAAACGTCCACCAGACCGTTCAGCAAAGTGAGTATTTTCGGCGAGGTG
>NZ_JAEQMG010000029.1 GCF_016680995.1 Ruminococcus difficilis | reverse complement strand
TCAACTATGTGTGGAGTATGACAATAAAAGCCTTAGCTTTTATTCCAATATCAAGGTTGCTGACTATTTTAGAAAATGGCTTGTAGCTATTAAGTCAGATGTTAGACCTAATACTTATCGAAGCTATAAGGGCAATATGGAAAACCATATTATTCCGTATTTTGAAAAGCTGGGGACTGAGCTTCAGGATTTAAAACCGCACCAGCTTACCGATTATTATAAATCAAAAGTAGGCACGGTATCTGTAACTACGATTAAACATCACCATCAAAACATTTCAAAGGCGCTTTCCGATGCTGTAGAAAAAGGATTGATTTCTGTTAATCCGGCATCTGCAGCAAAGACACCAAAACAGACGGAAAAGTTCAAGGCGGAATTTCTTAATCGAGTACAAATCAATCAGCTCTTAACTTATCTCGAAGGGACAAGTATTTATTTGCCTACATATCTATGCACGGTTTACGGATTTCGAAGAAGTGAAGTGTTGGGCTTAAAATGGCACAACATAGATTTTGAGAAAGAAACCATTTGGATACGGGAAACATTACAACAAAGCACAAAAAAGATTAGCGGAGATAGTAATTATACATCCTCAACAAAGACCGATAGCAGTAATCGTACTTTGCCGATGATTCCGCAAGTAAAGAAGTTGCTCCTTGAGCAGAAAGAACGCCAAGAGAGAAATAGACAGTTATTAAAAGAAGCCTATATTTCTAATGACTATGTTTGCACTTTTGATAACGGCAAGGAAATAACACCTAATTATCTAACAAAAAAGTTTCATAAACTCATTGAAAGGCAAACAAATCTGCCCCAGATTCGATTCCACGATTTACGCCATAGCGTGGCGAGTAATTTATTAAACGATGGCTTTACAACCGTTCAGGTTGCTGAATGGCTGGGGCATAGTAGCTCGACTACAACATTAAAATTTTATGCTCACATTGATAAAACTTCAAAATTAGCCATTGCCAATCGGCTTCAAGCGAGTTGATTTCTGTACACCTTTCTACTGCTTTTGAAGCCACTATAAAGACCAAAGTGGTGGAAAAATGGTGGAACTGAGCAAAGCTCCGGCAAATCAGAAAGCGCTTGACAAAAAGAAAAGTCCTCAGAAATGGCTTAGATAAGCCGTTTCTGAGGAGTGGGTTTGGCAGGGGCAGAAGGACTTGAACCCTCGGCACGCGGTTTTGGAGACCGCTGCTCTACCAACTGAGCTATACCCCTAAATATTTGATCGCTGCAAATGAACACTTGTCACTTGCAGAAAATATCATAACACAGACACGCGGTTTTGTCAAGATGTTTTCTTGATAAAAACGCAGAAACGCAATTCTTTTAAAAGTCTTTGCCCGGAAAGACGTGTCGTTCGCACGCGACAGGCAACGTTGTTATGATAACCTATGCCGCACTTTCGCACGCGATTTCCGTGGTCTTTGACCGATGCCCGGGTATGTTGGATATCGCACGTCTTGAAAAAGATTTTTCGGTGGCTGCGATGTGGCTGGGTGTTTCGACAAAATTCAGCAGAAAACGCTCTTGACACGTTTTTGCAGATACGCTATAATGAAGATAACAGAGGAAATCTATCCCTATAACTTGACAAATGTCGGGTTATGGGGATTTTTTATGCCCAAAACCGCATTGTCCTGAATATAGCCCACTGCTTCGTGTAAAATGGAAGTAGGGAAGTTGAGATAGTTGGTTTTTCACAAGTTTTCGCCGTATTTTTTGTTACGGTTTTTGCTGGATACTGACCAGTGCTTGTGGTATTGTTGTGGTTACCAAAAAAGGAGGTCGAGATGATGAAACGTGAATTATTAGACAACGGAAACATTTGGCAGAAATCAGATGGCAGATGGATTGGAATGGTGCGGTATAAGGACGAATTCGGCGTTGCCCAACGCAAGAGCTTTTCCAGCAAAAAGAAAAAGACGTTGCAGGCGAAGATGACAGAGTATGTTAAGAATTTCAATGAGCAAGTCACCAACTCGGATGAAGCCCGGAAACCGCTTAAAGAGAGCATGAAGAATTGGCTTCGGGTGTATAAGTTTCCGGAGGTGGAGCGCACGACCTATGATCGCTACGAATGCACCGCCGAGCACCAGATCTATCCCTACATAGGGAATAAGCCTGTCGGAGATGTCACTCCTGCGGATATCAAAAAGTTGCTCACCAAGCACATGAATAAAGGCTACGCGTTTACAACGAGCAAGAAAGCGTACTCACTTCTAAAGATGTTCTTTAAGCAACTCTATCAAGAGGGTGCGATCCCTAACAATCCGATGGCTATGATCGACATGACGAAGAAGGATAACTACCTCGCCGCGCAGAACAAGGAGAGTAAGCCTCAATGTGATTTGGTAGTCGTGTTCACGGATGAAGAATTGGAGAAGATACGCGAAGAAGCGTTTAAGAGATTCGCCAACGGCAAACCAGTGTATCAACAGTCGGCGGCATACTTTCTCATGCTCAACACAGGATTGCGAGCAGGGGAGTTGTGCGGTATCATCAACAGTGACATAGATCTCGAGAATAGGGTGATTCACTTGCAGCGCGGAGTCAAAGAAGTTCACGTCCGTGACGGCTTGGAATATGTGCCAAAGCTGGAAGTCAAGGTCGGTAAATTGAAAAGCAAAACGAGTAAGCGCGACGTGCCGCTAAATGATAATGCGATAGAAATGATCAACCATTTGCGCGAGGAAGTGTATCTCGGTGAGGACAAGCCTCTCATACCTGATGAGAACGGTAACTTCACTAACCCGCGCAATATGCGAAACCGATTCTATCGCATACTCGATGCAATAGGGTTACCGCACAAGGGGTTGCACGCGTTCAGGCACACATTCGCAACAAGGTTAATCAACGGCGTGAAACAGCCCGACGGCAGTGTGAAATCATTATCGGTAAAACAGGTGGCGGAGTTGCTCGGTCACACAACTTCGGAAATCACAGAGCTCTATTATGTCAAGCGCGACACTACAAGGCTGGTAGGATTGACCGACAGCTTCAACCTGTGATGACACACATCCCCTCGACAACAACGAGGGGAGCCTGTTTTGCAAGTATCACCTTGTGAAGCGCACAAAACGCCGGTGATTATTTGAAGCAGGTAAAAGCGAGCCGTCCTTTGGTGGACGGCCCGCGAAGGACATCGGACGGCAGAGCCGACCGTTGTGCGGTTTTAGGAGAACAATCGCAGCGCTTTTGAGGGAGTCCTCACTATTTGCGGCGTTTGTGTGAACGAGAAATTTTCAGGAGGAAACTATGGAAGAATACAAGAAAGTTACTATCAGTTTTACGAAAGATCAGTTGGAAAAGATGGATGAAATCATGTCAAAGGAGCAAGGCTACTCACGCAGTTCATTGGTGCGTGAAGCGGTAGATTACTACCTCGGCTACCTCGCTCAAAAGGGCAGCGTCAGCTATTTGTCGCCGATCATCAGCCAAAACATCAAGTTGGTGCTCGGGAGATTTGAAGAAAATCTGAGCGAAATGCTGTTCAAGTTGGCAGTCGAGGTGAGCAAAAGCAATATTCTTTCTGCGCGTAACTGCGAGCTAAACGACTACGCTTTGAATTATTTGAATGATGTTTCCGAACAGATTGTCGCGGAGCATAACGGCGTTCTCGACTTGGAAAAGACAAGAGATTTCATCAACGGAGAAGAAAATGGCTAAGATAATTGTTTCATGTCGCTTTCAAAAAAGCGCGAAAGATATGGCTGATCTCATCAGATATATGGCAACCCGCGAGGGCGTTGAGAAGTTGCCGAGCGGTCAAAAATATAACATAGCATCTTCAAAACAGCACGACCTCATTCTTTCTGTGGTAAAGCATTTTCCACAGAGCAAAAAATATCTTGAATATGATGACTACTATGCTATGCCCACAATAGAGAATGCGAATGAATTTCTCGATGCTGTTGCGGAGAGATACGCTGACCGCGCAGATGAATTGAAGGGTTTGGTCAGCTACATTTCCAATAGACCCGGTGTTGAAAAGCTCGGCTCACACGGCTTGTTTACACAGTTTGATATGCCAATCGATCTCAATACGGTCGCGGAACGGGTCGCCAATCATGAAGGAGTAATCTGGACTGAGGTTGTCAGCTTGCGCCGTGAGGACGCCGAGCGGTTACACTTTAACAACGCCGAAGCGTGGAAAAATCTCGTGCGCCGCAACATGAATGAGATCGCACAAGCCCATCGAATCAAGATTGAAGATCTGGAATGGTACGGTGCGTTCCATAATACAACGCACCATCCGCATATTCATCTGGTGATTTTCTCGAAAGGTCAGGAGGGTTTCCTATCTGAAAAGGGAATCAAAGAGTTGCGCCGAGCGTTTGGTCAGGACATATTTCGTGATGAACAATACAAGATGGCGACAATAGAAACAGGCTATAGGAATGAGCTGAAAGATAATTTGGCTGACCTGTTACAGCAAATCCAAATGCGGCAATCGTTGCCCAACGCGGACTATTATCTTTTTCTGTTGAAAAAAATCAAGGACGAATTACAACAGCAGAAAGGGAAGAAGCTCTATGGTTATCTGCCGAGAAAGTTGAAAAAGCTTGTGGATTTCTCTCTGCATGAGATCGCTAAAGATGATGATTTATCTGAAATCTACTCAAAGTGGAACGAGGTTAACCGCGAAAAGCTGAGCCTTTACTACGACACAAAGGACAAGCCCGACGTGCCGATCGAGATGAACCCGGAGCTGCGGTCGCTGAAAAATCTGTTGATTAGGACAGCGTTGGGAATGAACTTCAACGCGGCAGTTGCGGTCAACACCGCGCGTATCGGTTTCCTGTTCTCCATGCTGGCAAAGCAAATCGTCAACAGCGCCGGAAAAAGGTTAGACGAGCTCAACAAGATGATGCCCTTAACGGACAGCAAAGAGCGAGCTAAAATCCGAGAGAAAAAGCTGGCTCACGGGCAGAAAGAAGGCGCAGACGGTTACATCACTGATGATGAAGATTACGACAGCCAAGCTGCGGAAGGTATCCTGACAATGCTTGATTATCTGATTTCGCTTGGTGATCAGGAAAGTGAACAGGATAGCGAAGAACAGAACACGCAAACAGCCGACGAGTTCAATTTTGACAACGCCTATGCTGAATATCTAAATGATGAAGATGACGGTTATGACGACATTGATGACGAGGATGAAGAATATTTCGGATTGTCTATGTGAGCAAAGAGATTAGCGCCCTGTTTCGCCGTATTTCGCCCTGTGTGCGATTTGTTGGAGATAGGCGAGAAAGTATCCGTCAAAACCGTTTGCACCGTTTTTGGGCATTTGTTGCGACTTGTGAGTGATAGAGCATATCCGTATTCTCCTATAGCGTACCCCTTTTTACTATACACGTTAGTGTATAGTAAAAACAGGGCAATAGTAGCGTTCAAAATTTGCGCCGCATAAAACAAAGATAACCGAAAAAGGTTCGGGGATGCGGACGAAAAGCTGGACAAAAGTGTGATGATCACCGTTGGGATACAAGCCGCCACGGCAAGCGCGGCAATTCTTCTTGTTCGTTTTTCTTTTGTCACCGACTCCACGTCCTTTCATATGGTTCATGTATTCTTTGTAATACATTTTTCTGAACAATATTGTTTCACGTCGAATCCCGCAAAATATAAAAATGATGATGCTTTCATATTATTCCTTTCACAGTAAATTATTCAGCGGTAAACAAAAACGTGTAAAAGCAGAAGTACTTGTCGGAAACATACCATTTCGTTTGAGGGCTGTAATTCAATAGGTCATCTGTGGAGTTATCGTTCGGATTGGTTGAGATTTCGGGAATGATCCCGTCCTTTTCAATTTTTTCGTCTGTCAAGTCATCAGCAAATTCGAGAACCTCGGTTGTGTTAAATTCCGATATTTCCTCATCCTTCATAACAACGGTAAGCGTTGTGCCTTCAAGCTTCCACGTTCCTCTCAGTGTATGAGAGGCGGATTCATCGTCAACGGAGTTATCCATATCCATTGCCCAGGTTCCGTCATCTTTGAGCTCAAGCAGCCATTTATAGCTCAGCTTCATCGCACCACCTTCTTGTAAGGAGTAACGCCACTTGTGTGAAGTCAGCATTTCGCTTAAACTCTTTTTTGCTGAATTGTCCTGTGCGGGAGCGCAGGATGCAAGCAGCAGAATCATAATAGCAGACAGTAATAATGCCAGTTTTTTCATAAAATCCACCTCTGTTATTTATTTCATCATCATCACAGAAACCGTCAACTGATTGCCGTCCTCATTGATCAAAAGCTCACCGTCGTACTTTTTCGCAATAGTGCGGAGAATATTCATTCC
>NZ_JAEQMG010000028.1 GCF_016680995.1 Ruminococcus difficilis | reverse complement strand
TTAGGAGAGTGCCAAAATGAAAAAGAAAAGCAAGGCAAAGAGAATTATTAAAATATCGCTGTTCAGCCTTTTGGGCGCGCTTGTGGTGACAATCGCGGCAGCCGCGTTCATCCTGTACGGACGAATCGCGACGATGGCGAGCATAAAGCATGTCGGCAGCGATTTGTACACGATGAATTTTCAGCAGGACTACCACCTCGACAAGGCTCTCGAATCGAACATCAAGACCGAGAACGATTTGCTGAAATTCGTCTGCGACGATATGTTTTTCGGTTATCAGATCGACGGTAACCTCGAGAAATACGCCTGCAGCGCCTTCGTCACCAAAACTCCCGACGGCAAGTACCTCGGCGGTCGCAGCTTCGGCTTGGGCGGCACCGACACCATCTGCGTTTACACCCATCCCAACAACGG
Source organism: Ruminococcus difficilis (assembly GCF_016680995.1). The sequence continues at coordinate 6,300 of NZ_JAEQMG010000028.1, read as the reverse complement.
CTACGCTTCGATTACCACCGCTTCCACCGATATGCTCAACGTCGGTGAGGGCAGCGCCTATGCGACCACGAGTCTTGAGGGCAGAGCCGCCATGCTTGCCGCGCCTTATCTCGGGGTGGACGGAGTGAACGAAAAGGGCTTGTTCGCCGCGCTTCTCGACCTCGACATGGGCGAAACCCACATGGACACCGGCAATCCCGACCTGACCGTGACGATGGCGATCAGGCTGCTTATGGACCGCGCCGCGACGGTTGACGAGGCGGTCGAGCTGCTCGGAAATTACGATATCCACACCGGTCACGGCTGGACGCAGCATATCTTCGTTGCCGACGCAAGCGGCGACGGCGCGGTAATCGAATGGCACAAGGGCAAGATGAAGTTTGTAAAAAGCCCGATCTGCACCAATTTCAGGCTCACCACCGGATTGGCGGAGCTTGGCCCCACAGGTAACTGCGAACGCTTTGACACTTTGTACAAGGCGCTCGGCGAAAAGTCCGAAAACACCGCTGAGGACGCTATGGATTTGCTCGAGGACGTCAAGCAGGAGGTGGACGAGAATATTCACACCGAGTGGTCGATCGTCTATCACCTGACGGACTTCTCGATGGATATCTCCGTCGATATGGATTTTGACAACGTGTATCACCTTGATATAAAGGATTTCTGAAAAATGCGGCAGACCTCATGTCCTCTCGAGGTCTGCCGCGTTTATTTTTGCTCTGTCAGGTCTGTCAGCTTTTTTGAGTAGAAGAAGTCGTGAATCATTTGGTTAAGCTCCGACCACATCGGCAGCGTCGCGCAGCCTTCGGCACGCGGACACTGTTCGGCGCTTTCCGATAGACAGGCTACAACCGCGAGGGTTCCCTCGGTTACGGTCAAAATCTCGCCGACCGAGTATTCCCCGGGCTTTCGCGAGAGCTTATAGCCGCCGCCCTTGCCGCTCACGCCTATCAGCAGCTTTGCGCTCACCAGCTCTTTTACTATCATTTCGAGGTATTTTTTTGAGATTCCCTGACGCTCGGCTATCTCCTTGAGCGGAATATAGCTGTCGGAATTTTGCTCCGCGAGGTCCATCATAACCCTGAGAGCGTATCTTCCCTTTGTGGATATCATGGCTTTCACTCCTTCTTACCTATTGTACCACAGGTTAAATAGGTAAATCAAGTGGTTTTCGAATATTTACCTATTGACATAGTAGGTGAATAGGTGTATAATTCATTCAGACAACAAAGGAGGAACCGCCATGAAGATATATGCGGACAACGCCGCGACTACCAAAATGAGCCAAACGGCTATCGATACAATGCTCGACTGTATGCAGAACGTCTACGGCAACCCGTCGAGCCTGTACACCCTCGGACAAAAGGCAAAGGAACGCCTTGAGAAAACCCGCGAGGAAATCGCGAAAATCATTAACGCCGAGCCGCGTGAGATAATCTTTACCTCGGGTGGCAGCGAGGCTGACAATCAGGCGATAATCTCGGCTGCGAATATCGGTAAGAAAAAGGGAAAGACCCATATTATTTCAACTGCATTTGAGCACCACGCCGTGCTCCACACCCTCAACAAGCTCAAAAAGCAGGGCTTTGAGATTACGCTTCTGCCCGTTCACGAAAACGGAGTAGTCGACGTAAACGAGCTTGAGGCGGCAATCAAAGACGAAACCATCCTCGTCACGGTAATGACCGTCAACAATGAAATCGGCACCATCCAGCCCATCGCGGAAATCGGCGCGGTTTGCAGAGCGCACGGCGTTATCTTCCACACCGACGCGGTTCAGGCGGTCGGACATCTTCCTATCGACGTAAAGGCGCAGCAGATCGATATGCTCTCGGCTTCGGCGCACAAGTTCCACGGCCCCAAGGGCGTAGGCTTTTTGTACGCCAAAAAGGGAGTTGTGCTCAGCAACCTCATCGAGGGCGGCGCTCAGGAGAGAGGCAAACGCGCAGGCACCGAAAACGTCGCGGGAATAGTGGCTATGGCGGCGGCTCTCAAAGAATCTGCAGCGAATATGGACGGCGACAAAGAACGCCTGACGAAGGTTCGCGATTATCTGATAAAGGGTCTCTCTGAAATTCCGCACAGCGCGCTCAACGGCGACGAAAAACAGAGAATTTACAGCAACGTCAACTTCTGCTTCGAGGAAATCGAGGGCGAATCGCTGCTGATTCTGCTTGACCGCAAGGGAATCAGCGCTTCATCGGGCAGCGCCTGCACCTCGGGTTCTCTCGATCCCAGCCACGTACTGCTCGCGATCGGACGTATCCACGACGTAGCGCACGGTTCGCTCAGACTGAGCCTTGAGGAAAACGCGACGATCGAGGAAGCGGATTATATAATCGAAGCGGTCAAAGAGGTGGTAGCGCACCTGAGAAGCTTCTCGCCCGTATGGCGCGATCTCGTTTCGGGCAAAAAAGAATTTATCTTGAAGTAAACAAGGGAGGAATTTACCATGGCATTATACAGCGATAAAGTAATGGATCACTTTTTGCAGCCGCGCAACGTAGGCGTTATTGAGGACGCGGACGGCGTAGGCGAGGTAGGCAACGCAAAGTGCGGAGACATTATGAAGATGTACCTGAAAATCGACGACGATATCATCACCGACGTGAAATTCGAAACCTTCGGCTGCGCCAGCGCGATCGCGTCCAGCTCGATGGCTACGGAGCTTATCAAGGGCGCAAGCGTAGAGGACGCTATGCAGCTTACCAACAAAGCCGTAGCAGAAGCGCTCGATGGTCTGCCGGCGTACAAAATGCACTGTTCCGTCCTCGCCGAGGAAGCGATTCAGGCAGCGCTCGAGGATTATAAAAAGAAAAAGGAACAAACAATCGAGTAGGAGGGGGATTTGAATAATCCCCCGACCTCTCACACCACCGTGCGTACCGTTCGGTACACGGCGGTTCCTTAGTTTTCACATACTTGCAGATAATAGCCGGTCAAGGATATATATCCGAGATTGGCTATTTCTTTGTTTGTAAGTGCTTGGTTCAGCACTTCTGCCGAACGCCATATGCCTTTGCGGCAGTTCGCGATTTCAAACACTATCCTTTCGGGCAAGTTGAGATTCCTGAGCTTTTGTATTCTCGTTCGTACTTTCTTCCACTGTTTCCAGTAGATAGCCCTAATTCTGTGTCTCAACCATTTATCCGTTTCCTTTAACAGTTGTTTCATATCTGCCAGCTTAAAGTAGTTTACCCAACCCTTAATAAACTGTTTCAGTTTAAGTATTCGGTTTTCGTTACTCCAAGCATTGCTTCTATCCGTTAGCTCCCTAAGTTTCTTCTTCATCTTTTTCACCGACTTCGGGTGTACTCTGAATCGAAATCCTTTATGCCTGTAGAACGAATAGCCCAGATACTTCACCTTGCTGATGTAAGCTACACAGGTTTTCTCCCTGTTTACCTTGAGAAATAATTTCTCCTCGATATACGGCAGGATATTCCTTAGAGTGCGTTCGGCGCTTTTCCTGCTCTTGCAGAAAATCATACAATCATCTGCATAGCGCACAAAGCGGTGTCCCCTGCGCTCCAATTCCTTATCCAACTCATTCAGCATGATATTACTTAAAAGCGGACTCAACGGTCCTCCTTGGGGCACGCCGACCTCTGTCTTTTCAAACAATCCCTTGGACACTACTCCCGCGTTCATATACTTGTGTATGAGCGAGATGACTCTGCCGTCCTTTATGGTTCTTGACAGCACTTCGATTAGTTTGCTCTGACATACGTTGTCAAAGAACTTTTCCAAGTCCATATCCACCACATAGACGTAGCCTTCGTTTGCGTTCCTTTGGCATTGTTTCAATGCGTCATGCGCACTCCTTTTCGGGCGAAAGCCGAAGCTGTTTTCCGAAAACTGTTTCTCGAAAATCGGTGTTAATACCTGTGTGATTGCCTGTTGATATACACGGTCAACTACTGTCGGTATTCCCAGCTTTCTATACTTCCCCTTTTCTTCCTTGGGTATCTCTACCCTTCTGACAGGATTGGGCTTGTATTTACCCTCTAATATCTGTTGGTTAAGGTCTTTGCCGTGTTCTCGCAAGTACGTTAGAAGTTCTTCCACGCACATTCCGTCTACACCGCCCGAGCCTTTGTTGGATTTTACTTTCTTGTACGCCTTGTTAAGGTTATCTCTGTGTAAAATCTTCTCCAACAGCCCTGCCCTTTGCAAGTCTGTGATGATGTCGGTGTTTTCAGCAATCTTCCGACAAACGGACGCCTCTGCATATTCTCCCTGTTCCGCAGTTTCCTTTTGCAGTTGACCTTCTCTTTGAAGTTGTCTGTCCTTAAATTTGCCTTCGGTTACTTTCATTTCCTGACATCTCCTAAAGTTCTGCCCTTCCCGTGACGTTTGCAACCGTCTCGGTACTATGGCTTCTGCTGACTTCTCGTCATTCGTTGTTACTACGGCTTCTTACTCTGTTTCCGCCGCTGACGAGACCTCCCCGAGTACCACACGTTTCTTTCCCTGCATATATCTGCCACATTTACTATGCACAGTTCCGTACAGCTATTGGGCTTCGGTCTGTTTTGCGACCTTACCCCCATACACAGCCTGATGTGATTTCTGTTCGTCAGACCACAGGTTTGCCTACACCTTCCTTCAGATTCCGCCTCACGGCGGACACCCTTGGTGTTCAGCTATATCCTTCCCGCTGTCGGGCGGATTTGGGACTTTCACCCTTTAGAAACGTGCGCCGTCGGGCGCACAAATATACCCGGTTATAGATTGAATCTATAACCGGGTACGGCAAATAGTATTTAATTAATAAAGAACTGCGACCAGTAGAGAACACCACCGCTCTCTAAACAACCGATTCCTATTTTTCCGAATGACGCGGACAGAATATTCTCTCTGTGACCTTCCGAATTCATCCAGCCGTTCACTACCGCTTCGGGCGTGGGATACCCGTAAGCTATATTCTCGCCCGCCGAACGATAGGAAACACCAAGCTCGCTTGCGGCGGTAAAGCACGAGCTGCCGTTTGGTCTGGTGTGGGAGAATGATTGAACGATCTCCTTTGCACGCAGGTGTGCGACCTGAGTCGCTCCGCTGTCCTTTACAAACGGAGAAAGTCCGTATTTCGCTCTTTCGGCGTTTACAAGCCGAAGCACCTGAGCTTCATACGCAGTATTAAACTCTGCTGAATCCGTTTGCGGCGGAACAGCGGGCTCTGTGGGGTTTACAACAGGCTCTTCGGTTGCCGCTTCGGTAGGAGCCTCAGTAGGAGCTTCGGTGGGAGCCTCGGTGGGAGTCTCAGCCGGCAGGTTCAGTCTCTCTCTTACGAGGTCGAGCCACGGATACTTAACGGTCTTGGTCTGCTCAACACCGTCCTCAACAGTGGTGGTGGTGATGGAAGAATATCTGTAGACATCCTTCAGTGTGCCGTCAGACTTGAGGTCGTCCGCGCCGTCAACATGCTCATAGGGAACGCCTTCGTCGATCTTGGCGCTGAATTTCTCTACATATGTGTCATAAACTTCTTTGTTGGTGGTGCCGAATTTCTGCAGAACCGGAGCGATCTTCGTCCATGTGAACGAAGGCTCGTTGACGGGGTTGGGCAGATAGGTCTGCAATGCGTTTGCCATTTCGAGAGATGCAGGCGCGTTGCCGGGATTCATACCGTCGATGTAAGCGCAGAGGGTCGAAACCTTTCTCAGCGGAGCGCCGACGCCATTGTCGGAGTGCGCGAGATAGTCGATCTTCTGGGAGTTTGCGGTGTTCTCACGAACAACAGCAGGCTCGTCTACCTTGTAGGTGTGACCGAGCAGAGTGGAGTTGAAATACAGGTCGCAGGTCTGATAGCCTTCGGTGTTGGGCTGGAGCAGGTCTGCCTGACCGGCGTTCGCCTTGGTGGAGAACAGGATGCCGTACTCGGCGCCCTCTTCCATCTCGCCCTGTCCGCTCTCGGTAATATCGAAGAAAAAGACGTTAGCGCCCGCCTTTTCCGACATCATACTGGTGGAGGGAGCCTCCCATGATTTGCTCTTTACTTCATTCTGGTTGCCGTAGATAGAATAGTAGTTGCAAAAAACATTGACCGTCCACTTTCTCGCGTTGCGCTTAACAGACGAAACAGGGCCCCAAACAGCGTCAGGATACTGGAAAAACACTACCTGATGACCGTTTGCTATTCTGGTCGCAGCGGTGTCAATGCCTGTCGCTTCCGAATCAACAGGAGCCGCCGATGCCGAGATAGCAGCCATGCTAAAGCACGATGTAGCCAACAAGCCGGAAAGGATCAGGCTGATGGCCTTTGATGATTTTCTCATCGAAAATTAGATCGGAAGAGCG
>NZ_JAEQMG010000027.1 GCF_016680995.1 Ruminococcus difficilis | reverse complement strand
TATGTCGATGGGCTACGCGCTGACGGAGCGATACCCGATCGACGACAACTGCAAGCCGACCGCGAAGTACGGTACGCTCGGACTGTTCAAGGCGACTCAAATTCCGCCCGAGATCAAGGCGATCGTCGTCGAAAAGCCCGGTCTCGACCTCGCCAACGGCGCGATCGGTATCGGAGAGATCACCTCGATCCCTACCGCTCCCGCGATCGCCGAGGCGTATTATCAGCTCGACGGAGAAAGGCGGTTCTCGCTTCCGCTCGAGAACACGCCCTACGCAAAGAAAAAATAAAAGGCTCCCTGTAGGAAGGGAGCAGGAATAGTGTCATTCCCTGTTTGTGGGATTGCCACGGGCTAAAGCCCTCGCAATGACAGCGGGTCTATTCTGTCGGAGATATCCCTCGGAGTATCGATGTCAGAGAGTTCCGATGCGGAGACCTCAAATAAAAGCAGATCGTCCTCATGCTGCTTGATGACCGCTCTGCCGCCCCTGTCGCCCGACAGTCGGCACAGCTCGTCAAAGTACTTTTCGGGGAAGATACAGGGATTCCCCCTTTTCCCGTCGCTGCTCATGCTGACGATATGCTCGGGATTTTCACAGAACAGATCGAGCATCGACGATACGCTCCCGCGCCTGAGCCACGGCTGGTCGGCGACTTGATAAAGGATACCGTCACAGGCGTCTTTCAGCGCATTGGTGCCGAGCATGACGCTATGACTGATACCGAGATCAGGACGGCGGTTGACGATCGCCCGATAGCCGTATCGTTCGGCAAGATGGACGATGCTCTCATATTGCGTGACGACCGCGACCGCGCTGAACCGCTCTGCGGGGATCGCTTCAAGCGCTCGCTCGATCATCATTTTTCCGTCGATCTCAACAAGCAGCTTGTTGTTGCCGAAGCGGGTTGAATTGCCCGCGGCGAGTATCACACACCCGAGCGTGAGCTGATCTGAGGTTTTCACATCATCACATCCTTTGAAACCATCTTACAGGATTCAAAGTTTGATGTCAAGAATAGCAATCATATTACCATTATCATTCCTTCTGAGGAGGGGTTGGCATGAATAAAGTCGGACAAAGCGAAGTCAGAGTTGACGGCTATGATAAAGCGACCGGCAGAACTAAATATTATGAGGATCGTATGCCCGCCGACGCGCTGTATGTGCGTATCAAGCACGCGGAAAAGGCGCACGCGATCGTCAAGTCGATCGACACTGCGGCGGCTTTGGCGATCCCCGGGGTCGTCAAGGTGCTCACCTGCTTTGACGTGCCCGATATCACCTTCCCTACGGCGGGTCACCCGTGGTCGATGGACCCCGGTCATCAGGACGTCGCGGACAGAAAGCTCCTGAATACCCACGTCCGCTACTGGGGCGACGATATCGCCGTCGTCATCGCCGATAACGAGGTCGCCGCCATGCAGGGCGTCAGAGCGCTGACGGTGGAATATGAAGAACTGCCGTTCGTCCTCGACGTACAAAAGGCGATGGAGGACGGCGCTCCGCAGCTGCATGAACGCTTCCCCAACAATATCCTCAAGCATACGAGCAACCGTTTCGGCGACTATCAGAGCGCGATCAAGGAAGAAGGGCTGATCAAGGTCGAGGGTTGGTATGAGACCCCGACCGTCCAGCACTGCCATATCGAGAACCACGGCTGTTACGCCTATGAGGAGAACGGCCGTATCGTCGTCGTATCATCGACCCAGATCCCGCATATCATCCGCCGCGTCGTCGGTCAGGCTCTCGGCAGACCGTGGGGCGATATCCGCGTCATCAAGCCGTATATCGGCGGCGGTTTCGGCAACAAGCAGGACGCTTTGTACGAGCCGCTGTGCGCGTGGTGCACGACTCAGATGGGCGGACGGTGCGTGCGTATCGACTGTTCGAGAGAAGAGACCTTTGTGTCCAACCGCGTCCGCCACGCGATCCGTTTCCATATCGTTACATGGCTGCGGCATGATGGCACGATCGCCGCGAGAAAGGTAGAGTGCTTCTCCAATCAGGGCGCTTACGCTTCTCACGGCCATTCCATCGTCGCTAAGGCGATGGGCTCCTTCCACCAGCATTATCCCTGCCCGAATATGGAGGAAGACAGCTACACGGTATTCACCAACAAACCCGCCGCGGGAGCGATGCGCGGCTACGGTATGCCGCAGGCTTCCTTTGCGGATGAATCCAATATCGACGAATGCGCTCACGCCGTCGGTATGGACCCGATGGAGTTTCGGCGGCTGAACATCATGCCTAAAGGGTATAAGGACAACTTCTCGGGCAACGTCAACTATTACGACACCTACAGAGAGTGTATGAAAAAAGGCGCCGAAATCATTGATTATGAGCGCAAAATGAAAGAATATCAGCATCAGAGCGGTCCTGTCCGCCGCGGTATCGGTTTGGCGACCTTCTGGTACAATACCGCTGTCTATCCGATCTCGCTGGAGACTTCCTCTAACCGTATGCTGCTCAACCTCGACGGCACCGTCACCATGCAGTGCGGCGAGACAGAGATCGGTCAGGGCGCGGATACGGCTTACGCCCAGATGACCGCGCAGGCGATCGGTCTGAAAAGCTATAAGGACGTGCACGTTGTGTCCTGTCAGGATACCGACATCACACCGACGGGACTCGGCGCTTATGCTTCGCGCCAGACCTATGTCGCAGGCTTTTCGATCAAGCAGACGGCGGAACAGCTGAAAGAAAAGATCCTGAGCTACGCGTGTGAGGTGACCCGTCAGGCAGTCGCCAATATGGATATTACGGACGGCAATATCATTCGCAAGGGTGACGGTCAGGTGCTCATGAGCCTGAAAGAGCTGGCGATGACAGCCCAGTACAATCCCGTCCACAGCGAGCACATCACCGCCGAATCCACCTACACGATCCGCAACAACGCCTATTCCTTCGGCTGTACTTTTGCGGAGGTCGAGGTCGATATCGAAATGTGCAAAACAAAGCTGTTGAGGATCGTCAACGTCCACGACTGCGGCAACCTGATCAACCCCGCTCTTGCCGAAGCGCAGGTACACGGCGGTATGTCGATGGCGATCGGCTACGGCTTGAGCGAACAGCTGATCTTTGACGAAAAGACAGGCAGACCGCTGAACAACAACCTGCTCGACTACAAGCTGTCTACCTTTATGGATCACCCGAATCTCGAGGCGTATTTCATCGAGAATCCCGAGCCGACCTCGCCCTTCGGCACAAAGGCGCTCGGCGAGCCACCCGCCTGCTCGGGCGCTCCCGCAATCCGCAACGCGATCCTGAACGCGACAGGCGTTGCCATCAATCAGAACCCAATCAACCCGCATGTACTGTTCGCCCAGTTCAGCAAGGCGGGACTCATCAACGACCCATGGCAGGAAAAGGAGGGTTAAGCGATGTATGATATGAAAGCGCTGTATGAAGCGCAAAGCGTAGAGCACGCCGTAGCCTTGCGCCTTGAACACCCCGAAGCCCAGATCATCGCGGGTGGGTCGGACGTACTGGTACAGATGCGCGAGGGCAGACGCGCGGGCAAGGAGCTGATCTCGATCTACATGATCGATGAGATGCGCGGTATCACCATCGACGAGGACGAGAACATCAGGATCGGTTCGCTGACCAGCTTTTCGCACATCACGCGCGACCCGATCATTCAAAAATACATCAACGTCTTGGGCGAGGCGGTCGATCAGGTCGGCTCTCCCCAGATCAGAAATATCGGCACCATCGGCGGCAACACCTGCAACGGCGTGACCTCTGCCGACTCCGCCTCGACTCTCCACGCGTGGGAGGCGATCGTCGAGCTGACGGGCAAGAACGGCGTCAGGCGTATCCCGATCAAGGATTTTTACATCAAAGCGGGTACCGTGGATATTCGCGTTGAGGACGGCGAGATCCAGACCGCGATCCTGATCCCGAAAGTAAGCTACGAGAATACCTACGGTCACTATATCAAGTACGGTATGCGCAACGCGATGGAGATCGCCTCTCTCGGCTGCAGCGTGAACGTGCGGCTCAGCGAGGACAAAAGGACGATCGAGCGATGCCGCGTCGCTTACGGCGTAGCGGGTCCCGTACCGATGCGCGCGCCGAGCGCCGAAAGCGTCGCCAACGGCAGTACGATATCCGAATCACTGTTGGAGGATTTCTCCCTTGCCGTTCTCAAGGATATTAGCCCGCGCAACTCATGGCGAGCCAGCCGTGATTTCAGACTGCATATCGCTGTCGAAATGGCAAAACGCTGTCTGGAAGAATCCATCAAAAGAGCCGGAGGTGTGATCGAATGAGTCAGTATAAAGTAGTACACTGCAACATCAACGGCAAGGACGTCGAAAAGGTCGTGGACGTTTGCGCGTCCCTGACCGATATGCTGAGAAACGAGTATCACCTCACCTCCGTCAAAAAGGGCTGTGAGGTCGGCGAATGCGGTGCCTGCAACGTCCTGATCGACGGCGAGGCGTTCAACTCCTGTATTTACCTCGCCGTATGGGCGGAGGGAAAGCATATCCTGACCCTCGAGGGTTTAGCGGGTCCGAACGGCGAGCTGTCGGATATCCAGCAGGCGTTCATCGACGAAACGGCGATCCAGTGCGGCTTCTGCACTCCCGGCTTCATCATGACGGCAGTCGAGATATTGAACGCGAACACGCTGTATACGGACGAGGAGCTGAGAAAGCTGCTCTCAGGCCATCTGTGCCGCTGCACGGGCTATGAGAATATCCTCCGCGCCGTGAAAAAGACGATGTATCAACGACTGGGCAAGCCGATCGATTTTTAAAAAACCAATCAATAACAGATAAAAGAATCCCACCGATAGAGTTCAGCTCAATCGGTGGGAATTTTCATGTGAAAATGATTATTATAGACTCGTCGCTATTACTCCAAGCTGAGATAATCGTCGTCGGATACCGCTTCGCACCATTCGGTAGAGGCGTTCTCGCCCGCAATCTCCAGCGCTAAGTGAGCAAACCAGCTGTCCTTTGCCGCGCCGTGCCAGTGCTTGACGTTCGGCGGGATATTGACGATGGAGCCTTCGCGCAGGGCGACCGCTTCCTTGCCCTCTTCCTGATACCAGCCTTGTCCGCCGATACAGACGAGCATCTGACCGCCTCCCTGTGTCGCGTGGTGGATATGCCAGTTGTTGCGGCAGGAGGGCTCAAAGGTGACGTTGAACATCGGCACCTGCTCGCTTGACAGCGGCGCAAGATAGCTCTGACCGACAAAGTACTGACCGTAGGGATTTTCTTCGCCGATGGGGAAGAATATTTCTTTCTGGAATCTATCCTTGTCGCTCAAGGCGGGTGTTTCCTCGTTCCATACGTCCTTTGCCAGCCTGAACACCGCCCAGCCCTTCGGCCAGCCGACATACATGGTGGCGTGGGTGATGATGGCGGCGATCTCCTCTCTGGTCACGCCGTTGTTCTTCGCGTTCTGCAGGTGGTATACCAGGGACGAGTCGGTGATGCCCGACGCCATCAGCGATACGACGGTAATGATGCACTTGGTCTTGACGCTGATCGCCTCCTCGTTCCATACTTCTCCGAACAGCACGTCGTCGTTGAGGCGGGCGAACATCGGCGCGAATTCGCCGAGCTGATCTCTGCCCGCGGTCTGTTTGATCTTTTCACTCATATGATTATCTCCTTTGTCATCAGATTGTTTTGACAGTATAATCAGTCATCGCCCGTTGTCGCAAAGCGACAAACCGGGCGGGCATATAAATCTGTATAATAACCGATACGGTTATTATACCACATTCAGTCGGCAGGTTGGAATACCTTTGCCAAAAAATTATAGTAGCACTGCCCCCAAAATTCGCTGTCGTGACCGTAGCCCTGCGCGTAGTCGGTCTGATTTTTCACGCCGATCTCGTTGAGCTTGTCGCGATAGAGGAAGGTGCAGTCGATATTCCACGGGTCCTCGCTGCCTACCGCCATGTAGACGTAGTAGGGCGTGTTGCTTTCGTTCGGTTGGGGGAATTCCTGCATATACGGGTCAAACCAGTAGTTGGACGGATCGTCGCCTGTGGGGATAACATTCGCGTCGGGCGCGAAGCCGCCGATCCAGCCGAATTCATCGAGCCAGTTAAAGCCAATGCACAGCGACTTTGCGCCGCCCTCCGATACGCCTGCTACAGCGGTATCCTTGCGCTCGGTGCTGACAGGATAGGTCTGCTCGATAAAGGGCATGAGGTCGATCTTGATCTCGTCGATGACCTTGTCATAGATATATCTCAGCTCGCGAAAGGTCTTTTCCTCTTTATCGGCGAGCTTATCGGTATACATATCGATGCCGACGAGGATCATCGGGACCGTCAGCCCCTCGTTGAGCATATTGCCATACAGCAGAGTCAGATAAGAGTCCGTGCCGACATGGCTGTTGTGGTTTGCGTCAAAGCCGTGAACAACGTACATCACGGGATAGACCCTGCTCTCGTCAAAGCCCGCAGGCAGGAGGACGTTCACCTGCTTATCGTCGCCCGCGACGGTCGAATAGTAGGTCATGTCCTTGTCGAGCCTGCCGTAATCGACGCCGCTTTGCTTTTCAAACATGGAGGCGGGGATATCGTAGCGGTTCTCGGTTGCGTAAGGATCGCGGAAGATCGACTCAGCGCTTGCCGCCGTTTCCGCTGTCGCCGCAGACGGCGCGGAAGTCGCGGACGGTGCGGAAGTCGCGGACGATGCGGAAGTCGCGGACGGTGCGGAAGTTGCAGACAGGGCAGACGTCGCTTCATCTTTTGAAGCGGCAACATTCGCATTCGAGCAAGCGGTCAGTATAAGCGCGGAGATCATCAGCATGGCGATGATAGCGGTCAACAGTTTTTTCATATCGTCCTCCGTTGAATCAGTAAGTGAGCGTGATGGTAACGTTGCCGCCCGAAAGCAGCTCGGAAAGCTGAGCCTGCGATTTGTCGGTGATACGACCCAGTCGCGTGTAAGCCCATGAGTTAGAGCCGTAGAACACGACCATCTGATCGCCCGCGTACAGCATGATATCGCCTGCTTCGGTGGTCGTCTGGACGTCGTCCCGCGGCAGCTGTGTGCCGATCGAGCCGACCTGCTCAAAGCCGCCGTACATCGACATATCAATGGTGAGCGTCTGACCGTTACACAGCTCTTTGAGCGTATCCACTGCCGCGTTATCCTCCCACGCGACCGCGACGGCTGTGCCGTTGATCAGCATTTGCAGGTCGCCTGCCGGCGCGGGTTCTTCCTGAATGATCTCTGTCGCTATCTCAGGCGCGGCGGTCTCCATGGGAGTCGGTTCGGTTTGCGGTGCTTGTGTCACGGCGGTCATCTCCTGTGTTTCGGGTGATTTTGTCGGCGCTTGCGTGGCGCTGACGGTCGGTTGTGTTGCCTGTACGGTTGCGGTCGGTTTCGCTTTGTCAGCCGTATTGCCGCACGCCGTCAGTACAACTGTCAATGCGACTGCTAAGAGCAGGCAGAGTCGTTTTTTCATATCAGTCACTCCTTGTGGGTGAAAGGGGTCATACCATTTTTGAGAAGAATTCCTCCATCTTGTCAAAGGGAATGACGTCCGTGTTGTCGTACAGGTCGGTGTGTACCGCGTCGGGAATCAGCAGAAGCTCCTTGTTGTCGGCATATTTGCTGTCCTTGGTCATATTCTCAAAGGCGTCCTTGCCAAAGTAGCAGGAGTGCGCCTTTTCGCCGTGGATCACCAGAACGGCGGAGCGGATCTCGTCAGAGTATTGCAGGATCGGCTGATTCATAAAGGACAGACAGCCGATCGTGTTCCAGCCGTCGTTGGAGTTGAGCGAACGCTCATGATAAGCTCTGCCCTTGTAGTACTCGCTGTAGTCCTTGACGAAGAAAGGTACGTCCTCGGGTACGGGGAGCGGCAGACAGCCGCCGCCGCGGGAGTATGCGCCCTTTCTGTATTCTTCGGTCCTCGTATTGTTCAGCGCGACCTTTTTCTCATGGCGCTGTTCTTCACTGTTCTCAGAGTCAAAGTAGCCGTTCGCGTTCACGCGGGTCATATCGTACATGGTGGAGGCGACCGTCGCCTTGATACGGGTGTCGATCGCCGCCGCGTTCAGCGCCATGCCGCCCCAGCCGCAGATACCGATGATACCGATGCGCTCGGGGTCGACCTTGTCACAGCAGGACAGAAAGTCCACCGCCGCCTGAAAGTCCTCGGTGTTGATGTCGGGAGAAGCCATGTATCTCGGCGTACCGCCGCTCTCTCCCGTAAAGGACGGATCGAACGCGATGGTAAGAAAGCCTCTCTGTGCCATCGTCTGCGCGTACAGACCCGAGCACTGCTCCTTGACCGCGCCGAACGGACCGCATACCGCGATCGCGGGCAGTTTGCCGTCCGCGTTCTTCGGAACGTACATATCCGCCGCGAGGGTGATGCCGTAGCGGTTGACAAAGGTCACCTTGCTGTGATCGACCTTGTCGCTTTTCTCAAATGTCTTGTCCCATTCCTGTGTTAAAACTAAATCTGCTGTTTTCATCATGATGATGATCCTCCTTTGAATTGTCTGAGCAAATAATCCAAGTTGTCAACTTTTCTTTGTGTGATGTGCATTTCTTCCATCAGATCGCATCGGCACAGCCTCAGCCGCTTTTGCAGTTCCTCATTTTGACCCGCGTCGCTCAGCTTCTGCGCTAAATTGATCTCGTCCTTTGAAAGACCGATGTCGGTCAGTATCGCCGTCAGATCTTCATTCAACCATATCACCGTCCTCTTTCTTGACGATTTTATCTTACCATATTGATTTTGATTGCGCTAATGGTTATAATGAATATCAGGATATAACTTTTTGGAATATCAGGAGGACAATATGGAGATCAGAACGCTTCGATATTTTCTCGCCGTAGCGAGGGAGGAGAACATGACAAAGGCTGCGGAGCTGCTGCATGTGACCCAGCCTACCTTGTCCAAAGCCCTGCGGTCGCTGGAGGACGAGTTGGGCAAAAAGCTCTTTGAGCGCCACAGCTTCAGTATCTCGCTGACGGACGAGGGCATGCTCCTGCGCGACAGGGCAGAGGATCTGGTGACGATGGCGGACAAGATCGAGCGCGAGTTCCTCTCCCTCGACGATATCACGGGCGGCGACTTGTACTTAGGGCTTGCCGAATCCTATCAGATCCGCTATCTGGCGCGCGCGATCCGCTCGCTCAAGAACCTCTACCCGAGGCTGAATTATCACATCACCAGCGGCGACACGGAGCAGGTCACCGAAAAGCTCGACAAGGGCTTGCTCGATTTCGCCGTGCTGTGCGATACGCCCGACAAGAAAAAGTACGACTATATCGAGTTCCCCGAAGCGGACGTCTGGGGCGTTGTGATGCCCGCCGACTGTCCCTTGGCAAAGAAAAAGACCGTCCTCGTGGACGATCTTGTCGGTTTGCCGCTGTTCTGTTCTCAGCAGTCATGGAAAAACGATATCCCGCGATGGGCGGGGGAGCGTATGAGCAAGCTGAATCTTGAAGGCTCATTCCGTCTGGCGTATAACTCGTCTGTGTTCGTCAAAGAGGGGCTGGGCTATCTTTTGACCTTCGATAAGCTGATCAATACGTCAAAGCAGAGCGGGCTTGTGTTCCGTCCGCTTTCGCCGAAGCTCGAAACAAAGCTCTATCTGATCCGCAATAAGTATCAGGCGATGACCCCGATCGCGGAGAGGTTCATGGCGCAGATCGGCTGCTCCTTTGTCAAAACGGAGTAGTTTCCATATATCAAATCAGTCCTTGCCGTGACGGATCAGCGCGAGTTTCTCCTGCCTTGTCAGGTGCTTGATCTGATACTCCCTGCTCATCGCCTCCTGCTTTGTCCCGAATTCTTCAAAGTAGATCAGCTCGACAGGGCGGCGCGAGCGGGTGTATTTGGACGCAGTGCCCGCGTTGTGAGCGGCAAGACGCTTTTCGAGATCATTGGTCCAGCCGCAGTACAGCGAGCCGTCCCCGCATTGGAGAATATAAGTAAAATTGCCCTTTTCGGTTTGATGTTCCATAGGTTCACCTGTCGTTATCATCGTTCTGTATTGATGATACATCAAAAGCCAAAATTTGTCCAATAAAAGAAAATGCGGGCGACGTATTGACAAACCGCAAATCGGCTGATATAATAAACGTTAGGTTAGGCTAACTGCCTGACCTAAAATAATGCTCTCAGGTTAGCTTTAGCTAATCAAGTTAGCATGCAATAACACTTTGGAAGAGGGGATCGCTATGCCGCTCACCTTAGCCGTCATCGGCGAAGAAAACATTATTAAACGAATCGGCGGAAACGCGGAGGTACGGGCTCATCTGCAAAATTTAGGCTTCGTATCGGGCGCTGCCGTCACGGTCGTCAGCTCTATGGGCGGCAACCTGATCGTCAAAGTCAAAGATGCGCGCGTTGCGATCAGCAAGGAAATGGCGCAGAAGATCATGATATAATGAGGAGGTCACTATGAACACATTACGCGAAGTCCCGATCGGCAGTACCTGCAAGGTCAAGAAGCTCCACGGCGAGGGCGCCGTCAAGCGCCGTATCATGGATATGGGCATCACCAAGGGCGTCGAGATCAAGGTGCAGAAGGTCGCTCCCTTAGGCGACCCGATGGAAGTCACCGTACGCGGCTACCAGCTCTCGATCCGCAAGGCTGACGCCGCGATGGTAGAGGTAGAATGATCGGTGTGATCGCGCCTTTATCAAGTCGTTTACAGGCGATGTATCGGCGTGATCCACATATTTTTTAACTAACAGTTAGGGAACACTAACCAAGAAATGAGGTATGTAAATGAAAACCACGATCGCCTTAGCGGGCAACCCGAACAGCGGTAAAACCACCCTGTTCAACGCCCTGACAGGCTCGAATCAGTTCGTCGGCAACTGGCCCGGCGTAACGGTAGAGAAAAAGGAAGGCAAGCTCAAAAAGCACACCGACGTGACCATCACCGACCTGCCCGGTATCTATTCGCTCTCTCCCTACACGATGGAAGAGGTCGTCGCGCGTAACTACCTGATCGACTCGCGTCCCGACGCGATCCTCAATATCGTAGACGGTACCAACCTCGAGCGCAACCTGTACCTGACTACTCAGCTCTGTGAGCTGGGAATCCCCGTCGTCATCGCCATCAATATGATGGACGTCGTGGAGAAAACAGGCGTGAAGATCAACACGGCGGAGCTGAGCCGTCAGCTGGGCTGTAAGGTCGTCGAGATATCGGCGCTCAAGAGCAAGGGCGTTATCGAAGCCGCCGAAGTCGCGATCAAGGCGGCGGAGGAGAAGAAGCCCGTCCCGAAGCATCCCTTCGACGGCACGGTCGAGCACGCGATTGCTCATATCGAAGAAGCCTGCGTGCATGATATGCCCGAAGAACAGCAGCGCTGGTACGCGGTCAAGATCTTTGAGCGTGATGATAAGGTCATCGAAAAGCTCGGGCTTTCCTCCACGACCCTCGAGCATATCGAAAATGATATCAAGGCTGTCGAAGAAGAATATGACGACGACGCGGAGTCGATCATCACCAACGAGCGTTACGTCTATATCGGCAAGATCATCGACAGCGTGTATAAAAACAAGCAGAAGGCACAGCTCTCGACCTCTGACAAGATCGACAAGGTCGTCACCAACCGCTGGCTCGGTCTGCCGATCTTCATGGTCGTCATGTTCCTCGTGTACTACATCTCGATGGTCACCGTCGGTACGGCGGCGACCGACTGGGCAAACGACGGACTCTTCGGCGACGGTTTTCACCTGTTCGGTATCGGCACCGCCCAGTATGAGGAGCATGCCGAGGCGATCGGAGTGCTGACCGGTTCCGCAGAGGCGGCAGGAAATGAAGACCTGCTCTCGGCGCTCGATTCCGAGTCCGAAGAATACGATCCCGCCGCGGCGGTGACGCAGGTCAACAAATTCGCTTCTGACGTGAAGGATACCGATGAATTCACCTATGAAGTAGAAGACGAAGAGACCCTTGAGATAACCGAGGAAACCTCCACAGGCAAGGACGTCAAATCAGCCGCTGAGGTGTTTGCGAAAAACGAAGGCAAGCCCGACGATCCCGCTCAGTTCGGCGTATGGGTGCCCGGTATTCCTGCTATCGTCGGCGGTTGGCTGGAAGCCGCCAACGCTCCCGAGTGGCTGTCGAGCCTGATCCTTGACGGTATCATCGCGGGCGTGGGCGCGGTACTGGGCTTTGTACCGCAGATGCTCGTCCTCTTCCTCCTGCTCGCGTTCCTTGAAGCCTGCGGCTACATGGCGCGTATCGCCTTTGTACTCGACCGTATTTTCCGCCGTTTCGGTCTGTCGGGCAAGAGCTTCATCCCGATACTTATCGGAACCGGCTGCGGCATCCCCGGCATTATGGCGTCGCGTACCATCGAGAATGAACGCGACCGCCGCATGACCATCATGACTACCACCTTTATCCCCTGCGGCGCAAAGGTTCCCTTTATCTCGATGATCGCGGGCGTGATCTTCGGCGGCTCCGCGTGGGTCGCGACAAGCGCGTACTTCATCGGTATGGCGGCGATCATCATTTCGGGTATCATGCTCAAAAAGACCAAGCCCTTCGCGGGCGAGCCCGCTCCCTTCGTCATGGAGCTGCCCGCCTACCACTGGCCGACGCTCGGCAACGTCCTGCGCTCGATGTGGGAACGCGGCTGGTCATTCATCAAGAAGGCAGGCACCATCATTCTGCTGTCCACCATCGTTCTGTGGTTCCTCTCCCGCTTCGGCTGGGTCGACGGCAGCTTTACCATGCTGGGTGAAGAAGAGATCGGCAGCAGTATCCTCGCCACGATCGGCAACGCCATCTCCTGGATCTTCGCTCCGCTCGGCTGGGGCAACTGGCAGGCGACGGTCGCTTCTATCACCGGTCTGATCGCCAAGGAGAACATCGTCGGTACGATGGGCGTACTGTACGGTGGCGGAGAGCTCTCTACATGGGCGACGCTCGCGAGCGTGTTCACCGGCGTGACAGGCTTCTCGTTCCTCGTGTTCAACCTGCTGTGCGCTCCGTGCTTCGCGGCGATGGGCGCCATCAAGAGAGAGATGAACTCCGGCAAATGGACGGCGTTCGCCATCGCTTACCAGTGCGGCTTTGCGTATGTGATCGCTCTGTGCATCAACCAGATCGGAGGCGCGTTCACGGGTCATTTGAATGTGATCGGTCTGATCGTTTCCATCCTCCTGATCGCGGGTATGCTGTTCATGCTCTTCAAGCCCTATAAGGAAGCCAGCAAGCTGACCAAAAAGGTCAAGATAAAATAATCATCACGGTCAGGTTCTCAATGACCGTCCGATAAGAAGGAGTTGACATCATGTTTACATGGATATCAAATAACATCGGTACCATCATCATCTGTGCCGTATTGATAGCGATCGTGACGGCGATCATCGTCAGCATGGTCAGAAAGAAGAAGCAGGGCAAGGCGGTCGTCTGCAATTGCGGCAACTGCAAGGGCTGCGCGATGTCAGGCTCCTGTCATAAACAGTAAATCTCTTGCCATACAGGCGCCGAACGCTGTAACAGTGCTCGGCGCCTTTTTGTCATAAAAAGCGACCCGATAACTGATTCCATGTCAGCTATCGGGTCTGTTTTTGTGAAAATGATTGTCGAGTTTTATTGATGGATCTCCGCGATAGGAATATCAGGCTTGAAGGCGGGCATGAGCTGCAGCTTGAACAGATTGATCCTGTGCTTATAGTCGATCTTTTCTTTGATCGCGGGATCGTCGATCTCTCCCGTACGGATATAGCGGTCTAAAGCGGCGTAGGTGAAGCCGAGGTTATCCTCGTCAGTCTTGCCGCAAAGTCCGTCGGAGGGGGCTTTGTCTACCAGCTCCGCGGGCAGTCCCAAGAGTCTGCCGATCTGCTTCATCTCATCGACCGTCAAAAAGGAGCACGGGCTGAAATCGCCGACGCTGTCGCCGTAGCGGGTGGAGTAGCCTACCCAGTCCTCAGAGAGGTTGCAGGTGTTCGCGACGCGTCCGTTGTGGCTCTGCGATACAGCATACAGCGTTGCCATGCGGATGCGCGGCGGCAGGTTCTGCACGGTCTGCGCCGTCGGCTCAAAGGGGAGCTGTCTGATCACGCCCTCGTACGCGTCCTTGATATTGATGATATAGTGCTTGATGCCGAGGGTGTCGACTAAGAGCTGTGCCTTGTCGATGTCCGCCTGCTCGCCGTTGGGCATCAGCACGCCGATGACCCTGTCCTTGCCCAGCGCTTCTACGCATAACGCGGCGACGATCGAGCTGTCCTTACCGCCCGAGATACCGACGACGGCGTTACAGCCCTTGCCGTTTTCTTCAAAGAAATCGCGGATCCATTGTACACATTCGTTCTTGATTTTTTCAGCGTTAAACATGTTCATTCCTCACTTTACTTCGATTTGACAGCTTCTCATGGTCTCGAGCGCCGCCAGATGCTTTTCGGGGGTGACGCCCGCACAGCATGCGGAATCTACGCTTATGGGGCTCTCACAGAAGATCGCCTTCAAGAGCAGTGCGTTCGACACCACACAGATGTCGGTGCACAGACCGATCAGCTCAATATCACACGGCTCTCCCGCACAGGCGTTCATCACCATCGCGGGGAGCTGTGCCGCGCCGAAGGTGCCCTTCTCCACAGGGGTATAGCCCTTTTTCTCCAGAGCGGCGGCGACCGCTTTGTCAAGCTCCCAGCCCTCAGTGCCCTTGATACAATGCGGGACGGGCAGGTTCCTGCCCTCCATGGTCTGCATATAGTTCTCGCCGTGCGTGTCAAGTGTCGCGAAGATCTCGCCGTCAAATTCTTCGATCTTTTTTACGACCGAGGGGACGATCGAGACAGCCTCTTTGGTGCCCAGTGCTCCGTCCACAAAATCCTTTTGCATATCCACTACGATCAGAAAATGCTTCATTTAGTTTTCCTCCTGTACGGTAATGTTTTATTTGATAATAGTATATTGTCAAAGGCAAGTCAAGCGAAAATCACAGGATGATCTCCGCCTTACTGCCGCCTGCGCGATCCTTCGTGATGACGATCTGCCTGTCGATCTTCTCTTTGAGCTCGTTGACGTGCGAGATGATACCGACCAGACGGTTCCCCTCGCTCAGACTTGCCAGCGCGTTGATAGCGTTTCTCAGCGAGCCTTCGTCGAGAGTGCCGAAGCCCTCGTCAACGAACATCGTGTCGAGTCTGATCCCTCCCGCGGAGGACTGTACCTCGTCGGAGAGCCCGAGAGCGAGGGAGAGCGACGCCTTGAACTTTTCACCGCCCGAAAGACTGCCGACGGGACGCTGACTCCCGTTGTAATGGTCGATGACGTCGATATCTAGACCGCTCTGACTGCGTTTGTTGTCCGCCTCCACACGGCGTATCATTTCATACTGACCGCCCGACATCACCATCAGGCGCGTATTCGCGCGGGCGATCACGCGATCAAAGTAGGTCATCTGGATATACGCCTCGAGGGTGATCTTGTCCTTGCCCGCGATATCGCCGTTGGCGGTATCGGACAGCGCCTTGGTCAGCTGATATTGCTTCTCGAGCTTTTGAGCCTGAGTCTGTTTGGCGGCGATATTCTGCAGCGTATGATCGTTGGAGGAATATCGGTTGCTGACGATCTCCCGTTCGCGGTTGATGACGTTCTTCTGCTCCGTCAGGTCGGCTTTTTCGACTGTGAGCTTCTTTCCATCAAGCTGTTCCGAGTCCGCGATCTGCGCTTTCAGCTGTTTTTGCTTGCCGATCAGCTGTTCAAGTATCTGCTTCTGATCGCCAAGCTTTTTCTGCGCATCCTCCAAGGACTTTTTCAGCAGAGCGATCCTGCCTTCGAGCGTGAGGAGATACTCTGTTGCCTGTTGCTTGGTGTCGAACCGTAAGCCCTCTTTCAGCTCTTTGACCTGCTTAGAGAGCTGTAGCTTTGTCGCAGAGCTTGCGGAGAGCTCTTTCTCCGTATCGGCGAACTGTGCCTGCAGGGAATCGATCGATTCCTGTTTTTCGGGGATCAGTGTTTCGAGCTTGTCCTTTCGTTGTTCTTTATCGCTGAGAATTTGGATCTGCGCTGTCAGCTCGTTCATCTTATCCGACAATTCGGCGATCCGCTTTTCAAGCAGTTCCTTTGCCTCTGACAGCTCCGCTTCTATCCCATTCTCGCTGAGCCGCTTTTTGAGCGAATCCTTCTGCGCTTCTGCCATGCCCCTGAGCTTCGCGCATTCCGAACTGAGCTTTTGAGCGGATTCCTGAGCGGTATCGGCTTCTTTTTTTGCGTCCTTCAACTCTTTTTCGGTGGGCGCATGTGAAGATTTTTCGGCAGGGGACGGGTGAGAGGTCGCCCCGCATACGGGGCATGGTTCACCGTCGCGCAAGCTTTCCGCAAGAATACCCGCCTGCTCGCGCAGGAAAGCGACGTTCAGCTCGTTGTATTTTCTCGCGCACTGTTCGGCGACGGCGATCGACCTGTTACATGACTCTTGTAATGTTTCAAGTGCTTCGATATCCGTCTCATGATCTCCGATCATCCGCTTGATACCGTTCAGGTCAGATCGCTTTTTATCAGCTTCCTGCTGTTTTGTTTCGAGCCTGAGCCTGTCCTCTTTCACGCCCGCTAAAGCGGACTTTTCCTCTTTGAGAGCGGACAGATTCTCTTTTTCTGTCTTGATGGTGTGATCCAGCCGCTCCTTTGTCTTTGCGGCTGTTTTGATTTTTTCTTCAAGCGTTACGAGTGATCGCGCAAGTTCGTCGTATTTCTCATAGTCGGGCATTTCGGCGTTGAGCTTGCCGACCTCCGCCGTGAGGGAGTCGACCTCCTGATACGCCTCTTGCGCCTGATCCGCTTTTTCTTTCAGGTCGTTCAGCTTTTCCGTCTCGTCGGCGATCTGCTGTTTCACCGTTTCCGCGGAGGCTTTTGCCTTGTTGTATTCGTCGACCTTGCCGAGCGCCGCGTTCAGCACGGCGAGCTTTTGATCGATAGCATCCAGCTTTTCGTCAAGCGCTTTCATGCTGTCGAGATCGGCGCGGTTGAGCTTTTCGATTAGTGATACGGTTTCGCTGATCGGCAGCTCCTGTCGTTTTGCTTTGTCAACGAGCGCAAAATCATCGCTGTCGTCCGCACAGCTGATCCCGCCGATATATTGATGGATACTGTTGTTCACGTCGTCCAGACGGCGCTTTGCCTGTATGAATTCGCCCTTCAGCTTCTGCTGAAGGCTTTCGTAGTTTTCGGTCTTAAAGATCTGCCGAAAGATTTTTTTGCGTTCATCGGTAGAGGCGAGCAGCAGCTTTTTGAAGTCGCCCTGCGCGATCATCGCGATCTGCATGAACTGTCGGCTGTCAAGTCCGATGATCCGGTAGATCATGTCGTCGACCTCCGACCGTCTGGCGATCACCTTGTTATCGGGCATTTTTAGCTCACAGTCAGCGCTCTCTTTGGTGAACCCTTCACCGCGTGATTTCGGGCGCATATATTCGGGATTGCGCTTGATGCGATATTCCTTGCCGCCGCATTGAAAGCGTAATTCGACATAAGTCGGCGTGTCGGGAGCGGCGTATTTGGAACGCAGCATCGAGGGCACGCGTTCTTCACTGCCGGTCCTGCCGTACAGCGCATACACGATCGCGTCGAAGATGGTCGTCTTGCCCGCGCCCGTATCGCCTGTGATCAGGTACAGCCCGCTGTTGCCCAGCTTGTCAAAATCAATGGTAGTTACTCCCGCGTATGGTCCGAACGCGGACATCGTCAGTTTGATCGGTCTCATGTCAGTCCTCCCATACGCTTTCGATGATATTTTGCAGATAGGTCTGCTGTTCCTCGGTCAACTCCTGACCGTTCTGTGTGCGGTAGAAGTCTCCGAACAGCTCGAGCGGCGACTTTGTTTCCACCTGCGCTTCGGGCAGCAATTCGCCGTTCGCGCGGGTGCGCTGATTGTCATAATCGAGCTTCATCAGGTTATGATAGATCGTTCTGAGCTTGCCGACTGCGTCAGGGATATCCTCCTCGTCGGTCAGGGTGATGTGGACGTAGTCCTCCTGCAAAGAGGCGCCGTCATAATAACTCTTCGCCGTCAGCTCGTCATAAGCGCCCCTGATCTCGACCATATCGTGCAGGGGAGTCAGCGGAACGGTGCGGATAGTGAGCTCGCCGTTTTCCGACAACTCTCCGACAGTCACGGATTTCTGATCATTCGCTTCCGAGAAGGAGTATTTCAGCGGCGTACCGCAGTAGCGGATCTTCTTACTGCCGCAGTTCTGCGGACGGTGGATATGTCCTAAGGCGACATAGTCAAAGTCAGCAAAGATCTCCGCGTCGATGTTGTCCGTGCCGCCGACAGAGATATCCTCGGATTCGG
>NZ_JAEQMG010000026.1 GCF_016680995.1 Ruminococcus difficilis | reverse complement strand
AAGCTCGAGCTCGCGCAGAGGGCACAGGCGGCAGGTACGCCGATAATCAGCTCGATGGGCGCGGGCAACAAGCTCGACCCGACAGCCTTCGAGGTCGCGGACATCAGCAAAACCTCTGTCTGTCCGCTCGCTCGCGTAATGCGCATAGAATGCCGCAAGCGCGGAATAAAGAAGCTCAAGGTCGTTTACTCAAAGGAACAGGCGAGAAAGCCGCTCGGAAAGCCGTCTGAAAGCAGCGGCGTCCGCAAGGATATCCCCGCTTCAAACGCGTTTGTGCCGTCGGTTGCAGGGCTCATCATCGCGGGCGAGGTAATAAAAGACTTGTGTGATGTAAAGTGAGTGTGAATGAAATGAAGAAAGTTATTTTTATAATATCAGCGTGCGCGTTTATCGCGTGCGCAGCAATGTCGGGCTGCGGTGAGGAAGCGTCATCACAGGCTCAGACCACAGCTACGTCAGCAACACAGGCGGCAGCACAGGACGCGACAAAGGCGAAAGGAACAACTCAGCCGACTGCTGCCGCCGAAACTGAAGTATCTACAACAAAAGCCGCCGATTACAAGGCCGAAAGCAGCGGCGGTGAAGAAACGCCCGATAATAATTTTGATGTCTACGGCGGAATGCGCGAGGACGAAGCTATAGCCGAGGCTCTCGGCAGCTCGGGCGGCACGGTCGTGAGCGTTGAAAAGGGCAAGGACAGCGACGGCAGCGAGGAATGGGTCATAGGCGTAAAAGAGGACGAAAAATCCGAGGTCGTCTATCACCACGTCAAGGGCAATTCGGACTCAGAGGTGGAAACCCCACTTATTTATTGATGAACATAAACAAAAACAGACGTCCGCTATGGACGTCCGTTTTTTATGGCGCGTTGGAATAAATGTGAAAATACCTGCGTCGCTTGAGCGGTTCAGTGCGTAAGGAGAGATTCATCAGTCGCTCTCGTTAAAAACGCTTCCCCGAAGCGTTTTTGCCTGCGGCTCGGCGTTCCGCCTGCGCCTTGGCACACTCTCCGTTTGAAACATGGTCGTTCAGCGTCGTACCTGAAGGTACTTCCTCGAACTCCCTGTTTCGGCGCTTCCTCGAACTCCTTTTATCCGCCACCGGCGGCGGTCGTTCTCGTCACCTTCGAGTCTCTTCCGGCTTGCTGTCAGCAGTAAATAGAAAAAAGGATACCCGAGTGGGTATCCTTTTTTCTATGGCGCGCCGGAAGAGACTCGAACTCCCGACCTTCTGATTCGTAGTCAGACACTCTATCCAGCTGAGCTACCGGCGCATATGGGTTCTTTTGAACCGCAAGATATATATTACCATACTTTCGGAGAAAAAGCAAGTCTTTTTTTCAGGAATATTAAATTCATCAAAAAGCACATAATTTCCCCCACCTTTTATTGAATACTGCGCCTTGTTTTTGCTTCTTATTTAATAATAAAAGTTGGAGGGCGAAAAAACGCAATAATTTGTGGCGGTTACAAGCCGGCCACCAGATATTGTGAATGTTGTCCATATTTCGGAACACGTTTTTGTGTAATCTCGTGGTAATTAAGGTTTGATTTTTGCGGAAAAATATGTTAGAATAAATAACGGTAACGAAATTGTAATCATATAGTCGCTTACCTAAAAAACACTGAATTCTCTTTAATGAATTGAATTCCTTTGCTTAAAGAAAGGGTGTTACTTTGACTAAGATGCTAATCAGAAGGATACCTGCGGTTGTCCTCACGGTCGCGATCCTGTTTACAACCGTATTCGCGCTTTCGAT
>NZ_JAEQMG010000025.1 GCF_016680995.1 Ruminococcus difficilis | reverse complement strand
AAAGACAGACGAAAACGGCAAGGTGGATACCTACACCGCGTATTCCGTGGCAGCTCCTCAACGTCATGGATCCGTCGTCAAAACAGTAGATTCTGAACGTACTTCGCGTTCTGTTCAATAAATTCACGTCTGGGCTCTACCTTATCTCCCATGAGGATCGTGAATGTCTCGTCGGCAGCCTCGGCGTCTGTCAGCTCGACCCTGAGCATCAGGCGCGAGTCGGGATTCATTGTGGTCTCCCAAAGCTGCTCGCTGTCCATCTCACCGAGACCTTTGTAGCGCTGGATCTCGGTTTTGCCCTCTATAGTCGCGAGAATCTGGTCGCGCTCGAGATCGGAATAAGCGTATCTGTGCTCCTTGCCCTTAGTTATCCTGTAGAGCGGCGGCTGTGCGATATAAACGTGTCCCGCCTCAATCAAAGGCTTCATATAGCGGAAGAAGAAGGTCAGAAGCAGGGTGCGGATATGCGAGCCGTCGACGTCGGCATCCGCCATGATGATGACCTTGTCGTATCTTAATTTTTCGAGGTCGAACTCGTCGCCGATGCCTGTGCCGAGAGCGGTAATTACCGGCATGAGCTTGTCGTTGCCGTAAACCCTGTCGATACGCGCCTTTTCGACGTTGAGCATCTTGCCCCAGAGCGGAAGGATAGCCTGTATTCTTCTGTCGCGGCCGCCCTTCGCGGAACCGCCCGCGGAGTCACCCTCGACGATGAATATCTCGGTCTCGCTGCTGTCACGCGACTGACAGTCCGCGAGCTTTCCGGGAAGCTGTGCGGATTCGAGAGCGGACTTTCTGCGCACACTCTCCCTCGCCTTTCTCGCAGCCTCACGCGCTCTTGCAGACGCGAGAGCCTTTTCGAATATTGCCTTTGAAACGGCGGGATTTTCCTCGAGGTAGACCATCAGCTTTTCTCTTACGAGCTTGTCGACCATGGTGCGAACCTCGGTGTTGCCGAGCTTTGCCTTGGTCTGACCCTCGAACTGCGCCTCCTTGAGCTTGACGGAGATGATAGCGGTCAAGCCCTCGCGCACATCCTCGCCGCTGAGATTCTTGTCGTTGTCCTTGAGCTTGCCGAACTTGCGCGCGTAGTCGTTCATCACGTAGGTCAAAGCTCTCTTGAAGCCCTCTTCGTGGGTACCGCCGTCGGTGGTGTGAATGTTATTCGCGAAGGTCAGCAGGTTCTCGTTGTAGCTTTCGTTGTACTGCATGGCGATTTCTACCGCCACGGTATCCTCCTCGTTCTTTGAGGAGAAATATATTACGTCCGGGTGGATGACCTCGAGCGAACGCTTCTTGTGAATATAAGTTACGAAGCTCTTGATACCGCCCTCGTAGACGAAGTTCTTCTTGATGATATTTTCCTCGTCGCGCTCGTCGCGGAGCTCAATATGTACGCCCGCGTTGAGGAACGCCTGCTCGCGCAGACGGCGCTCGAGCACCTCGTACTCGTAAACCGTAGTCTCCTTGAAAATCTCCGGGTCAGCCTTGAAGCGAACCTCGGT
>NZ_JAEQMG010000024.1 GCF_016680995.1 Ruminococcus difficilis | reverse complement strand
TTCCTTGAGGATCTCCTTCTTCTCGCGCAGGTCGTACATGAACGCGTTGCCGATGTATCTGTCCTCGAGCGGGTCGCAGGCGCGGATAAGGTAGTCGCGTCCCTTGATGTCGGGCAGCTTGCGGCAGATCGCGCGGATCGCCCTGCGCAGGAAGTGCGGAACGATCTTCTGGTACATTCTGAAAACGCGCGGGTCGTTGTAGCAGGTGTAGCCTCCGAAGAGCTCGTCGGCACCCTCGCCGGAGAGCACTACCTTGACGTATTCGCTCGCAAGGCGCGAAACGAAGTACAGCGCGATACACGACGGGTCGGCGAGCGGCTGATCCATGTGGTACTGAACGGTGGGAACCGCGTCCCAGAACTCGTCGGATGATATCAGGTGGGTATGATGCTCCACGCCGATTTTGCGGCTGAGCTCCTGAGCCCAGCTTATCTCGTTATATTTCTCGCCGAAATCAAAGCCAACTGTGAAGGTTTTCTGGTCGGCGAAGTATGTTGATACATAGCTTGAGTCCACGCCCGAGGAGAGGAAGCAGCCGACCTCAACGTCGGCGATTTTGTGGGCGTTGACGGAGTTTTCGAATACCTTGTCGATCATATCGACAGCCTGTTCCTCGGTGATGCTCTCGTCGGGTCTGAACCTCGGCTCAAAGTAGCGTGTGGTTTCAACCTCGCCGTCCTTGTACCAGAGGTAGTGACCGGGCATGAGACAGAAAATATCCTCAAAGAATGTCTGAGGCGGCACCGCATACTGGAACGAGAGGTAGGTGTCGAGAGCTCTCTTGTTGAAGCGCTTTACGTACTTTGGGTACTCGAGAATGCTCTTGATCTCGCTGCCGTAGACGAACTCGCCCTCGACCTGAGCGTAGTGCATGGGCTTGATTCCGAAGAAGTCGCGGGCTAAAAAGAGCGACTTGTCAACGGTGTTGTAAATCGCGAAGCCGAACATTCCGCGAAGCTTCGGGAGCAGATCCTCGTGCCATTCCTCAAAGCCGTGGACCAGCACCTCGCTGTCGGACTCGGTATAGAACTTGTGACCCTTCTTTATCAGAGTCGCCCTGAGATCCTTGTAGTTGTATATCTCGCCGTTGAAGGTGAGAACAAGGGTCTTGTCCTCGTTGTAGATCGGCTGATGACCGGCGTCGAGGTCGATGATCGACAGCCTGCGGAAGCCCATAGATCGGAAGAGCGTCGT